>NZ_JAANMZ010000040.1 GCF_011250555.1 Bacillus sp. MM2020_4 | reverse complement strand
CTAACCAATGGGAGCAAGCTCCCAAAGATCCGCTCGACTTGCATGTATTAGGCACGCCGCCAGCGTTCGTCCTGAGCCAGGATCAAACTCTCCAAGAAAGTTGATTAGCTCATTTGTTACGTTGGCTCATGCTCTTCTATTTAATAGAAGAAACACGATTAATATTGTTTGTTGACGTTTTTGTTTGTTTAGTTTTCAAAGAACAAATGTTCTCGTCGCTCGTAAGCGACTTTATTATCTTACTAAATTATCAACTGAATGTCAATAACTTTTTTATAATACTTTGTCGCCTCGGTGACGACTTGTTCTATATTACAGTAATATTAGTGGATGGTCAACACCTTTTTTACGTTTTTTTTAAAAGAGAAAATCTTTCTTTCTGCATAAATGAGCGGCACGCTCTCCATCCACTACGTTTCTCACCTAAAAGGCTAGGGAAAGACTCTCTGCACTCGCACCGTCATGGAGTGAAATGAAAATGAGACAAGAGAACCGTCCCCTGCTTCACCTGTATCATTGAATACAAATCGTGAAAATAGAAGATACTTTTTACTAAGAATAAAAAAGGAGTTTTGAATTATGCGGATGGAGTATTTGATCCTGGTAGCAATGTGGTTGTTCGGCATTATTGCCTGGATTCTGTTTATTCCAAGCAATGATCGGCGTAAGGGATTCTTGGCATATTTAATGTTTCAAGCAATCGTCTGGCTCTGCGATATGCCTTCTTTTACATTTGGTTTGTTACGTGCGCCTGTACGGGAGTTTCCAAAAGCGACAGATCTCCCCCTAACCATCAATTATTTTTTTTATCCCGTATTGTTTTCCATATTATACGTTCATAGGAAGGTAACAGGCAGGATAGGAACTAGAATGACCTATTTTTTTGTCTGGGTCACTGTGATCACGTTGTTTGATATTGTTCTCGAGAGATATACCGATTTATTAGAATATGAAACATTGACGTGGTATGGGATGTGGATATACATGGTGTTTCTTTTTTACGTGAGTCAGGTTTGCTGTAATTGGTTCTTTAAAGACAAATCCTTATTTCAAGCAGAGCGGGAGAAGGCTAATGAGAATTGATTGGTGGGTCTTGCTGGCGGTGTACGCTTCAGCGGCAGGAATTCTTTTCTTCATACCAAAAGATAAAATCCGACTTGCCGTTGTCGCTTTCTTATTCAAACAGGTAATTACGTTTTTTATTGGTTTAGTAGTCGTGGAGTGGGGGCTGCTTGAATATCCTGTTCGACTATTTGCTTCGATTAATCGGACGAGCTTCACGTTTGAATATCTTGCTTTTCCAGTTGTTTGCGCCCTCTTTAATGTAAGGTATCCCAATGATCGGAGTGGCCTTATTCAATTTTGCTATTATGTCGGATTTAGTTCTCTCTTGACGGTCTTTGAAGTCATTGCCGAAAAATATACAGAACTCATCAAATACGTACACTGGGAATGGTATATTTCTTGGGCTACAATTTGTCTATCGTTTTATATTTCGCGTTTATTTTGTGTCTGGTTTTTCGCAAAAGGAAAAGCTTACTAACACCACACTCCTAATGTGTCTGACAAAAAAATAGAGAAACCCTCAAAAATTTGGGTTTCTCAACATTCATTACTTACAATTACTGCCACGCTTCCATTATTGTTTAGATATCGATTGGAACCCATCGATCTTCGTAAACCAATAAGCAACGTAAAATAAAAACATATAAATGCAAAAGTCATAAATGGATAACCAATTTTTCGGTTCATAAAAATGAATCCAGACAAAAAACTTCATGCCTCCAAAAGCAGAAATGGCTGAAATTATAACTCCCTTTACGAACAAATTCGCCTTGGGCTTAATTTGTATGGTAAACATAACGGCCACTGGGACTAGCGAAAGATGATAGGGAAGTAAGAAAATAGGGCCAACAGGGATAAACTTTACCGGATAACGCCATAATCCTAATGAAATGGCAATAAGGTCAATCATTAACGATAAAATAATCGTTATCAGGCCTCCAAGAAGTAGCCTTCCGGTGATTTCCTTTTTTCTAAAGAGGAGCCAAATAATCCAAGGAACAATAAATAACCCAATTCCGAACCACCATTGCCAGGTAAAAAGAAAGTGATCAACAACAGCTTCAGACATGATCTTGTTTGCTTCGATAAAAAGTTGGGTACCTTCTTTAGATTGTTCAATTCCTTCAGTAAATGCCATGCTAGCCCACCCCTAATAACAAATATATACCTCTATTACCTTAAGAGTATTTTTCGTTCATATAGGTAATTATTTGCCATTAGTCTTCTTAATATTAGTCTTTTCATAAATATTTTAGGGTTTCGAGTGATAAAGAAAAAGAAGCATGAGAACCGTCCCCTGCATCACTGCTTCACATCACACATCGGAATCCCATATGGCCACTTGAGGTGTCTGGACTGACGGCACTGCGTGCTGATACTCGGTATCGATTGCAATAGGATTTGTGGCAAAGGTAGGAGCCGCCTTTTATGAGTTTATCCCTTCCATTTGGCGGGCCTTGGGGATTTTTCTTAGTTCCTTCTATATGATAGGAAGCACTAAACCAGTCTGAACACCATTCCCAAACATTGCCGGACATATTATAAAGACCATATTGATTGGGCGGGAATGATTTCGAGGGGGCCGTTCCGAGATATCCATCCTTGCCATGATTGGTTTGCGGAAACGTTCCCTGCCAGATATTACAGACATGTTTTCCATCTGGATGGAGTCTATCTCCCCAAGGGTATCTCTTTTGGACGAGGCCTCCTCTTGCCGCATATTCCCATTCCGCTTCAGTAGGCAGCCTCTTCCCTGCCCACTTGCAATAGGCCATCGCATCATTCCATGAAACATGGACAACTGGATGGTCCAAACGATTTTCAATGGTTGAACCCGTGCCCTCGGGCTGATTCCAAGCAGCACCTTCAACTACCAGCCACCAAGGTGTGCCGGGAACAGATTGTCTCACATTCTTATTCTCAGGGTGTAAAAATTGATAAAAAACAAAAGACCAGCCATATTTTTCAGCATCTGTTTTATAGCCTGTGTCTCCAATAAAATCACTAAATTCCCCATTTGTAACGGTACATGCATCAATGAAAAATGGGGCGAGCTCAACCTCTCTCACAGGGCCTTCTCCATCTTCTGAAAATGTTTCCTTATCGTTTGAACCCATTAATGTCTTACCGCCACTAAGAAAAATCATCCCTTCCTTAGTGGGGGCATTTTCATTTTTGATTGCAATCGAAGTGGATTCCATATGAATCTGTAAATCCGGCTGTCTACTCATAGCGCAACAACTTTTTTTAATTGATTCCACCGAAGTCCCCCCTAGCTGGTTACATGATAGATAACTGCGAATGCCTATACCAATTGATGTGCCTTTTCAATAGAGAAGGCTTCATTAATGACCAATGCAGCAGCACCGAGTACCACTCCATCAGATAAGTCCGATACCATAATGGGGGTGTTTTTTCCACCGCTTCCGACTACTCGTGCTTGGACCTCGTTCCGTAAAGCATCTAAGAATAGGTCACCTAGCAGCATCAAACGTCCTCCAATGACAATCATTTCGGGGTCGAAAAAGCTGATCACATTAGCAACCCCAATTCCGAGAAATCGTCCTGCTTCTTCCACTACTTGTTGCGTGACGGAAGATCCACTCTGTAAAGAAAAAACAATGTCCTCAAACGTTACGTTCTCGCTATTTTCAAAGAAAAGCTGTTTTTCTTGTGGATTCACCTCTAATTGGCTGTACACGTTCTTGATGATTTTTGTCGTTGATACTAAGGTTTCAAGACAACCATAGTTGCCGCACGAACAACGCTCTCCAAACAGGTCAACTGTTGAATGGCCGATTAAACCGGATTCCCGGTGATTTCCCCGATGAAGCTCTCCATTTACAATTATTCCGCTACCGATGCCGGCATCTGCCATGACATAAACAAAATGATTGGATCTTCTCCCTTTTCCAAACCACTTCTCAGCTAATGCCGCCACATTGGCATTGACATCTATGGTAACTGGTATCGTAAATGCCTGTTGCAACATCCTTCGTAAAGGAACTTTATGGATATCGTAGAAATTAGGAATCGTGACAAGTCCTTCCTGTGATTCATTTATTGGACCGGGTATCCCTATTCCTACGCCCAAAAGTTTAGAACGGTCTATTTCCTCTTCAACGATCATCTTCTCAACACGTTCCTTAATAAAAGAAATAATGTCGGTCATATTTCCCTTATTGTTGGTTTCTTTTAGTTGATAAGTGATCATATTACCACTTAAATCCGTAATAGCCATCTTAACAGCGGAACGGCCAATTTCTATCCCAATCGAGTAACAGCAGGTACTATTGATACTTAGGAGGACGGGACGTCTTCCTCCCGAGGAATCACCCAATCCATTCTCGATCACCAATTGCTCCTGGATCCCCTTTTCAACCATCCTTGTAACAGTTGGTTGCGAAATTCCTAATCGTTTGGATAGCTCTACTCGAGAAATAGGTCCCTGTTCGCGGATAAAATTGATCAACCTATTCATTTGATAATCATTTAATAATTCGATTATTTTCATACTCCAACACCCTTTAAAGTAAGAAAGGGAGGAATTCCCCCCTTTTTCTTGTGTCAATGATGAACCAACAATGATTACTTCTTTAATGCCTCATAAAACGGTTCAGGGCTGATGAATTTCTCTCCATCTACTATTTCTTTCATCTTACCATTTTGGACAAATAGTTTTTGAAGATTTTCAAACCATTTAACTGCCGTTCCATCTTCAAATTTCCCCTTAATTTCTTCAGAGCTTAAAAACTCTGTTGTTTTAACCTGCGAGGCCAAGGTTGCTTCATCGATCCCCGTGAACTCCGCCGTTAATGTAACGGCTTCATCAATATGGTCTTTACGATAATCATTGGCTTTTGTCCATGCTTGTAGGAATTTTTCTACCTCTTCTTTATGTTCCTTCAAATATCTTGGGCTGACGACCCAGCTCTGAGGGAATACATACTCTGGGAAGAAATCAGTGTTGTCAGCTAACTTTACGAAATTATCCGCACCAACTTGCTTTTCAATTTCAGCTGTAAATGGGGACCAAATCGCTACAGCGTCGACTTGATTGGCAATAAAGGCTGAAACCGCACCCGCCACTTCCATGTTGACAATGTTTACTTTGCTTGGATCTACCTTTGCTGCTTCAAGCGCTAAGTTCAGAACCATTTCACCAGAGGTACCTTTTGGTACGCCAACCGTTTTTCCTACCAGGTCTTTTACATCCTTTACACCTGACTTTTTCGACGCCAGTAACATATCACCCGTATTTAAGCTATCTACGGCAATGATATTTCCCTGACCTTGGGCAGCTAAGAAGGTTGCACCTGGTCCAATGTAAGCAATGTCGATATCACCGGCGACCATTGCCTGGAATTCCGGGGGACCACTGTTAAACTTAACAAGGTTTGCTTTAATACCAGCATCCTTGAAATAGCCCTTTTTCTCAGCAATTACAAGTGGCGTTGCCCCATGTACATCGGGCATGTAGGCAATATTAATGGTTGGCGTTTCTTTCTTTTCACCCGACTTCTTTTCTCCTGAAGAATTGCTTTCACTTGATGTTGATGAAGAACAAGCACTAATTAGCAGAATCATGGCTAAAAGAAACATAAAGACTAATGATTTGTTTTTTCTCATCTTTTTCATTTCCCCCTAGTAATCTATTTTTTTACTGCTAAGTACTCTTGGTACACTTTCGACCATATTTCGTTCTTGATTTCAACAAACCTTGACGCTAGTTTTGTTTCTTGTGTCCGTGGATAAGGAATATCCACATCAATCACTTCTTTAATTCTTCCAGGACGGGCACTCATGATAACCACTCTTTGCGCTAACAAAACAGCTTCTTCGACATCATGGGTGATAAAGAAACAGGTTTTCTTCTTGTTCTCCCAAATATTGAGAAGTTCCTCCTGAAGCTGGGCACGAGTTTGGGCATCAAGTGCACCGAAGGGCTCATCCATTAACAGCACTTCCGGCTCAGCCGCAAAGGCGCGGGCAATCGCTACCCTCTGTTTCATCCCTCCAGATAATTCCTTAGGGTAGGAATGGGCAAAATCCTTTAAACCGACTAATTCTAAATACTCCATGGCATGTTTTCTGCGTGTGACAGCATCAATGCCTTTTAACTTTAAGCCGAACTCCACATTTTTAAGAACGGTCTTCCAGGGAAAAAGTGCGTACTGTTGAAACACCACTCCACGCCCTTCTCCTGGTCCTTCAATTTCTTTATCATCGGCTAATACAGATCCGGACGTTTTTTTCTCCAATCCGGCAATGATATTTAACAACGTACTTTTTCCACAGCCGCTCGGCCCTACGATACAAACAAATTCATTTTGTTTAATCTCGAGATCTACATTATTAAGGGCAATGACATCTCCATTTCTACCCTGGTAGATCTTTGAGAGCCCTTTTACCTTAATCTTTGCGTCACTTTTTCCTGTTGTCATCATTTGCTCACCTCTTGCCAGCCAGCTAATTTTTTCTCTAGCCATAGAACACCTTTATCCATGATAAATCCAATTAAGCCAATTAAGATAATCCCCAAGATGACGAGGTCCATCCGGAAGAAAAGCCCCGCTTCCATGATCATATTCCCAAGCCCCTTGGACGCACCTGTAAGTTCTGCTGCCACTAGCGTTGTCCACGCCGATGCTAATCCTAATCGAACCCCCACCAGAATATATGGAAAGGATGCAGGAACAACGACTTCCAAAAAGATATCCTTATCCGTAGCCCCCAATACCCTGGCTGCTTTAATAAGAGTAGGGTCTACATTCCGAACACCTTGATAGATGGAAACAACCATAACCAAGAAGGTTGCGACAAATATAACAGCGATTTTTGCACTTTCTCCCACACCCAATGCCACAATAACGAGCGGAATTAACGCAATCGGTGGAATCGTTCTGAAAAATTGAATCCATGGTTCAAACAAAGAGCGGAAAATGTCATACCATCCCATTAAAAAGGCAAATGGAATCGCTACCAAAAGTCCTAACAAAAACCCGCCTAACACACGGTAGATACTGGCAACGATATCCGTGATCAGATTCTTATTCGATAGTTCTGTAACAAATGTTTTGGCAATCGTAATCGGATTCGTTAAGATCGCATTAACCGATGGAATCGTAGATAAAAGCGTCCACACAAGGATTCCTACCACTAAAGATAAAAATACCATGAGTCTATGATCGACACGTTTCCAAAACGGCTTTCGTTTTTCTTTTTGTACCTGGATGACTGATTCCGTATTTACTTCACCCTGCATTCTTTTGTTCCCCCCTCGTTTGTATACGTTACTTGACTGCTGTTGCCTTTACATAGGCTGATGATACGTCATCAGCAGGATTATATTTGTTTAGTAGTTGATCTGCGGCTTCCTCCCAGCCTGCTGTTCGTAGATGATTCACCCACTGTTCAAGCGTGACATATTTCCAAGGCCCCGTTTCAACCACCTTTTGTAACGGATCCACCATATTCCTTGGAAATCCCAGATGCTCTTGCTCCCACAAGGCTAATCGATGATTCATTTTCTTCACCATTTCCGGATAGTCGTCAGCCACATTTTTCATTTGATATGGATCATGGTCAAGATCGTATAAGGTGACATCGTCAAAGCGATACAGACCTGGATGATAGGTTCGGATATAGTACCAGCGTTCATCCCGAACGGCCCGTTGGCATGTGTATAAGGCATGGTCCATCACTAAATACTCTCGTCCATCTAGATTTTCTCCTTTTAATACTGGTAAATAGGAGCTTCCATCCCATCCCGAAGGTACGGATAGACCTACAAGTTCCGTAATGGTCGCCATCACATCCACATTGTAGAGAAACCCGTCATAGACAGTGCCTGGAGATGTTACACCCGGAACCTTCATTATGAGTGGAAGATGATGGACAGCTTCAGTGGCACTTGCATGCTCGCCATAAATTCCCTGCTCTCCCATGGATTCACCATGGTCTGCACTGATGACAAAACAAACTTCGTCTTCCATTCCGAGGTCCGTTAATTTGTTCAAAAGCTTCCCAATTTGTTCATCCATAAAGGAAATAGCACCGTCATAGCCGTCAATTAAATGTTTATAATCCTTTCGATTCTTGATGGCACTTGGCATGGTGACTGGATGGGAATCAACTGTATGTAGAAACGTCGCAGAACGGGGAAAGCTGTCTGCTTGATGCTTTTCAATGGTTTCCTTACTAGGAAAATCCTTTACTGGTTCACTTCTCCATTTTTCAACGTATTCTGCTGGACAAGTATAGAGTGTATGTGGGTCCCAAAGTTGTATGTGTAGAAAATAATTGTCCTCTTTGCCATGCTGCTCAAGCCACGGAATGACGTTTGAAATCACTTCATCGGCGTTTTCGTTCCCTTCTTTCAACGTATGGGTATGGACCTCATTCCAACCGGCGAAATACCACCAGGCATGATGTCTATCACCAAAGGAAGAAAACGTAACCGTTTTATAATCAGCTTCGCGTAAGTATCGGGTGAAAAAAGGATACTTTTTTGAATGTCCATCCCCTTCTGGGTAGTAAAAGTCATATCCTGGTCCCCAATGGGTTAATGCGCCATGGTTTACGCCAAATCGTCCTGACATAAAACTGGCGCGCGATGGGACACAAGGAGATGAAGCGGCATAACAATGTTGAAAGCGTATTCCCTTTTCTGCAATAGAGTCTAAATGTGGTGTTGTATTGCGTTCATACCCATAACAACCCATATGATCCGGACGTAATGAATCAATATCGAGATAAATAATCTTCACTCACTTTTTCCTCCTGCCCGATAAACTTAATTTCATATTGAAATTATCTACTATCATGGTACTCTATGGATAAACCAGATTCAATATAAAATTATAAATATTCTAAATTCTAAAGTTATCAAGCAAAGCTTTGTCTAGGCGGATAAAGGTTTTCCAATTCTCCGTATACCTCGGTTAGTTTGATAAACATCTTGAGTTTAATCGCTTCATACTCTTTCCGGTTAAATAAGTTGGTAAACTCATACGGGTCATTCTCTAGGTCATATAGTTCTCCTTCATCCCTGCCAAGATAGTAATTCAGCTTATATCGATCCAGGACAAGGGTTTTCACATAAAAAGTTGGTTCGGCACGATTTTCAACCAAACACCAGTCACGCACGGAACGCTCAGGAGATGTTAAAGTTTCAAATTGGCTAATTCCTTGCATATGCCCTTGCTTTTCCACTCCGCAAATCTCTAAAATGGTTGGAGCCACATCTACTAAACTAAGAAGTGACTGGGTCCGCTTGCCTGCAGGGATTGTACCTGTCCACTGCGCAATAAATGGCACTCTCACAATATCTTCATAATGAATCGGGCCCTTTAACCAAAGTCCATGGTTTCCGGCATAATCCCCGTGATCTGATGTAAATACAATGACCGTATTTTCTTTTATTCCCAAGTGCTCTACTTGATCCAAAATTCGGCCAACATGGTGATCGATCAAACTAATCATCCCGTAATAAGAAGCAAGCCACTTTTTCGCCCGTTCTTCGCCAATGTTATAGGTTGTTTTTCCTAAACATTGGATTCCTCCCGTGTCATGACCGGGATCTGACATGACAGTTACATCTAAATCCTTCAGTCTATCTTCAATCAAATATTGATGAATGAGGGGCTTATCCTTCATTTCCCCTTCACGCCTGTTAAAGGGCGGCATATTGTCAGGATCATATAAACTATTCCAAGGCTCCGGACACAAGAAAGCATTATGAGGGTCCTGGAAGCTGCACCATGCGAAAAATGGTTCCCGGTTAGCGTTCTTTTCGATAAACTCCATCGTCCGATCTGCTGTCCACCGGGTATAATGATATTCTTCCGGCAAGTCCCATGAGCCTTCCCTGTGTCCGCCGCCGGGTCCAAAATAATCTTTCGGATTGATTCCCTGCTCTTCCAGCCACGCCCCATAATGCATGCCATGGGAGGAATCCTCATCTGAATGTCCATGGACCATCTCGACATGTTCAAACCCATAATAAGGTCCCTTGAAGTTGTTCCAAAATTCCCGGTTATGAATATGCGGCGGAGCTTCGAAGCTTCCCTCTTTTAAGACTGGTTTAAAATGAGCTTTCCCAAATAATCCTGTTGCATAGCCTTCATCCTTCATGTATTGACCAATCGTAGGACGCTCCTCACTCAACTCGACACCAATATTCCAGCAGCCATGCCGGGATGGATACTCACCCGTAATAATCGTGGAGCGGCTTGGCGAACACACCGGACTCGCTACATATGCCCGTTCAAACGACACTCCGCTTTCAACTAATCGATCTAAATTTGGCGTACGAATGTGGGAGTTTCCCAAAGCGCTGATGGTATTCCAATGCTGCTGATCTGTTGTAATAAAAACGACATTTGGCTTTTTGTTCACCCTTTCAAAACTCCCTCTTCTAAAATTTTTTGATTAATATGAATATACCTGCAATTCAACGGTTATTTGATGTTATAATGTTAAAAGATTACATGTCATTTTGTTAGGTAGAAAAGCGGAAGCGCCCTGGTCAGCGGCGTATGGCCTGGAGCGCTCCAACTGAGATAAAGGAAACACGATGAGCCGGAGGCGAATCGATGTTGACTTATCGTAGGGCGGAGAGCGAAGGACACTAGCCGCTAGGGCGCTGAAGCTAGACAATTCTCAAAGTCGGAAATTTTATACCTTTTTATCTATTCAAAAAGGAGGTTTGAAAATGCAAGAGTTTACACACGAATATGCCGATCATTGGTTCCATACCCCTACTCCTATTGAAAAAGCAGGTGGACTGTGGCCGATCCGTGCTGGAAAAAACCTAGCCAAGCCCCACTACAAAATCGGGCCGCGGTTAATTCCTTACTTTAGTATTCATTTCGTTTTAGAGGGGGAAGGCCAGTTTACGTTTGAGCAGCATAACATTCCCATCACGCCTGGAGATTTCTTTTGCATATTCCCCAATCAAACTCACACCTATAAAACCCTGGAGGACAATCCATTACAAATGGTGTGGATCGCCTTTGATGGAAAACAGTCAAAGGCCATTCTGCAAAGCATGGGAGTGACCCCTTTCTCTCCGGTTGCTACTAAGGTTATTGATGACGAAGTACGGAAATTGCTGGTCGATTTTGTATCGATAACAAGTGAGATAACCGAACTAGCTCGTTTAAGCAAAATGTATGAATTGTTCTCGAAGCTAATCGAAACCTCGAAGGCAAGTAACCAACTAGATCCAAACGACGGAAACTGGCTTAGGAAAAGCATCGAATTTATGGAAACGCATTATGGGGAAGGAATTACCGTGGAAGATGTGGCGAAATATGTCGGATTACACCGATCCTATTTAACGAGTCAATTTTCCCGCGAACTTGGGATTAGCCCGAAGAAGTTTATTACGGCTTGTAAAATGAAGCAAGCAGCCAAAATGATGGAAGAAAAGCGATTTAATATTACGGAGATTGCCTTTACATTAGGATACTCTGACCTTTACTCCTTTTCAAAAGCATTTAAAAATTACTTTGGAGTCTCTCCAAAGCATTATAGCGTTCCTGAGCATAGTTTAATAGACTAATTTCCAATAGTAGCGTTTCATGTAAATACCATCCAATTACGTGGTTGTGATTTCGGTCATATCCATATGTTGTCATTTTCTATACTATAGTAAATTAACAACATGTAAGGGGTTGGGACGTATGAATACATGTGGGACGCTTGTGAATCGCGGGATTGCCGGGGTTATGTGGAAAACCGTTTCAGAAGCCTGCAATCTTGCTTGTGACTATTGTTATTACAGCAGATGTAATGGAAGACCCGAAAAAATAGAGCGAATAGATGATGCATTACTTGAAAAATTTATACGGGAGTATATGGCGATAAAAAAAGGAATCGTCCCCTTTGCCTGGCAAGGCGGCGAACCTTTACTAGCTGGCTTGGACTTCTTTGAGAGAGTGGTTCAACTACAAGTGAAATATGCCCCAAAAAATACCGTGATTAGTAACGCCATTCAAACAAATGGGACATTACTCAACGAAGAATGGGCTGCGTTTTTCAAAAAGTATGACTTTTTAGTGGGAGTCAGCTTGGACGGGCCAGAAGAAATCAATGATGCGAGAAGAGTGACCGGCTCGGGAAAAGGAAGCTTTACGTCGATTATGCAAGGTATTCACTATTTAAAAGAAGCAAAGGTTGATTTTAATATATTAACAGTTTTACATGAAGATAATATTTTTAAAGCAAAGGAATTAATGAACTTTTACCAAAGTGAAGGCTTTAGTCATGTTCAATTTATTCCCTGTATGGATTTTCAATCACAGGATATCACTCAACCCGGAAACTATTTCATTACGCCGAAACAATATGGAGATTTCTTATGCGAGGCCTTTGATGTTTGGTATAACAATGGAGACCCTCAGATCTCCGTTCGATTCTTTGATAATATTCTAGCAGTCTATCTTCATCAACAAGCCGAACTTTGTACGCACCAACAGACTTGCCCAAAAACAATTATTTTTGAACAAAACGGCGATGCATACCCTTGTGACTTTTTCATCCACGATCAATATAAATTAGGGAATCTCAGGGATCAATCCTTAGAATCTTTCATCAACAGTGAAATAATGGAAGAATTTTTAGCAAAAAAACCGGCCCTTCCTGCTCAATGCCAATCATGTGAATTTCTGCAATTGTGTCACGGCGGCTGCCCGCGAAATCGCATTGGAGAAAATAATCAGCTTGTCGTGGAGTATTTTTGCCAAAGTTACAAACAATTGTATCGTTATGCGCACGAGCGAATGCTAGAAGTGGCTACAAGTGTGAAGCGTCGAAAAATCAATCAGTATAAAAAAGCGGGTCACCCACTACCCGGAAGAAATGAAAGTTGTATTTGTGGAAGTAGGAAGAAATTTAAGAAATGCTGCGAGGCCTTACTAGAATAGGAAACGGGGAAGAAGCAGGAGAACCGTCCCCTGCTTCCTTTGGAAAAGGGATCCAATAAGCACCATTGGGGCTCTTTTCTACTAAACGTTCTTGGATGCGGGATCCAATAAGCGCCATTGGGGCCCTTTTCTACTAAATATTCTTGGATGTGGGATCCAATAAGCGCCATTGGGGCCCTTTTCTACTAAACGTTCTTGGATGCGGGAACCAATAAGCGCCATTGGGGCCCTTTTCTACTAAATATTCTTGGATGTGGGATCCAATAAGCGCCATTGGGGCCCTTTTCTACTAAACGTTCTTGGATGCGGGATCCAATAAGTGCCATTGGGGCCCTTTTCTACTAAATATTCTTGGATATGGGATCCAATACTGGAAGCAGGAGAACCGTCCCCTGCTTCACTGCTTCACTTGCCACGGATAAAGTCAATAAAGTGTCGTAAGCCTGTTTTTTGGAAGCGATGGACTTTTTGTACCATCCACAAATCTCTTGTTAGGTGAAAATCGGCTATTTTGATCTCACACAAGGTTCCGTATGTTAATTCCTTTACAACTGTAAGCTTTGGAAGAAGGCTTACACCGAGGTCCGCTTCGACAGCACTTTTAATCGATTGCATACTTCCAAGCTCCATTGCACTCTCTATCTGATCGAGGATCCCTTTTTCTTTGAACGCTTCTTCTACTATTAGACGTGTACCTGAATTTGACTCTCGCCAAATCATTTTCTCTTCAGGCAGCTCCGTAATGTGAATCTTTTCTCGGTCCTTCCATTTGTGATGAAAAGGTGCGACTAAGATCAACTCATCTTCAGCAAACTTCTCGACGATAAAGTTCTCCTTTTTTACGGCACCTTCAACCAAAGCAATATCAATATCGTTATTATCTAGCTTAGATAAAATGGTGGGTGTATTCCCAATGGTTAAACTAAATTTAATATCCGGATCACTTTTACTAAAGCTCCCAAGTAAACCCGGTAATAAATACTCACCAATCGTTAGGCTTGCCCCCACTCGAAGGACTGTATCTTGAGATCCCCTTAGCACATCAATGGCCTCAACGGATCTCTTCATGTATTCGATGATTTCCTTTGCATAGGGATAGAGAGTCTTCCCCGCCTCAGAAAGGAGTAGCTTTCCGTCTACTCGCTCAAATAATAACATCCCATACACTTCTTCTAACTGATGAATTTGTCTAGTAACAGCCGGCTGCGAGACAAATCGTAAGCGGGCCGCCTTACTGATACTTCCTTCATCCACCACAGTGCAAAACATTTTTAGACTCTCAATATTCATTGCTCCTACCCCACCCCCGTCCGGCATAAATGGCTTTAGATCCATCTTAGCGTAACTTAACAAAAATTTTATCATTTATTTTAAATTAATAAACCTATCGAAATGGTTGGTATTACAATTGCTGATAGCCCATAAAATAATTCAACTATGCACCCCCTCCATCCTCTGTTAGTTTTAATATATCGAGGTAAGGGGGGACCACTCATGGAAATAACAACAGGTTTGCTGCTTTTAGCGGTTGGTGTCATTGCGGGCGGTTACGGAACAATAGTTGGAGCCGGAGGAGGATTTATCTTTGTCCCGGCACTGCTCCTTTTATTTCATATGGAGCCCACCATTGCAGCAGCATCCGGCATTGTCATCATTTTAATTAACTCCTTATCAGGAGTATTTGGATATGCGAAGCAAAAAAGGATTAATTATCGAACAGGAATCCTTCTCGGGATTGGTGCTTTCCCAGGTTCCTTACTGGGAGTGTATCTGCTTCAGATGTATTCATCCAGTTATTTCTATGTCGTCTTTGCCAGCTTACTTGTTGCACTCGGCGTCTTTTTATTTGCAAAAAACTCCCCGTTTGCTGTTCGAAAAGTGAGCAGAGCAGGCGGTACTGTATCGGAAGATGTAACCGAACCATCCGCCACAGACAATCCACAGCTTAAGGGTACATGGCTGCTCCCGCTTGGTTTTCTCATGGGCGTATTATCAAGTTATCTGGGGATTGGTGGGGGCTGGCTGCTTGTTCCCATTTTAATTTATATCTTTAAGGTTTCCACCCATTATGCAACAGCTACTTCCATTTTTTCGCTCACCCTTTATTCATCAGTTGGCGTCGTTTCACAGATGTTTTATAGTAACATTGATTGGATAACGGTCATATGGGGAGGCGTGGGGGTTATTATAGGATCCCAGATTGGTGTTTTAGTAGCCCAGCGAATTCCCGGAAAAATGATTATTCAAATGCTTTCTGTCCTACTAATGGTGATAGGGTTCCGTATGTATTTCACCTAGATTAAATAATAATGGATGATTCTCGGGCAAAAAAAAAGAGCAGATACACCTATCCGCCCGATTTCCTTCCTATACTCCTAAAAATGACCTTCCTAAATGGCCACAGCCTACGGAGTAGGAATACCCTCGCTATTTTGCTGCTGATCATCCTGGCTCACGTCTTCCTCTTGATCTTTCGTGACATCCTTCATGTCGCTGCCGACAGATGGGGGCGGAATCATTTGTTTCATTTTTGTCGGATCAACGGAAACGACAAAAGGCTCATCCACAAAATTAGTAAAGGCATGAATTCGATATTCAATCTGATTCGCCTTACATTCATTTCCGATAATTTTAGTTAGATCAGCAGGGTTTGTTACTAAGGTTTCATGAGGATTTACATGCTGCTCCCTTAGAACCATCTCTCCGTTGGTGGTCGTAACAGAAACACGGACAGTCGTATCGAGATCAGATATATTCTTGATCGAAACAGCATTGCCAAGTGAACAATTCTCTTCATATGTAACTTCAGATGCCTGAATCGTTAATAAATCAGCAGTCGTAGCATTTTGGATCGTACCTGTCGCCTTCGTTTCTGAGGTAAACCATGCAAAGGTTCCAGGGATCGATGGTACCACCACACTACATATCGAGAACAAAAGGATACCTGCAATAGACGTAAAGAAACGAATCTTTGTATTTCGTCTTCTCCTTTGAAGGCAAGTTCTCTCTACCCGAGTATTCATGACTGACTCCTTTCTAAAAATAAGGGCAGCCACTATGACCGCCCCTACTTCTTGCAGCTAGTATTCTATTTATCGTATTTAGCTCCGTTATCTGTTTGCTTGGCCTGAACCGTCAGAGTCGCATCATATTTTGCACCTTGATACTCATTCCCTGCCTTTTGATCAAGCTTAACGTCAAACACGACCCCAATATACTCATCCTCTTGCAGTGTAAAGAACTCATCGTTTCCAAGTTTATACGTTTTTGTATTTTCCGATTTAGGCGTTTTCGCAAGTGCCGCCATTGCTTGCGCTTCCTCAACGGTAGCTTCACCCGTCACCACTTCTACGCCCTTTGGTAATGCTTTAGATTTTGCTAAAGCTTGAACGGAACGCTCATTATGGTTTCCATTGAAGAAACCTTTCTCCCACTCCATTCTCCAATCCTGGATTTCATCCATATCAGGCGTTACCTTGTATTTAAATGCTAGATAATAGATTTTATAGGGATCTGCAGATGCCTTGTCCACTGTTGCCGTATAGTTCGCTTTTAAGGTTTGCGCCATATCGCCCGTGTTTTGGATTGCGATATAATCCCCTTTCACAACTTGGGATGGGGCAAATTTGCTAGCACTAAATAATTTAGTAGAGATATCCTGGCCATTATTTACCGATAATGTACCATTATCAATGGCACCGCTTGCTTTTGTACTAGACGTGAACCATGAATATGTACCGTATCCTGCACTTACTGCTAATGCACCCGCCAATGATGTTGCTAACAACGCTTTTTGTACTTTTTTCATTCTCAGTTTCCCCCTAAAATGGTTATATAGTTTAATCATTACTACCAATGGTTTATCTCGGAACCGTTGATGTTCCTTTGCTTTCCTGTTTCTCCAAATTTCGATAGACCCTTTGATACACTTCAATTAGGAAAAACAACAATAAAGGAAGGAGGATAAATAAGGCGAACCCCATTTTACCAGCCAAAAACTTCGCTATGTAGCCGGCATTCGGGAGTATGAATTTTACCTCACCAATCATGTTGGCAGGGTCTACTACCCACTCGTCCTCCACATTGTTGTTGTCCCCTTTTGTCAAAAATCCTTCATGTGTAACTGTGGCTACTCGGTGCGTGATCAGTTTATCTTCAGATAGTTTAAAGGTGATAATGTCTCCCTTTTTGACCGCTGCAGCCCGTTTGGCTTTAATAAAAATCATATCCCCTGCATGGATTGCAGGCTCCATACTGTTTGTTAAAACAGTGAGTGGCTTATATCCAAAGTAAGTGGGGATTTGATTTGGATTTCCTTTCCCCTGAATAGTAATGAATAAAAGAAAACCAATACTTCCAATAACGAGGGTTATGAGAAGATAGGTGAATACTTTCATTCTTCTAAACAACGAACCACATCCTTCTCTCGTAATTTCATTCCTGTATTGACAAATCTACTAAACTTAAACGAACAAGTCAACGTTATTAAGAACAAAAACGTTCGCTAAATAGCGACATTTTTTGGCATAATCTTCTTTGTTTAAGAGGAAATTCATTGATATTTTCAATGGTGCGCTTTTTAGTACATCCCGCTTTTCCCCTGTTTTAATCATGTTTTTATACCTTTTCACGAGTAATCTATCAAAAAAATGTACATTTTCACGCTGTCAAAATTTGATGAGCGACTCTTATTTTATTCTCTTAATTTTTAGAATAATATGTATTTGTGACAAAAATAAATTTTAGGGGGTTTTTCATTGAAGAAATTGATCAAGTCTGGTCTCACCACCATGGTAATTGCCGGAACCTTATTTTCAGGGATTCCGGGGAATCTACCCGTCTCTGCTAGTGCTAGTAGTCCTAGTACGGCAAAGGCCCATTTATCTCATGCAAAAAGCGCACTCGATCTAGCACTAGTAAATGACGAAAAAATTATTGCGCTTTTGATCAAGCAGGGGAAACTATCTGCTGATGCTTCCGAGGCTGAGAAGCAAAAAGCCTTAGCCGATTATTTAGCGTTTAAGGGAAAACAGGTGGGCACCAATACGATTAAGGACCCGCTTGCACCAAAAGTGAAGGCGGCTGAATCCCAAAAACACGAAAAGTTCAAGAAGGAGACAAAAGCCGGAACGAGTGGAAAACTACAAGGCAGTAAGACTCATCCGGATCCAGTGAAGGAATCTGCTTCACCAGGGATTAAGAAAAAAGGGAAACTTCTCACCTTGATGGTTGAATACTCCGATTTTGCGCACAACAAAATCAAAAAGAATGAAACGGATAACTACTATACAGACTATAACACCCAGCATTTCGAGGATATGATTTTTGGAAAGAATGGCGTAAAAGGTCCAAATGGAGAAAATTTTGTTTCACAAAAGCAATTCTATGAGCAGCAATCTGGCGGTACATACACCGTTGAAGGGAAAGCCTATGGCTGGTTGAAAGTACCTGGAACAGCAAAATATTACGGTGCAGATTCACCTGCCGGCGGTCATGATAATCTTGCACCAGGCGGCGCAAGCAAATTAATCGGCGATGCTTTAAATGCAGCGAAAGCAGCAAATGTTCCATTGCAGGATTATGATTTAGAAGATCCACATGATTTAGATGGCGACGGCAATTACTGGGAGCCAGATGGTTTAGTTGACCACTTACAAATCATCCACTCCGGAATGGGTCAAGAAGCTGGCGGCGGTTCCCTAGGTGATAACGCGATTTGGTCCCATCGTTCTGCTGTATTCGTTGATCCAGATGGACTCGGCAAAGGACTTCCTGGTTTCTATGATTACACAGTGATGCCGGAAGATGGTGCAACAGGTGTATTCGCACATGAATACGGTCACGATTTAGGCTTACCAGATGAGTATGATACCATCTACTCTGGTGCTGGTGACCCGATTGAATATTGGTCGATTATGTCTTCAGGTTCTTGGTCTGGTGACATTCCTGGAACAGAACCTACTGGATTCTCGCCATGGGCTAAATCTTATTTCCAATCCACATTAGGCGGAAAATGGACAAACCCAACGAAAATAGACCTTGCAGATATTAACAAAAAAGGTGTTAACTTCTTATTAGACCAGGCCAACTCTCCACTTGGTCAAAACAACCAAGCGATTCAAGTGAATCTTCCTACAAAGAAATCACCGGTTAACACACCGAAAACCGGAAGCTATGAATTCTGGGGCGGACAAGCAGATGAAATCGATACCAACATGGTAACGGATGTTGACTTAACTGGTAAGTCCTCTGCAGAATTAACGTTTGATGCTTGGTTTGATATTGAAGAGCAATGGGATTATGCCTTCGTTCAAGTATCTACGGATAACGGTGCGACTTGGAAATCGTTAGGAAATGCGGATACTAATTCTGATGCCGTGTCTGAAGCTTACCCTACTATTTTAGAATCTTTACCAGGGTTTAGCGGAAATTCTGATGGCTGGAAAGAGGAGAAATTTGATCTTTCCGCATATGCAGGCCAAAATATCAAGTTACGCTTACGTTATATTACTGACTGGGGCTCATCGTTCACAGGTTTCTTCGCAGACAATATTAAAGTGGTCGCTGATGGTCAAACCATCGTCGAAGAGGGCGGTGAAACTGACACTCCTGCCTTTACTTTAAATGGATTCGAAAAGTTTGACGGAAACAAATACACAGATCAATACTATTTACTAGAATGGCGTAACCAAAAAGGTGTAGACGCAGGTCTTGCCCATCTTCGCCGCGGAAACTCTCTCATGAGCTATGATGGTGGATTAGTGGTTTGGTATGTTGATGACAGCTTTACCGATAACTGGACAGGTATTCACCCTGGAGATGGATTCCTAGGCGTTGTCGATGCCCATGACGATACGAATCTCTTAATCAAGAATGGTAATAAAGTACTTGGTCAAGCGGTTACTAAATTCCATCTTGCCGATGCTGCGTTTAACTTCTTCCCAACATCTGGATTGAATATTTCCTACCCAGGGCAATCGTTACTCTTCCCTAGCCAGCCGGGTGTGAATCTATTCAATGACAGTAAAGATTACAACAATGCATTCTTACCGGATGCAGGACGTAATATTGGCCATTACGGATTAAAAGTACTTGTTAATGACCAAGCAAAAGATAAGTCCGTTGGTTCCATCACTCTATCAAAATAGGATTCTATCTAATGGACCTGCCACTTTCTGATGGTAGATGAATACTAGAAGCCGATACTCCTTTCCATCAGTTTGGAAGGAATATCGGCTTCTTTTCTTTTCAGTGAGTTTTTATCTAGCCACGAAGTATTTAAGGTCTACGGGGATTTTTAGCTAAAAATCACTGAAAATTCCAAGTAGGCAGGGCCGCATTTATCGGTTGGGGGAACAGGTTAAGCGCCCGAGCTGATAATAGACGGAGAGATTCCGCTTAATCGGTAATTATTATTAAAAAAGGCTTAAATAGTCGGAGAGATTCCGCCTATTTACTCGAAAAATACGAAAACGAGGGATTTTTCTTTGTATAACCGGAAAACCTCCCCTTATTTCCTCCGAAAAAGTCTCCAGTCTCCATTTAACCGGAAAGCCTCCGCTTATTTACCTTTTGCTGGTTGCTTAGTAAAGGACAATCCATTTATTTAAAAAGGAGTGAGGTTTATCGCAACAATCCAAGAAATAATGCAATACGGTGAGGTTTTAGGTGTATTGTATTCCTAATAAAGAAACTCGCCAATAATGACGAGTTTTACTTTTTTATATACCAATAACTACTGTCATTCTTTTACGCTTTTCTCTTTTTAAAAAAATGCACTACGTATGCGACACAATCAATTCACAGTTCCCATCTAATTCAAACTCGCCAAATCCGGCAGGAATAATAAGATGCGTCCCTTTCTTCAACTCAAACCGCTCGCCCTCATGAAGCAGCTCCCCGTCTCCCTTAATTACACTTAGCAGCAAATACGGTTCATGCGCAGGAAACGATGCCTTTCCGTGAAGATCCCATTTATAAACAGAGAAAAAGTCAGACTCCACAAACGTAGTGATCGTCACATCGGCACGTTCATCCACCCGTGGCAAACTCACAGCATCTTTATGCGGCACAGTCGTAACTTCGATGGCTTTTTCTAAATGCAAGTCACGAAGATTTCCTTCTGCATCCTTGCGGTCATAATCATAGACCCGATAAGTGGTGTCGGAGCTTTGCTGGGTCTCCAACACAAGCGTCCCTTCACATAGAGCATGAATCGTACCGCTTGGGACATAGAAAAAGTCGCCTGGCTTGATTTTCACGCGGCGTAGTAGCTCGTCCCATTTTCCTTCATTCATTTGCGCAACCAATTCTTCCTTCGAACGCGCATTATGGCCGAAAATCATATCGGCATCTTCCTTACAGTCAATGATATACCAGCATTCTGTTTTTCCGAGCTCACCGTTCTCATAAACCTTGGCATAAGCATCATCTGGATGGACTTGAACAGATAAATCCATGTTTGCATCTAGAATCTTCGTTAACAGTGGAAATACTTCTCCACTAGGATTCCCAAATAATTCAGGATGCTCTTTCCATAGGTTATCCAATGTCATACCGGCAAATGGCCCATTTTCAATCACCGATGGACCATTCGGGTGTGCAGAAATAGCCCAGCATTCTCCCGTATGTTCAGTCGGAATAGCATATCCAAACTCTTCCTTTAAAGCGGTGCCGCCCCAAATTCTTTCCTTAAAAACGGGTTGTAAAAATAACGGTTGCATAAAAAGACCTCCTCAAATCTAATCCGTCATAAACTTGTAGCGTAAAACAGCAGCAAGTCCTGCACCATGCTTGAAATCTCCACTCGTAATCAAGTCTTTCAATTCCTGCATGGTGACTGTATGTAATTCAATTTGTTCACTGTTTTCCAGATTTTGCTCAGTGGGAGTGAGGCCAGCCGCCGCAAACAAATAGATTTCCTCCGTCGTGGAACCTGGTGACGGGTAAAAGCTTCCTAAATCAAGCCAATGCTCGGCCACATAGCCTGTCTCTTCCTCTAGCTCTTTTTTCGCAATCTCAAGAGGATCAATTCCGTCGTGATCAATCATCCCCGCAGGTAATTCCCATTGCCAACTGGTAAGCGCATGACGATATTGTTTTAAACAAACTACATCATGATCCTTCGTAATAGGCAGAACGCAAACACCCTTTGCAAAATCTAAATAGGAAAAGTTCTTTTCTTCGCCATTTGGCAGAACAACCCGATCAATAGTGATCCCAAAACGATCCACCTTTGTTTTAATAGAAGTAGCAATACTCCAAGTCATTTCTCCATCACCCCTAACTGTCCTACTTATGTACTGATTCCTCGTTCTTCGCAAGCCCCAACAACACCAGGTGCACACTCCGCCACCCAGAATAATCCTTTTCAGTGAAACAATCAAGATATATGACATAAAGGCTTGCGCTAGATAGATAGTACCCCTCCAACTCCCCAGCGGGATTTAAACGTAAACCCTCCATCTGATTTTAACTCAGTATGAACGTCAATAATAGTAAAAAGAGGGGTTACGAAACCTGTCGATAAGCTTTTCGTTGATCACGACAAATTTCTCATTATTTCTCTTCAATTATTTGCTACTATTACATTACCATTAGATATAAAACGCTCCAAGATTTGTTTATTTGTAAGCGATTACATTCAACGTACAATTGAAAAACATAACAAGATTCAGGTGCAACTATCAAACTCAGTGGGAGTGGATTTCATGGAAAGGGATGGAAATCTATTAGTTGGATTACTTTGGGGTACATCACTAAGTATCCCCTTATGGGTTGCGTTTTTCGGTTGGATCAAGCTTATTACTCATTTCTTTGTGCACTAAACCGACCAGGATTCCACCGGGTGATTATGATTTAGTCATGTCCGCCAGCAATACTGTCCCCATGATTTTTTAAACCAGCAGCTTTTTCTCCCCTATCTCCTTTAGACCAGCACGAATGAGCAGGAACACCACTACCCATGATGCCAATGTTAAAAAGATCTGTCCAAAAGGAAACATACCGTTAATCGGTGTATCCCATAGTGCATGCATCACCACGACTAAGAGGAAGACGCGTAAGAATTTTATTTTGACTAACATATTCAGCCTAAAGGGCTGATCCCCTTGTACCCGGCAAAAGGCTGCGCCAGTCAGAGCCGCCCAAGCCACATGCCCGCCGGGAGCTAAAAGCCCGCGCCATAAAATGGTGGTATAGAGATTTTGGGCATCCCCGGACATAAGCGATCGGAGGGCGTATCCCGCTGTTTCAAATGCAGCAAAACCAGCACCAACAGCAGCCCCAATGAGGAGTCCATTCAAAATATACCTGTATTTCCGATACCGGACAAAACTAATGACCATTATCGCTTTGGCCAGCTCCTCGGTAATGCCAATCGTGATCGGATTGATATTATTTTTTACAATATCGAAAAAGACAAGCGCCACTAGCATGGAGAGGATTCCGCCAATGAACCCAACAAAAATAACGCGGTAAAAGGCAATATTCTGCGGGGCGTTCATCTCCCAGAAGAAAATTAACGTAGTCAACGGGACCGCAGACGCCCCAATCATGAGAAGCCCCGGGATAAAGTTGATATTTCTAAAATAGTCGACGCCTATATAAAATCCTGCGAATGCAAGCAGGGCAATGACGAACACCCTTGCAAACAGCCATGGCTTGGGCCATGTATCCGTTACTTCGGTAATTTTAGGTGTCGTAAGTGCCGTTCCCACGATAAAAAGCCGTTCTGCTTCCAGTTCACTATGATCTCGGAAAACACGGGAAAAGACATTTTGAAACTTTGGTTCAATCGATCGTTCCATTTTTGGAACCATATCGACATAATGAGCAAACTCATAAAAAAAGCTGTTTTCATCCACTTGCGAGTTATCCTTCGCAAATGTTTCACCACAGTTTATGCAGAACTTGACTCCATCCGGATTTGCGTAAACACATTGCGGGCATTCCAACTACCTTCACCCCTTTTGATGGTATGTAATAGTGTCCAAGGTTTGTTGGACAAGCTGTTCAACTATCCTTCAAAAACAAACAACAATCTCAAAAAGAGTATGCCCAACTATTGGTCATATATTTGAAAATGCTGGGCCAAAATTTCGATTAAAATAAAAATGGAAGCAAAGGAATCTTCCCTGCCTCCATCCGCTTGCATATAAGATCCGAACACCCCTTTAGAGCGGCATCCTTCCCCCACTTTCCATACTGAATACCGTTTTAAGGCTGTCACCGCCCTGAATAATGACAAGTTCTTCACCGCGATTAAACTCATCATTCTTTGTCATCCATGGTTCAACACAAATAAATTCCTTATCCTTTTCCGTCCATAGCACCACGTATTTAAAGGAAGAACCATACCCTAGGGTGATCGGTTTCTTCTGACCTGGAGGCTGGAAGGAAATATTCGGCTGATTCGAGTTCAACAACAGCACCGATTCTTTTAAGTTTGTTAAATCGACGCTGCCCGTAAACTCCTTTTCTACCCCATCATTATAATCATAGTAGCGGTTGGCATCGGTGGTATAGGAAAGATGCTTTTCGCTTGTTTTAAAATACGGGTGAAATCCAGCGGAGATCGGCATACCCCGGTCCCCCTTGTTTTTATATTCTTGGTCAATCGTGAGCTTGCCATTTTCAAGCGAATAAGTAAAAATAACCTCAAAATCAAACGGATAGGAAACCATTGTTTGTTCATTACTAGCTAACCGAATCGTAAGAGCCGCTCGATTCGTGGTATCGATCTCCACCACTTCCCAGGGGAGATTACGGGCAAACCCGTGGTTTTTCATCGAATAGGTTTCTCCTTCCCACACATAGGTTCCATTCGCCAATTGACCCGAGATGGGAAATAAAATAGGAATGCCCCCTCTGACATTGGCATCCGGATTAATAAACGTTTCTTCATTTAAATAGAGGAACTCATCCCCGGCAACACCATAAGAAAGGATGATCCCGCCTCGTTCCGGTGCCACCTTCACCCATGAATCGGTATCCGTATCCTTCAGCACATAAATCTGATAAGTAGAATCCATTTCGACGTTAACTTGATACATGTCTTTCCATTCCTTTCAGTGAAAAAATCATCCCCAACTTCCTTACTTTATTCGTTCTAGGAGAAAGAAGCAAAAAGAAAAGGGGTAAGCCCGCTGCTCAAAAGCAGTAGAACTTCCCCCTCTCGTTATTGTTCACTCAAAAAATCCGTACTCCTACAACAATTCCCGCGCCGCACCGGCGATGTCTCCAGCTGTGAGTTTGTAGAACTTTTTCAGGTATTCAGCTTTGCCGACTTGGCCGAATTGTTCTTTTATGCCGATTCGTCTCATTTTAGTTGGGCAGTGTTCACTTAGAACCTCAGCCACGGCGCTGCCTAAGCCGCCAATAACATTATGGTTCTCAGCCGTGACAATGGCCCCTGTCTTTTCAGCGTATTTCACAATCAACTCTTGATCAATCGGCTTGATCGAGTACATGTCAATAACGGCTGCCTCAATACCTTGTTCGTGAAGCAAATCTGCAGCCTTAAGGGATTCCGCCACCATAATTCCACTGGCAATGATCGACACATCGCTGCCGTCGCGGAGAACCTTTCCTTTTCCAGCATCAAAGATCTCATTCTCGTCGTACAGCTTTACGGCATTCTTTCGAATTGTCCGGATGTAATGAATTCCATGCTCTTTTTCTATTTTTCTAAGGAGGAATCGGAGCATAGCCGCATCGCTAACTTCGTACACAGTAGCGTTCGGGATCAAGCGTGCTAGGCCTAGATCTTCAAAAGCCATGTGTGTGCCCCCGTTATGTTCAGCCGTTACGCCTGCATCAGATCCGAGAATTTTTATATTCGTTTTCGCATAGGCCCCTGACACAAATAGCTGATCAAAGGCACGGCGCGTGGCAAATTGGCCAAACGTATGCATATAAGGGACTTTGCCTGTGATCGATAAGCCTGCTGCAACCCCCGTCATATTGGCTTCCATGATGCCACAATTGATTAATTGCTTAGGAATTTGCTTGATGATTTTATTCGTTGTAATCGCACTCATCAAATCTGCTTCCAATGCAATGACATTCGGATTTTCCTTCGCCAATTCTAAAATGGTAGTGGCATACACTTGCCGCATTTCCATTTTGTCTAGTTCATACGTTTTGGATGGTGCTTGCATCATGACTTCACAACCCTTCCAAGTTTATTTTCCAATACCTCAATGGCATCTAAAATAGCGGCTTCATCGGCTTGATTGGGACGGATATGATGATTGTCTGCCTTTTCTTCCAGGTAGGGAACACCTTGGCCTTTAACGGTATCAAGAATAATCGCGACCGGCCCAGCCGTTTGTGCTTTTCCTTTTTCGATAGCTTCATAGATTTGTTGCAATGACCTGCCGTCTACTTTCAATGTATAAAAACCAAATGCGGCAAATTTTTCCTCAAAATCAAGTGGATCAATAATATCCTTTGTAAGACCATCCAGCTGCTTCTTATTGTCATCGATAAACACAAAGAGGTGATTCAATTTATGATGGGCGGCAAATTGAAAGGCTTCCCAACACTGGCCCTCATTTAATTCACCATCACCCACGATACAATACGTAAAATTATCCTTAGCTGATAGTTTATGAGAAAGGGCTACACCAACAGCCGCTGAAATCCCTTGTCCTAAAGAACCGGTTGTCATATCCACACCCGGTGTTAAATTTCGATCAGGATGGGAAGGGAGAGTCGTTCCATTTTGGTTTAAGGTATAAAGTACTTCTTCCGGGAAAAAACCTTTCACCGCCAAGGTGGCATATAGCCCTGGACCTCCGTGACCTTTTGATAAAATAAAATAATCACGATCCTCCCAGTTTGGGTCCTCCGGATCCACCCTCATGACCTGCCCATATAATACTGCCAACACTTCAATGATCGACAAGCTGCCGCCATAATGACCAAAACCAAGATGGTATAACTCCTTTAACGTCATTAGCCGAATTTCATCGCGAAACGTCTCTAGTTTTTGAAGATCCATACTCATGAATAATCCTCCCCTTTTCAATGTTGATACCGTGCAAGAAAAAGGCACTCTTAGAGTGGGTCAGAAATCGACTGGAACACCCCAAGAGTACCTGAGATTTTTGAAAATTAAGCGCCGATTTGTTGTGAGTTATTCCCGTCTTTGCCTTTTTTGAAAATACCCAATACCACTGCAAGTAAGACCAAGCCCACAACGGTAACCGTAACGCCAGTTGCTCCAAACGATTTAGCCATATTTCCAAGGAAGATGCCCGATGCAGCAAAGTCTGCATCTGAGAAAGTCGTGCTAGCAAAGCCTAAGTCACCAAGAACAGGCATTAAGAATACCGGCAGGAAGGTAATGAGCAAACCGTTTGCGAATGAGCCAAGGGTTGCACCACGGACACCGCCTGTCGCATTACCGAATACTCCAGCGGTTGCTCCTGTGAAGAAATGGGGAACCACACCAGGTAAAATAATGACTTGACCTGTAAGACCGAGGATAATCATCCCGACAATCCCACCCACGAAGCTTGAGAAGAAGCCGATTAAAACAGCATTGGGTGCATATGGGAATACAATCGGACAATTAAGCGCTGGTTTAGAGTTTGGCACAAGTTTATTTGAAATCCCTTTGAACGCAGGAACAATTTCAGCTAGGACGAGTCGAACACCGGCAAGGATCACAAAAACCCCTGCTGCAAACGTAACCGCCTGAATCAGCGAGAATACAAGATAATGTGTCCCGCCGCTCAATTCTTTTTCGATATAAGAAGGACCTGCAAAGAGGGCAATAACCACATAAAGAATAATCATCGTCAACGAAATCGTGACAGAACTATCACGTAAAAATCCCAACCCTTTAGGGAAATTGATTTCTTCCGTTGAACGTGAATTTTTTCCGACAGCCTTTCCAACAAGACCTGAAAGAACATAACCTAAGCTGGAAAAATGCCCAAATCCAACGTTGTCATTACCCGTAATTTTTTTCATAAACGGCTGACAGATGGCCGGGAATACGGCCATGATTAAACCTAAGGCCAGGGAACCCACAATCACAAGCGGTACACCTTTTAAGCCTGAAACCATTAAGATAACAGCAAGCATACAAGCCATATATAAGGTATGATGTCCGGTTAAAAAGATATATTTAAGTTTCGTAAAGCGCGCAATTAAGATATTGGCCAGCATACCGAAGAACATAATAAAGGCGGTCGTGCTGCCATATTTCGTTAAGGCCATCGCCACAATCGCTTCGTTGTTCGGTACCACCCCATTTACGTGGAACGCCTCTTGGAACATCTTTCCGAAAGGATCAAGGGAACCAACGATAATCCCGGCCCCGGCACTAATAACGAGGAAGCCTAAAAAGGTTTTGACCGTGCCTTTAATAATGTCACTTAAAGCCTTTTTCTGAATAATAAGTCCAACAAAGGAAATTAACGCAACCAAAACAGCTGGCGTACTCAAAATATCCATGACTAGTTTAAGAAATCTTTCCCCCATGGGTAACCCTCCTTTTAATGGCGATGATATTTTTTTAAAGCAATCCTTTTTGAGCAAGAACTTCTTTTAATTTAGAGCGCAGGCCATCCATATCAATAATGCTTTCGATGACAATCACCTCTCCTAAATGACCCATTCCTTCGGCAATGTCCTTGGCGGCAATAAAGAGATCCGCTGCATCAGGCGTTGCTGAACTGAGGTCTGAATGTTCGACTTCAATCCCACTAACCCCTAATTCCCCTAAGATTTGTTGAACATTCATCTCTAACATAAAGCTGCTTCCTAAACCTGATCCACATACGGCTAAAATTTTCATCCTATATTCCTCCTCATTTTTCATTACACGACTGCAGAATATTGCTTAAATAAGGCAAAGATTTGATCTGTTGATTCCGTTTCCTTCAGTAAGTCAATGTTGTTTTTCTCACTTAGAAGTTTGGTTAATTGTGAAAGCGCCTTGAGATGTGTGGTATTGTCAATGGCGGCAATGCAAAACAGCAAGCGAACAGGATACTTTTCATCCTCTAAAAAATTGACGGGCTGGTTGAGCTTTAAAAAACTCATGCCCACATGATGAACACCCATTTCAGGCCGCGCATGCGGAATCGCCACTTCTGGACCAATGACCACATAGGGGCCAAACGTTTTAATATTGCCAATCATGGCCTCAATGTAAGAAGACTCAATGATCCCTGTCTCTAGCAGCGGTCTCGCCGCTACTTTTACAGCCTCCTCCCAATCCGATACCTGTTCCACAATCTGAACAGTTTCCGCTGTTAATAAATCATTTAACACTGGCTGATTCCCCCTTTGATGCTCCACTTTCTTTTGAAAGGTTAATTGACTTAATGCCGTCTTTAACCCTTTCTCATCATATACATTGGCAAATTTCCCAATGGTTTGGATGAGCTCTTTTACTGAAATATCCTGGTATTGAATCCCAAATAAATGCTGATATACCTCATTGACCAAACTGTTCTTTTCATTCGGCGTCATGATCGGCTTCACATAGAAGCATGGAAGGGTCGTGTCAAGCGTAACGGTCGAAAAAAGAAGATCATAGTGGTCAAGATTCTGTTTTTGGAATTCCTGTAAGGACAGATTTCTTTCAACAGTTATTTCTGAGAAAAGCGATTCCAGCTGGTGTTTAACCATGAGAGATGAACTGATCCCGCTCGGACAAACGACAATGGCTCGTTTCTTTTTCGGCATTTCTTGCTTCGGCCTTTTTAACATGGCCCCAAAATGCATGGTGATAAAACCTATTTCCTCTTCAGGAATCGTGATACTTAACAAGGTGCCAAATGGCTGGAGCATTTCTTTTACAATCGTATAAAGTTCCTTATGCTCATGTTTAATTTGCTCAAGAAGCGGATTGTCAATGGGTATTCGATATTTCATTCGAAAATAAGCCGGTTTTAAATGCTGATACAACGAATGAATGACTTCGTCTTTTTTCTCAAAAACAATACAGGCTTTAGATTCAAAATCAAACACAAGCTGTTCACATATTTTAAAGAGTAGGTCCCGGTTCATGTCTTGCACAAAACGGTTTCCTAAGGACAAGCCAAGTAATTGGATGGTTAAATAACAGAGCTCCGTGTCTACTCCTTCAAAACGAAGCAGCTCCGTTAAGGTTTGTGATACCCTCCACATCGGATCCATTTTTACTAATTTCATTTCATCAGCATGGAACGGGACAAATTTTCTCTCCTTTAACCGATAGTGGTAGAGAAGGAGAAAATAGGCGAATTGCTTAATCCGTTCTTCGACAAAATGCAACTCGAACTGTGTCTCCATTTGCAAAAGCGTATGATGAATATCCTCGAACGGAATGTGGCCCGTCCTATTCTTTACTAAATAATCGATTAGTTTTTCAAAGTAGGGAACAGATAACACTTGGGATAAACAGTGCATGACGATGACCCTCTTATCAAACTCCGTTCCTTTTAAATGGTAGCCACTCTGCCGGGAATAGCGGATTTCTACTAGGAATGGCCGGTTCATTTCATTCGCCTTTTTTACATCAGATATAACCGTGTTCTTACTCACCTGTAATAACTGTGTTAAATGGACTGATGAAATGGGCTCTTCCCGTATAAATAGATAAAGAATGATGAGATTCAATCGTTCCTCTTCTGTTAAAATAACCTCACGATCCTGACTGTGATCTTGCTGCTCCCTAAAATAGGCCCCCACCTCTTTCGGCACCTCGATATAGTGGATTCCACGAAAGGGAATGGCGGGAAGCTCCCTTTCCTTTAACCAATGGTTGATTTTCTCTAAATCATAGTAAATTTGCCGTTTCGTTAATTGGGTGTGTTCCATCACCTGATTCATGGTGGTATTCTTCATTTTTAAAAGGTAATTCAGCAAAAAGGCGGGACGTTTATCAATCATCATTGCCTTACCTCCTGTCATTATCATACAATAGAGCGTTTTCATATAGGTTGCACATTGGGGACAAATGATGTCAGAGAAATCAGACAAAATTGGACTCAACCCTATTTTGGGTGAAGCAGGTGAAGCAGGGGAAGGTTCTTGTGCTCCAAGGTTGCCAAGATCGGAAGTTTAATAAAAAATAGATACATAGAAATCTTTCAGGAGGGAAATGTTATGTACTTAATGGATTATCATCATCACACCAACCATTCATTTGACTCTACTGCCATAATGGAAGAAGTTTGTAGGAGAGCATTAGAAAATCATATAAAAGAGATCTGTTTTACTGAGCATTTCTCCGTTAACCCGCTTGCACCCACCTATGGTCATATGAATTTTGCAAAGTACTTTAGCGAAATTCGCGATTGTCAGGAGCAATTTCACGGCCAATTAACCATTAATGCTGGGATCGAACTTTGCGAGCCTCACCTGCTAATGGATCAATATGCGCAAACGCTCAGAACTCTGCATCTAGATTTCATTTTAGGCTCCGTCCATAATATCAACAACCAAAAGCTCCGACTTGTTGGGAAAGAGCATCACCAACATGCCTATCAGCTCTATTTTGAGGAACTGTATAAAATGGTATCAGTTGCAGATATTGATGTGATCGCGCATTTTGATTTAATGAAACGCTATAGCTATAAAGAATTTGGAAACTATCTATTTGAGGACTACCAGGAGATTATCGAGCAAATTTTAAAAAAGGCGATTGAACGGAATATTGGCATTGAAATCAATACTTCTGGTCTTAGGACAAGTTTGAAGGAGACCCTGCCCGCCATGAATATTATCCGGCGATACAGAGAATTAGGCGGAGAAATCTTAACCATCGGCTCAGACTCTCACAAAGCTGAAACAGTCGGTGCTAATCTAGTAGAAGCCTATCGCATGGCGAAGGAATGTGGTTTTCATACTATTTACAAGTTTGATAGAAGGAAAGCCATACCCGTAGAGCTATAATGTAGGAAAGTCCCGCTGTTGATAGTAGCGGGACTTATTTCTTTTTTGTTTGATTGAAAGTGGTTAGAGCACGCCCCTATCATCTTCCACTAATATGAAAACCTATCAATTCCCAACAAAATCTGGGAATTGCCAGGCACCTGCTTGATTTTGGAAAACATGAGAAAGTTACTTAAGTTCAATGGTCCTTCATCGAGGCTATGATGGACTAATCTTTAATAGAATCCCTGTGATTTGTCCTTCATCAAGAACATGTAGGGCTAATATATCAGGAATGGCCTTGTTTGATTCAGGGGAATCATTCCATAGACTGCCAGGATAGTCCCTTACACTTATGGGAGGGCATGTATGAGCAACGAATCTATCCTCCGTTTAAGTCATGTGACCAAACAAATTGGCAGGAAAACCATCGTCGACGACCTAACTTCGCAGTGTTTTCTACACCGCAGGCACCATCGTTTCAAGGCGAAAACCATCTGCATTAGTTGGTGGGTTGCTTTGAAACTACATGCTCCTTTCTTTGCTTGAACAATTGCCGTCTCTACTTATTTCTCAGCAAAAGCCCCTTAAATCCTCCGCACAACGGATACAGATCTTTTTTTGGTTTCATTTCTCCATCTGCGCTTATATTAGGTAAGAGAATGATCCCACTGGGGTGACAGGTAGTAAAAAAAGGAGTATAATCAAAACATAAGTTTAGGTTTCAAACAAAAGTTTACACAAACCCGGACTTATCTTTTTTATTTCATACATCATAGGGAGGCATACTATTTTGAAAAAGCGTAAAATTGGAGCGGCACTAGCACTAGTTCTTGCTGCAGGTACATTATTAGGTGCTTGTGGAAAAAGTAATGATAGCAATGGCGGAGACAATGAAAAAGGCTTCTCCGTAGCAATGGTTACCGACGTCGGTGGTGTCGATGACAAATCGTTTAACCAATCTTCTTGGGAAGGTCTTCAAAAATTCGGAAAAGAAAATGGACTTAAGGAAGGTAAAGGCGGTTATGAATACCTTGCCTCTAAATCAGATGCTGATTATACAACCAACCTAAATGCTCTCGTTCGTCAAAAGTTTGACTTAGTATACGCGATAGGTTTCTTAATGCCGGCAGCGGTTGAGGAAATTGCCAAACAACAAAAGGATAATAAGTTTGCCATCGTAGATGCAGAAGTAAAGCAGCCAAACGTAGCAAGCATTCTATTCAAAGAACAAGAAGCAGGATTCCTTGCGGGAGTGGCAGCTGCCCTTACCACAAAATCGAATCAAATCGGATTTATTGGCGGGATGGAAGTTCCGGTAATCGAACGATTTAATGTTGGCTTTTTAGCTGGCGTGAAAGCGGCAAAACCAGAAGTGAAAGTCGATGTTCAATATGCCGGAGCGTTTGACAAGGCGGAGGTTGGACAAGCCATCGCATCTAAAATGTATTCCTCAGGTACGGACGTCATCTTCCACGCTGCAGGCGCTACGGGTGTCGGTCTGTTCAAGGAAGCCAATGACCGCAAGAAAAAAGACCCAAGCAAAGATTTTTGGGCGATTGGGGTAGACCGTGACCAAGCAGATATGGGCGCAGACATCGTCCTTACATCCGCCTTAAAACGCGTGGATGTAGCGGTTAATGACCTTGCAATGAAAACAAAGGATGGTCATTTCCCTGGTGGCAAGGTTGCGCTATATGGCTTAGCAGAAGATGGAGTTGGCCTAGCACCAATTAACGACAAAGTAGCAAACAAAGCTGAAATTGAATCTTCTGTAAAAGAATGGATAGAAAAGATTAAATCAGGCGATTTACAAGTTCCAGAAACACAAGATGAGTTAAAAACATTTAGTGTAAAATAAGAAGAAAAGCGCAAGCGCCCTGGTCGCTGGAGCTGGACCATTCTCAAAGTCGAAAATTTTATACATCTTTAGAGAAAAACCTGTGTAGATAATGATTCTACACAGGTTTTTTAGTGGGATTCCTTTTTATCATGAATACTCACTTACGATTTCATCGATTTTTTCAGGCTTTAGAAAGGACGAGATAGATTCTTCCGTTTGAAGGGTAAGAGCCGCACCAGCTAGTCCTAATTGGCAAGCACGAACGAGCGATTCCCCATTCATAATCCCGTAAATGGCACATGACGCAAATGCCTCCCTCGCTCCTGTGACATCGACAACATCCCTTTTGAAAGGAAGCAAATGCCCAGATTCCTTAGTAGAAAAGTAATAAACCCCCTGATCAGCAAGTGTGATCATCGCCTTTTGAACGCCACGCTGACTCAGTTTTTCACAGGCTGTAAGACAATCCTTGACAGCATCAATTTTCATATCCGTAAGGGTCTCCGCCTCTTCACGATTTAAAATCAGAAGTTCGACACCGTCAAGACGAGCAGGAAGTTTTCGTGCCTTAACTGGAGAGACAGGTTCAATATAAATAGGGATATGTACATCGCTGCAGCGTTTAATGACGTAACGGATACATTCCTCAGGGATATTTGTATCCAAAAACACGGCAGTCGAGGCACTGATATGGGACCATTTTTCCTCAAACATGGAAGTGGTTAGTTTCTCATAGATATTCATATCAGCCATGGAGACCACGCTTTCACCTGTAATATCCAAAAGGGTGGTAAACGTCCCTGTTTGTTCGGTTGGCAGCACCCATACCTGACTAACATCCACTCCCTGACTTTTCGTTTCCTTCAGGATCCAGTTCCCTTCTTTGTCATCTCCGACACAGGCCATCAGTGAGGTAGTCAGCCCAAGCCGGCTTAAACTTTCAGCCACGTTGCGTGCCACACCGCCACAAGCCTCCGTGATTTTTACGGGGTTAGATGAATATAGTCGCACCTTTTGATTGGTCCGCGCTTTCCGGTCTGTATTGGCTCCCCCAATACAAACAATTGCCGATTCCTCGCGGAGAATATAGCCACGTCCTTTGATCTCACCGCGTTTCATCAGACTGGCAATATAATTAGCAACAGCAGGCCGTGACAAACCAACCTTATTTGATAACTCCTGTTGTGAAATGAAAGGATTCATTTTTATGTAATGTAAAATTTGAGCCTCTTTATCCATGGAATAACCTCCTTGAAGCAGTGAAGCAAGGCACTGTTCTTTTGCTTCGTTTTTCCTTTTCTATTGGAACAACCTGACAGTCATTTCATTATAATGAAAAAAGCCATTTCAAAAAAGGATTTCTGACATTTATTTAGCGAGGTGAGCGATACGCACGTATTGTGGAGCGGGGAATAGCTATAGCTTCCTATCAAAAAAGGTGTTAAAATGGGTGGAATTCATCTTAGAAGGAGCACGGGTATGCAACAAAAAATATCATTTTCAACCTATGCCATTATTGGTACAATGCTATTCGGCATGTTCTTTGGGGCAGGAAACTTAATCTTCCCTATCCAAATGGGGCAGCTAGCTGGTACGAGCTTTTGGCCGGCTTTAATTGGCTTCCTTGTAACCGCAATCGGTCTACCATTTTTGGGGATTTTAGCATTCGGTTTATCCGGGAGTAATGGATTACGTGATTTAGCGGGTCGGGTCCATCCCTTATTTGGAGTCGTCTTCGCCATGGCTCTTTACTTAACCATCGGGCCGTTTTTCGCCATTCCACGAACAGCAACGGTTCCATTCGTCGTCGGATTTGAACCGTATATGAACCCAGCGCACGGCCGTTTATATCTCGCGCTTTTTAGCTTTGTGTTTTTTGCAATCGTTTATTATTTCTCATTGAATCCAGCGAAAATTATCGATTATATCGGCAAGTATTTAACCCCGGCATTTTTACTATTTTTATTCATCTTAATTGTCATTGCTATCGTGAAACCGATGGGGCACTTCGGTAAGCCGACTGGTGACTATAGTGAACTGGCCTTTATTACCGGTTTTAAAGAAGGGTACAACACGATGGATGCGCTCGCCTCCCTTGCCTTTGGGATTGTCGTCATCCAGGCGATTAAGGGACAAGGCATCACCGATCCGAGAACAATCGCGAAAGCCACATGGAAGTCAGGCATTTTCGCCATGGTTCTGATGATGCTACTATACGGATTGATTACCTATATGGGCGCATCAAGCGTATCCGCAATCGGAACATTCGATAACGGCGGGTTGATTTTTGCAGCCGTTGCCCAGCATTATTTCGGATCTTTCGGCTCTATTTTATTAGCGATTATTATCGTCCTTGCCTGTTTAAAAACAAGCATTGGGTTGATTACGTCGTGCAGCGAGTTTTTTCACAGTATTTTTCCAAAAATAAGCTATAAAATCTTCGTTCTAGTACTGTGTCTTGTCTCATTGATCATTGCCAACTTCGGGTTAACCAATATTATTCAATACGCAGTACCAGTCTTAATGCTATTGTATCCGTTAGCCATTGTCCTGATTGTATTAGCCCTTTGTTCTTCATTGTTCGGCCATAAACAGAGCGTTTATGCATCCGCCATGTTTTTCACTTTTTGTGTCAGCTTCTTCGACGGCTACAGCACATTAGTCGCCAGTTTACCACGTGCGACTGTCTCTATGTTCGATTCCATTAAATCGTTCTACATGGATACATTGCCACTTTACGATATTGGGCTTGGCTGGATGTTACCAGCGATAGTTGGAGCAATAATTGGCTATTTCTGGCCAACGAACGCTAAAAAAGATGCTGTTAACTAAACCAACTGAAGAAAGTGGAGAATATCCGCAAGAATGGCATTGACCTATTTGTTCCTCAACATCAGTATGCTAAACAACCCTTAAATGTGGGTTGTTTAGACATTTTTCTTACTTATCTAATCCCAAATGGAATGATAGAGATCATTGTTTCCCCTATTATGGCTTCCCTAGATATTTGACCTATTTCAGTACTTCGGCTATCCAAACTTTCACCTGGTGCACGATTATCTCCCATAATGAAATAGGATCCCTTTTCCACCTTAGTTTCAGGCATATCATTTGATGTGCCAGTGGTAAAAGGCTCCTTCACTGGGTTTCCATTTACATATACAATGCCACCCTCTATTCTCACTGTCTCTCCAGGTAATGCAATAATTCGTTTTATGATATTAAATCCGCTTTGGTTTTTTACGATCACAACATCATTTCTTTCTACTTTATAGAACAGATGACTGGTTAGGACAACATCCCTATTATCATATGTTGGATTCATCGAGTTTCCATCAATAATTGTTATACCAAAAACAAATCGGAAAATAAAAATGACTACGATTAAAGATATAATAAATTTGATCCAACTTAGTATGGATGACATGTGCTTTGTTCTAGATTTTAAAGTAATGTCAACGGACTGTATTTCATCCCCAACGGTTCGCATTAATTCCCACCTGCATTTACTGGTTTTTGTTCATCCTTTTTAACAGGAGTTTCCTCAATCACCTTGGTTGGTTCTTTTTCTCCCTTATCAGCTTTTGCGATAGTATCCATTTTTCCAATTGCCTCATTTTGGATAGTTGTGAGTTGATTTATAACGGCTGCCTTTTCGGCAGAGTTATCAATCTTTAGATTTTTTATTAATTCATCCGTATGAGCCTTCAAATCTTTTATCCGTTGCTCTTTTTCTTTCTTTGTGAATTGGTCCATCTGCTGTTTAGCATTGGTCATTTCTATTTGCAACTCTTTTTTTAAACGCTGCAGTTGAATTTCCTTTTCAGACATAATGGCCTTTTCAATGGTCTCAATCGACTTTGCTTGTTGATTAGCAAACCAATTACCCAACGATCCCTCGATATCCTGGTCTGCAAATGCAACGGTCATACTGCTGCCTACCCCTATGCTTAAAAAAAGAGTTCCAAGTAGTAACTTTGCCCTCTTTGAGATTTTATTCTGCTTGAATTGTTCCTTCCTGCTTTTCATCCTTTCAGTCCTCCTTTAAAACAGCAGGGGCTCAACTAGTATGAGACCCTGCCAGGTTTGCTTCCATAACCTATATTTATTAAATACCAGCTACTGCTGCGGCCAAATCAGCCTCTGCTTGAGCTTGAAGTTTCTGAGCCTTTTCAGTGATTAGCTTTTGTTGAGCTGCTACTAATTCATTTTTCTTAGTAGTGATAGTACCACGTAGTTCATCAATTTTTTTGTCGATGATATGTTTGATATTATCTACTCTTGAGGCAGTAGCGCTATCAAGTTGTGATTGAAGATCTGCCTTTGCTGCGTCAATAGCATCTTGTAATTCTTTAACAGCATCATCACTGGACTTATTCAAATCAGTAGTTAACGAAGTCAGTGCAGCAGATCCTTTATCACCAGTAAGTTTTGTTAAATCCTTATTTGCGTAATCAATGGCCAGGAGCCCTACTTGGCCAATAATCGTGTCGGCAGCCTGTTGAATGCCGTCAAATTGACTCTGTAGATGATTTTGAATGGCTAGTTTTTGAGCCGCTAATGCATCAAGATGTTCCTTTTTAGCATTATTGATAGCTGTATTTGCCGCAGCAGTTTCAGCAGTTTTTGTTCCATTGATGCTAGTAACAGCATTCGTTCTTAGTCCGTTATATTCGTTAACTAATCCAGGTGCTTTTCCCACAGCATAATTTGTAGTTTGAGTTTGAATAGATGCTGCCGATTTCCCGAATTGTGAATTATACCAGTTTTGTAGGTTTGTTCCTGCATCCGTACTTGCAAATGCTACTCCTACACTTGAAAGTAATCCTACTGCTACTGCACCTGATAATACTTTTGTTTTAATTGACTTTTTCATTTTTAAATCTTCCTCTCTTATTTGTGTTTTATATTTTAGAATTTGCGATAAACAAATTCAGGAATACCCTATTCTCCTAATACTTCTGAAAGCATTTCTTCCACATCAGCTGTCATTTCAGCATCTAATGTCGCTTTTTCATTTTCAGCGTGCACATCAAACCCATCTTGCTCAAGTTCCGCTTTAGCCTTATATAATCGAGATTGAAACTCCTTCTGATGGTTTTCAATGCTGCCTTTCGACTGGTTAAGTGTAGTCAGTAGGAATGAACCAATATCGGACACAGCTTGATCCTTTACAACATGCTGCAGTTCTTTAGTAGTGTCTTTTATTTCCCGCAACCCTTTTTCTTCTCCCTGTAAAGTGGTCTCACTGCTTTTCTGGTAAGCAGTGTTATACCATTTTTCCAGTTGTGCAGCTACATCCTGGTTTGCCATAACAGAAACAACAGAAACTGAGGAAATAGCTACGAATGTCAGTATGGATTTTTTAAATTTATTCATCACGATCCCTCACTTTCCCCTTTATGGACTTGTGTAATGTTTGATGGTACTGTTTTTTCTCGCTAGTCCTTACAATAAAAGCATAGAAATCTATGCAAGTCGTAATGAAGTAATCCTCCTCCTTTATCACACCGTTAGAAAATAACGTTTGATTTAACGAACATTATTTTCTCTTTTTTAAATATTCTAGGATGATTTGTTCTTTTTAAAGAACCTATGAATTGAGTATAGTTCAATATATCGAACTTGAAAACTACTAAATTTAGTCGTATTTTCCTATTTGGGGTGATTTTCACCCTTTTTTCTCCAATTTTCTCCCCTTTCCTTATTATTTCTCACTTTATTGAGAATGTTTTGTTCTTTATATTGAATACCCTTGTGCTATTCTCACTAATTGCGCTTATAAGGTCATGTTAATGGGGACCAAAGTTCTGAACAAATCCTAAGGCTATAAAAATAGTCAATATGTAGGGGGCTGGACTATGAGTACTGAAGAATGAACTAGAATGATCGCGGTGAAAAAACTAGATTTAGAGGAATGCGAGCAGGAGCACAAGATGCGATTCTACCCATCTGTTGTTAGAATGACAATGATGCATTACATAACAAAGTTGCGCCATCAATTAAAAATGGTTAATGGTGAAGAATTAATAAAATTGAAAATGGATAAAAAGGAAGACCATGGGGATGCTGAAGCGCCCCCATGGACATTCCATGGGGGCTGCGGAAAATCTTCTGTAAGTAAAATCTGACAATCTTCACATGGCAAGAAATAATAGGTATAAAAAAACTATAATCTGTCGAAAATAAATTGGTTTTTACCATATACAGCGGTAGCAATGGATATTTGGTGAACCTGTTCCTTAATAGTGAGGATACCCTTGAAAATTTCCTCCGCAGTGATTGACTCCTCTTTTGGAGAATGAGTCATTTCTATTGCCTGTCTTTTTGCATTTTCAACGGATTGCGTAATGAACTCACTTTTAGCGGTCTGTTCCTCTGTTGCTTTGGTAACGTTATTCATTTCCTCTGTTACTTTAGCAATACCCTCCGTTATTTTCTTAATGGCCTGGTTGGTGCCATTTGCCAATTGATTTCCTTCACCAGCTGTTGAATAACAGAAAGCTTTTCAACCTTTTGGGTAAATTGTTCTGATTTCTTTCGTTCCGTAATATCACGAGCCACAATAACAAGGTGGTTTACCTCCTTGTACTCATCAAATACCGGTGTAGCATATACTTCAAAATCTACCCATCCATCATTCGCATTTTTTAATCTAAATTCTGTTTGAATCGGTGCCTTTGACAATATTACTTCGGCGTATTCTTGTTTAATCCGAGCACAATCGTTTGGATGCATCATCTCAAAGATCAAATGCCCTTTATAGGCATCTTCAGCGTATCCCAGTACTCTTTTATGTGAAGGAGAAGCATACTCTACTATATTACTCATATCAACGACCCTTATAAGATCTTGCGTGCTTTCAGCAATAATACGATATTGAGATTCCCTTAGTCTTAAAGCTTCTTCTACTCGTTTTTGTTCCGTAATATCAATACTAGAACCAATTACTTCCGTAACGATTCCACCTCGCCTAATGGGACTTAAAGAAACCTTAATGAAGATCCCGTTTTTTTCAGCCTCGAACGTTACGTTCTCTTCCCCTGCCAGGGCCCGACGATAATAATCGGTCCTATCATTGACATCAACTAACGGAAAGATATCGCTTAACTCTTTTCCGACCACATGTTCAGGAGTTAACCCCATGCGATACAATAATTTTCCATCGCATAGTGTAGGGATTAATTTACCATTCATCTCTTTAAATTTAAAGATCATTCCTTGCTGCATCCTTACCGTTTCTTCTAATTCCTGTCGGGTACTTTCTACCATTTCTTCCATCTCTTTTTGATCTTTGTCCTTTTGCGGTATGCCTTCCCGAAGAATGACTTGTTCAATTTTATAAAACTGTCTCTCCAATTCTTCTGGTGGTAAGGGCTTACTAAAAAGATATCCTTGACCGACATTACAAAGATTTTGTTGAAGAAAAATTAATTGTTCCTTGGTCTCGACCCCTTCGGCAATAACATCCAATTTTAATTGGTGGGCTAATTCAATGGTGGACTTTACAATGGTTGCATTATTCAGGTCTAGAGGGCAATTTCGAACGAAAGATTGGTCTATTTTAATTTTATCAATTGGAAGCTCCTGTAGGTACTGGAGGGAATTAAATCCAGTCCCAAAGTCATCTAAGCTAATTTCGACGCCAATGCTTTTTAATTCCCTTATCACGCGGGGAGCGTGGAATGCATCAAGCATCATTCCCTCTGTGATTTCAAAAATAAGGTGTTCGGGAGCAAGATTGGTTTCTTCCATGATACTTTTTACACGGTCTACAAAATTCTCTTGATACAGTTGACGTGCTGAAAGGTTGACAGACATAAGTATAGGTAAGTATCCAGCATCTTGCCAAGCGATGTTTTGCAAACACGCTGTACGCAAGACCCACTCTCCGATTTCAATAATCAATCCCGTCTCTTCAGCTAACGGAATAAATGCTAATGGTGGAATCAATCCCTTTTCAGGATGCTCCCACCGAATTAAAGCCTCGACCCCTATGATTTTACCCGATACTAAATCAAGCTTTGGCTGGTAATATAAATGAAATTCTTCTCTTTTTATTGCTTTCCTTAGATCCAACTCTAATTGCAAGGCATTATTTGTATCTTCCACCAACGAACTTCCACCACCATATCCCAATATTCAAATTTATTAATATAGTAAACATAAAAAAAAGACCAATTACACCGATTGGTCTTTTCATCGGTAACTGGCTGGCATGATCAAATTTGATGTTAGCCCCTTTAGCTTTGCGTCTCCATTTTTCAATGAATTTGCCATTATCTTTTATAAGTAATTATTCCTAGTTATTAGTACCTCATTTTAGTCTAAACCTATTATACTATTCTAATTTAAAAAATCTATTATATTATTGTAAAAATCCACTATATTGCCAATCTTTACAACAAAGGGCCAGCATAAAAT
>NZ_JAANMZ010000003.1 GCF_011250555.1 Bacillus sp. MM2020_4 | reverse complement strand
CCTCCCAAGCTTTTAGAACCTCATATTTATACTCTGCAGAAAAAGCTCTTTTGGACATAAAAAATACTCCCCTTAAGTAGCCAGATTTTTATTTTTTAATCTGTCTACCTAAAGGGGAGCATATCAAATCAAGTGGGTGCTGCGCTAAATTATTTAAGCTTCGAAAAAGCAACCTCTGCTGCTTTAATTGTCTTTTCAATATCCACATCAGAATGCTCCGTGGATAGGAATAGGCCTTCAAACTGTGAAGGTGGTAAGAATACCCCTTGGTTGGCCATTTCGCGGTAATAGGCTGCAAAGAATTCCAAATTAGAGGTCTTGGCTTTTTCATAATTAATAACAGCTTCGTTCGTAAAGAAGAAACCAATCATAGACCCTGCACGGTTAAAGGAAATGGGAATATCATATTTTTCAGCAGCCGCCTCAAAGCCTTTTTGAAGCAAGTCACCTTTACGGATAAACTCCTTGTAGTGATCTGGTGTTAACTGGCTAAGCGTTTCTAGCCCAGCCGTCATCGCCAAAGGGTTGCCTGAAAGGGTACCCGCTTGGTAAATCGGACCGCTTGGAGCAATTTGCTGCATGATTTCTGCCTTACCGCCGTATGCACCAACAGGAAGACCGCCGCCGATTACTTTTCCAAGACAGGTAATGTCAGGAGTTATATTAAAATAGCCTTGTGCGCAATTGTAACCGACACGGAAACCGGTCATGACTTCATCAAAAATGAGCAATGAACCGTTTGTAGTTGTAATTTCACGTAAACCTTCTAGGAAGCCTGGAAGCGGCGGGACTAGACCCATGTTACCAGCGACAGGTTCAACGATGATACAAGCGATATCATCGCCAAATTGTTCAAATGCATATTTGACACTTTCAAGGTCATTATATGGCACCGTGATGGTATTTTTGGCAATGCCTTCTGGGACCCCGGGGCTGTCCGGCAAACCAAGTGTGGCCACACCTGAACCCGCTTTAATCAATAAGGAATCACCGTGGCCATGGTAGCAGCCTTCAAATTTTAAAATTTTGTTACGGCCAGTATAGCCTCTTGCCAAACGAAGGGCACTCATCGTTGCCTCTGTTCCTGAGTTAACCATCCGCACAACTTCGATGGATGGCACACGTTCAATCACAAGCTGGGCCAATTTGTTTTCTAACAATGTTGGAGCACCAAAGCTTGTACCGTTTTCAGCCGTTTTTTTCAAAGCTTCGACAACACGGTCGTTGGAGTGTCCAAGAATGAGTGGACCCCATGAAAGTACATAATCAATATACTCATTGCCATCAATATCGTAAACTTTTGATCCTTTGCCTCTTTCCATAAAAATCGGGCTCATACCAACGGATTTAAAAGCGCGTACGGGGCTGTTTACGCCGCCTGGCATTAGGTTTTGGGCTTCTTTAAATGCTTCAATCGATTTCGTATACGAACGCATTTTTTTCCCTCTTTTCAAAAAGTGATTATTGGTCTTCTTTTAACCAGCGGCAGGCATCTTTTGCATGATAGGTAATAATTAAATCTGCTCCGGCACGCTTCATACCAACCAGCATTTCAAGCACGGTCTTTTTCTCATCAACCCAGCCGTTCCCAGCGGCTGCTTTAATCATGGCATATTCACCGCTTACGTTGTAAATAACTACAGGCAGGTTAAAGTTATTTTTTATATCACGGACGATATCAAGATATGGCATACCTGGTTTTACAATTAAAAAGTCAGCGCCCTCTTGGACATCAGATTCTGCTTCTCTAAATGCTTCCATCCGGTTAGCCGGATCCATTTGATAAGTTTTACGGTCGCCAAATTGCGGAGCACCCTCCGCAGCCTCACGGAATGGACCGTAGAAGGCAGATGCATATTTAACAGCATAAGACATAACAGGGATTTCTGTGAAACCGGCTTCGTCCAGACCAGCACGAATGGCTGCCACAAAGCCGTCCATCATGTTGGATGGGGCAATAATGTCGGCACCCGCTTTCGCTTGGGCAATTGCCGTTTTAACAAGCAATTCAAGCGATTCGTCGTTAAGGACTTTCTCCCCTTCAATCACACCACAGTGGCCGTGGTCAGTGTATTCACACAAACATGTATCGGCAACAACAATTATTTCTGGATAGTTTTCTTTAATATAACGTGTGGCAACTTGCACAATACCATGGTCGTGATACGCTTGCTCACCACAGGCATCCTTCGTCTTCGGAATCCCGAATAATAAGACAGATTTTATCCCGTGAGCGACGATATCATCCATTTCTTCTTTAAGATTGTCCATCGATACTTGGAATACTCCAGGCATGGATGATACCTCATTGCGAATATTTTCACCTTCATAAATAAACAGCGGATAAATGAAATCCTCCGCTCTTAAGTGATTTTCTCGGACAAGCGCGCGCATATTGGCACTTGAGCGTAAACGGCGATGACGTGAAAATTGTAATTCCATTATGTGTTTACCCCCTAAAATAAGTAACATTTCCTTTTACTCGCGAAGCACTGTTTTCAAACAGCGGATCCCTTCTCCAAATAAGTAATCATGCTTTTAATCATTTCCGCCACAGTATACTCCTCCGGTGAAGCATGTACCGTTAGTCCATATTCCTGTAACTTTTTCTCAGTGACCGGCCCGATACAGCCTATCAGACACCTCTCCATCTGTTCCTCTAAACCATGTTCCCTGACGACATCCATTAGATGGTCGACAGTCGATGGACTAGTAAACGTAAGGATGTCCAGCTGGTGATCAGCTAACATCTTCGTAAGCTTTACACGGCTATCTTCCGGCATGTAGGTTTCATAAATAACTACCTCGTCCACTACAGCCCCGGCTTCCGTTAACGCACTGGCGATATATTCCCGGGCGAGATTCCCCTTTGGAAGCAATACCCTTGCACCACTATTTACATACGGTAAAAACTCTTCAACAAAACTTTCAGCTACAAAGGATGACGGGACAAATTCCACTTGATGGCCCCTATGCTGCAAGACATCTGCAGTCTTTTTGCCAATCACAGCTATCTTTGGAAAAGAGGAACAGGCCTTATCAAAAAAAGAAAAAAAAGTGTCAACGGTAACGTTACTCGTAAAAATAATCCAATCATATGTATCAAGGGCCATCAAACAATCGTGAAGGCGCTGATTTTGTGCAGTCGGCCGGAAGGCGATGAGAGGGATTTCCACAGGAGTCCCTCCGTACCTTTCAACCAACTCAACAAACGGTTTTGCTTGATTTTTTCCTCTTGGAACGAGAACTTTTTTATCAAGCAATGGTAAAGATTTTAGCATTGACCCTCAAGCTCCCGTTTGACCCTGTCAATCAAATCCTTAGCACCTTTTTCAATTAATAAATCGGCAGCTTGATTACCAAGTTCTTCTGGATTTTGGCCGCGAAGTTCTTCCTTGAAGACATCATGTCCTTCAGGTGAAGCAACTAATACATTTAATACTACTTCATCTGTTGCATCATCAATGCGAGCGAAGCCGGCAATTGGTACCTGACAGCCGCCCTCCATTTTTTGAAGGAATGCACGTTCAGCACGAACCGCTCTCATCGTTTTCTTGCAAGTGAATTTTTCAAAAAGCTCTAGTAATTCTTTATCATCTTCGCGGCATTCAATGGATAATGCCCCTTGACCTACAGCAGGAATACAAATATCGGCATCTAGAAACTCCGTTACGACATCGGAAGTCCAACCTAGGCGGGAAAGGCCAGCAGCTGCTAAAATAATCGCATCGTATTCATCTGTTTCTAATTTTGCTAATCTTGTATCAACATTACCGCGAATCCATTTAATCTCTAAATCCGGGCGCTGCACCAATAGCTGGGCACTGCGGCGCAGGCTGCTCGTACCAATAATCGCACCTGGCTTTAAATCGTTTAATTTTACATGGCCTTTTGAAATAAGGGCATCGCGGTGATCTTCACGGAATGGAATACAGCCAATCGTCAACCCTTCAGGCAGGACGGCAGGCATGTCTTTCATACTATGAACCGCCATATCAATCTCTTTATCAAGCATCGCCTGCTCGATTTCTTTTACAAATAACCCCTTACCACCAACTTTAGAAAGGGTAACGTCAAGGATTTTATCCCCTTTCGTAACAATTTCTTTGACTTCAAATTCGAAGGATGGATCAAGTTTTTTCAGCTGATCCATTACCCAATTTGTTTGTGTTAACGCTAATTTACTCCGTCTTGAACCAACAATAATTTTTCTCATGACTGCCTCCTAGGGTTATGCATACCATAAATGAAACGATGATAATTGACCAAATAAGAAAAAGTTTATTAATACGATTAAAAATGATCCTGTATTCCAAATGGCTAATTTCTTGCCGGATATGTTTTTCGCAATTCGTAAATATAAATAGATGCTATAGGCCGTAAGTAACAAGAACGATCCGATAATTTTCATATCGTACCACGGCATCCCCGGAACCTTAAGAAATGCCCACTGCAGACCTAAGATCACACTTAGAAGCAGCATCGGAACACCGATGACGGCCAATATGTAAGATGACTTTTCTAATTTCTCTAAATCTGCCAGCCGTAAAAGGCGTGTTCCCCATTTTTTTCGTTTCAATAAATCATATTGAAGCAGGTATAATGACGAAAAGACAAAGGATAATGAAAAGGCCCCGTAAGACAAAATCGCCATCGTAATATGGATCAACAACAATTCCGATACTAGCTGCTTTGCCATGATATGCGATGAGTATTGCATCGGAGCAAAGGTATGAATGGCCATCACGGTAAAACCAAGGATGTTTGTAAAAAAGACGATAAAATCAACCCGAAGTAAGTGATTTATCCCAATTGACAATGTTACTAATACCCAGGCATAAAAATAGAGTCCCTCAAAGATCGTGAGTACCGGGAACCTGCCTGTTTTCGTCATATAGATCACTAGGAACACCGTTTGTAAAACCCATACAAATGCAAGTAACCAGAAGGCAATACGGTTTGCCTTCCGGTTATGGTGAATAAAGTCAAAAAAGTATAACAACACGCTGAAGGCATATAGAACAACTGTTAGTTCATGCAGCCTTGTCATAAAAAGGTCAAACATAGCCGCGTGGCCCCCTTATGACTGAAAAGAAGCCTGGACTTCTCCAACCTGCATTTTATTCGTTTCGGCTATTTTCAAATGTTGATCTTGAACAAGCTCTTCAATATTAAATATCTTCATAAAGAATTCCATTGCCTGATCCGCATCCGGTCTTGCGGCCAATTCCTTCGCTTGTAATATAGGATCTTTTAATAGCTGATTGATGATGCTTTTTGTATGTTTATTTAACACTTTCATATCGCGATCAGATAAGTTTGGCAGCTTTCTTTCTAAACTAACCATCGTTTCAGCTTGAATCGCTAGGGCTTTTTCCCGTAAGGCTGAAATCACAGGGACTACACCAAGCATGCCAAGCCAATGATTAAATTCAACAATTTCCTTTTCGATCATAAGCCTAATTTTTGCCGCTGCTTTCTGACGTTCCTGTAAATTAGCCTGGACAATTCCCTCTAAGTCGTCAATATCGTATAAAAAGACATTCTCGAGCTCAGCAATTCTTGGATCCAAGTCACGTGGAACAGCAATATCAACCATGAATAACGGTTTTCCTCTACGCTTTTTCTCAACACGAGCCATCGTTTCTTTTGAAATGACAAAATCCTTTGAACCCGTGGAACTGATTAAAATATCTGCTTCTACAAGTGATTTCTCCAGTTCCGCTAATGATCGGGCTTCACCGTTAAAGCGGCTCGCAAGCACCATGGCTTTATCATACGTACGGTTGATGACTGTTACTTTTTCCACGCCGTTCCCATGCAGGTTTTGGGCTGCTAATTCGCCCATTTTCCCTGCCCCAAAAATTAACACATGCTTTTTCGCAAGCGAACCGAAGATTTTTTTTGCCAATTCAACAGCAGCGTAGCTGACTGATACAGCATTGGCACCAATATCGGTTTCTGAATGGCCTCGTTTTGCCACGGTAATCGCTTGTTTAAACAAATGGTTAAATACCGATCCAGTCGTTTCTTCTTGCTGTGCTACCATAAAGCTTGTTCGCACCTGTCCAAGAATTTGCGTTTCCCCTAATACCATAGAATTAAGTCCGCACGTTACATTAAATAAATGTTCAATCGCTCCGTCGTCTTCATAAACGAATAAAAACGGCGAAAATTCGGTTTGATCCATTCCAAACCATTCAGATAGAAATTCTTTAATATAATAGCGGCCGGTATGTAGCTGATCGACAACCGCATAAATTTCTGTACGATTACAAGTAGACAAAATGATATTTTCTAAGATGCTTTTTTTCGTGTTTAATTTTTTAATGGCATCCACAAGGTCGGTTTCATTGAATGTTAACCGCTCACGGATTTCTACTGGGGCAGTTTTATAGTTAAGACCTATGACGACTATATGCATTTAGTTAATTACACCCCCAATAAGATTACAGTAGTAACTAGTAAGATTATACCATGAGCAATTTCAACTTTTACCCGAAAAATGTGAACAGAAAATGAAACTATGTGATAAGATATAGTAAAACTGGCCGTTGGAATGGCCTAGTCGGCTATTCTTATAGTAAAAAAATATATGAGGATAAATTACTTCCCTATGTACAGTACCAAAAAAATAGACTAGATTCAAGTAAACCTTATTGGAAGTGGTGTTTTTCAATGAAAAATCAACGAATTTTCCCAGGGATTATTCTTATCGGATTTGGGGCTTACTTTTTATTGCAGCAGGCAGGTATAACACTTTTTCAAGCATTTTTCACCTGGCCGACATTGCTCATTATTGTCGGAATTGCTTTTTTGGGTCAAGGCTTTTCAGCAAGAGATTATGAAGCCATCCTCCCCGGGGTGATTATGAGTGGATTCGGACTACACTTTCATCTATCAGGGCATGTACCATTCTGGCCCACAAATACAATTGGCATGTTAATCCTTATCATTTCAATAGGCTTTTTCCTTCGCTTTCAAAAGACGAACAATGGGCTGTTTCAAGCATTCCTTTTTCTTATTTTAGCAGTACTGCTGCTTTTTTATGATAAAATTGCCAGTTATTTTGGTTTGCTGCAAAACGGAATGAATATCATTTGGAAGTTTTGGCCTGCTCTTTTAATTGTTGTTGGTATCTATTTTCTGCTAAAAAAGAAAAAATAACCGCCCGCGCATATTGATTGCGCTGACGGTTATTTTTTTACATATAGCTTTGTAATATTTTCCAGGCTTGATCTTTTCCTTCACCGGTTTCGGATGAAAACAGCAGGAGATGGTCATTTTTATCAAGATCTAGAGTTTCTCGGGTTACTTTTAGATGCTTTTGCCATTTCCCTTTAGGGATTTTATCCGCTTTAGTGGCTATGATGACACATGGAATTTCGTAATGCTTTAAAAAGTCATACATCATAATATCGTCTCTTGTCGGCGGATGGCGGAGGTCAACGATCAAAACGGCTGCACGCAACTGTTCGCGACTGGTAAAATAGGTTTCAATCATCTTCCCCCAAGCCGCACGCTCAGACTTTGATACCTTTGCATACCCGTAACCAGGGACATCGACAAAATGAAGGATTTCATTGATTAGGTAAAAGTTTAGGGTCTGTGTTTTACCAGGTTTCGATGAAATTCTGGCTAAACCTTTCCGGTTTAGCATTTTATTAATAAAAGATGATTTACCAACATTTGAGCGGCCAGCAAGGGCAAATTCCGGCAGTTCTGTTTCCGGATACTGATCCGGTTTCACGGCACTAATGACAATATCTGAACTCACTACCTTCATCGGGCACCACCTTCTAAAAGGGCGTGCTTCAGCACTTCGTCCACATGGGATACCGGGACAAATTCTAAATCATTTCGGATACTTTCAGGAATATCATCAATATCTTTTATATTATCCTTCGGAAGAATGATCTTTGTCAGCCCAGCGCGATGGGCGCTTAGTGTTTTTTCCTTTAAGCCGCCAATCGGCAATACTCTTCCCCGTAAAGTAATTTCACCTGTCATCCCCACTTCCTTACGAATCGGTCTGCCGGTTAAGGCCGATACAAGTGCTGTTGCCATTGTGATCCCTGCAGATGGGCCATCTTTCGGAACTGCGCCCTCAGGAACATGAATATGGATATCATATTTTTCATGAAAATCTTCGGCAATCCCAAGAACCCCGGCTTTAGAGCGAATATAACTAAAAGCAGCTTGTGCCGATTCCTTCATAACATCCCCAAGCTTACCTGTTAATACGAGTTTGCCTTTACCAGGCGAAAGTGAAACCTCGATTTGCAGGGTATCGCCGCCAACCGTAGTATAAGCTAATCCTGTAGCAACCCCGACTTGATCTTCTGCTTCTGCCATTCCATAATGGAAACGTGTTTTTCCTAAAAATTCTTCTACATTCTTTTCGGTAATAATGACGCGCTTTTTCTCACCAGAAACAATGATTTTCGCTGTTTTCCGGCATATAGTCGCCATTTGCCGCTCGAGGCTTCGCACCCCTGCCTCACGCGTATAATATCGAACCACCTTTAGAATTGCTTCATCACGAACTTGAAGAATCCCTTTTGTCAGGCCGTTTTCTTTAATTTGTTTTGGCAGTAAATGGTCTCTGCAGATATGAACCTTTTCAAGCTCGGTATAGCCGGCAATGGTTATGATCTCCATTCTGTCCAACAACGGCCCCGGAATCGTCGAGAGGTTATTGGCTGTTGCAATGAACATAACCTTCGATAAATCATACGTTTCTTCTATATAATGATCACTAAAATTATGGTTTTGCTCCGGATCTAAAACCTCAAGCATTGCACTTGATGGATCGCCACGGAAATCACTCGACATTTTATCGATTTCATCAAGTAAAAAGACCGGATTAATTGTGCCTGCCTTTTTCATCCCTTGAATGATTCGTCCCGGCATTGCCCCGACATATGTTCTTCTATGACCGCGGATTTCGGATTCATCACGGACACCGCCAAGCGAGACACGGACAAAATTGCGATTAAGTGATGTTGCCACTGAACGAGCAAGACTTGTTTTACCAACACCCGGAGGTCCTGCAAGACAAAGAATCGGTCCTTTTAAGGAATTTGTCAGCTTTTGTACCGCTAAATATTCCAACACCCGCTCTTTTACTTTTTCAAGTCCGTAATGGTCTTGATTTAAAATCTTTTCGGCCCTAAGAATATCGATATCATCCTCCGTCTTCTTAGACCATGGGATGGAAATCAGCCAGTCAATATAGTTGCGGATAACGGCACTTTCGGCTGAGCTTGTTGGTACTTTTTCATAACGGTCAAGCTCCTTCATTGCTGTCTTTAGCACATGATCCGGCATTCCCTTCTTTTCTATTTTCTTCGTCAGATCCGCAATTTCACCTGTCTTACCTTCTTTATCGCCTAATTCTTTTTGAATGGCTTTCATTTGCTCTCGAAGGTAGTATTCTTTTTGCGTCCGTTCCATCGAACGTTTTACACGTTGGCCAATCTTCTTTTCAAGGTTCAGGACTTCTTTTTCATTATGAATCGTATCAATGACACTATTTACACGCGCTTTGATATCAATCGTCTCAAGGATCTCTTGCTTCTCTTTTAACTTTATTGGTAAATGCGACGCGATGATATCTGCCATTCTGCCCGGTTCCTCAATATCAGCAACCGATGCATAGGTTTCGGCAGAAATCTTTTTCGATAATTTTATGTATTGCTCGAAATAATCAAGCATTGTTCTCATCAAGGCCTGGTCTTCTACATCTTTTGTATCTGGATCCTCATATGTAACAATATTAACGGAATAATAGTCCTCGTCATCATATATCGCGACAATTTCCGCTCTATTTAAGCCTTCTACCAAAACACGAATGGTTCCATTTGGCAGTTTAAGCATTTGCTTAACCTTCGTTAATGTTCCAAGCTTATATAAGTCCTCTTCAGTCGGCTCATCAATGGAAACATCCTTTTGAGTCGTTAAGAATATTAAATGGTCATCTACCATTGCTTTTTCAAGTGCCTGCACAGATCTTTCCCGGCCTACATCTAAATGAAGAACCATTGTTGGATAGACAAGCAATCCACGAAGCGGCAGGAGGGGGACGATCATTTCGTTCTTTTTCGCCAAAATACTGCACCTCCACATGCAAAAATCCTTTTTTCTACTTCAAAGCAGAATAGTCTTTGTTGTACAATTCTATCTTATTTGTTTTTACGTGTCTATTTTTAGAGTGTGGAGACTAATCTCTTTTTCACTATCATTATCATCCCCATTTTTCTATCAAAAAAACTTCGGTATGATTTTTCAACCAAACCGAAGTTTTCTTTTTAAAAGAAAGTATAAAATTTTTGACCTTGAGAATTGTCCAGCTACAGCGCTCCAGTCCAAACGCCGCTGACCAGGGTACTTGCGCTTATCTCAAATTGACTCTTTTTTCGTTAACTCAATCGATGCCGGTATGGCTTCAATTTTAGGATAGGAATTGACTAAGGCAATTTCAAAGACTTCGTGTAGATGGGTTACAGGGACAATGGTAATTCCATCGATTTCATTTAAGATGGTTTGCATATTCTCATCTGGGATAATCACCGTCTTGGCTCCAGCCTTCCGTGCCGCTTTCACCTTTGGATAGACACCGCCAATCGGTTTGACATTCCCATGAATACTGATTTCCCCAGTCATTGCCACGGTGTTATCAATAGGAATTTTATAAATAGCAGAATAAATCCCTGTTGCCATCGCGATACCCGCTGATGGACCATCAATCGGGACACCGCCGGGAAAATTCACGTGGATATCATAGTCATTGGCCGGTACACCCATTGAACGTAGTACAGTAATAACATTTTCAATCGATCCGCGCGCCATACTCTTTCGGCGAATTGATTTACCTTGGCCGCCAATACTTTCTTCTTCCACGATTCCAGTAATATTAATCGAGCCCTTATCCTTTGCTGGGATAACCGTCACTTCTATTTCCAGTAGTGCCCCGGAATTTGGCCCGTAGACAGCCAGTCCATTCACAAGACCCACGTGCGAAATATCATTAATCTTCCGCTCCATTCTTGGTGTCATTTGACTGGAATGGATAACCCACTCGATATCTTCATCCTTGATAAAATCACGGTCTTCGGTAATCGCAAGCCCCGCCGCAATTTGAATCATATTAACCGTCTCACGGCCATTTCTTGCATATGTAGATAAGGTTTCAACGCCTGTTTCGCTTATTTTTAGGTTTACTTTCTCGGCTGCTTTTCTAGCAACGACAACAATTTCTTCCTGATTTAAATCACGGAAGAATACCTCCATACAGCGCGAACGAATGGCAGGAGGAATTTCACTTGGCGTTCTCGTCGTCGCTCCGATTAAACGAAAATCGGCGGGAAGGCCATTTTTAAAAATATCATGGATATGCGTTGGGATCTGATTATTTTCTTCGTGGTAATAGGCGCTTTCAAGGAACACCTTCCGATCCTCCAACACTTTCAATAGTTTGTTCATTTGAATGGGATGCAGTTCACCGATCTCATCGATAAAAAGAACCCCGCCATGTGCGTTGGTTACTGCCCCTTGTTTTGGCTGTGGAATTCCAGCCTGTCCCATGGCACCGGCACCTTGATAGATTGGGTCATGGACGGAGCCGATTAACGGGTCGGCAATCCCGCGTTCATCAAATCGGGCCGTTGTTGCATCCAATTCAATAAAGACAGATGCTGGCTTAAATGGTGATTTTGCATTCTTTTTGGCTTCTTCTAAAACAAGTCGGGCCGCTGCTGTTTTACCAACTCCTGGTGGACCGTAAATGATCACATGCTGCGGATTAGGGCCGCATAATGCTGCTTTTAATGATTTTATTCCATCCTCTTGGCCTACAATATCATTGAAGCTTGAAGGACGAACTTTTTCAGATAATGGTTCCGTTAAGGATATTGATCGCATTTTGCGAAGCTGCTCCATTTCTTTCCGGGATTCCCGATCAATGGACACTTTTTGCGTACGCTGGTTCCTTAGCAAATTCCAAAAATACAGCCCAATAATAATTCCGAAAAACAGCTGTATAAATAAGGCAATCCCTGTCCAACTCATATATTTCCCTCCTACAACTAAATACTCAATATATAGTAATAAGTATTTCCTGTAGAAACGCGGAATAAACTATAAAATTTTAAAACTGTATGGTAAGGATGCTGATAGGATTCGCTCATTGAACCCGGAAATCCGCTCATTGAACTTCGAAATTCGCTCATTGAACTCAGGAAATCGCTCATTGAATGCGGAATATCACATATTGAACTCCTACAAACGTGAAAAGACCCGGCCAACAGCCGGGTCTTCCCTATTTTATGCAGATTTTTCTTCGACCACAACAGTTCCATCTTCCAAAACAAGCTTTGGAACACTATTGTCGATTACGGTTTCTTTCGTGATGATACATTTCGTGATGTCATCACGGGATGGAAGGTCAAACATGACATCAAGCATGATTCCTTCAATAATTGAACGTAACCCACGGGCACCCGTTTTACGTTCAATAGCTTTCTTTGCGATTTCAGTCAGTGCACCTTCCTCAAACTGCAGCTCGACTTCGTCGATTTCAAGCATTTTTTGATATTGCTTCACAAGTGCATTTTTTGGTTTTGTTAAGATTTCAATTAATGCAGCCTCATCCAATTGCTCAAGGCTTGCAATCACAGGAAGACGGCCAATAAATTCTGGAATTAATCCAAAACGAAGCAAGTCTTCAGGTAATACCTTGGAAAGAAGTTCCTTCGAGCCAATATCTACCTGCTTGACGTCTGAACCGAACCCAATAACCTTTTGACCTAAACGGCGTTTGATAATTGGTTCAATTCCGTCAAATGCTCCACCACAAATAAATAAAATATTCGTTGTGTCAATTTGAATGAATTCTTGATGTGGGTGTTTTCTGCCACCTTGTGGCGGAACACTTGCCACCGTACCTTCAAGAATTTTTAATAGAGCCTGCTGAACACCTTCACCGGAAACATCTCTAGTGATGGAAGGGTTCTCTGATTTACGGGCAATTTTATCAATTTCATCAATATAAATAATGCCCTTTTCAGCCTTTTCCACATCATAGTCAGCAGCTTGAATTAATTTTAATAAAATATTTTCGACGTCTTCCCCGACATATCCAGCCTCTGTTAAGGAAGTGGCATCGGCAATGGCAAATGGTACATTCAAAATACGCGCCAATGTTTGGGCCAATAATGTTTTACCGCTACCAGTTGGTCCGATCATACAAATATTACTTTTTGAAAGCTCAACGTCATCAATTTTACTATTAGAATTGATGCGCTTATAATGGTTGTAAACTGCGACAGACAGCGATTTCTTCGCCTTGTCTTGACCGATAACGTAGTCGCCCAGAATTTCACAGATTTCCTTCGGCTTTGGAACGTCTTTAAATTCTACTTCTTCTTCCGTTCCAAGTTCTTCCTCCACAATTTCTGTGCAAAGCTCGATACATTCATCACATATATAAACTCCCGGCCCGGCCACTAGTTTACGAACTTGATCCTGTGTTTTGCCACAGAAGGAACATTTTAATTGTCCTTTTTCATCATTAAATTTAAACAATCCTTTCACCCCTTAAAACGTGTTTGTTGCTCACAAATAACACAAATATCCGAGTTTTTTCTAATTTTTCTGGTGGTATGTATGTTGCATTGTAACATATTTAGCCAATGGACTGGAAATAAAACGCTTAACGACAGTATGTTTTCTTTACTCGTCTATTGTTTGTGTCATTCAATGAAAAACGTATGTACTCATTAATCTTAACCATTATTTTTAAAAATAAGACAAAAACCTTTATGGAAAATATTTATTCGCTATGTATTGCCTTTTTTCCTGCTTTCTTATCCATTGGCTAGATAATTAAAAGGTTTCCCTGCCCTTATTATAATATGTAATTAAAAAAATGTATAAAACAAGGCACGATTTTTTTATCGTGCCTTGTTTTTTAATGATTACTTCTTGTTTTCAACAAGAAAGTTTACAGCTTTTTGAAGTTTAAGATCTGCTTTGACGCCATCAACGCCACCAAGAGCTTGGATAATCGTGTCAACAGGCATGTTGTACATACCAGCCATTTTCTCTAGTTCAGCATTTACATCATCTTCAGAAACTTCTAGGTTTTCAACGCTCGCAATTGCCTCTAAAGTTAAGTTAACTTTTACGCGATTTTGTGCTTCTTCTTTCATTTGTTCACGTAATGCATTTTCATCTTGACCAGAGAATTGGAAGTAAAGCTCAAGATTCATCCCTTGCATTTGCAGGCGTTGTTCGAACTCTTGAAGCATGCGGTTAACTTCGTTTGTAACCATTACTTCTGGAACTTCAACTTCAGCATTTGCAGCTGCTTTTTCCACTACTGTATCACGTAGGTGGTGTTCAGCTTCATGCTTTTTGCTGTCTTCTAGGCGAGTTCTGATTTTCTCTTTTAATGCATCTAATGTTTCAACTTCCTCGTCAACATCTTTAGCAAACTCATCATCTAATGCAGGAAGTTCTTTTCCTTTGATTTCATGTACAGTTACTTTGAATGTTGCTGGTTTACCAGCTAACTCTGCCGCATGGTATTCTTCAGGGAAAGTTACCTCTACATCCTTAGATTCTCCGGTTGCGATACCGACTAATTGCTCTTCAAATCCAGGAATGAAAGAATTTGAACCTAATTCAAGTGAGTGATTTTCGGCTTTTCCGCCTTCGAATGCTTCACCATCAACGAATCCTTCAAAGTCAAGAACAACTGTATCACCGTTTTCAGCTTTGCCTTCTTCTTTAACAACAAGCTCAGCTTGGCGCTCTTGAAGTGTTTTTAATTCGTTAGCAACGTCTTCTTCCGTAACAGTTGTGTCTAAAGCTTCAACTTCTAGTCCTTTATATTCACCTAATGTAACCTCAGGCTTTACTTGAACAGTTGCTTTGAAAATAAGGTCTTTACCCTTTTCCATTTGTTCCACGTCGATATCAGGACGATCAATTGGTTCAATTCCCGTTTCGTCAATAGCACTTCCATATGCTTCTGGAAGAAGGATATCTAATGCATCTTGATAAAGTGCTTCAACACCGAAACGCTTTTCGAACATCCCGCGAGGCATTTTTCCTTTACGGAAGCCTGGAACGTTTACTTGTTTAACAACCTTTTGAAATGCCGCGTCTAAGCCTTTGCTTACTTGCTCAGCACTTACTTCAACAGTAAGGACACCGCGGTTTCCTTCTAACTTTTCCCATTTCGCTGACATACTTTTTCCCTCCAACAAATCTATTCTCATTTCATTCGATAACGAATTTGAGTCGGAATATGACCTGTCCAACAAGCCACTTCCAGTTTTTTCATGTAAAGACAAGTTTTTTACACAATGCAACCCCTACATTATATCATAGGTTTGCTTTCTTTCAACAGCGAGACCTAAATATAAGGGGTGGAAATTTTCTCAATTTCCTCGATTTGCGCCCTTGCTTGTTCTATTTCTAGTAACTCCGCTCCATATTCAAAGGCAATTTTGCTTATTTCCACGTATATTCCGAGATATTCCTGGGCGAGAAGATGAAAAGCGGCAGCCCATGCCGCGGAATCTTCCGGCTCCAGTTCAAATGGATAACTAATAAAAAACGTCCGCTCAACCATTTCGACCGTATTTTCATAGAGACCAGGGTTTTCACTTTCTAACCGATTCAGAAGCAAATTCTTTACCTCCAGCATCCGGGGCTGTAGTCTTACCTCTGGCAGCAGCATTGGATTGATTGCTTTTTCTTGTGAAAATTTTTTTACTTCCAATTCCTTATTTATTTCTTGTTCTTTTAATAGAGTTACTAGCATGGTTTTTAAAAATGGATGACCCGCTTCTGCCTTTAAATAATCCGTTATTTCTTCGAAATGGGGGCGAATATTTTTCTCTGCCAAACTTGCAACCACTAACATTTGCTCGTTTAGGTTCGTTTTTGAAAAAAGATCTAAATTTTGAACCTCAGATGTGATTTCTTCATCTCCAGCAGGCTGGCGATTCTCTGCCATCCTTCTGCTAAATTGCAGGATGGTTAAAAAATGATCATGTTTTTCCGAAGGAATTTCTTTTTCCTCAAATAAGACTTCGATGGTCGAGACAATTTCCTGGTATTCGTGAAGTTGAATTAGCACGGTTAAATAAAGGTCGACCATTTGAAAATAGTCACCGATTCCTTTTAAGAGCATTTCCTTCGCTAGTACTTTTGCTTTACTAAAAGAGCCTGCTTCGAAATATGCCAGGACAAGCCCGATTAGGATGTTTTCATTAGTTGGATCTAGTTCCCGGGCTTCCTCCAATAGGGGAATGGCTTCATTAAATTTTTTCTTTCCAAGTCTTTCCAAGCCTTTATCGGTTAGCCTTTTTTCAAGTCCCGGAAAATAGACCACATTGTCTTTTCGTTTCACTATTTCGCGCTTTTTCATTTTTTCCGTCCTTCTATTTGTCATTGGAAAATAGTGTAGCATAAATAAAACACAAAAAAAACTCACCATTGCTGGCGAGTTACGATTCTGGTATGTAGTTTAATGGCGTCCCAGGAGAGATTCGAACTCCCGACCGTACGCTTAGAAGGCGTATGCTCTATCCGGCTGAGCTACTGGGACATATTCATGTATCAAAGACAAGATTTATTATATTATCCAACTACCATAAAGTCAACAGGTTTTTAATTCTTTTTTCAATAATAAAAGTGGGAGGATTTCTCCCACTTTTATTATTGTGCAAATTCACGGGCAAGGTCTGTCAATTCCCGCCCATTTATCTCAAACACAGATAGCTTGATTTTTTTATCTTGTAAATCAAGAATAACATATGTTTTTTCTAAACGCTCACGCGGGAGTCGAATGCTGCCGGGATTTAGAAATAAGACTCCATCAATCAATTCTGCTCCTAATATATGCGAGTGGCCAAAGCAGACGATATTCGCATTTACTTCTGAGGCCTTATATTTTACATTCATTAAAGTAGATTTCACCGAGTAACGATGGCCATGGGTTATGAAGAACTTTTTCCCGGCCACCTCTGAAGTAGTGTCCAGTGGATACCCACCGCCAAAATCACAATTCCCCATCACGGTCAAGTAACCTGATAGTGCCTTGTCGTCCGGCATCAGCTCTGAATCACCGCAGTGAATCATTAAATCAACTTCGTTTAGATGTCTTTCTCTTAAGACCTCGAGTTCCTTCGTCAATCCGTGGCTATCGCTGACAACTAACACCTTGCTCATAATTGGCCTGCTCCTTCTAGAATAGAATCAAGGATCACATCAAGCTTCTTTAGGGCATTGGCACGGTGGCTGATGCTATTCTTTTCATCTGCAGATAGCTCTGCCATGGACCTGCCTTTTTCCGGCACATAAAAAACAGGATCATAGCCAAAGCCATTCGAGCCACAGCGCTCTTCCAAAATTCGACCTTCGCAGGTGCCTGCCACCGTCCTTGTTTCTTGACCTTGTATGCTGATGGCTAATGCACAATAGAATCTCGCAGATCTCTCGCTTTTAGGTACACCCTGTAATTCTGATAATACCTTATCAGTATTGTTTTGATCATTTTTTGGCTCGCCAGCATAACGCGCCGAATAGATTCCTGGTCTGCCGTCAAGGGCGTCTACGATTAGCCCAGAATCATCGCCAATGACCATTTTATTAAGCTTCTTAGATACCGATTCAGCTTTAAGGATAGCATTTTCTTCAAAGGATGTGCCTGTTTCCTCTACATCTGGGATCTCTGGGTAATCAAGCAATGTCCGTACTTGGATCCCTCTGCTTGAAAAAATTTGTTCAAATTCCCGAGCCTTACCGGGATTCTTCGTTGCAATAATAACTTCCTTCATAGTAATCTCCTCTTATTCTAGACTTCTTCTTTTATGGGTCTAACGACAGTAACCATATAACATAACTCATTCAGCAACCTATTTCTTCCGCCTGCCCTCAATCTTTCGGATAATGTCCTCACCCAATGCAGCTTTTTGCTGCTCAAAGAGCTCCATGAGACCCTCCTGTGCTACCTGCAGGAGGCCTTGAAGCTGATCATAGGAAAAGGTTGATTCTTCGCCAGTCCCCTGTAGTTCTACAAATTCGCCGTTTCCGGTCATTACGACATTCATATCGACGTGCGCCTTGGAATCCTCTGCATAATTTAAATCAAGAACAAGATTGCCATTCGCCAAAATTCCCACGCTTGTCGCTGCTAAATAATCGGTAATCGGGAACTTTGAAAATGACTTTTTCTCAGCTAGTGCATGTAAAGCAAGTGTCATGGCAACAAATGCACCCGTGATGGAGGCAGTACGTGTACCGCCATCTGCCTGAATAACATCACAATCAATCCAAACGGTTCGCTCGCCAATGGCACCAAGATCTACAATTGCGCGAAGGGCGCGGCCAATTAATCGCTGAATCTCCATCGTGCGACCGGACACCTTTCCTTTCGAGGATTCGCGAATGTTTCTTGATTCTGTTGCCCTTGGGAGCATCGAATATTCGGCCGTGATCCAGCCTTTGCCTTCGCCTCTCATAAAGTGAGGAACACGATCTTCAATGCTCGCAGTACATATAACCTTTGTATTTCCTACAGATATAAGGACAGAACCCTCTGGATGCATCAAATAATTAGTTTCAATATGTATCGGTCTTAGCTGTGAAGGTTCTCTACCATCAACGCGCATTCAAAATTCCTCCTTTAAAAATTTTCAAATAAAGAAGAGGCGGCACTAAAGGGCCAACCTCTTTCATTGTCACTATATAGTATAACAAAAATATTTTTTTAAAAACTACCTGTATTGACTTTTTCTGGACGAGTGACTGGCTCAGATACTTTTTTCCCTTTATCATTTTTTATCTCTGCTTTACCATCCACCTGAACAGCCACTTTTTCTACTCCCTGCTGCTCGGTTAAGGAAAGGACGATAGTATCTAGTAAAGATTGTGAAACTTCCTTTTTATCGAAACTGTCATAAATATTCTTATTGAAGTTCAAAGTAACGACTCCATCTTTATAGGTTGGTGCCTCAAGCAGTTTCGCGTCAGAGACAAACTCGGAAACAAGCGTTGATTTTGCACTAGGCCCTTTAATTAGTTCATTGACGACCGCAGCATATTGATCCTTCTCGTTATTGCTGATCCGGCGGGTGACCGGAACGTAGTAGTATGAGCCCTCTTCACCACCAATATAATAAACGGTGACTGGCTTCGTATTCGTGATATCGACGACATCATTCGTATCAATATTTATTCCTGTTGCTCTTGATAGATTTTGGCTGATAGGTGTGCCGTTGACAGGCATTTCCGTTAGTTCATGCCCGTTCATTTGCAGCTTGACCGTTTTAACATTATCAAATTGTGTCAAGGTCCACGTGACAGATTGGAGTATTTTCTCCTCATCTTCCGGTTTGTAGTCCTTAAATTCTTTTGAAAAATTAACGGTAGCGACGCCTGTGTCTTTTTCAATGTTGACAGATAGGGTGGTATCCTCAGGAAGGACAGCTCTAAAGCCATTAGGAATCATGTCGGTCCCTTGACCATTTGCGACTAAATATTCAAGTGCTTGTTTGGCAACTGAGGTTGTTTTCGGCAGGTTTAATGTTTGCGGCACGACATAGCCATCTTTATCAATTAAGTAAAGTTCTGTCTTTATGGCGTTTTCTACCTTACTTTTTTCTTTCGTCGTCGTTTCCTTACTGACTGGTTTATTGGTAACAGTTACACTTTTTGGCGGATCAATTTTCTTTTGTGTTTCACCGCCAAACAATCCACAGCCCGAAAGCAGCACGGCTGAACCAAGCATGGTTACACCTAGGATTTTCGCTTTATTTTTAGACACATTAATTCCCCCCTAAGACAGTTTGTACTATCATGTATACGAGCTTTATGAAAAATTAGACCGCATTAGGAAAGAAAATAGGACAAATTTTTTTGGGCGAAACTAAAAGCCCTATCTAATTGATAGAGCTCCATTTCATAGTTTAATTTTTTTTACATTGTCCACGGGGATGCCAAGCCACTGAGAGGCAATTTTTGAAAAAAGCGATTTAGAGCCTGTTGTGTAAAATTCATGCTTCGGCTCAACCTCTGAATCATCCAGCTGCCCGTTATATTGAAGAATTGCACTAATCTCACGAGCTGTTTCATCACCAGAACTAATAACCTGTACGCTTTCGCCCATTACGTTTTTTACAAGTGGTTCAAGCAATGGATAATGGGTACATCCCAAAATCAATGTATCTATATTTTGATCCAATATGGGTGCCAACGCTTCATCTACAATTCTTTCGGCAATCGGCCCGTTGTATTCACCGCTTTCCACTAGAGGGACAAACTTAGGACATGCATGACTCGTAACAAAAAGCCGGCTGTTTAGCGATTTCAAGGCCTTCTCATACGCACCACTTTTAACTGTACCTACAGTACCAATAATACCAACCCGATAATTCTTTGTCCGCTTAATGGCGGCACGTGCCCCTGGATTAATGACCCCAAGGACAGGGATAGACAATTCCTTGCGAATTTCATCAAGGGCAGCGGCAGTTGCAGTATTGCAGGCAATCACAAGCATTTTTATATTTTTTTTCAATAAAAAAGTGGTCATTTCCCATGTGAACTTCTTTACTTCATTCCTTGTTCTCGGACCATATGGACAGCGAGCTGTATCCCCTAAATAAATAATTTTCTCATTCGGAAGCTGTCTAATAATCTCTTTGGCAACGGTTAATCCACCGACACCGGAATCAATAACGCCTATTGGTTGTTTCAAACATCTCGCCTCATTTATCGCATTTCCTGATGCAGTTTCATCAAGTTGGATTGAAGAAGTTGAATTTCTTCTAGTGTGAAGTTTTTCAATACATCCCCTAAGTATACTTGACGTTTCTTAATTACTTCATCAATAATTCTCTTACCTTCTTCGAGCAAATGAATTCTCACCACTCGACGATCGCTCGGATCTTTCACCCGCTCCACGAGAAGATTTTTCTCCATCCGGTCGACAAGATCGGTGGTCGTGCTGCAGGCCAAATACATTTTATTCGATAGCTCGCCAATTGTCATATCGCCGTCTTCAAAAAGCCATTGCAACGCCACAAATTGGGGAGGCGTAATCTTATAATTACTTAACATTTCACGTCCCTTTTGCTTGATAATTCCAGAAATGTAGCGTAAATCTTTTTCTATATTGGCAAAAATATCCCCAGGTACCTTTTGCGGATTTTCGAGTTCCATTATTTAACACTCCTAATAGTAGCTTATCCTCAAGACCAACAATACAAAGAAAATTATATAAGCTTTTCCTTATTTTCACCTTTTTTCGTTAAAATTTCAAGTTGAAACTTTTTGAAGAATCCCTACTGGCAGGTGGAAGAAATACTGCTACGAAAAAGCCAATCTTCCATATACAAGAATCAAATTAGTTTCACATACTTTGGAGATAGTATAGAATGATGAACAGATAAAAAATAAGTCTCAATAAACAACAAAGGTGAGGAGAATATGGTCATAAACATTAGTAACGCGGCATTAAAATGGTTTCAAGAGGAAGTGGAGTTAACCAAAGGAGATAAAGTGAGGTTCTATACACAAATTTACGGGAGCAGCCCAATCCAAGAAAATTTTGCCCTTGGGTTTACAGTTGATAATGAACCGATTGATATGTCTGTTAAAACTGAAATAGAAGGAATTACCTTTTTTGTAGAAAGTACGGATTTATGGTTCTTTAATGGACATGATTTACATGTTGATTACAATCAACAAAAGGATGAAGTGGAGTATAGTTATACAAAGTCAGCATAAACCAAATCATTTGAAAAAGCATCGGATCCGATGCTTTTTCAATTTGGGTGAAATATGAACCCTCTATACCTCCACATGCCGCGCCATTGGCAAAATCACTTCAATTATGGTCCCTTTTTGATCACTCCAAAAATGAATCGAGCCATCATGATTTTCAACGATTTGTTTGGAGATCATGATCCCTAGTCCGGTACCATCCTCTTTGGTAGTGAAAAACGGCTCTCCCAGTCGTCTTAAGATATGCACTGGCATACCGCTGCCAGTATCTTTTATAAGCAGCTTTACCTTATTAAAGCTGTGTTTTTTCAATTCGATTGTGACGACGCCGCCTTTTGGCATTGCTTCAATAGCATTTTTCAAGATATTTATAAAAACTTGTTTTAATTGATTTTTATCACATTTAATCGTGATATTCTTCGCCTGATAGATCCTCTCAATATGAACCCCGTTCATATTCGCCTGGGTATCAATTAATGTTTTTACATTGTCAAGAAGCGAAATTAAATCAACCGTTTCAATCTTTAACTCTTGCGGTTTTGCAAGCACCAATAACTCACTTAAAATCAGCTCGATCCGATCCATCTCTGATTGGATTATTTCAAAGTACGGTTTATCACCCTCTGCCTGTGCCTCCATTAACTGAAGAAACCCTTTAATTGCCGTCAGGGGATTCCGAACCTCATGAGCAATCCCTGCTGCAAGCTGGCCAGCAACGCTTAATTTTTCTGAGTTTAGTAACAGTTCTTGTGTCTTTTTCCGTTCCGTACAATCCCTAATAATAATATGCCTTGCTGATTGATTTTGAAAAATTGTTGGAATCCCTTTTACTTCGGCGAAAAAAGTAGTTCCATCCAAACGGACTAGCTTGTATTCATAAAAGTCGGTAGCTTCACCATTCATAAGAAGTTTGGATCGCTGTTTGGCAATCTCTTGATAATCCGGATGAATAATATCAAAAAACTTTTTATTCAAAAGATCCTGTTTCTTTGTTGCGCCAAATAATTTTACACCTGTTTCATTAAAAAAAAGAATCTCATTTTCTTTTGCAATAATGACAGCATCCGGGGAATACTCGACGATATCCCGATAAGTCTCCTCCCGTTTTTTCCCCTCTTCCTCTACTCTCGTTCGCTCTGAAATATCCCTAAACACACTGACCACTTCTAATACATGAAGGGTATCGGGGGCAATAATTGGTTTGCAAAGAGACTCCATCCAAACAAAACTTCCATCCCTTTTTCGAATACGGTAGCAATCCCTTCTTTCTTCATGACTGCTAAGAGCCTCTTTTCGAATGATAAAAGTTTTTTCAGCATCATCTGGATGGACAAAGAATAAGAAATTTTGTTTGATCACTTCTTCAGCCGGGTAGCCAAGAATATGTTCACATGAAGGGGAGACATAAATAATTTCTCCCTGCAAATTCGTACTAATAATAAGATCCAATAGGTTGTCCGTTAATACACGCTGCATTTCTTCTATTTTTCTTACTTCTTCTTTCTTTCTTTTTAATTCCGTAATATCTCTTGCAACTGCACAGACCCCCACTATTTGGTCATTTACGCAAATGGGGATATTCGTAATATTCAGGTCAACATGCTCCCCCATTTTATTTACCATTTTACAATCAAAATTTTGGACTTGGCCTAAAACGGCTTGATGAAAATGATGAAAGACTTTATTTACCTGATCAATTGGAAAAAGAAATTGGAGCTTTAACTTATTCGCTTCTTCTTGTGCATATCCTGAAATCTTTTCGAATGCTGGATTCCCCCGCACCAGTTGCCCTTCGATGTCTATTGTAAAAATGCCATCTTTGTTATACGTGAACATTGTTTCATACCGGCTCTTATTTTCAGTTAAATAATTGATTAAAAGCAATCTCTTCTCACTTTTTATTGCTTCTACAGGACCGCTCATCTCTCTCTATCAGTTCCTTCCCCAACGAAATTAGTGAAAAAATAAAAGCCAAGATGTGTAAGTCTCCCATCTTGGCTTGTGTCTAGCTCACGTCTAACGCGCTACCGTCTATGTGTTGTTATCGCTAAAATAAGAGGGCTCTTTTATCTATGTGAATAAAGCATTAATTCTATTAACCTACAGTTTATTTTAAATTTTACTTATAAAACTTTCAAGGCATTTCTACTATTTTCCATAATCTTATGTAACTTTTGTGTATAAAAACGATGAACCGGCCTCCAAAAATGGATGCCGGTCATCATTAAAGTTCTAGCTCTCCCATACGAAGGAGCTCTACAACTGCTTGTGAACGCCCCTTTACACCAAGCTTTTGCATGGCATTTGAAATGTGATTCCTAACTGTTTTTTCGCTTATAAATAATTCACCAGCGATTTCTTTCGTTGTTTTGTCTTGTACTAGTAGTTCGAATACTTCTCTTTCACGTTTGGTGAGTAGTGGCTTGTGATTATAATCATTCTCCTTCAAGTATTGTAACCCTCCTTGCCTTCGCCAGTAATGAATCGTGGGTGGGTGTATATTTAGTCACCATATCTTATGTGAATAATATAAATGAAGTGACTATATTTTCTTGGAGGAGAACGATTTTATTAAAAAAATGCAAAGGATATTCTAACCTTTTGGTGCCAGTGAAGCAAAGGGTTTATGATGCTTTACGTTTTGCATAAATAATATACCGTTTTGGAGCATTACCGACATAGCGAAAGGGATAGCAAGTGGTAACAATTAATTCCTCCTGCTGATTCTGTAATGTAATAATGCTCGTATCGTCAGACTTCACAATCTTCGTTTTCGTAATTTCATAGGTAAAGTTTCCATAGGGCATTTCCATTTTTAATGAATCCCCAATATTAAGTTCACCTAATTTACGAAATACGGTGTCACGGTGGCCAGACAAAACAATTTGCCCTTGATCGCCTGGAAAATAAGAACCCTTATAGTGCCCAACACCCTTTTCGAGATCATCCGGATCGGTCCCTTCAACGATGGCCAGTTCAGACTTAATCTTCGGAATAGTTAAGAGACCTACAGTATCCCCCATACTTGGAGGCGGGCTGTTTTCAACTTTCTTTGTTAGCGGTTCTGACCGCTGTTCAGCAATCATTTCCTTTGCTTGTTTAACAGAGGCTTTTGTTTGAACTTTCGTATCTACAAATTGCCACACTCCAACACCTAATAAAATGAGTCCGATAGAAATAATCAACAGAGGAAGCTTCGACTTCACATGTAAAACCTACCTTTTCAAAAGGACATTATTTTCAAGTATACCAAAGGGGCACTTATAGAACTATTGGAAATCATCATAAAAAAAGGAAAAAACCTTCCTTTCAAAGTAGAAAAGAAGGTTTTGGTTTATTTTAGTCGTTGTCGCTGCCAAAGAAGTTTCTGAATGCCTGCATAGAGGCATCACGGTTAATAGCTGCAATGGAAGTCGTAATTGGTATCCCTTTCGGACAAGCCTGCACACAGTTTTGTGAGTTACCACAACCTTGCATACCGCCATCCTCCATGAAGGCATTTAACCGTTCTGCTTTATTCATCGCGCCTGTTGGATGGGCATTAAATAAACGAACTTGGTTAAAGACAGCAGGTCCCATAAAGTTGGTTTTGCTGTTTACGTTAGGACACGCTTCTAAACAGACACCACACGTCATACATTTAGACAGTTCATATGCCCATTGGCGTTTATTCTCCGGCATACGCGGTCCGGGTCCTAAATCGTAGGTTCCATCAATTGGAATCCAAGCCTTCACCTTTTTCAAAGAATCAAACATTCTGCTGCGATCTACTTGAAGGTCACGGACAACCGGGAACGTCCGCATCGGTTCTAAACGGATTGGCTGTTCTAATTGATCAACAAGTGCCGAACATGCTTGACGTGGTTTGCCGTTAATCACCATTGAACAAGCACCGCAAACCTCTTCAAGACAATTCATATCCCAAGCGATTGGGGTAGTGGATTGCCCTTTCCCATTAACAGGATTTTTCCGAATTTCCATTAACGCCGAAATAACATTCATATTCGGACGATAATCAACTTCAAATTCCTCCTCAAAAGGGGCAGAATCTGTGTTATTTTGACGCATGATTTTAAATTTCACTGTTTTCTTTTCAGACATTCTTTCCTACTCCCCTCTCCATTAATGTTTTTTTGTATAATCGCGCTCACGTGGTTTTAGTAACGATGTATCGACATCCGCATAATGGAATTCAGGGGCAGTCTTTGCATCAACAAATTTAGCCATTGTTGTCTTTAAGAATTCCTCATCATTCCGTTTAGGGAAATCAGGCTTATAATGTGCACCACGGCTCTCATTCCGATTGTAAGCACCAATAGTAATAACGCGGGCCAATTGCAGCATATTTTGTAATTGACGTGTGAATGCCGCCCCTTGGTTGCTCCATTTAGACGTATCATTAATATTAATGTGTTGGTAACGTTCCAAGAGTTCTTGAATCTTTTCGTCCGTTTTTAATAGTTGATCGTTGTAACGGACAACTGTTACGTTATCTGTCATCCATTCACCAAGCTCTTTGTGAAGGACATATGCATTTTCCGTACCATTTAGGGACATAATTCCGTTCCATTTTTCTTCCTGTTCTTTAACATGGCGATCAAACACAGAAGATGATACTGCTTCAGAAGTCTTCTCAAGTCCATCCACATATTTCACAGCGTTTGGTCCAGCGACCATTCCGCCATAAACTGCTGAAAGCAATGAGTTTGCCCCTAGTCGGTTGGCACCATGCTGAGAATAATCACACTCACCAGCGGCAAAGAGACCAGGAATAGTGGTCATTTGGTCATAATCAACCCATAGTCCGCCCATAGAATAATGAACAGCTGGGAATATTTTCATTGGAACCTTACGTGGATTATCGCCCATGAATTTTTCATAAATCTCGATAATACCACCTAATTTAACATCCAATTCATGCGGATCCTTGTGAGATAAATCAAGGAATACCATGTTCTCCCCGTTAATACCAAGTTTCTGACGTACGCACACATCAAAAATCTCACGTGTTGCAATATCACGTGGTACAAGGTTTCCGTATGCAGGATATTTTTCTTCCAGGAAGTACCATGGTTTTCCATCTTTATACGTCCAAATTCGGCCGCCTTCACCGCGTGCTGATTCACTCATTAAACGCAGTTTATCATCACCAGGGATGGCAGTAGGATGAATTTGGATCATCTCACCATTCGCGTACGTTGCACCCTGCTGGTAAACAATTGATGCGGCAGAGCCTGTATTAATAACAGAGTTTGTTGACTTACCAAATATAATCCCAGGACCGCCTGTTGCCATGATGACAGCATCAGCAGAGAACGACTTAATTTCCATTGTTTTGAGGTTTTGCACGACAACACCACGGCAAACACCGTCATCATCAATAACGGTACCAAGGAATTCCCAGCCCTCATACTTTGTAACCAAACCGTCTACCTCATGACGACGGACCTGCTCGTCCAATGCATAAAGCAATTGCTGACCCGTTGTAGCTCCAGCAAATGCTGTACGGTGATGCTGTGTACCGCCAAAGCGACGGAAGTCTAGTAATCCTTCAGGAGTACGGTTAAACATAACTCCCATCCGGTCAAATAAATTAATAATAAATGGTGCAGCATCACACATCGCCTTTACCGGAGGCTGATTTGCTAAAAAGTCTCCACCATAAATGGTATCATCAAAGTGAATCCACGGAGAATCCCCTTCACCTTTTGTATTTACAGCTCCATTAATACCACCTTGGGCACAAACAGAGTGAGAACGTTTTACCGGAACAAGAGAAAATAGCTCTACCGGTGTTCCTGTTTCTGCAACTTTGATGGTAGCCATTAAGCCAGCTAAGCCGCCGCCGACTACAATCACTTTACCTTTACTCATTCGTGACTCACTCCCTCAATCCAAAATACACATATTTTTCCGACCAAAAATTTTATTAAATAAAAGCAACCAGTGTTTGAACAGCAACAATTGCTAGAACCACAAAAACACCAATTGTCACGTATGTAGAAATGACTTGTGAACGAGGTGACACCGTGATCCCCCAGCTAACTAAGAATGACCATAAGCCATTAGCAAAGTGGAAAATGGCTGAAATAATACCAACTAAATAGAATACAAACATGAAAGGTGATGTAAGAATATCATGCATCATATCAAAGTTAACCTCTGATCCAAATGCCGCCGCGATCCGTGTTTGCCATACATGCCATGCAATAAAGATCAATGTAATAACGCCAGTAATACGTTGTAGGATGTACATCCAGTTTCTGTATGTACCAAACTTATTGACATTGCTAGTTGCGGTAAAAGCAATATAAAGTCCATAAATTGCATGATAAAGAATTGGTAAATAAATAACTACAGTTTCCAGCACAATCCGGAACGGAAGATTTCCCATAAAACCTGCAGCCTTATTGAAGGATTCAGGTCCTCCTGTTACAAAATGGTTGACTACAAGATGCTGCACTACGAATAATCCAATTGGGATTACCCCCAGCAGCGAATGCAATCTGCGATTAACAAATTCTCGATTACCCGCCATTATTTTACCCCCCTTTTAATTTTAAAAATGATGTTAAGTTTCTTCCCTTATAAAACCCCTTAAAAGAATTCATAACCTAGCATCACTGTGACAATAATGTGACATGTCCATTTTACTCCCAACATGCTAGAGCGTCAAGAAAACGGATACACAATCTTTACTAAAAAATAAAATTTTTAAAATATATTGATATTATAATAGACGGTGATGAAAAACACCGTTTATTTGAATTTTTTACAAATTTCACTCCCCAATTACCAACATCTAACTGTTGATTTTTCCGTATGAAAGGACATTATAATTATGATGATAAATATGATTAGTTATTACGAAATAATATTTTCCCTTCCATTCCTGTTTTCGAGAAATCAGTTCTAAAACCTAATCAAAATTGTATATAATAGAATGATAGAAAGAGGGGAAACATGTGAAAGATAGTACAGTTGTCGATATAGATGTTAATTCACCGGAACCGCGAACCATCTCCATATTCGGATATGAGTTAATCAGAGAAGTCCTTTTACCTGAGATTCTAGGAAAAGACACCCCTGAAATCCTTTATTGGGCAGGTAAACGACTGGCACGGAAATTTCCTTTAACCGATTTTGATCAAGTCGTTGAGTTTTTCGCTAATGCCTCATGGGGACAGCTTGAATTAGCAAAAGAAACGAAAAATGAAATCGAAATTGAACTAACAAGCCCACTCATTGTGTCACGAGTGAAATCAAAAGCAGAGTACTTCTTCCAGCTTGAAGCCGGTTTCCTTGCCCAGCAAATTGAGCTTCAAAAAGAAGTCATCGCCGAAGCCTTCGAGCACCCAATCAAAAAGGCAAACAAAGTCCAATTCACCATCAAATGGGACACAAAAGATCCAATCAAATAAAATTCGTTTTTGTTCATTTCTACTATTTTTGTGTTTTAAAGGGTGGCAGGCACCAGAATGGTGCCTGTCACCCTTTTTCGCCTTTCTACCTATTTGCTTAGTTCGAATGCTGCATGGAGTGCTTCTACTGCTTTAAGCATATTTTTTTCTTCGACGACGGCGGATACTTTTATTTCTGAAGTACTGACCATTTTAATTTGGATATTATTAGCCGCTAGAACTTCAAACATTTTGGCTGCCACCCCTGGATTGGAGATCATGCCGGAACCAACAATGGATACCTTCGCTAATTTATTTTCTGCATCGAGTTGCTCATAGCCTAGCACTTCTTTATTGTCTTCTAATACCTTTAATGTCTCTAACAAATCATTTGTATGTATCGAGAAAGACAAATTCGCCGTACCACCCTCTGTTGTACTTTGAATGATAATGTCCACGTTAAGATGATTCTGTGCCAAGGTTGTAAATATCGTTGACAGGCTAGTTAGTGAATTGGTAAGCCCCAATACCGTTACCCTAGTAATTTCGTCTTCAAACGCCACTCCGCGTACGACTAAATTTTGCTCCATTGTTGCTTCCCCCTCTATGACTGTTCCTTCTATTTTCTCCATACTTGAACGAACCTCAAGCTGAACTTGATAGTTCTTTGCAAACTCTACAGCTCTTGGATGCAAGACACCCGCACCCAAATTGGCAAGCTCCAGCATCTCATCATACGACACAGATAATAATTTACGTGCCGCTTTAACATACCTTGGGTCAGTGGTGAATACCCCGGTTACATCGGTATAAATATCACACTTATCTGCTTTAAGCGCAGCAGCTAATGCTACAGCGGTCGTATCAGAACCGCCGCGGCCAAGGGTGGTAATCTCACCGTCCTCTGTGATTCCCTGGAACCCGGCAACAATAACCACCTTACCATCCGATAACTGGGTCTGAATGGCCTCCGTGTTAATTTTCGAGATTCTCGCATTTCCATGAACAGGTTCGGTCACAATACCCGCCTGCCAGCCAGTGAAGGAAACCGCATCAAGTCCTTGTTGATTTAAGGCCATCGAAAGTAAGGAGATGGTCACCTGCTCCCCAGTGGATAACAACATATCCATTTCTCGCTTACTTGGCTGCGAGGATATTTCCTTAGCCATGCTGACTAGTTGATCTGTAGATTTCCCCATTGCTGAAACGACGACAACGACGTTATTGCCTCGTTCCGTCTCCTCTTTCACACAGGCTGCCACATTCAAAATTCTTTCTGCACTGCCAACGGAGGTTCCCCCAAATTTTTGTACAATAAGCCCCATGATCTTCTTCCCCTTTTTTTAAGTAATACTATTAATTTTCCCCAAACACGCAAAAAAGCAATGAGAAGGGCATCTCATTGCTTTAAGACCACGAAAATATAAATTTCCGTACACACAATGTAAGATAGCTCTCCAAGACCAAGGTCTTGACAATCCTGCATTTATTCAATGCAGAACCAGCAAAGAAAGAAATGAGACCTTCCTTACTTCGGCGAACATCCCCTTTCATGATTCATCTTCGAAGCTCATCCTTCTCAGAACCATTACTATTGAAGCTCGCACCTCTACCTTCACTTTAATACGTAAAAGTGATAGTAAATTAAATTTTCACTTATTATAGCATGTTCAATTTTTTCTGACAATCCTTACGATTGAAGTTTTTTGATTAATTCTTCCACTACATTGGCTGGGATTCCCAGGGCTCGAAATTCCTCAACCGTAGCTTCCTTCATTTTCTTTACCGAGCCGAATTCCTTTAGCAATTGTTTTTTCCGCTTTTCACCAATTCCCGGAATATCATCAAGTAATGAATGAAAGGCCGACTTCCCGCGAATTTGACGGTGAAAGGTAATCGCAAAGCGGTGAACCTCATCTTGGATCCTTTGCAATAAATAAAATTCTTGGCTGTTCCTTGCTAGAGGGACAATTTCTAGCGGATTTCCATATAGAAGTTGTGAAGTTCGGTGTTTTTCATCCTTCACCAGACCAGCAAGCGGAATATCAAGCCCCAATTCATTTTCAAGCACATCTCTTACAGTCTCAACATGTCCTTTTCCACCATCAATGATAATCAAATCTGGGAGTGGCAGTTCATCCTTTAAGGCCCTGGAGTATCTTCTTCTTGTGACTTCCCGCATGGATTCATAATCATCAGGACCTTTTACTGATTTAATTTTATACTTGCGGTATTCCCGCTTGGTGGCCTTGCCATCGATAAAAACGACCATTGCAGAAACGGGGTCTGTTCCTTGAATGTTGGAGTTATCAAATGACTCAATCCGATGCGGAGTGTAAATCCCTAGTAATTCCCCTAGGTTTTCTACTGCCTTTATCGTTCTTTCCTCATCTTTTTCAATCAAGGAGAATTTTTCATTTAGAGCAATTTTGGCATTTTTAATGGCCATTTTGACGAGATCCTTTTTTTGTCCGCGCTGTGGCTGCAGCACTTTCACATCTTCGAGCAGCTGCTCCGCCATTGTTAGTTCTACCTCATCCTGAATCAAAATCTCTTTGGGCTTGAAATGATTGGCTTTTGTGTAGAATTGACCAAGGAAGGTTAAGATTTCTTCCTCCGGTTCATTGTAGATTGGAAAAGTAGAGACATCCCGTTCAATCAGCTTTCCTTGGCGGACAAAGAAGACTTGGACACACATCCAGCCTTTGTCAACAGCATAGCCAAAGACATCACGGTCCGTAAAATCAGTCATCGTAATTTTTTGTTTTTCCATAATCGTTTCAATATGAACGATTTTATCGCGGTATTCCTTTGCTCGTTCAAAATCTAGTTCATCGGCTGCTGCGGTCATTTTCTCAGTAAGCTCTTTTTTTATTTCTTTATGGCCACCGTTTAAAAATCGAGAAATATCATCTGTTACTTTTTTATATTCTTCTTCACTAACCTCTTTAACGCAGGGGCCGATACATTGACCTAAATGATAATAAAAACATGGTCGTCCCGTGGTGAAGTTGTTGCATTTTCGTAAGGGAAACATGCGGTCAAGTAATTTCTTCGTTTCCTTTGCAGCACCAACATTCGGATAGGGGCCAAAATACTTCCCTTTATCTTTTCGTACTTTTCGCGTTATGACTAGCTGTGGGTGTCTTTCCGCAGTAATTTTTATAAACGGGTAGCTTTTATCATCCTTCAGCATGATATTGTATTTGGGATCGTATTTCTTGATAAGGTTTAGTTCGAGTAAAAGCGCTTCTATATTTGAAGAAGTAACAATGTATTCAAAGTCCTCAATCTCATTAACGAGCCTTAATGTCTTCCCATCATGTGATCCGGTAAAATAGGAACGAACACGATTCTTTAAAACTTTTGCTTTCCCTACATAAATAATCGTTCCCTGACGGTCTTTCATTAAGTAGCAGCCAGGCTGATCAGGCAGCAGTGTCAGTTTTTGATTAATTATCTCATTCATTTCCGGCCACTCCCATCCGTCTTTTTTTCTATCTTATAAAATAGTAATGCAAATGGCCATTAAAGGGAAGTGGGATGTTTTTCTTATCAAAAAAAACCTTAACTGGAACAAGCCCAGCTAAGGTTTCATTTTGTATCTTTGTATACTTAAACGTGCTTTTCTAATACACTTGCTAATGCTTCTTTAGGCTGGAAGCCGACTACTTTATCAACGACTTCGCCATTTTTCATGACCAACAATGTTGGAATGCTCATAACACCGAAGTTTGCAGCTGTTTGCGGGTTGTCATCCACATCAAGCTTCGTAATTTTCACTTTATCGCCCATGTCTGCATCAAGCTCTTCAAGAACTGGTGCAATCATTTTACAAGGTCCGCACCATGGTGCCCAGAAATCTACAAGGACAAGTCCTGAACCTGTTTCAGCCGTAAAATTTTGATCTGTTACGTGTGAAATAGCCATTTTTTATTTACCCCCTAATAAATACTGAAATACTACCCAGAGTATAACATCGATTGAAATAACACGCTAATAAATTGCTCTACTCGTTATTTTCCCTTATTTTAGCCATCATATTCCTAAAAATTTAGAAGCGAGCAGAACACCCTGCTCGCCCCATTATTATTATGAATGAACCTTAAGCTTTTTAAACTCTTCTGTTAATAATGGCACAACTTCGAAAAGGTCACCAACGATTCCGTAGTCTGCTACTTTAAAGATGTTTGCTTCAGGATCTTTGTTGATCGCAACAATCACCTTGGAGTTGGACATGCCCGCTAAATGCTGGATAGCACCGGAAATTCCACAGGCAATATATAAGTCAGGCGTTACAACTTTACCAGTTTGGCCAATTTGTAAGGAGTAATCACAATAGTCGGCATCACATGCACCACGGGAAGCGCCAACAGCTCCACCTAATACTTGAGCTAATTCTTTCAATGGTTCGAACCCTTGCGCACTCTTAACACCGCGGCCTCCGGAAATAACCACTTTTGCTTCACTTAAATCAACACCCTCGCTTGCTTTTCTTACCACTTCTTTAATAATGGCACGAAGGTCTTTAATATCAACAGATAGGGAAGAAACCTCTCCAGTTCTGCTTTCATCCTTTTCTAAAGGAGCAATGTTATTTGGGCGAACCGTTGCAAAAATCAATCCGCTGGTTACAATTTTCTTTTCAAATGCTTTTCCAGAATAAATTGGTCGTGTAAACACGATATTTCCGCCGGCTGCTTCAACAGCAGTTGCGTCAGAAATGAGACCCGATGAAAGTTTCCCAGCAATTCTTGGTGCCAAGTCCTTACCAAGTGCTGTATGACCGAAAACAAGTCCTTCCGGTTTTTCCTGCTCAATAACTGCAAGTAATGCTTGGGCATACCCATCAGATGTATATTGATTTAATTTCTCATCTTCTACAATGATAACGCGGTCTGCACCATTTTGGACTAGTTCCGTACCTAAAGCGCTTACAGCTTGGCCAACTAAGACACCAACAACATCTCCGCCCTCAGCAACCGTTTTTGCGGCAGCAATTGCTTCGAAAGAAACATTACGTAATGATCCGTCACGAACTTCTCCTAATACCAATACTTTTCTTGACATGTATGTTTACCTCCTGAAAAAACAATTTTTATGTGAATTCGATTAAATTACTTTTGCTTCAGTATGAAGTAGGTGAACAAGTTCTTTAACCTGATCATTTAATTCGCCGGCTAAAACCTTTCCTGCTTCTTTTTTGGCTGGCAGATTAATTTCAATTGTCTTAGTTTTCGCTTCAACATCATCTTCATCAAGGTCAAGGTCATCTAATTCTAATTCTTCAAGCGGCTTCTTCTTCGCTTTCATAATCCCCGGTAATGATGGATAACGAGGTTCATTAAGACCTTGTTGTGCCGTGATTAACAAAGGCAGGCTTGTTCCAATGACTTCAGCATCCCCTTCAACGTCACGGGTAACGGTTACATTTGTTCCGTCAATTTCCAACTTGGTAATCGTTGTTACATACGGAATGTTTAATAACTCGGCAACACGCGGGCCAACCTGTCCTGATCCGCCATCGATGGCAACATTTCCGCCGATGATTAAATCTGCCTCTTTATCTTTTAAGTATTCAGCAAGGATTTTGGCTGTCGTAAATTGGTCACCATTCTCCACATCGTCTTCCGTATTGATTAGAACCGCCTTATCTGCACCCATTGCTAGAGCAGTACGCAATTGTTTTTCAGTTTCTTCGTTGCCAACAGAAATAACGGTTACTTCGCCACCATTGGCATCACGGACTTGGATGGCTTCTTCAATCGCATATTCATCATATGGATTGATGATAAATTCAGCACCATCCTCATTGATTTTTCCACCGTTCAGCGTAATCTTTTCTTCCGTATCAAAGGTTCTTTTCATTAACACATAAATGTTCATGCTTTTGGTCCCCTCCTATGAAATATTCGAGCATTCGCTCAGTTTGAAAGATTGAGATAATTTTTTAGAAAAAAATTTATAAAACTTCTTAAAACAGGAGCCCTGCTTATGGAAGTTATTCACCTTTAAAGTTTGGTTCTCTTTTTTCGAGGAAGGCTTGTATCCCTTCTTTGGCATCGTTTGAAATAAAAACTTTACCAAACAATTCAGCCTCTTTTTTGGTACCTTCGTAAAACTCTTCTGTTTTTGCATAGTTTAATAATTGAATAGCAGCACCAATGGAGACAGGGCTTTTCTTAGCAATTTTCCCAGCTAATTGATAAGCCTGGTCCAATACATCAGTTTCTGGAAAAGCTCGGGTGGCCAACCCGTATTCTACTGCTTCTAAACCTGTGATGGGCTCAGATGTGAACAGCATTTCTGCCGCACGGGCAACTCCTACATATTTTGGCAGGCGCTGTGTACCGGCAAATCCAGGGATTAAACCAAGCTGCAGCTCAGGAAGGCCAAGTTTAGCCGTTTCGCTGACATAGCGGATGTGACAAGCCATAGCAAGTTCCAATCCGCCGCCAAGTGCTGCGCCATGGATTGCGGCAATAATCGGCTTTGGAAACTTTTCCATACGATCAAATAAATCCTGACCGAATTTACCAAGGTTAGCGAAATCTCCTGAAGAAGTGACCGTGGTAAATTCTTTAATATCAGCACCTGCTGAGAAAAAGCGGCCTTCACCATGAATAACAATCACACGAATCTCACGGTTTGGTTCGATTTCATCCAGTATCAACGACAATTCCCTTAAAAGACCTGATGAAAGGGCATTTGCCGGAGGACGCTGAATTGTAATCGTGGCAATACTTTCTTGATACGACCATTTTAAATATTCCAAAGTTTTTCCCCCTATTCTTTTCCTCTTCTGAACCCACAGCCATTAATTAATAGGTGATGAACCGGGGTTGCCAGTTTTATCAAATTATACTTTTCCTCGTTCATTACCCATGAGGTAGCGGTTTCATCAATCGTACCGAAAATCATTTGCCGGGCAAGACGTACATCTAGGTCCGGTGAAAACTCACCCGTCTCTATGCCTTCGAGTATAATTTTATCAATCACCTGTAGGTACCCTTTTAGAACATTATTAATGCGAAGCCGTAAATCCTTGTTAGATTGGCGCAATTCCAACTGGGTCACAATGGCAAGATGGTGATCCTCATAAAGCAAACTGAAATGCGCTTCAATCATCTTTAATAACTTCTCCGCCGCCGTCCCTTTTCCTGCTATCATTTGATCTATTTTTTCAATGAATGTTCCCATTTTTTCTTCAAAGAGTGAGATGAGGATGTCTTCTTTGTTTTTAAAATAAAGATAAATCGTGCCATCTGCCACTCCCGCCTGCTTCGCAATTTTCGAAACTTGGGCTTGGTGGTAGCCATTTTCAGCAATAGCGATGACTGCAGCATCAATTATTTGCATGTATTTCGGCTTACTTTTTTTCAATCTATCCCCCCCTTTGAAGAAAATTATGTACATTACTTGTTAAGTAAAAATAAAAATATGAATGAATCATCATTCATATTTTTATAATAGAATTTATCTTCACTTCTGTCAAGAACTTCTGCCAGAAACTTTGGCTACTTATTATCATATATCAGACAAGCCTATCCGTTCAAAAAAAATTTTCTAGATTAGGCGTGTTTTTGAGCTTCTTCCTCTATTTTTCGCTTTTCCTCTTCAACAAGCATTCTTCTTAAAATTTTTCCTACTGCTGTTTTGGGCAATTCATCTCTAAATTCATATAGCCGCGGTGCCTTATATGCAGCCAGAAACTTCCTGGCATATTGATTCATTTCATCTCCCGTAACCGTTGAACCTTCTTTTAGAACAATATACGCTTTAACCGTTTCACCGCGATATGGATCTGGAATGCCTGCTGCAACTGCCTCGAGCACATCGGGATGTTCATATAATACCTCTTCAATTTCGCGAGGATAAATATTGTAGCCCCCGGCAATAATCATATCCTTTTTACGGTCGACGACGTAAAAATATCCTTCCTCATTCATATATCCTAAGTCACCCGTATAAAGCCAACCATCATGCAGAACTTCTCTTGTTTCTTCCGGACGATTCCAATAGCCTTTCATAATTTGTGGACCTTTAATGACAATTTCGCCAATTTCTCCTACAGGCATGTCTTCACCTGTTTCAATAGAGACAATTTTTGCATTGGTATCAGGGTACGGAACGCCGATACTTCCCTTTACTCTTTCCACGTCCCACAAAAAATTGGAATGGGTGACTGGTGATGCTTCCGATAACCCATAGCCTTCCACCAGTTTTCCCCCGGTCACCTCCTCAAATTTCTCCTGTACTTCCAGCGGAAGCGGGGCTGAACCGCTGATGCATGCCTCAATCGAAGATAAATCGTATTTTTTTAAATCAGGATGGTTTAATAAGCCGATATAAATAGTTGGGGCACCGGGAAATAGGGTCGGGCGCTGTTTATGAATCGTTTTTAACGTTGTCAATGCATCGAATTTCGGCAGTAATATCATTTTGCAAGCCATCTTAATTGATAGGATCATGCAGACAGTCATCCCATAAACATGGAAAAACGGGACAATTCCCAGCATCGATTCTTCACCGGGCTTCGCTTTATATAACCATGCCTCACTCATCAATGTGTTCGATTGTAAATTTTTATGTGTTAACATGACACCTTTCGGAGAGCCGGTTGTTCCACCCGTATATTGCAATAGGGCAATGTCTTCATCAGGGTTGAAGTCGTATTTCGTTAATTCTTTCGGGTTTTCCTTCAAAATTTCAGTCAATGAATGGGAGGATCCCCCGTGTTTGACTTTCACGACAATTCCATATTGTTTTTTCTGGATGTAAGGATAGATTAGATTCTTTGGAAAGGGCAAGTAGTCTTTGATAGCGGTTACAATAATATGTTGTAAATCCGTTTTCGGCATAACCTTCGAGACTCTTGGGTAGAGGATGTCTAGGGTGATAATTACTTTGGCTCCGGAGTCCTTCATTTGATATTCAAGTTCACGTTCCGTATATAATGGGTTGGTTTGAACGACAATTCCACCAGCCATTAATATACCAAAATAACTAATAACTGCTTGTGGTGTATTGGGGAGCATAATTGCGACTCGATCGTCTTTTTTAATTCCCAAATGCCCCTGAAGGTAACTGGCAAAATGTACTACATCTTCATACAACTGTTTGTAGGTCATTTCTTTGCCCATAAAATGAATCGCTATTTTCTCTGGAAACTTTCTTGCTGCATCTGCCAAATATTCTTGCACAGGTTCTGAGGAGTATTCAAGTGTGGTAGGAATTTCTTTCGGATAATGATTCAACCATGGTTTTGATTCCAACATGCATAACCTCCCTCTTATTTATCTGTATAATTATAAAAATTCAAAACTCTCTTTAATTATAGTACAGTACTTCACAATAGACAATGAAGAAAAGCTTCAACAGGATAGTTGATGGCTTAAATTTCTTATTGAAAAAAACACCGCTGAATCAGTTTCAGCGATGTCATGTTTAAGCAAAAAACACAAAATAGATAATACCAAGTAGCACAAATATACCGCATAAACCAATAAGAACTTTTGCTAATGTTTCCACTTTCATTCTCCCCTTACGAAATCCCTGCCCCAATTACGTATGACAATCCAACTGAGATAATCAGCGAAATCAACCCTACTGCACGATTATCATTCTGAATTTCTTCATCAATTTTAAATTTTGGCGTTAAAAATTCGAAGATAAAATAGCCGGCAAGTAATAGCACAAAACCGTAGATCCCCCAACCAATCATTTCAAGCAGAGAATTATGCACGTCGACGGATGCTCGGAAAATATTCGCTACACCAAATATTTTCCCGCCGGTTGCCAATGCCACTGCTAAATTACCATTTTTAATTTCTTCCCAATTTTTATATTTTGTTACCATTTCAAAAATGGCTAAAAAGACAACCATACAAAGAATAACTACACTATAATAGGCAGCAATTTGAATATATTCGTTCTCCCAAAACTGGTCCATTTTTCGCTTCTCCCCGACCTTATTTAAACTCTACGATGGTTACGCCTGATCCACCCTCTCCGGCTTCTCCAAAGCGAATTTTCTTGACGGAACGATGGTTTCGTAAATATTCCTGAACACCTTGCCTTAGGGCTCCTGTCCCTTTCCCGTGGATAATCGATACACGTGGATAACTGGAAAGAAGAGCATCATCAATATATTTTTCCACTTTCAATAGGGCATCTTCATACCGTTCTCCGCGAAGATCTAATTCCAGTTTAACATGTGAATCACGCCCTTGGACAATAGCCATTGGTCTTGTTTCCACTTGTTTTGGCGTACTCACATATTCCATGTCCTTCTCTTTGACCTTCATTTTCAAAATTCCGATTTGAACCTGCCACTCATTTGCAGACACTTTTTCAACGAGTGTCCCTTTTTGGTCAAATGTTAAAACTTTTACCTCATCCCCCGGCATGTAACTGTGCTTTTTATTTTTCTTATTAGCAAGATTCACAGATTTCTTAATTTCCGGCGCTGCGTCTTCAAGACGACGTTTGGCATCAATTAATTCATGCTCCTTAATTTCCAGATGTTTTTCAGTTCTCATTTTGCGAAGATCACGAATGACTTGCTCTGCCTCTTGTTTAGCCTCATCGACGATGTCCGCGGCTTTTTCTGCCGCTTTTTCCAGCATGGCATCTTTCTTCTCATAAAATTCGATCATTTGCTTTTGCAAGTCCTGGTGCAGCTTCTCCGCTTGGTTCAAATAATCCCTTGCTTCCAACTGCTCCTCTTCCGCCTGCCGTTTACTGCTTTCTAAAGAAGCAATCATCTTATCAATTTGATTTGTGTCTTCACTAACATGTGAACGCGCTGCTTGAATCACCCGGTCACTTAAACCTAAACGTTTCGAGATTTCAAAGGCGTTACTTCTGCCCGGGACTCCTAGAAGTAATTTATATGTTGGGCTTAATGTTTCAACATCAAATTCTACACTGGCATTTAACACACCTTCACGATTATAGCCGTACGCCTTTAATTCCGGGTAATGGGTTGTTGCAATGACCCTTGCCCCCCGCTTGTGCACCTCGTCGAGTATCGAAATGGCCAAAGCGGCGCCTTCCTGTGGATCCGTCCCCGCTCCAAGTTCATCAAATAATACCAAACTGTTGAAATCTACACTATTTAAGATGTCAACGATATTGACCATATGCGAAGAAAAAGTACTTAAGCTCTGTTCAATCGACTGTTCATCGCCAATGTCAGCGTACACCGCATCAAAGACCGCAAGCTCAGAGCCGTCTAAGGCCGGAACCTGTAATCCTGCCTGCGCCATTAAAGAGCATAAGCCCAGGGTTTTTAACGTTACCGTTTTCCCCCCGGTGTTTGGCCCGGTAATAACAATAGTCGTAAACTCTTTCCCAAGCATGATGTCGTTGGCCACTACTTCATCAATGGGAATTAACGGATGTCTCGCCTTATATAAGGCAATTCTTCCCTCATTATTCATCAGCGGTTTCGATGCCTTTATTTTTTTCCCGTATCTCGCCTTTGCAAATATAAAATCTAAATTAGCTAAAACTTCCACAATGACTTTGAGCTCGCTCTCATGCTCAGCCGCTTTTGCGGAAAGCTCTGTCAGGATTCGGTCAATTTCAAGCTGTTCCTTTACTCGGATGTCCTGTAATTGATTATTTAATTGAACGATGACCTGCGGCTCAATAAATAGCGTTTGGCCGGATGCGCTTTGATCATGAATGATACCGCCATAATGGCCGCGGTATTCTTGTTTTACCGGAATAACAAACCGGTCATTACGAATCGTAACAATCGCATCTGACAGCATTTTTGCTGCATTTGACGAACGAATCATACTTTCTAGTTTCTCACGAACACGCGATTCATTTGACCTGAGTTGGTGTCTTAAGGTGCGCAATAAGTCACTCGCGCTATCTAACACCTCGCCGCCTTCATCAATGGCATGTTTAATATCTTGCTCCAGGTTTGTGAGCGGAATGATCCTCTCGACTTGTTCTACTAAAATGGGCAGTTCTGTTCTTTCGGCAGCAATGTCCTCAATGAATCGCTTCATTTGACGGCTGGCATGGATGGTGCTCGCGATTTGATTTAATTCATGCGGGCTGAGGACACCGCCAATCACAGAACGTTTGATATGGGCGCGAATATCATGGATCCCTGATAACGGAACATTTCCTTTTATCCGAAAAACCGTTGCTGCTTCATCGGTCTCGGTTTGCAGTCTGGCTACTTCTTCAAAATCAGTTGATGGCACAAGATTTTTTATTTTCTCTCTACCAAGTGAGGAGGATGCGTGTTCCAACAGCAGCTCTCTTACCTTTGTAAATTCTAGTACCTTTAAGGCTCTTTCTTGCATGGAGTATATCCTCCTTTTATCTATTATGCAAAAATTCTAGTAAGTCATTTTTATCAAGTGCATTGATCACAGTTGATTTTCGAATCCAACCCTTTTTCGCAGCAGAAACTCCGATTTTCATATGTTCTAAGGTGTCCATTTTGTGGGCATCCGTATTGATGAGAATCTTTACACCGGCATCCTGCGCTTTCCGTAAATATTCTGCTGCTAGGTCGAGCCGGTTTGGATTGGCATTTAATTCTAATGCTGTATTGGTTTCCTTCGCCAACTGGATTAATAGATCGATATCCACATCGTACCCCGCGCGTCGGCCGATTTTTCTGCCAGTGGGATGGGCTATTAAATCGACATGGGCATTTTCAAGTGCCGTTTTTAGCCGCTCCATAATTTTTTCCCTTGGCTGGGAAAAGGCTGAATGAATGGACGCAATGACAAAGTCCATTTCTTCTAGCAGTTCATCATCATAGTCTAATGTGCCGTCAGGAAGAATATCCATTTCTACCCCGGAAAGGATCAGCAAATCATCGTATTTCTCATTTAATTTCTTAATTTCTTCCTTTTGCTTTACTAATCTTTCTCTGGTTAGACCATTAGCAACCTTTAAATACTGTGAATGGTCGGTGATTGCCATGTATTGATAGCCTCTTTTGCGGCAGGCTTCTACCATTTCCTCTATCGAATGGGCACCATCGCTCCAGGTGGTATGCATGTGGAGGTCACCTTTAATATCTTCGAGCTCGATTACCCCTTCCTCCACTGAGAAAGTCTCTACTTCGTTTCCGTCTTCCCTGATTTCCGGCGGAATGAACGGGAGGTCAAAATGCTTGAAAAATTCTTCTTCAGATGAGAAGGTACGGATGTCTCCTGATTCTAAGTCTTCTACCCCATACTCACTGATTTTTTCACCGCGTTCCTTTGCCAGCTGGCGCATCCGGACATTATGATCCTTTGAACCAGTGAAATGGTGGAGGGTGGTAATAAATTCCTTCGGTTTTACAAGCCGAAAATCGACGGAAACATCATAATCTAACGCAAAAATAACAGATACCTTTGTATCGCCTGCGCCAATGATTTCTTTTATTTTCGGCAAGTGTAAAAGATGCTCACGGACAATTTCCGGCTGAAGTGTTGCAATGATAAAGTCGAGATCCTTTATTGTCTCTCTCATTCTTCGTAAACTTCCAGCTCTTGAAAAACGGTCAATCTCCGGCAGTTCCGCAAGTCTTGCTTCAATTTGCTCAGCAATTGGAAGCATATAGGCTAGCGGCAGCCGATCTGGCCTTGTCCCGACATTCGCAATGGCACTTAAGATCTTTTCCTCCGTTTTTTTCCCAAATCCCGCAAGTGCTTGTACCTTCCCTGCTTCACAGGCTTCCTTTAAACTGGAAACATCTATTATGCCTAACTCTTTATATAACTTGGCAATTTTCTTCCCGCCAAGGCCTGGGAGCTGCAGCAATGGAATTAAACCGGCCGGCACTTCTTCTTTCAGTTCTTTTAATACAGAAGAAGAACCCTCATTTATGTATTCATCAATCACAGCCGCAGTGCCTTTACCAATGCCTGAAATTGCTGTATAGTCTTCAATCTCTGAAAGGGGTCGCTCATCCGTTTCCAGTGCAGTTGCCGCCTTGCGAAAGGCCGAAACTTTGAACGGATTCTCCCCTTTTAATTCCATATAAATTGCAATCATTTCTAATAAGTGAATAACTTCTTTTTTCGTTATTTTCATTGACTCTCACCTGCCCTCTAATTTAGCATCTTCATTTTATCTTATTTTAAGGGTGAAAAGAAAAACTTCTCTGCTACAGAGAAGTTAATGCAGCTGTATATTCAATCCACAAGCTTTTGATTTGCTGCGAAAGGATAGGTGTATGATTTACAATAGCATTTGCCAAAATGGAGTGATCCAATTGATTTTGAATGAGTTCAATTGGTATTAACGCACTAATGTATAATAAAATAAAGATAATTAAATAGACTTCACATAAACCAAGAATGCCGCCTGCAAATATATTGAGTTGCTTCAGAACAGGCAAATGGGCGATAAAGTCAAGCATCGACCCAACGATTTGGAATAATACCTTTACAGCAAAAAAGATAATGACAAAGGCAATTGCCCGATAAAAAGCCGTTTCCATATCACTTGAGTCCGTTAAAAGTTTTAATGTCGTACCTTCACCAAAGTTTGGATATGGAATCCATAGTGTTAATTTGGGAGCTAACTCGTCATAGTATGAATAGGCCGCAATATATGCAATAATAAAACCTAATAAATGAACAAGCTGGAGGATAAAACCGCGCTTTAAACCGACGAAAAATCCGATTATTAAAAATATGATTATGGCTAAATCTAACATAATTAGTTGTCCTTTTCCTTTTGTAGTTCTGTTTGCAGCCGTTCTAATTGATCTTTGATTTTAATATAATCATTGACTGCATTGACTGCTGTTAAAACAGCAAGTTTGTTCACGTCTAAATTAGGATTCTTCGAATGTATTTCGCGCATTTTATCGTCAACTAACGATCCCACAAGTCGAATATGACTTGGGCTTTCCGTCCCCATAATGACGTATTGCTGCCCGTAAATATCTACGGTTGTTCGGTGTTTTTGTGTATTTGACAACGTTACTGCCTCCATTCCAGAATCCTACTCCATATCATAACACGAATTGATAGAAATCGAAAAGTCAAACAAATTCAAAATGGAAATCTATTTTTTAGAAATGTGGTGCATTTATAATGGGAAACGTAGTTCTGAATTTGGAAATGTCCAAAATAAGCGAAATGAAAAGCTATTATGGGAAGCAGCTATTAGATAAAAACATACCTGGAAGTGTGTTTGCAGTGAAAACTCCTTCATGCATGATCACAGCATATAAATCTGGGAAAGTCTTATTTCAGGGGAACAATAGCGAGAAAGAAGCCAGTAAGTGGAGTGCCGGTGTTTCTGTTAGTTCCCCCGGGAATAAGCCGGCTGCTGCTAAAGGAAAATCAGTGGCTAAGGGAGATCTACCAGTCGGAATAGGTGGAATGTCTGCCATCGGGTCAGATGAGGTTGGCACGGGCGATTTTTTTGGCCCCATTACCGTTGTAGCTGCCTATGTAAGAAAAGAAGATATCCCGTTATTAAAGGAATTAGGGGTGCGTGATTCCAAGGACTTAAATGATGAAAAAATTAGTGCGATTGCTAAAGTCATCAAAGATGTCATTCCATTTAGCCTAATGACATTGAAAAATGAAAAATACAATCAAGTGCAAAAGTCGGGAATGTCCCAAGGGAAGATGAAGGCGCTTCTCCATAACCAAGCGATTTTAAATGTGTTGGATAAAATTGCCCCTGTAAAACCAGAGGCGATTCTGATCGATCAATTCGTGCAGCCAAGTACCTATTTTCAGCATATTAAGGGGCAGAAAGCCATTGCCAAAGAAAATGTTTTTTTCAGTACGAAAGCGGAAGGTATTCATCTGGCAGTTGCTGCCGCCAGCATCCTTGCCCGGTACGCATTTATTCAATATATCGATAAGCTTAGCGAGGCAGCTGGTTTTAAAATCCCAAAAGGTGCCGGTGCACAGGTTGATATCGCAGCTGCCAAGCTGATTATGAGTAAAGGCCGCGATATTTTACCATCCTTTGTGAAGCTGCACTTTGCGAATACAGATAAAGCAATGGTGATTGTAAATAAAAAGCGGGGCTGAGGAATAAATATAAGTTAAATGGAGTTGGGGGGCGGTATGGGTGGTAAAAAGACTTACTTTAACAGAAATTGATGACTCTCTGGCTGAATTACCCGGCTGGAAACTGGACGGTAAATTCATTGTGAAAAAGTATCGCTTTCAGGAGTTTTTGAAAGGGATTGCCTTTGTAAATGAAATTGCAGCACTTTCGGAGGAAAAAAATCATCACCCGTTCATGGCGATTGACTATAAATTAGTAACGCTAAGGCTCACCTCCTGGAATGCGGGAGGTCTAACCGATTTAGACGTTGCCTTGGCGAAAAACTATGATGAAATTTATGGGAAAATGTAATTGAAAGAGGCTGCCCGAAGTTTTTGATTATGGAGCAGCCTTTTTTGTTATTCTTATGGAGGGTTTACATTAAATTGGCTGCCTTCCAACCAATTTGATTTGTCCTTTTGGGAAAAAATTTTTTTATTTGCGAAAGTTGATCATTTATTTGCGAAACAGGATAGTTATTTGCGAAAGAGGCCGTTTTATTTGCGAAACTGAAATCCTATCGAAAAAAAAACCTGCCCGAAAATCTTTCGAGCAAGCCTCAATAAAATTAACCTCTAAGAACCGCGCCTGCCTTGTCTTTCAAGGCACCCAACACACGCTCGTGAACCTTTGTAACTTCTTCGTCCGTCAACGTACGTTCCGGATTAGCATATTTAAGAGCGAAAGCAATTGACTTCTTACCTGCCTCCATCTTATCACCCTCATACAAATCAAACACCTGCGCCTCTTTTAACAAAGGTGCCCCAGCCTCAATGATAATGTTTTTCATGGTGCCTGACACCGTTTCACTGTTTACCACAAGGGCAATGTCTCTTGTGATCGATGGGAAGCGGGGAATGGCTTCGTATTGTAATATTGGTGTGTCCGCTTCAAGGACTGCTTTTAATGATAGTTCAAATACATAGGTATCCTTTAAATCAAGTTCTTTTTGGACGCTTGGGTGTACTTGACCGACGAAACCGATCTTTTCACCATTCAAGCGGATTTCTGCGGTACGGCCGGGGTGCATGCCGTCTACCTGCGCTTGGACATATTCAACTTGTTCAGAAAGCCCAATCTTAGCAAACATGCCTTCTAAGATTCCCTTCACAACATAGAAATCGACAGGCTTCTTCTCTCCTTGCCAGGAATGACTATGCCATAAGCCAGTAACTGCTGCAGCTAAATGCTCCTTTTCTTCCGGTAGCACTTCCACACCATTCGCTAAGAATACGGCACCCGTTTCATAAACGGCTAGGCTGTCATTTTGACGGGCACTATTGTATTTTACTACCTCTAAAAGTTGAGGCAAGATGCTAAGGCGAAGGATACTGCGCTCCTCACTCATTGGCATTGCAAGACGGATCGTATCCCGTTTTTCTAATGCAAATTGTGCTGCCTTCTCCTCACTTGTTAAGGAATAAGTCACAGCTTGGTACAACCCTGCTCCCTCAAGATACTGTCGAACTTCACGACGTTTCTTCTGGTATTCGGACAATTTCCCGGGTGTCGAAGACCCAATTGGAAGTGTTTTAGGAATATTGTCATATCCATAAAGACGGGCAACTTCTTCCACTAAATCTTCTTCGATTCTAATATCACCGCGGCGTGTTGGCGCCGTTACTGTAATCAAATCTCCTTCTATACTCACAGCAAATTGCAAGCGGTCGAAAATTTCTTTTACATCCTTCATATGCAACTCTGTGCCAAGGACACGATTAATTTTTTCCAAAGTAATCGAAACAACTGCCGGTTCAACAGTAAGTGTATCAGCTTCAGCAGCACCAATTAAAACTTCACCGCCTGCAAATTTTGCCATTAAATAGGCAGCACGTTCTCCTGCTGCACGAACGCGGTTAGGGTCGACACCTTTTTCAAAACGGGCACTTGCTTCACTTCGTAAACCATGATCCTTGGAAGCCTTCCTAACAGTTCCCCCGTTAAAATAAGCGGATTCCAGTAAAACCGCCGTTGTATCTGAAGTTACCTCTGAATTCGCTCCCCCCATCACACCTGCAAGGGCAACTGGTTCCACCCCATTTGTAATCACAAGATGGTCAACGCTTAATGTCCGTTCAACGTCGTCAAGTGTTACAAATTTTTCACCGTCAACCGCACGGCGAACAAGGATTTCTTTCGATCCTAAACGGTCGTAATCAAACGCATGTAGCGGCTGACCGTATTCTAATAAAATATAGTTCGTAATATCGACCACATTATTGTGCGGACGAATCCCCGCAGACATAAGACGTGCCTGCATCCAAAGCGGAGATGGTCCGATTTTTACATTTTTGATCATTTTTGCTACATATAATGGATTATCTTCTTTTGCCTCAACAGTAATTTTCACATAGTCTGAAGCCTTTTCTGCCCCAGGGTCTAGGTTTGTTTCCGGAAGTTTAACCTCTCTTCCAAGAATAGCCGCCACTTCATAGGCAACCCCAAGCATGCTCAAGCAATCGGCACGGTTTGGTGTCAAGCTTAGTTCTAAGACCTCATCGTCTCTGCCTAATAATGCAAGTGCGTCGGCACCAACTTCAGCAGCTGCTGGAAAAACAAAGATCCCTTCAGAATATTCTTTTGGAACGACCTTTCCTTCCAATCCTAACTCAGTAAGAGAACAAATCATTCCGTTCGATTCTTCGCCGCGAAGCTTAGCCCGTTTAATTTTAAAATTACCTGGTAAAACCGCACCTACTTTGGCCACGGCAACCTTTTGTCCTTGAGCTACATTCGGTGCGCCGCAAATAATTTGAATAGGCTGATCTTCACCAACATCGACAAGGCATTTGCTTAATTTATCGGCATTCGGATGCTGCTCACGCTCTAGTATGTGACCGATAACAACACCTTTAATACCTTCGTTTAAAACCTCAACACCTTCAACTTCGATACCGCTTTTGGTAATCTTTTCAGCTAATTCATCTGCTGTTACTCCAGTTAAATCGATATAATCTTCGAGCCATTTATATGAAACGAACATGTCGTCATCTCCTTCTATTATCCATTTTCAGCGCCTAGTAAGCCAATCCGGCAAAAAGGGTACAGAACAACCTTACTGCCGGCTGCTCGTCTTATGCCTGTCGCCCCATATCAAGGTGCATTTTGTTTTATTCATGTTTTGAAAATTGTTTTAAGAACCGAACATCATTTGTATAAAAATGTCTGATGTCATCGACACCGTATTTTAACATGGCAATCCGCTCAGGTCCCATACCGAAGGCAAATCCTGTGTATTTTTTAGAATCATACCCAGCCATCTCAAGAACGTTTGGATGAACCATGCCAGCACCAAGAATTTCAATCCAGCCTGTTTGTTTACACACACTGCAGCCTGAACCACCGCAGATTTTGCAGGATATATCCATTTCAACAGATGGCTCTGTAAATGGGAAGAAACTTGGTCTTAAGCGAATTTCACGGTCAGCTCCGAACATTTTTTTCGCAAAAACCTCTAACGTTCCTTTTAAATCACTCATGCGGATATTCTCGCCAACTACGAGGCCTTCAATTTGCATGAATTGGTGTGAGTGTGTCGCATCGTCATTGTCCCGGCGATAGACTTTACCCGGACAAATAATTTTGATCGGCCCCTTCCCTTGATGTTTCTCCATTGTCCTTGCTTGGACTGGTGATGTGTGAGTTCGCATCAAAATCTCTTCGGTGATATAGAACGAGTCTTGCATGTCGCGAGCAGGGTGACCTTTCGGTAAATTAAGTGCTTCGAAGTTATAGTAATCTTGCTCAACCTCTGGCCCTTCAGCAACTTGATAGCCCATGCCAATAAATAAGTCTTCAATTTCTTCAATGATTCTTGTTAACGGATGGTGATTTCCTTGCCTAACTGGGCTTCCAGGAAGTGTCACATCAATACTTTCAGATGCTAGCTTTTCAAGAACAGCAGCCTCTTCTAACCCCTTTTGTTTTGCCTCAATTTTTACCGCAATCGCTTCACGGACTTCATTCGCGAGTGCTCCCATCACTGGGCGCTCTTCAGCAGACAATTTGCCCATCCCGCGAAGTACTTCAGTGATTGGGCCCTTTTTCCCTAAATAGGCAACACGGATGTCATTTAATTCTTTTAAGCTTGCAGACTGCTCAATTTTTTGAATTGCCTCTTCCTGCAATTCCTTTAAACGTTCTTGCATGATCAATTCCTCCTTATTCATAGCCGGTAAGATTGGTGTCAGGCACCATTACTAATACGGTGATAGTACAAAGGGTGTCAGGCACCAAAAGACAAAAAAACCCCATCCCTGGTAAGGGACGAGGTTTGTTATTCGCGGTACCACCCTTGTAAACACGATATGTATAGAAACATTGTGTTCGCTTCATTCGGATAACGGCATATGCCGGTGCATCTTTACATTTTTTTCGCAAAAAATGGTCCCGATGCCAACTCGGGAGGTGAACTTCTCTTGTCCTGAACCATAAAAGTGCTTTCAGTCGAGGCACTTTCTCCCTACATGGTCAATTGACATGATACTTTTCTCCGTCATCGTTTTTATAATAATCAATTGTTCACTATTATATAATAATTTTCCTCAAAAGGTCAAACCAGTTTGCATCTATTTTTTCAAATAATAGAGCAGAATTCCTGTTGCGACCGCGACATTTAGCGACTCGCTTTTCCCGTATATCGGAATATAAAGATTGGCTGTGGTGCTTGAAAGAATATCTTTTCCGACACCGTTTCCCTCGTTGCCAACAATCAGCGCAAATGAATCTCCACTTGATATATCAGTGTATGCTGAAGCCCCTTCTAGTGCCGTTCCGTAAACTGGAATATTTTTTTCTTCAAGTTTGTTGATCCATTCATGCAAATCACCTCTAATAATCGGAAGATGAAAGTGGCTTCCTTGTGCAGATCTAAGTACCTTGGAGTTAAAAATATCAACACTGCCGCGACCGACAATAACTGCATCAATACCAGCGGCATCCGCTGTCCGAATCATCGTACCCAGATTTCCCGGGTCTTGGACAGCATCGATGAATAAAAAGGTTTTTGCCTCACCAGCTTCGGAAACAGTTTGTCGGCAAACGGCATAAATCCCTTGCGGTGCTTCAGTCTCGGATAACAAATTCGAAATCTCGTCTGTGACGAGTGTGACAGGTGTACCGGCGGGATCCCAACGGGGCGGTAAGTCCACTTTTTCCGAAACAATCACTTCTAAAATTTGCTCACCCTGCTTTAATGCCTCTTCCACTAAATGAAACCCTTCGATTAAAAATGTTCCCGACTTATCTCGCTCTTTTTTCGTTAAAAGTTTTTTCCATTGTTTTACCTTAGAATTATTGACAGATTCTATATATTTCAAAACTCGGTCTCCTTTAAAAAAACTCATGTAATGATAACAATAATACATAATTAAACCAAAAATAGAAAACATATTAAAGAAATACAGGATAAAAAGGAGTGTGTGGATATGAACCTAAATTTGCGTAATGCTATTATTCACAATGTTTCAGGCAACACACAAGATCAATTAGAGGATACAATCGTTGATGCGATTCAAAATGGGGAAGAAAAGATGCTCCCAGGACTAGGCGTTTTATTTGAAATCATTTGGAAAAACGCATCTGAAGAAGAGAAAAAGGAAATGCTTTCCGTCCTTGAGAGCGGACTAAAGTAACCCTCCTATCCAAGCTGCCATAATCACCCCAGGCAGCTTTTTTTATATAAAAAATCCTCGACCAAAACCTTCAGCCGAGGATCTAATACTTTTATTCAAATGTAATCTTATCAACCGTTTCACGGTCTAAGCGTTTAATCACTTCGACAATTAATTTAACCGCATTTTCATAATCGTCACGGTGAAGCATCGCTGCGTGTGAATGGATATAACGGGTAGCAATGGTAATGGCCAATGCCGGTACGCCATTGTGTGTCAAATGAATGGAGCCTGCATCAGTTCCACCACCAGGGATGGATTCGAATTGATATGGGATATTCAATTCATCCGCTGTATCCGTGACTAAATCACGCAAGCCTTTATGAGCGACCATCGAAGCATCATAGACAACTACCTGAGGTCCTTTACCCATTTTACTCATCGCTTCTTTTTCGGAAATCCCAGGTGTATCGCCAGCGATACCGACATCCACTGCAAAACCGATTTCTGGCTGGATTTTATACGTTGCCGTCTTGGCACCACGTAATCCAACCTCTTCTTGAACCGCCCCAACACCGTACACCTCATTAGGATGTTCGACGTCCTTTAATCGCTTCAAAACATCAATCGCAATTGCACAGCCAATCCGATTATCCCATGCCTTCGCCAACAGCATTTTCTCATTATTCATAACCGTAAATTCAAAATATGGGACAACCATATCCCCAGGACGGACGCCCCATTCTGAAGCTTCCTCACGGCTTGATGCACCGATATCAATAAACATATCTTTAATCTCAACCGGCTTTTTGCGGGCCTCAGCCGACAGAACATGCGGCGGCTTAGAGCCAATGATACCTGTTACATCACCCTTCCTCGTCACAATGGTTACCCGTTGTGCGAGCATAACCTGCCCCCACCAGCCACCGACCGGTTGGAAGCGCAGAAAGCCTTTATCATCAATTTGGGTGATCATGAAGCCAACTTCATCTAAGTGACCCGCCACCATAATCTTCGGTCCGCCGGCTTTCCCGACCTTTTTTGCGATTAAACTGCCAAGGCCATCCGTTGTTAATTCATCGGCAAATGGTTCTATGTATTTCTTCATCACATCGCGGACTTCGCGCTCGTTGCCGGCAATTCCTCTGGCATCCGTTAATTCTTTTAACATCGTTAATGTTGCGTCTAATTGCACCATTAATAAGCCCCCTTTATGTATGTACTACATTCTTTATTATACAGAAGGAATCTGCAAATTCACAATTTCCTGCTAATAGTTATTTTGTTGTCTTTGATAATTCACTTCGTTTTTATCAAAATATGCCTTTTCGATTTCCTCATCTTTGAAACCTAGCAACAAGGCCAGCCGCAAGTATGACTCGAATAAATATCTAAAGTCAGTCAAGTCTTTGCTTTTGTGAAAGATGGTGATCCTTTCATAAACACGAAGAAACTGCTCCGTTACATTCAAATTAGACTGACTGATATCTACTTCAACTCGCTGGCGGTCAAAGCCACACTCAATCCCGAGCGACAAAATAAAATGAACCCCATCGACAAACTCTTCTAAAATCACTTCTTTAGCGGAAGATGGTCTCACACTCCAAAACTTAAAACAGCGGGTTTCATTCGCCAATTCCCCGATTTCCACAAGCAAGGCAAGAATTTTCCTTTCGAATAAATCCTCTTCCTGTAAATTGTGCTTTTCCTCAATATGGGTATCCAACGCCGCTTGCATCTTAAACAGTTTTTCAAGTTGCATTCAACTCACACTCCTTATGGAAAAATTATAGCAAAGTGAGAAATAATTGAAACCTTTTTGCAGCTGAGTCGTAATACATAGAAAATAGGTGTAGGAGGCTTAGCCATGATTTGGTTACTGCGCTTCGTATTATTATTTTTCATCATTTTTGCGGTTTACATGGGGGTTAAATTACTATTTCAATCGTCCCGAAAGCTTGAATCGGCACGTAAACATAAACGGTTCTTACTACTTGATCATGATGATGTGAGAAGGAATTTTCACCTCACCTATAAAGGTGCTGTGTTTGCCGGTGAAAAATACATGGGAACTGCTAATAATACTTTTGATGTTGTGTCCATCTCCATTTGGCCGGAAAACACGGCTTCGTTAAAAGGGATGGTAAAAGATGATTTTTACTATATGGATAAAAAAATACGCGAGTACTATCCGAATGCCGAAATTAGTTGGAAAAGTCCGGTGAAGGAATTCTTACAATGACAGCCGCTATGTAAGCGGCTTTTTATAATAGTATTTTTATAAAAAGAACGAACTCTATAATAGCAAGGACAGGGAAGCCAACTTTAAACGAGGTATGCTTCGTTTTGTGGCGGTAAATCTGCATCCCTGCCGTCGTCCCAATTGCTCCCCCAAATAGAGCTACAAGCCACAAAGTCCGCTCCCTTATTCTATATTGATGTTTTCTCGCCCGCTTTTTATCCACTCCCATAATGAACAGACCAGCGATATTCATAACAACAAAGATTGCTAACATCATCGTCATCCTCTAAATCCCCCTTATAGAAAAAGCCATCCTCATCGATGAGAATGGCATTTATCAAAAATTATTTGTTGTTTTGTTGCTTAGCAACGTTAGCTAATTCAGCAAATGCGTTTGCATCGCTTACCGCTAATTCAGCAAGCATCTTGCGGTTTACTTCGATACCAGCAAGCTTTAAACCGTGCATTAAACGGCTATAAGAAAGACCGTTCATACGAGCTGCTGCATTGATACGAGTAATCCAAAGTTTGCGGAAGTCGCGCTTTTTCTGGCGACGGTCGCGGAATGCATACATTAATGATTTCATAACCTGTTGGTTAGCAACTTTATATAATGTATGTTTTGAACCGTAATAACCTTTTGCTAATTTAAGAACTTTTTTACGACGCTTGCGCGTAACTGTACCGCCTTTAACACGTGGCATGTAATTTCCCTCCTAGATATCGATCACTTGAGATTACTTCATGTAAGTTAATAATTGACGAATGCGTTTGAAATCGCCTTTAGAAACAAGAGTTCCTTTGCGAAGTTTACGCTTAGCTTTTGTAGATTTGTTCGCAAATAAGTGGCTTGTATAAGCATGGTCACGTTTTAATTGACCAGAACCTGTTTTCTTGAAACGCTTTGCAGCGCCGCGGTGAGTTTTCATTTTAGGCATTGTGATTGTCCTCCTTATTACTTCTCTTGTTTTGGTGCTAAAACTAGGAACATGCTTCGTCCATCCATTTTAGGATGTGATTCAATCGTTGCAACTTCCTTGCACGCTTCGGAAAAACGGTCTAACACACGTTGACCGATTTCTTTATGGGTAATCGCCCGGCCCTTGAATCGGATTGAAGCTTTTACCTTGTCGCCTTTTTCCAAAAACTTAATGGCATTGCGCAGCTTTGTATTAAAGTCATGCTCATCAATCGTTGGGCTGAGACGTACTTCTTTTGTCGTAATGATTTTTTGATTCTTTCGAGCTTCTTTTTCTTTCTTTTGATTCTCGAATTTAAATTTGCCATAGTCCATAATTCGGGCTACTGGAGGCTTCGCATTTGGTGCTACAAGTACCAAATCAAGATTCACTCTTCCAGCAATTTCTAACGCTTCAAACTTGGTTTTAATTCCTAATTGCTCGCCGTTTTGATCAATTAAACGAACCTCGCGAGCGCGAATGCCCTCATTTAACAACATGTCTTTGCTAATAATTAGCCACCTCCAAGGATTTATCAGAATACAACTTCCGGGTCAAGACACCTTACTTGAATCAACAGGTTTGAAAATCTTTTTATCAATGTTACACAAATAAAAAAGTGCGGATGAATACACCCACACTTTACGAAACAAATGTAATAAAAAAGTTCACGTAAAACCTGCCAACTGCCAAATGCGTCAATCAGGTGAGAAGCGGGTGCTTCTTCTTTTCCCCAAAATAAGTATTCAATTTTCACCTTAGTAACTATACCACAAACAAAGATATGATGTCAACGAACCATTTCCTTGATGACAACGAAATTTATTGTAGCAAGAAACTAAAAATTATTCAACATTTTTTTTAATAAAAAGGGAAGTCTCCCTCCCTTTTTTAAAAACTTTTATTTTTTCACTTCAGCATTAAGTGCTGTAAGAAAGTCCGCGAATGGCTTTGTTTCTGAGTTTTGTTCACCATATTTACGAACGTTGACTGCTTGATCCTCAACCTCTTTGTCACCAACAACAAGCATATATGGTATTTTTTGCATTTGCGCCTCACGGATTTTATAGCCGATTTTTTCATCACGGCCATCCAATTCAACACGGAAGCCCTCGTTTTGCAATTGCTCCTGAACCTTACGTGCGTAATCATAATGTGCGCCCGGCGATACAGGGATCACCTGAACCTGAACTGGCGCAAGCCATGTTGGGAAGGCTCCTTTGTATTCTTCAATTAAGAAGGCTACAAACCGTTCCATGGTTGACACGACACCGCGGTGGATGACGACTGGACGATGCTGTTTGCCGTCCTCACCCACATATGTTAAATCAAAGCGCTCTGGGAGTAAGAAGTCTAATTGGACAGTAGATAAAGTTTCCTCTTTACCTAAGGCCGTTTTCACTTGAACATCAAGCTTAGGACCGTAAAAAGCCGCTTCACCCTCTGCTTCATAATAATCAAGTCCAAGGTCATCCATTGCTTCTTTCAGCATACCCTGCGCTTTTTCCCACATCGCATCATCATCAAAATACTTTTCAGTATCCTGTGGGTCACGGTAAGAAAGACGGAATGAATAATCAGTAAGGTTAAAATCTTTATAGACCGCTAGAACGAGATTCACTACTCGTTTGAATTCATCCTTAATTTGATCTGGACGAACAAAAATGTGGGCGTCATTTAACGTCATGCCGCGAACACGCTGTAATCCAGATAAGGCACCGGACATTTCATAACGGTGCATTGTACCAAGTTCCGCAATCCGAATTGGCAGTTCACGATAACTGTGAATGCTGTTTTTATACACCATCATGTGATGCGGGCAATTCATTGGTCGAAGAACTAATTGCTCGTTGTCCATGTCCATGACCGGAAACATGTCTTCTTGATAATGATCCCAGTGGCCGGAAGTTTTATAAAGCTCAACACTTCCCATCACAGGAGTATATACATGGTCATAACCAAGACGAACTTCTTTATCAACGATATAGCGCTCAACAATACGGCGGATTGTTGCACCTTTAGGAAGCCATAACGGTAACCCTTGTCCAACTAATTGGGAATTAGTGAAAAGGCTCAATTCTTTCCCAATTTTGCGATGATCACGTTCTTTCGCTTCTTCAAGCAAGCGAAGGTGCTCTGCTAAATCCTCTTTTTTGAAAAAAGCAGTTCCATACACACGCTGCAGCATTTTATTGTCACTATTGCCGCGCCAATAAGCACCGGCAATACTTAATAATTTAAATTCTTTAATCTTCCCAGTAGAAGGAACATGGATACCACGGCAGAGGTCAACGAATTCACCCTGTTGATAAAGTGTTACTGTTTCCCCATCTGGAATCGCTTCGATTAATTCAAGCTTATAAGGATCATCCATTTCTGTAAAAAGCTGAACCGCCTCATCCCTGCTTACTTCTTTTCGAATGATTTCAAGATTTTCGTTAACAATTTTCATCATTTCCTTTTCAATCTTTGGAAGATCTTCAGGTGTTAAAGAAACCTCAAGATCCATATCGTAGTAAAATCCGCCTTCAATAACAGGTCCCACACCAAGATTTACATCAGGATAAAGGCGATTGACCGCTTGTGCCATTAAATGGGCAGTACTATGGCGTAAAACTTCAAGCGCATCACTTGATTCCGGTGTAACTATTTCTATAGATCCGTCTTCGATAATGGGACGGCGAAGATCAAATAGTTGGCCATTCCATTTGCCGGCAATGGCTTTTTTCTTTAAGCCCGGGCTGATGGAAGCAGCAATATCCTCCGTTGTTGTCCCCCGTGCAAACTCCTTTACTGCCCCGTCAGGAAACGAAATCTTTACAACATCTGACATATAAATTCCTCCCTTTAATTTAAAGTGTCCAGCTTCAGCACCTAGGCGCTGAAGCTTTTCTAATAAAACAAAAAAACCCGCCCCTGGAATAGGGACGAGTTTTGAAAACACGTGGTTCCACCCAATTTTTCATTTTCAGGTACATAACACTGAAAAATGACTTTGGTCAGGTAACGGCTGTAGACCGTCAACCATTACTTACTCCATAGAAAATGCAGTGTTCACAGTTGAAGTTTAAAGGTGGTAAGTATTTTTTTCGTGTTAGGAGATTTTCAGCCGGCGCTCTCCCTCTCTAAAAAACCGTAAAGAAATACTATTGTCCTTATCATTACTTTTAATAAATATAATTGCTATGTACGTTATTATAATCAGTACAAAATAAAAAATCAAGGTACGCAAAACTAACTATTCCCATAATATTATTTTTTATGCATGATTTTCGGAGGATTTCTCACCCACAGACAATTTCTTTACCTCTCGGAGTGCCGCAAAGGTTTTAATAGTTACCCGCTCTTCAAAGATATTTTTAATGGTTCTAACGAGTGGCTCGTTAGGGACGTTTGTATAAATAAAAATAGAAGTCGGTGCCAACGACAACAGCGGTGCAATGGAGGCAGAATCGACATATACAGGATGATTCACTAATAATTTACGGTCAATCATTTTTGTTAATTCCCCTCGTTTGATCTCCTTTAACTCTTCATTATAGAAAGTAATTTCCTCATCAAATAATACATGAAGAATGTCCATTTTCGGTTCCCGATTCATCAAAAAATCCCTAAGCATTTGCACAAACATTTGATATTCCTGCTCCATTTTATACTCATCAATAGCCAGCTCTACGTAACCCTCAAGCATTTGAAGATAGGGGCGCAAACGAAATTTATGGAACGAGTCAAATGATAAAGAAACATGATCTTGAAACACATGGCTGATGGCAGCCTTAATCATATCGAGCTCTTCACTTGTTTCTTTTAAGAAAACAGCTAAGTCGTCTCTCTGACCCTCAAGTACAGAATAAATGATTTCCATAATTTGCTGCTGCTCTTCTAAATCCTCATAATAAAATTGATTCTTAATAATCTCTCTAAACCAGTCATTTCGTTTTATTATTGTAATAAAATCAAAAAAAGCCGTTTTCAGTGCTTCAAAAATATCAACGGAACATTCGCTATCTAAAATTTTTACTATATGTCGATCTTCAAGTAGAAGAATAGTTTCTTTTTCCGGTTTATATGGAACATACTTTAGCAAGTGGGCATAAAATCTTTGTGCATCCAGCTTGCCTTGGAAGATGATTTCCGCCAACCAAATCCCCCCTTTTTGTCAAATCACTGTTTTAAATATATATGGGGGTCTTGGCCAAAATAGAAGTTAGCAGACCAAGGCTTTTTGTATTTAAATAAAAAAAGGATCGCCGTTTTAGTACGACAATCCTAAACACAGTTTATTATCTTCGATTTCTGCCATCTACAAGCACAGGTTCGCTCAAGGTTCGAATTCGTTCCATAATTCGCATGGCCTTCATCTTTTCTTCTTCACCGCGCTGGCTGTATGTTAAGTGATGCTCGAGCCCTTTAAAATCAAAATTCGAGGTGAAAAAGGTTGGAAGACTTTCGAGCATCCGGAATTGCAATATTGGCCCGAGAATTTCGTCCCGTGTCCAGCTTGACATGGCTTCAGCACCAATATCATCTAGCATTAAAATGGGTTCTTTCTTTAATGCTTCAATTTTTTCATTAAGTGTTGAGTCGGCTATGGAGCTTTTCATTTCCCTCAGTAATTCCGGAACATAAACAATCATTGATGAAATTTGTTTTCTTGCCAGCTCATTGGCAATGGCACCTAATATATACGACTTACCTACACCGAATTTCCCGTATAAATAGAGGCCTTTGGCTTTTTTACCTGCTTCATAATTCATTAAAAAAGTTGCCGCTTTATCGCCCGCATCAAGCCGGCCCGTATCCCCTTCGAAGTCCTCAAAGGTCGCCTCAAGGATATCCCTTGGTACATAGAGACTTTTAATAAGCTTTTCATTTTTCTTTTTCTCATCTGCTATGACCTTCAGCTTGCATCGCTTATAGACCACATCAATGGAGTTTCGTGATAGAACCAATTCAGGTTCATATCCCTTCATAAAGTTTATACATTTTTCAAGACTCTCACAGCGGTTGCAGTCCTGACTTTGGTTCGTGTATTCGTATAGTTTACTCATGCTCTTTTCAATCATTTCTTGGGTAATTTCATCTTCATGCTCAGATAAAAATACTTGAACTCCCCGATTTTGCAGGACTTTCTGACGCTGTTCTTGATAGCGCTTTTGAAAGTTCTGATTCGAGGCAAGCCGCTGTAAGGTTTTATTTATCTTTTCCATACGATTCACATCCTACTTCCTAAAGGCTTTTAATTTCTCTTCAATCGCCCGCTTTTTCTCTTCGTCTTCGGTTTTGTTTTCAAGGGAAGAATCTTTAACCGGTGTATTCGGACTTTCTTCAAACCAATCAGGGATTAACTCGGTTCGAATGGGCTTTTTATTCCCTCTTGTTCTAGCCTTTTTATTTTCATTCTGAGCCGTTTCATTATTTTTGGCGAGTTCCATTGCTTCTTTCACCGTTTTTATTTGCAATCGTGCCCACGTACTTGCGACCGCATCAACATAATTCTTGGAAAATTGCATCTTCGTTTTTCTCATGACAAAATCAATCAAAACATTTACCACACCGGGAGAAAGCTTATATTTTATCATCACTTCTTCTAAAACTTTTAAGTTAGCATCAGACGGTTCCACACCACCTGAGATCTCTTTAAAGACAGTTAGCGGTGGGGTTGTTTCATATGATCGAATCAAATTTTCTTCTGGTGTTTTCGGTTCGGTTAATTGGGTTTGAAGAGCGGCCGGTTGGATCCGATTAATCAGGCTTGGCAATTGGTCATAATTCTCAAATTGATACCAATCGCGCGCACCTTTTCTCAAGTCCTCAATATCAATTTCATCATTCGGATTGATCGCACCTAAGATAAAATTTTTCATTTCAATCGGGTCGATATTATATAAAAATGCAAGATTGCTAATTACATTCTTCACTTTAGATGTCAGTGCTTTTTTAGGAACTAAGGATTCATTCAGACCCGCTTCTAACAAAGCAAAATCGAACGAACCCGTATCAATTTGAATAGGATTTGATTCATTTCGGCCAATAAACTGATTATGGTCCCCTGACCATTCAATATCTTCTGAAACATCCTGAAGGTATTGCAGGCTTCCGGGAGCAGCCGATGCAAACACGTCCTGAAAAGCCCTCGTCACATCTTGGTATTCTTTTTCCCCCGGCTTTTGCTGGACAGTAAAGAAGCGTTTTAGTCTTGCAAAATGATTTTTGCCAATTTTTCTGTAAAGATAAATATTTAACATCCCATCTAAGAAGAATTGCTCAGGATTTAATGGGGGATACAGTTCGTAAATAAAGGAACGATCCTCGCCATTCGTTTTAACAAAGGTCTTTAATAAACCAATTCCCTCTAACTTTAATCGAGCCTCATATATATCATTTAAATTCATTTCCATTATGTTCATCAAAAGATGATGTGTGGAAGTTTCAGACCAAAGGCGGTTTTCCTCAAGCTCCATCCAGAGAGTCATATACAAACTAAAACAAGTTGATCCTATCAAAGGCTGATATAAAAACGTCAGCACTTTACGGTCATACTCATGTAAAAGCCCATTGGCCGCTACCATATACCGGTCGATAGGAAGAATTTCCTGCCAATGCTGCGCCATATCAATCCAACACTCCTTCGTTAGTGAAAAAAGAGCCAAAGATTGACCCTTTAGCTCAGTTAAGATTTTTCCTTTTTGATTAATTCTTTTAATTCATCGATAAATACATTGATATCTTTAAATTGGCGGTAAACAGAGGCGAATCTCACATATGCGACTTCATCGACATGCGCCAGCCTGTCCATCACCATTTCACCAATGGCATCACTTTTGATTTCTGAAATACCCTGACTGCGAAGATCCTTTTCAACACCATGAGTGATATCTTCTAACTCTTTTAAGGCTACAGGTCGTTTTTCGCACGCCTTAATCAAGCCCCGCAATATCTTATCACGGCTGAATTCTTCTCTCGTTCCTTCTTTTTTCACCACAATTAAGGGGATCTCTTCAATCTTCTCGAAAGTGGTAAATCGATATCCGCATTCTTCACATTCCCGCCTTCTCCGTGTTGCACGTCCTTCATCAACAGGCCGGGAATCCAGAACACGTGTACCATAATTTTGACATGAAGGGCATTTCATTGTTTAATCAGCTCCAAATCGACAAAATCCTTATCTTTATCTTATTAAATAGCAGCCCTTTGTACAAGTAGAAGTGTACGAGTTTTATTTCGTTCCAACAAGATTATGTAATTGGCCAATCCGCTTATAATAAGCAGTAATACGGGTTTTTAAAACGGGATTTATGCCTATTAATGAAAATCTTTCTGATGAAATATTAAAATCAACCGCTGTTTCCATCGGTTTTACCGAAACAATTGTGATAATCAAGAAACAAGGTATTGGTTTTTTGACTTCAACCGCAATCTCTCCATGGTCCTTAGATACGGTTATGACCTGACAATCGGCATCATCATGGAAAATTTTTTCGACTGATTGAAATAACTGATTAAAAGTGGCCTTATAATAATGCGTTTTCAAGGAATCATCCGTGTTTTGGTCTGAAGTTTCTATTTGCTTTTTAAACCGTGTAAAAATACCCATACTACCCCTCCAAATATCTACTCTTTAACTTAGTTTACAACATTTCCAGCAAAATATAAAAAGAGATGTACAAGTGGTACACCTCTAAGCTAATTGTTTTTATAAAGATTGATTATAGAACTTTCGCCTGTTTTACATGTACAGGCCCCATTCCGCGCGGAATTTCAATATTTTCACGCGTTTCGGCATTTAACGCTTCAGCAATATAGTCAGCTGCCACATTCGGGTTTAAATCACCGCATGTATACACATCAATGCTGGCATAGCCGTGCTCAGGGAAGCTGTGGATAGTAAGGTGTGATTCAGAAATAATGACTACACCGCTGACACCTTGTGGCGCAAATTTGTGAAATGCTACTTCACGAACTTCAGCACCGGATTTAAGAGCAGCTTCGACAAACGTGGTTTCAATAAAGTCCATATCATTTAATTTTTCAAAGTCGCAACCCCAAAGTTCTGAGATTACATGACGTCCCATTGTTTCCATATTCATTTTTCCCCCTTTTACCTTTTATGATGGTTTCTTGAAATCCTATTATTGACGGCATCTTCTAACTACCACGGGGGAAAGTTAGTCCAAAGAGGTCCTAACCCTTTAAGTAATTTATCGCTACCTGATTTCAAGAAGTTCACGATGACTAGTATACTTGGTTTATATTTTTTTTGCAACCTATCAAAATAAATTTTTTTCATGATTAATTTTCATAATAATGGCTACTGGTCATTTTTCATTATATCTGCGCATAAATGATTCTTTCGGTAAAACTATACTATGCGAAAAAGCCCGCAATGGTACAACCCAATCAAAAAAAAAAGCCGTCAAATGACAGCATTTTTTTATGATGATTATCCAACCTTTACCTTAGCGGCATTCGCAATTTCGTCTGCGACATATAAAGCTAGCTCAACAACTCGTGTTGAATAGCCCCACTCATTATCGTACCAGGCTAAAACTTTCACTTTCCTTTTGCCCATTACCATTGTAGAGAGGCCATCAATAATTGCTGAATGCTCGTTTGTATTAAAATCAACAGAAACCAATGGTTCCATAGTGAAATCCACAATACCCCGTAGCGATCCGGTAGATGCTTCAATAAAAGCGTGATTAATTTCATCAACGGTTACATCTTGGTTAAGGTCGACCACTAAGTCAACAAGCGAAACGTTCGGCGTAGGTACTCGAAGTGACATTCCATGTAATTTTCCCTTTAACTGCGGTAATACGAGTGACAACGCCTTTGCAGCTCCTGTTGTGGTAGGAATAATAGATTGTCCACATGCACGTGCTCTCCGTAAATCCTTATGCGGATTATCAATGTTCTTTTGATCATTTGTATAAGCATGGATGGTAGTCATTAACCCGCACTCAATTCCAAATTTTTCATCTAACACCTTTGCAACAGGTGCAAGGCAGTTGGTTGTACATGAGGCATTGGAAATAATATCATGCTTGGAAATATCCAGCATTCCGTCATTAACACCCATAACAATTGTTATATCTTCATTTTTTCCTGGTGCCGTCAAAAGTACCTTTTTGGCTCCAGCGTCTAAGTGCAGGGCAGCTTTATCTCTGTCATTAAATTTTCCTGTTGCCTCAATCACAATATCAATACCAAGCTCTTTCCATGGAAGTTCTTCAGGATTACGCTTATTTATTAGCTTAATTCTTTTCCCATTCACGACCAATTCATCGTCCAATGGAATGACATCGCCCTGGAATGGCCCATGGGTCGTGTCATATTTAAGTAAATGTGCTAAAGTTTCTGCTGGATAGCTCGCATTTATAGCTACAATCTCCATTTTATTTTCAAGTATTGCTTTTCGAAAGACCATCCTTCCAATTCTCCCAAATCCATTAATCGCAATTTTCGCCTTCATTTTACGGCCCCTTCCGTATTAATGTTATACTGTTAACTCGTATTATTGCAATTAGTATAACATATTTAGGTATAATTGTGATGAATAAATAGCGGATTTTTTAATGTTTTATAATTCTGATAATTATTAATTAAAAAAGAAGAGTTCCCTAAGGTAACCCTTCTCACATTTCGATTATTTCATTCCAATTCCCCATTCTGTTAAAACATTAATGAGCTGTTTCCTCGTATCAGAGATTGTTCCATTATTATTAATTACCGCATCTGCGAGGGTAACCTTGTCAGACAGCGGCATCTGAGAACGGATTCTTGCTTTGGCATCGTCAACGGAGAGGTCATTTCTCTCAATTAATCTTCGTAATTGCGTTTCATTATCCACAAATACCAAAATGGTTTTATCCACCATAAACGTTAGTTTACTTTCAAATAATAATGGGATATCAAGAACAACAACTTTTTCATTGTTCTTTGTTGCGTTATCTATTTGTTTCCTCATTCTTTTTCTTACTTCCGGGTGGGTAATTTCATTTAAGAGCTGTCTTTTCTCTGCTTGATGGAATATAATCGAGCCGAGCTTTGGACGATCGATTTCCCCGTCCTCCAATAATATTTCCGTGCCAAATTCGGCAATAATTTTAAGGTACGCAGGTTCTCCTTTTTTCACCGCCAGGCGGGCCTCGATATCTGCATCGACCACTGTGATATCCATTTCCTTAAACATAGTTGAAACTGTACTTTTTCCACTGGCGATTCCGCCTGTTAAACCAATAACTAGTGACATGGTTGTTTCCTTTCAATCGATTAAATTTTCCAAATACCTATTATTATTAATAAAATCCCTGGCAAAAAGGTAAACTTTTGAATCCATTCAAACTTATGAAAGAATGTTCCGCTTTTGATCCCAAAGAGAACAAATAACGAGCTCATGATCGCAACTGTTGCAGCTAGATAAAAGGGGGAGAAGCCAAGCATCGCTGCCCCAATTCCTGCTCCAAATGAGTCTAACGATAAGGCAAATCCCAGCATAAGCGCTTCAATTCCTGTAATTGTGCCTGATTGGTCAAAATCAGCAGACATTGGTTTTTTCAGGATATTAATGGCAATTCCAAGGGAGCGTATTTCAAAATTCACAATCGTCTTTTCGTGTTTTAAAATTTCCTTTTCTTTTTCAGGACGGAAAAATTGGTACACTACCCAGGCGCCAAGGGCAATTAGAATAAATCCACCAAGGCTTGCCGTAATAGCTGGCGAGAGTACTCTTTCTAGTCCATGTCCAATTGACACAGCTATCATTAAAGAGACAGCCGAGCATGTTGCAATAATCAAAATTGACTTAATCGGCATTACCATTTTCCTCAAACCATAGGTAAACCCAACACTAAAGCTGTCAAGACTGAGAGCAAATGCTAATACGAGTAGCGAGAACAAGTGAACCATATGATCTCTGACTCCTTCCTCCAAATCACTATGATAGTATATGGAAGGAGCCCATCCGATGTTAACAGAAAAGCGAAAGTGCCTTGGTTAAGGGCGACATTTCTTAAAATTTAAAGTTTTTGACAGGTAGGACAGTAATGCGTTCCTCTGCCACCTACAGTCGTTTTCTCAATAGGAGTGCCGCATTTTTTACAGGCCTCCCCTTTTCGGCCATACGCATATAATTCAAGTTGAAACATGCCGATCTCTCCCTGTGAATTCACATAGGAACGAATCGTGCTGCCGCCTTTTTTAACGGCCTCGCTTAATGTTGCAACAATTTCACGATGAAGGACAGTCATTTCCTTTTCATTAAGCGTATTCGCTAAACGTTCTGGATGGATTTCAGCTCGAAAAAGCGCCTCGTCTACATAAATGTTACCGAGCCCCACAAAAAGTTTTTGATCAAGTAAGGCAGGTTTAACTTTCCTGGTTGTCTTATTCAACTTCTCAGCCAAATATTCTACAGTAAATTCCTCTGAAAAAGGTTCCGGTCCGAGTTCAATCAACGGTGCCTTTAAAAATTCCTCCCCTTTCTTATATAGGTGCATCGTTCCAAATTTCCGTACATCCCGATACCTCAGTTCCGTACCATCGGTAAAACGGAAAATCACATGCGTATGTTTATCAAACGGCTCGTTCTTCGAGTGGAGTCCATATTTACCTTCCATTCGCAAATGCGAGACTAATGCATAATTACCCGTATAAATAATTAAAAATTTCCCTCGTCTGCCGACATCCATGACTGTTTCCCCTTTTAAGGCATCAACGAATTGCTCCACGTCGGCAGGGTTTTTTATGATTTTCGGCCAGTAAACGGTTATGTTTTCAATTGTTTTCGTAAGAACTAATTTCTTTAACGTCTTTCGTACCGTTTCAACTTCAGGAAGCTCTGGCATGTCCAGGATCCCCCTTTGCTCTTTTATTTCGCGTCAAACCATGTTGGACCATAAGCATAATCTACCTTTAACGGTACCTTCAATTCAAGTGCATTCTCCATCACGTCGGGGACTAATTTTTTTAGAATCTCCACTTCCTCTTCAGGAGCTTCAAAAATCAATTCATCGTGTACCTGGAGCAATAGTCGGGTTCTTAACCCTTTGTCCTTTAATGCTTCATCCATATCAATCATGGCTTTTTTTATGATATCAGCGGCGCTGCCTTGAATAGGCGTGTTCATCGCTGTTCTTTCAGCAAAACTTCTGATGTTAAAATTTCGGCTTGTTATTTCAGGGATGTATCTTCTCCTATGTAATAAGGTCGATACGTATCCTTTTTGTCTTGCAGAGTGAATGATGTCATCCATATATTCCTTTACACCAGGATAGCTATTAAGGTAACGATCAATGAATTGACCAGCCTCTTTTCTTGTGATTCCTAATGATTGAGAAAGACCGTAATCACTAATACCATATACAATCCCAAAATTTACTGCCTTGGCATGTCGTCTCATATTTGAAGTTATCTCTTCCTTATCAACGTGGAAGACTTCCATGGCTGTTTTCGTATGAATATCCATGTCATCCTTAAAGGCCTGTATCAGTTTTTCATCGCCGGCTATATCCGCAAGCACCCGAAGCTCAATTTGCGAATAATCCGCGGCAAAGATCACCCAGCCCTTTTCCGATGGAATAAATGCTTGGCGAATCTTCCGTCCTTCTTCAAGGCGGATTGGAATGTTTTGCAGATTCGGATCAATGGAGCTTAATCTTCCTGTTGCCGTTAAGGTCTGTTGGTACCTTGTATGAACCTTTCCAGTTTTAGGATCAATTACTTTTAACAAGCCCTCAATATAGGTTGACTGAAGCTTTCCAAGCTGTCTGTAGAGCAGAATATGTTCAATGATTTCGTGGTCATCGGCTAATTTTTCTAATACATCCGCAGATGTCGAATGGCCTGTTTTTGTTTTCTTAAAAGAATGCAGACCTAATTTTTCAAATAAAATAACGCCAAGCTGTTTTGGTGAGTTGATATTAAATTTTTCACCGGCTAATTCACATATTTTTTCTTCAATTTCGATGAGACGGTCATTCAGTTCTTTCCCCATCATCTGGAGACGTTCCTGCTCCACCATAATACCGCATGATTCCATATCGGCCAAAATAAGTGATAACGGCATTTCTAGCTCTGTAAACAATTCATATTGTTCATTTTTTCTTAATTCATCTTCCAGTTTCTCTCTCAGGTCAGACATCGCTAGGCTTTTACGAACAAGATGCTCGGCAAGCTTAGACGACTCTGGAACTTTCCGTTTGGCACCTTTGCCATAAAAGGATTCATCGGATTGGATATTGTGGATATCATATCTTTTTGCTATTGCTGCCAAATCCTCAATATTTTCTGATGGATTAATAAGATAAGATGCCATTAATATATCAAAGTTTGAGCCTTTTAAATGGATGTCCCGCCTTCTTAAGGAAACTTCAGAACGTTTAGCATCATAAACAATTTTCTTTTTTTCATCATCTTCCGCCCATTTTTTAAAAGCTGCTGATTGGATGGCTTGCTCCGTGGGCAAGTAATAGTGCCCATTTTCGTTTACGAGCGAAAAACCAATAATTTCGGCAAAATGATAATTATCATCGAGCATTTCCACATAAAAATAATTGATATCAGCGAAAATATCATCCGTTATTTCATTTGGAATGACATATTCAACCTCTTCTAGTGCTTGCTCCTCGATAACAGATGTATCTTCACCAAGCCTATCCAATAAGGAATGAAACCCTAATTCTTTAAAAAGAGCTACTAATTTTTCACGTGTAAAGCCCTCGTAGGAGATTGTTTCTAACGCAACTTTTACCGGCGCTTGCCGCTCAATGGTGGCAAGTTCCTTGCTCATTAAGGCCTGATCCTTGAATTCTTCTAGTTTTTCCTTCAATTTGTTTCCACTGACTTGATCAATTGATTTGAGTAGATTTTCTAGGGTTGAAAACTCTTTTAACAGCTTAATCGCTGTCTTTTCCCCCACACCAGGAACACCTGGAATATTGTCAGAGGGATCCCCCATTAAACCTTTCATATCAATAATTTGTTCTGGCGTTAACCCGTACTTTTCCGCAATATGTTCTGGTGTATATTCTTCAATATCAGTAATCCCTTTTCGAGTAATACCGACCGTTGTTGTTGGGGAGGAAAGCTGGGTTAAATCCTTGTCCCCAGATATTACTTTTACCTCATAACCATCCTTTTCCGCTGATAATGAAAGGGTCCCGATAATATCATCTGCCTCGTAGTTTTCAAGCTCGTATCTTGAAATGCTGTAAGCGTCTAATAATTCGCGAATAAACGGAAATTGCTCTGATAATTCAGGCGGTGTTTTTTGCCTGCCACCCTTGTATTCGGTAAAAGTTTTATGTCGAAAGGTGGTTTTTCCAGCATCAAAGGCAACAAGCATATGTGTCGGCTTTTCATCCTCCAAAATTTTCATCAGCATCATCGTAAAACCGTATACTGCGTTCGTATGAATCCCTTTATCATTATTAAGTAGGGGTAAGGCAAAAAACGCACGGTAAGCAATACTATTCCCGTCAATCAACACAAGTTTTTTCTTTTCCACCATCGTCACCATCCAAAAATTTAATTCTTTTGTAGTTCAATAATAAATTCACTGCCTTCGCCCACTGTACTTCTGACACTTATGTTCCCATGATGAGCTTCAATTAAATGTTTAACAATCGCTAAACCCAAACCAGTCCCGCCTGAATTCCGGCTTCTCGCACGGTCAACCCGGTAAAAACGCTCAAAAATCCGCGGTATTTCTTCCTCATCAATTCCCACACCCGAGTCTTTTACATGAATCCGCACATTCTTTTCATTTTCTAAGAGGATAATTTTCACATCCCCCTCAACTGGAGTATAGGTTATGGCATTGCCTATTAAGTTGATAAATACTTGTTTTAGGCGGTCTGTGTCACCATTCATGATCACTTGGTTCCGGTTGCAATAAAATTCGAGACGGATGTTCTTCTCCTCTGCTTTCCCGGAAAGGAGTGTGATCACATCTTCTAGAAGTGTACGCAACTCAAATTCTTGTAGATTTAATCGAAAGCCTTGCTGCTCTATTTTGGAAAGCTCCAGCAAGTCTTGAATAAGTGATTGAAGCCGATCGCTTTCTTTTAAAATGATCGAAAGGAATGCTTCTAATGTTTCATGATTGTTCATCGCCCCATCCAAAAGTGTCTCGGTAAACCCTTTTATGGAGGTAACGGGGGTTTTTAGTTCATGGGAAACATTAGCCACAAAATCCTTGCGCATTTGCTCAAGTCTTTTTAATTCGGTAATGTCGTGAAATACGAGCAATACCCCTTTCCAAACCTTATTAGTTCCAATAATCGGGACTCCGTAAACAACAAAATATCGACGCTCAATCAAAAATGAAAGGAGTAATTGTTTACTTGCATTTTGCTCAGTCCGGAATACTTCTTCAACTAATCGACAGATTTCCTCATTTTCTATGACCTCGTAATAAAGTTTATTTAAGTAATCTTTCGAATCTATATGAAAGATCTCAATATAGCCTTTATTGATTAGGTTTATGTACCCGCGACTATCGATTAACACTAACCCTGCTCCCATGTTCTCAATCAAAACACTTAGGCGGTCCTGTTGCATTTCATGTGACTTTGTGAGTTCTTGAAGGTTTTCCGCCAGCATATTAATCGACTTTCCAAGCATTCCCGCATCATCAAAACGATTCACCGTTGTTCTGGCACGGTAGTTTCCATGTGCAAGTTCAATTGCGACCTCTGTAGCCGCTTTTATTGGCTTGGTATACCTTGTGGTAATTCGGATGCCCAATATGATGATGACAACCACAGCAATTCCCAGACCACTAGTAAGGATCCACCATATTTCAACTTTTATCTGTTCATTAAGTGATTCTAAAAAGTCATATTTAAATAACTGCCCAAGCAGTATACCTAATCCGACTAAAACGAGAATCATTAAAAAGATTAAGATAATAAATATCCTTGTGCGGAACTTTGTCATTCTCCTTTAGGTTCCTCCAATTTGTAGCCAAGGCCGCGAATGGTTTTGATATATACAGGCTTTTTAGTTTCCTCTTCAATTTTTTCTCGAAGATGTGAAATATGTACATCCACAATTCTAGTATCGCCAGCAAAGTCATAATTCCAAACGGCGCTTAGTAATTGATCCCGAGTTAACACCCGGCCTTTATTTTGTGCAAGGTAGAGAAGTAATTCAAATTCCTTAAGTGTTAACTCAAGATGTTGATCTCTAAAGTATGCCTCGTATTTTTCGGGGAAGATGGTTATTTTCCCTATTTGAATTTGCTCTTCTGTAGTATCATTTTCCACCGTTATTTCTGTTTGTATTTGTGTTCTTCTTAAAATAGCTTTCACACGGGCGATAACTTCACGCGGGCTGAATGGTTTTACCATGTAATCGTCTGCCCCAAGCTCAAGGCCCAAAATTTTATCAAGTTCGTCATCTTTTGCCGTCAGCATTAAGATGGGAGTCATGATATTTTTTTTGCGAAGCTGCTTACATACTTCCATTCCATCTAACTTTGGCAGCATTAAATCCAAAACGATGATATCAGGTGTCTCTGTTTCAGCTAACTGTTTCCCCTCTATACCGTCCATTGCTGTTATAACTTCAAAGCCTGCTTGTTCTAAATTATATTGCAATAAGGTGACAATTGACTGTTCATCATCGACAACAAGTACTTTATTTTTCATATATTCCCCACCCTTGCCCTTCATAGCGTAGTTACCTTCATTATATAGGTAAGGAATAAAGATTATCTAGTTTTATGGGCTGAACGATTTTTATAAAAGTTAACAAGATTGACATGTTTCTGTTCGGATGATAAGTGCATTTTTTGTAAAATAAATTTAGATAGGTAGAAAGGAAGTGGAATATGGCCTACAAACCTCGCTTTGTCCCTATGGATTTATTAGCTCTTAGAATTTTAGACATACGAACGAAATTGTCTCAAGAGGAGCATAGGTATTATTTAAATAAGGAAAAGGGTTTTGAAGGTGAAGTTCAGTTTGACTTATTGACTGAGCAGCTTCAAAGTGATTGCCTCATTCTAAATGATTTGCTGCTTGAGGTTGACAACTCGTCTTTCCAGCTTGATACCACAATCATATACCAAGATACCATTTTCCCTTTTGAAGTAAAAAACTTTGAAGGAGATTTCATTTACAAACCTGACAGTCTGGAAGCAACTTATGGAAAGGAATATAAGAATCCTCTTGACCAATTAAAACGAAGCAAATTCTCGCTCGGCCAATTACTCATAAAGCTTGGCTATCATTTTGCCATTGAGGGATCCGTTGTGTTTATTAACTCCGAATTCACCTTATTCCAGGCACCCCCAAACGAACCCTTTATTTTCCCAACACAGTTAAATGCATTGATGAAAAAATTAAATGCCCGGCCATCAAAGCTTTCTAATAAGCACAAGATGCTTGCTGATAAGCTGGTATCATTACATCATACCAAATCATCATATACAAAGTTACCGGCTTATAATTATGGTAAATTGCGAAAAGGCTTCACATGTGCAAAGTGCAAATCGTTTAACGTTTCCAACCCGGATGGTGAAAGGAAGATTGTGTGTACTACATGCGGGAATGTGGAAAGTATTGAGGCTGTGGTATTGCGGAATGTAAAAGAGATTAAGCTATTGTTTCCGGATATGAAAATTACGATTACTTGTGTTCATGAGTGGTGTGGCGGGGGTGTTTCTATGAAGGCAATAAATAGGATACTTACAAAAAAATTTAGAAGAGTGGGTCATGGTAAATTTTCATACTATGTAAATGATTGATGAGGACGTTTTGGGTTTTTCATTAACAGTTTCTGTCCTCATGAATCTCTCATGAGGACACTTTTGCTTTTTTATTCATGGTTTCTGTCCTCATGAACCTCTCATGAGGACACTTTTGCTTTTTCATTCATGGTTTCCGCCCTCATGAACCTCTCATGAGGACACTTTTGCTTTCTCATTCATGGTTTCCGCCCTCATGAACCTCACTATTAAAAATTCTCCAAGGCCTTCCCATGAATTTCTTCTAATTTATGCGGCGGGCATACCTTGAATTTCCCACTAATGACGGTTTCCTTTTTTTCATTAGAACCTAAGACGCTCACCACAGCTGTATGCTCATAATGATCCACGTCAATCACTTCAAGCAATAGCTCGACCGTTCCGTAATGATAGACAGGTTTTGGAAACTCAATCTCTTGGCCTAAGACATGGCTTCCTGGCCCTGGTAAATATTTTGAAATGGCAGAAGTGATCATTCCTATTAGCATAATACTAGGAACAAGTGGTCTCTCGAACGGAGTTTGTGATGCATAGTCATGTTGAATATAGAGAGGGTTGGCATCATCGGTTAATCCCAGATAGAGAAGAAGATCCTTGTCTTCAATTTTCTCTGTTAGGACTAATTTTTCACCTACGGTTATTTCCTCAATTCTTCGCCCTAGTTTTCTCTTTTTTCCTAAAAGCATCAAATTTCACCTCTTTTATTGTAAGCGATTACAAAATAAATGATAGAGAAATTCGAGGGCGCCGTCTTGACGCCGCCCCCGAATTTCAGAAAAGTATAAGCATTACACCAATACTTGCATTACATTACGAACAGATTCAACAGACTTGTCTAATGCAGCTTTTTCGTCTGCTGTAAGATCTAATTCAATTATTTTTTCGATACCATTTCCACCGAGAATAGTTGGAACACCAAGGTAAATGCCTTCATAGCCAAACTCGCCCTCAAGGTATGCAATGGATGGTAATACACGACGTTGATCTTTAAGGATTGCTTCACACATCTCAACTAAAGAAGCTGCAGGGGCATAATAGGCACTTCCGTTACCAAGAAGGTTAACGATTTCGCCGCCGCCTTTACGAGTGCGCTCAACAATGGCCTCAAGACGATCTTTAGGAATTAAGGTTTCTAATGGAATTCCACCGGCATAGGAGTAACGCACAAGCGGTACCATATCATCGCCATGGCCGCCAAGAACAAAACCAGTTACATCTTTTACAGAAAGATTTAATTCTTGCGCAACAAATGTACGGAAACGAGCAGTATCAAGTACACCAGATTGACCAATTACCCGGTTTTTAGGGAAACCAGACTCTTTGAATACGGTGTAAGTCATCGCATCAACAGGGTTTGTTAAAACAATAATTGTACTGTTTGGAGAGTATTTCACAATCTCCTGTGTTACACTTTTCATTACCTTTTGGTTTGTTTGCACTAAATCATCACGGCTCATGCCTGGCTTGCGGGCAATTCCGGCAGTAATGACAACGATATCAGAATCGCGAGTATCTTCATAATTTGAAGTACCAGTGATATTCGCATCAAAGCCTTGAACTGGGCTAGCTTCAAGCATATCTAATGCTTTACCTTTTGTAGGGTTTTCCATTGGAGCGATATCAACTAAAACAACGTCTCCAAGTTCTTTTTGAGCAAGTAAAAATGCAGTTGTAGCACCAGTGAATCCGCCGCCGATTACAGAAACCTTTTTACGTTTTAATGACATTTTAAGCCCTCCCCTTATATGTAAAATGACTTGAGCTGTCTCCGAAAAAACAGCTCAAGTAAAGCCTCAGCGCGTGGCGCATCCGCTTTTTAATTTCTTATTTCATATTTTTGATTAATTCATTTGCAAATTCAGATGTTTTAACTTCTGTTGCACCTTCCATCAAGCGTGCGAAGTCATATGTGACAACCTTAGAAGCAATTGTGTCTTCAACTGATTTAATTACCATAGTAGCTGCTTCATTCCAGCCTAAGTGCTCAAGCAATAACACACCGGATAAAATGACAGATGATGGATTTACTTTGTCTAGACCTGCGTATTTAGGTGCAGTACCATGTGTTGCTTCAAAAATAGCATGTCCCGTTTCATAGTTAATATTTGCTCCAGGAGCAATGCCAATTCCACCAACTTGTGCTGCAAGTGCATCAGAAATGAAGTCGCCGTTTAGGTTCATTGTAGCCACAACATCAAACTCACGTGGACGAGTAAGGATTTGTTGTAAGAAAATGTCAGCAATCGCATCTTTTACGATGATTTTTCCAGCAGCCTCTGCATCGGCTTGTGCCTTGTTCGCAGCATCTGCTCCTTGCTCTTCCTTAATGCGATCATATTGAGCCCATGTAAAGACTTTATCGCCAAATTCCTTTTCTGCAAGCTCATAGCCCCAATTTTTAAACGCGCCTTCAGTAAATTTCATGATATTTCCTTTATGCACGAGTGTAACGGATTTACGGCCTTCTTTGATTGCATAATTAATGGCAGCACGCACAAGACGATTTGTACCTTCTTCAGAAACAGGCTTAATACCAATACCTGAAGTTTCAGGGAATCTGATTTTCTTAACACCCATCTCGTTCTGTAAGAAGTCAATTACCTTTTTAGCCGCTTCAGTGCCTTTTTCGTATTCAATACCGGCATAAATATCTTCAGTATTTTCACGGAAGATGACCATATCGGTATCTTGTGGACGCTTAACTGGGGATGGAACGCCTTCGAACCATCTTACAGGACGTAAGCAGACAAATAAATCTAATTCTTGGCGAAGTGCCACATTTAACGAACGAATACCGCCGCCAACAGGTGTTGTTAATGGACCTTTGATGGCAATCAAATATTCATTGATTACATCAAGAGTTTCAGAAGGAAGCCATTCACCCGTTTGGTTAAAAGCCTTTTCTCCCGCTAAAACCTCTTTCCATACTAATTTACGCTCACCTTTATAGGCTTTTTCAACTGCTGCATTTAAGACTCTTTCAGAAGCAGCCCAAATATCTGGTCCGATACCGTCCCCTTCAATAAATGGGATAATTGGATTGTTTGGTACGTTTAATACTCCGTCTTTAACCGTGATTTTTTCGCCTTGCATAGTTGTTCTCCCTCCTATTATGTAAAAAACTTGTTCGTGTTATTTCAAAAGACTGAATCAAAGGTTAGTGAGCAGTACCCCTAACCTTTACTCCTATCTTATTGAATCAATTTTTTGAATAAAAGTAAACTATTATCCTCTTTGCTCGATTGGAACATATTTTTGCATTCCAGGTCCAGTATATTCCGCACGCGGACGGATTAAACGATTATTTTCATATTGTTCTAAAATATGTGCAAGCCATCCAGAAACGCGGCTTATCGCAAAGATCGGTGTCATTAAGTCGTGATCAATTCCTAAGCTGTGATAAACAGAGGCGGAATAGAAATCTACATTTGGCGGTAGATTCTTTTCACCTGTTACGATGTCTTGAATCTTGACGGACATATCGTACCAATGCGGTTCACCAGTAAGCTCAGTTAACTTTTTAGACATTTCTTTTAAATGCTTGGCACGAGGGTCGCCTTTCCGATATACCCTGTGGCCAAAGCCCATAATTTTTTCTTTATGTTCAAGCTTACCGCGGATATATGGATCGACATTTTCAAGTGTGCCAATTTCAGACAGCATTTTCATAACTGCCTCGTTCGCACCACCATGTAGAGGTCCTTTTAATGCGCCAATAGCAGCTGTTACGCCAGAGTATACATCAGATAATGTTGCCACACATACACGTGCAGTAAATGTTGAAGCATTTAATTCATGATCTGCATGTAATACGAGCGCCTTGTTCATTGCTTCAACTGCAATGGAATCAGGTTCTTTACCAGTAAGCATGTATAAGAAATTAGCTGCAAAACTTAAATCTTGTCTTGGTGGGATTGGGTCCAGACCTTTTCTTACACGAGCAAAGGTTGTGACAATCGCTGGCATTTTTGCTTGAAGACGTACTGCTTTACGATAATTGGCTGCTTCGTCCATTAGGTCTGCTTCGTCATCATATAAGCCTAGTAAAGAAACTGCTGAGCGAAGTGCTGCCATTGGATGTACTTTTTGAATTGGGTACATCTTAAAGTGTTCAATCACTTCTTGTGGCAATGCATAGTTTTCAGCTAGTTGTTGTTTTAACTCAACTAATTGTTCAGCATTCGGTAATTTACGATGCCATAATAAGTAGATTACCTCTTCAAAGCTAGCATTTACAGCTAAATCATCAATATCATAGCCAACGTATGTTAGCGTATCATCAATAATTGAACTGATGGAGGAAGTTGTTGCCACTATTCCTTCTAGACCTTGTTTTACTGTCATAATAAATCTCTCCTTTACATTCTTATTTCCCCAATATTCTTTTTGCAATCAAGAAAATTGCATACTAGCGACATTCTTTTAATATTGACTGAGCGATTGCTCGGGATATCCACAAACATTGTGATTGCCTTTTCATTCATCAATAGAAAAGTTTTTACAAGTAATTAAGCATATATATACGGTTTATGTAAAAAAAGGATACGCTTACAAGCCTATTATAAACAATTATCAAATTTTTGTGAACGAAAAGGAGTGGAAAAATACAAAAAAAATATTATTTTACAAAAAATCTAGCTAAAAAAACTGAAAATTCTCATAGCAACGTATGCAATTCCGGCTCCAATTAAAGGACCAACCGCCACACCTTTAAAAATAGAAACAGAAAGAATAGTTCCAAGCACTAATGCCGTTGTAATTTGCGGATCATCGGCTAGTAATTTAACTCCACCCTTTGCAAGCATAGCGACTAACATCCCTGAGATGAGAGCTATCCATGCAAATGGTGTTTTAAATGCTCCGGATAAATCTTTAAACCCTATTTCTCCGCTGGCAATTGGAGCTAAAACAGCAATAGTGATCACGGTGACTCCCCAATTAATTCCCTTAGATTGTAGTAATGAAAAAAATTTTGTATCCAATCCACCGACTTTCAATACAAGCAATACTTCGATAGCAACTATTAATGAACTATTTTTAGCAATAAGGCCAATCGCAAATAGTAGTAATAGAAATAATATGGGCTGACTTGGCAATCCTTTCACCATCCTGTCAAAAAATTATCGTACCATAATAGTTTTTAACTAGGTAGAAAATACGTTTTTCCGTCTGTAGTTATGAAACTTCTACCCTGGTTATCCGTAATAATAATCTAATTGGAAAAATATGCGGTTTTATTCATAAAATGTTAAACTGAAACTATTAATTAAATGTAAAGGAGGGTTGCTTTTGGATCTTACGTACATATACCGGACCGTTCGATTCCTACTTGTGATTGGTGCTGTTGTTTTGACACTCTACCTATTTTATTTCTTATCAACCGTAACCTATCCATTTTTAATTGGTCTTATCATTGCCTTTATGATTAATCCGCTAGTAAACTTTCTTGAAAAAAAAGCGAAAATGCCGCGCGTGCTCTCAGTTCTTGTCACACTTATCATTATTTTTGCTTTATTTGCGGGGTTAGTGACTTTATTAGTCGCAGAAATTGTCTCCGGCGCTGCCTATTTGGCAAAAGTCGTCCCAGAACATCTTGATACATTAATTAATTATATCGAGGATTATTTTACGGCTCAAATCATCCCCTTATACAATCAATTAACAAGTGTATTTAATAAGCTTGATGCCGGTCAGAAGGATACCATCATCGGAAATATTCAAAACGTGGGAACAAGAGTTGGAACAACGATTGGAACGTTTATTAAGAATTTATTTGGGAATATCCCGAATATCTTATCTTGGTTCCCAAATGCTGCAACGGTTCTTATATTCTCGCTATTGGCCACCTTTTTTATTAGTAAGGATTGGTACCGCTTGTCGGCAATGGGAGGAAGACTCTTGCCTGAAAAGGCAAAAAGGAGCGGTAGAACCGTTTTTATCGACCTAAAAAAAGCATTATTCGGTTTTATTAAAGCACAAGTTACGCTCATTTCGATTACAACAGTAATCATTCTGATTGGTCTTTTAATTTTACGGGTTGATTATGCCATTACGATTGCATTAGCTACAGGTATTGTCGATATTATTCCTTACCTTGGTACCGGTGCTGTGTTTGTCCCTTGGATTATATATGCAGCGATTGGCGACAATACAGGTCTTGCCTTAGGTTTAGGTGTTCTATATATGATCGTCCTCGTCCAACGGCAAATCATGGAGCCGAAGATCCTTTCATCAAATATTGGTCTCGATCCATTAGCAACACTCATTTCCTTATTTGTCGGATTTAAATTAATCGGCTTTCTAGGATTAATTGTTGGGCCCGTCACACTCGTCATTATCAGCACCCTTTACCGTGCAAATGTATTTCATGATGTTTGGGCATTCATTAAAGGAAAAGAGACATAAAAAAACGTCAGCTCTCATACGGAGCTGACATTTTTCTTATAACACGCTGGCATGACCGTTATAAATAATTCCTCTAGCTGCGTCTACCGTTACTTCTTGACCCTCTTTAAACAATTCTAACGCATTGTCTACGCCAACAATGACGGGAATGCTGAGGCTTAGACCAACCACAGCTGCATGGCTTGTTAAGCCGCCTTCTTGGGTAATAAGGGCAGCGCATTTTTCAATTGCCGGTACCATATCACGGTCAGATCCGATTGTCACAAGAATCGATCCTGGTTTTACTTTTTCCAAGGCTTCTTTGGCATCATGGGCAATAACCACTTTTCCAAATGCTGATCTGCGGCCAATTCCCTGCGCCTTAGCGAGAATATCACCGACAACATGAATCTTCATTAAATTAGTTGTGCCCGCTTCACCGACAGGAACACCCGCTGTAATGACAACCAGGTCACCATGCTTCACAATCCCGCTATTTAAGCTTTCTTCTACGGCAATATCAAGCATTTCATCAGTGGTTGTACAAATTCTACCAAGCTGCGGATATACCCCCCAAACAAGCTGTAATCGGCGGCGGACATGTTCATTTGCTGTCACTGCCACAATCGATGCCTTTGGGCGATACTTGGAAATCATTCTTGCTGTATGACCGCTTTCTGTTGGTGTAATAATCGATTTCACTTCAAGATTTAATGCTGTGTGGGCAACAGATTGACCAATTGCATCTGTAAGATTATGTTCCGTATCTTTGCTGCGGCTTGATAAAATTTCCTTATGATCTAAGGCAGATTCTGCTCTCGAAGCTATATTATGCATCGTTTGCACAGCTTCTGCAGGATAAAGACCTGCAGCCGTTTCGCCAGAAAGCATGATCGCATCCGTGCCATCAAAAATAGCATTGGCGACATCGCTTGCCTCAGCACGAGTCGGTCTTGGATTACGCTGCATCGAATCAAGCATTTGTGTTGCCGTAATAACCGGTTTTCCAAGTGCATTACATTTCTTTATTAACATCTTTTGTACTAGTGGAACCTCTTCTGCCGGGATTTCCACGCCAAGATCCCCACGAGCAACCATCAGACCATCAGAAATTTCAAGGATTTCATCGATGTTATCTACGCCTTCTTGGTTTTCAATTTTGGGGATAATGTGGATATAGGTGGCATTGTTTTCTTCTAATAACTGGCGGATTTCTAAAACATCTTTGGCACGGCGGACAAATGAGGCGGCAATAAAGTCGACCCCCTGTTCAATACCAAACAGAATATCTTGTCTGTCCTTTTCGGTAATCCCCGGTAAGTTAACTGAAACACCTGGAACGTTCACACCTTTTTTATTTTTTAAGATGCCAGTATTTAATATTTTGGTGTGAATTTCATTAGCGGTCTTATCTATTTCCGTTACTTCAAGTCCAATTAATCCATCATCCAAAAGAATTCTAGAGCCTACATGGACATCATCAATTAACTCATTGTATGTAACAGAGAATTTCTGGGTGGTCCCTTCCACTTCTGTCATAGAGACAATCACGTTTTCTCCAGCCTGAAGCTCAATCGCACCATTTTGCATGTTATTTGTTCGAATTTCAGGACCTTTCGTATCGAGCAAGATGGCAACCGTTTTTCCCGTTTGCTTTGACGCCTCACGAATATTTTGAATCCGTGCACCATGCTCTTCAAAATCCCCATGGGAAAAATTCAAACGGGCAACGTTCATCCCCGAATTGATTAAATCAGTTAATTTTTCTATGCTTTCACTAGCAGGACCAATCGTACAAACGATTTTTGTTTTACGTAACATCCTTTTTTTCCTCCCATTTTAGAAAAGGCTAAACCTAATTTCTTATATTGATAATTCTTTGGATAGGTTGAATAGATCAAGATCTAACGTGTGTTTTCTTTCCAGGGCTTCGATAATGTCATAATCAACAAGCTTATTTTTTTCAATTCCCACGGCACGACCGCCTTTACCTTCGATTAAAAGCTCGACTGCCCTTGCTCCTAATCTACTGGCAAGCACCCTATCGGCTGCAGTTGGCGAGCCACCTCGCTGGATATGTCCTAAAACAGATACTCTCGTATCCATGTTCGTTGCTTCTTGCAGCAGACTGGCAAATTCGTATCCACTGCAAACACCTTCTGCGACAACAATGATACTATGCTTTTTCCCACGCTCTTGACCGCTGCGTAATCGATCGGCCACTTCATTCATATCATAATTTTCCTCTGGAATCAAAATGGTTTCCGCTCCGCCTGCAAGCCCTGCCCATAAAGCAATATCTCCGGCATCCCGGCCCATTACTTCAATCACAAATGTTCTTTCATGTGATGTAGCCGTGTCACGAATTTTATCGATTGCATCAATAACTGTATTTAAGGCCGTATCAAACCCAATTGTTTGTTCTGTTCCCGGAATATCATTATCAATCGTTCCAGGGACACCCACACACGGGAAACCTTGTTCTGTTAATGCCTTTGCACCTCGGTAAGAACCATCGCCGCCAATGACAACAAGCCCTTCTATTCCATGGGCTTTTAACTGCTCAATTCCAATTTGCTGAACTTCTTTCTTTTTAAATTCAGGACAGCGTGCTGAATGAAGCATCGTTCCGCCACGATGAATAATATCCCCAACAGAGCCAAGTTCAAGCTTTTTTATATTTCCGGCAATTAGTCCAGAATACCCACCATATATACCGTAAACTTCTATATTATGAAAAATCGCCTTCCGGACAACAGCCCGAATCGCTGGATTCATCCCCGGGGAGTCACCACCGCTTGTAAGTACTCCAATTTTTTTCATCCTATTCACCTCTATCATTGATTAAGAAAGTCTATGTACCTTTTCTAAAAAGTAAATAAAATCAACTGCAAGTAGCGCTTCTCTTATTATCTACATAAAACCTTTGAATATTAATAAAATAACATGAAGAAATGCCTATAACAACCGATTCAAATCAGTAATTAAAATAGACGGAATAATTAGTTAAATGAAAGCGATTTATTTTGAACTGAAAGCGCAAACATCACTTTTTTAATGAATTTTTTGTGAACATCATAAAAAAAGTGCTCAACCTGAGCACAATCTCTAATTTACACCAATATAATCCTTCATTTCCGTATATTCGCCAATTGTTCTAAAACGGTTATAACGGTCCGCTATTAATTCTTCCTCTGAAAGTTTAAGCAGTTGTTGAAGGGAATCTTTTATCACTTTTTCGATTTCTGTCGCTTGCATTTTCACATCTTTATGTGCCCCGCCTTTGATTTCGGGAATAATGGCATCAATGATTCCTAATTCCTTCAAGTCAGGAGCAGTAATCTTCATTGTTTCGGCCGCATTTTTGGCAAGGGCTGCATCCTTCCACAAAATAGCTGCCGCTCCTTCAGGAGAAATAACAGAATAAGTTGAGTTTTCGAGCATGTAGATGCGGTTTCCGACACCAAGTGCCAAGGCACCACCACTTCCGCCTTCACCAATTACAATACAAATGACAGGAACCTTTAGACCCGCCATTTCAAAGAGGTTTCGGGCAATCGCTTCGCTTTGACCACGCTCTTCGGCAGCTTTACCGGGATAGGCACCTTTCGTATCAATAAAACAAATGATTGGTCGATTAAACTTATCCGCCTGTTTCATTAAGCGTAAAGCCTTGCGGTACCCCTCAGGATGAGGCATTCCAAAGTTGCGGCGGATATTCTCCTTCGTATCTTTTCCCCGCTGATGACCAATCACGGTGACAGGAAGCCCCTTAAATTTAGCTACACCGCCAACGATGGCCTCATCATCCGCAAACGTTCGGTCACCATGGCATTCAAAGAACCCTTCAAAAAGGAAAGAAATATATTCAAGAGTTGTCGGCCTGTTCGCAAGACGCGCAATTTGTACGCGATCCCATGGCTTAATATTTTCATATATTTCCTGCTCTAGCTTAACTAGCCTAGTCTCTAATTTAACAATTTCAGCACTTAAATCGACTTCGGCTGTTTTTGTGAACTCTTTTAATTCAGTGATTTTCTTTCTTAGCTCCACAATTGGTCGTTCGAATTCTAATTCCCCTGCCATTCGAGTTCACCTCCCGGATTATGAATATCTAAAATGTTCGTGATCTTCTCCACCAAATCTATTCGTGAAATAATCGCATCTAGCTGGCCGTGTTTTAACAGGAATTCCGCTGTTTGAAAGTCCTCCGGTAATTCCTCACGAATCGATTGTTCAATGACCCTGCGGCCGGCAAAAGCAATGAGCGCCCCTGGTTCAGCAAAGTTGTAGTCACCCAATGAGGCGAAGCTTGCAGAAACACCTCCCGTAGTCGGGTGTGTCATAATGGAAATAATTAAGCCGCCGTTATTACTAAATCTCTTTAACGCAACACTTGTTTTAGCCATTTGCATTAAGCTCAGGGCTCCCTCCTGCATTCTAGCACCACCTGATGCAGTGAAGATGATGAAGGGAATCGCAAGTTCATCTGCCTTTTCGATCGCAAGGGTAATTTTCTCACCCACGACAGAGCCCATGCTTCCCATCCGGAAAGTAGCATCCATAATCGCCACAACTATTTTTTGACCATTAACCGTCCCCATTCCAGTGACAACAGCCTCATTTAATTTACTTTTTTGCCGATCCTTTTCAAGCTTTTCTAGATAGTCTGGAAAATTTAGTGGATTTTTCGAAACCATATTTTCATTAATTTCTACAAAACTGCCCTCATCAATAAAGCTATCAATTCGCTCTTTTGCATTCATCTGGAAATGATAACCGCAATGAAGGCAAACCTTTGCATTTTTCACTAATTCCTTTGTGTACATGATTTTCTTACATGAAGGGCATTTGGTCATAATCCCTTCTGGAACGTCATGTTTAGCCATGTCTTTTGAAATGGTTGCATATTTTTTCTTTTTCGGTTGATTTTTTGAAAAAAGATCTTTAAGCGCCAAATTAAAACCTCCCTAGTGTAACGCACCTTGCCTTAACGGCAAGATTCTCCATCTTTTGCTATTCAAAAGTCTTTCTATCCTAAGGTAACTTCATACCTAGAAACTCCTAAAAGTGGTCAGACCACCGGGGATTAAAAATACCCTTTTTCCATGGGCTTGTATAACTTACACTATAAAATAAAAAAAGTTCAAAATCTGTTAGTATTTGTCGGTAAAGTCAGACAAATTTCGTAGTTTGCCATAGGCCGAAAGTGTCTTCTCTTCATTCTTTTCTGCTATTGCTCCCAATATAACCAGATAGTCTTCGCGCTGATAGTCTACAGAATAATCCTCTAATGAATAATAATATTCTTTTAAAATCAACCACATTCTTAAGAATAAGTGGTTATCTGAAACCTCGATAATTCGTTGAAAAAACTCATCATCCGTAAAGCTATCCGTTTTAGTTACCCATTCCTGCAGGGATTCAACCTGCTGCTTGCTGACCCTTTTCAGTGCTAACCGGAGGCAATCCATCTCAATATAGTTTTTGGTTTCGAATACATCCTGCTTTGCTTTTTCATCTTGCAAAATAAATGTACTGAGAAGCTGAACCAATTGATGACCTCGGAAGTCCCGAATAAACGTCCCTTCGCCTCGCCTTGTTTCTATTAAGCCAAGCAGTTCTAGTGCTCTAAGTGCCTCCCGAACGGAAGAGCGCCCGAAATTCAGGCGCTCCGACAATTCCCGTTCTGAAGGAATCTTATCTCCAGTTTTCAGTCCATCACTGCTAATCATTTCTCGTAACTGCTTTACAATCTCTAAATATACTTTAGAATTTGTCACTACCTTAATCACTCACTTTTGCCAATTATCGCGAGCCTTTGCGTTTTTTCCTTAATATCATCAGGATCTACCTTAATACGGGCCACACCGGTTTCCATTGCTGCTTTTGCGACAGCCGCTGCTACATTTGGTGCTACCCTTGGATCAAATGGTGCAGGAATGACGTAATCGGCATGAAGCTCGTCCTCACTGATTAGGCCGGCAATGGCTTCTACTGCAGCTACTTTCATTTTTTCATTAATATGCGTCGCGCGAACATCAAGTGCTCCACGGAAAATTCCTGGGAAAGCAAGGACATTATTGACCTGGTTTGGAAAATCAGAGCGACCGGTTCCAACTACTTTTGCCCCAGCTGCTTTGGCGTCATCAGGCATTATTTCGGGATCCGGATTTGCCATGGCAAAAATAATCGCATCCGTATTCATTGATGCCACCATTTCTTTTGTAAGTGCTCCTGCAACGGATACCCCAATAAATACATCCGCACCTTTAATTACATCCGCGAGACTGCCTGTTAAATTATCGCGATTGGTAAATTTGGCTACTTCTGCTTTGACTGAGTTCATTCCTTGCGGGCGGCCCTCGTAAATCGCACCTTTTGTATCACACATAATAATATCTCTAACACCATAGCTATATAGCAATTTAATAATGGCAATCCCAGCTGCACCAGCACCACTTGCCACTATTTTAATTTCAGTCATCTTTTTTCCAATTAATTTAAGGGCATTGACAAGACCCGCTACCGTAACAATGGCTGTGCCATGTTGGTCATCATGAAAAATCGGAATATTTGCTTCCTTCTTTAATCTTTCCTCAATGACAAAACAATTAGGAGCGGCGATATCCTCGAGATTAACTCCCCCGAAAGTTGGTTCAAGCAACTTAACCGTTTCAATAATTTTCTCCACATCCGTTGTATTTAAACAAATGGGAAACGCATCAACACCGGCAAAGCTTTTAAACAAAACGGCCTTGCCTTCCATAACAGGAAGTGCTGCCTCAGGTCCAATATTACCAAGTCCAAGGACCGCCGTACCATCGGAAACCACAGCAACCATGTTTCCTTTCATGGTATAATCGTATACCGTTTCAGGTTTTTCATAAATATCTTTACATGGCTCCGCCACACCCGGTGAATAGGCTAAACTTAAATCATGTGCATTTCTAACTGGAACTTTTGATTTCGACTCTAATTTCCCCTTATTAATCCGATGCATATGTAATGCTTCTTCACGTAAAGTCAAGTCTGTCACCCCTCATATTTATAAAAACATTCTCACTTAAAAACGTCCCGCTTTAGTGGTCAGACCACACAAGTCTCTTTACCAATATAACATATCTTCAAAAGTTGTAAAGAATTAATCTTTTAGAACAACATTTTTTTCTCCAAGTAAATTTCTTAATTGCTGAATGACCGCAGGGGTTGGATTGACGTTGTTTTCTGCTCCTAATTTCACTGACTTTCTAGTCCCCTCATCATGTAAAACAACCACAGCGTCCCCTTTACTCGCCTGTAATAGCTGCTTTATTTTTGGCAGTACCAGCTGATCTTGCTGAGTGGAGGAAATTTTAATATATAAGACTGGCTGGTTTACCATTTTTGTTTGTAACCACTGCTCTAATTCTGTTATCTGCTGAATGATAAATTGTCGCTTTTCATCGCGATCTTCTATTTTCCCTTCGATCAGTAGAAAGTTCCCTTGCCGTAATAATGGCTGGTACCTCTTATATACAGTAGGAAATACCACTGCCTCCATTTCACCGCTGGCATCACTTATCGTTAAAAATGCCATCGAATCACCCTTTTTGGTACGAATCGATTTCAGCGTGGAAAGATATACACCCGCGATGGCCCTTTTATTATCACTTCTTAATTGGTATAACAATGATGCCCCAACCCGGGTGAGATTCTTTTCATAAATAGAAATAGGATGATCAGAGAGATAAAGACCAAGCGCTTCTTTTTCAAATATCAGCTTATTTTCTAAACTTATCGGGTCAACTTGAACATATTTCGGTTTCGGGATCATTTCATCGTCGAATAAATCAAATTGGTTGGAATCATCCGGCTTGAAAATCTGGGCATGCTCGATAGCTACATCCAAGCTTGCCAACAGAATGGCACGATCTTCGCCAAATTCATCAAAACAACCGGAATGAACAAGAAATTCAAGTGTCTTGCGGTTAATCGCCTTCTGAGAAACTCTAATACAAAAATCAAAGAGGTCATCAAATTTTTTACGTTTCCTTGATTGAAAAATTTCCTTTAAGGCGGCACCCCCAACACTTTTGATGGCGGCAAGACTAAAGCGGATCGCATCCGTTTTTTCTACATGGAATGAGTACGTACTATGATTTATGGATGGAGGCAGTACAACGATTTCCTTTTGCCTCGTCTCCATAATGTATTGGGCGATTTTTGTGTCATTACCGATGGCCGAGGTTAAGAGACCCGCCATAAAATGGACCGGAAAATTTGCCTTTAAATAGGCGAGCTGGTAAGCAATCATACTATAGGCAACCGCATGGCTCCGATTAAAGCCGTAGTTTGCAAATCTAACAATTAAATCGTATATATCATTCGCAAGTCCTTGGTTATATCCCTTTTTCAAAGCCCCTTGGACAAAATGATTTCGCTCTTTATCAAGAACTTCCTTTTGCTTTTTTCCAACCGCCCGTCGTAAAAGATCTGCTTCACCAAGTGAAAATCCTGCCATCTTCGAAGCAATTTGCATGATTTGTTCCTGGTAGACAATGACCCCATACGTATTTTCCAGAATAGACTCTAAATCCGGGTGTGGATATACTACCGGCTCTCGACCATGTTTTCGTTCAATAAACAGAGGGATATTTTCCATTGGGCCCGGACGGTACAAAGCATTGACGGCGACAATATCCTCAAATCGCGATGGTTTTAATCGTGTTAATACTTTCCGCATTCCTTCTGATTCTAACTGAAATATGCCTGTTGTTTCCCCTTTAGCCAATATTTCGAATGTCTTTGGATCATCTAATGGAACCCGGCCAATATCTACTTTTCTTCCGGTATTTCGGGAAATAGACGAAAGGATAGTTTCAATGAGTGATAAATTTCTGAGGCCAAGGAAATCCATTTTTAAAAGCCCAATTTCTTCGAGGTATTCCATCGAGTATTGCGTCAAGTACACATGGTTGGATCCACGTTGAATTGGGATTAAGTCAATGAGCTGCTTTTCACTGATGACGACACCTGCAGCATGCGTGGAGGTATGCCTTGGCAAACCTTCAAGCTTTAACGCAGTGTCAAAAAGTTTACGGTTTAGCGGGGTCTCATTGATAAACCTTCTTAACGGTTCGGATTCTTTGTAAGCTCCTTGCAGGTCTATACCTAAATGTGGTGGAATCATTCTTGATAATTGCTCAAGTTCCTTTGAATTTAACCCAAAGGTCCTGCCGACATCTCTTAGGGCTGCCTTTGCAGCAAGTGTTCCAAAGGTAACAATCTGTGCAACATGCAGTTCTCCGTATTTCTGTGCCACATATTCGATTACTTCATCACGGCGATGGTCGGGAAAGTCAATATCAATATCAGGCATCGAAATACGCTCAGGATTTAAAAAACGTTCAAACAATAAGTTATGTTCAAGTGGGTCGACATCTGTAATATATAAAACATAGGCAACAAGTGATCCTGCGGCTGAACCCCGACCCGGGCCAGTTAAAATCCCCTTCGATCGTGCATATCTCATAAAATCCCAAACAATTAAAAAGTAATTACTAAATTTCATCCGCTTGATGACTGCTAATTCAAAGGCTAACCTGTCAAGATATTCCTTGGTTGGCTTGGGAATGCGTTCACGAAGACCCTTTTCACATAACATCTCGAGATATTCCTCTGCCGGCATGTTATTTTCGGTTGGAAAGGTTGGTAAATACGTTTTATTTAATTCAATATTTACGTTGCATCTACTAGCGATCCGCAGCGTATTTTCTAGTGCATCGGGGACTTCGGAAAAGCAATCGACCATTTCCGCAGCCCTTTTTAAATAAAATTGATCACTGTCCAGTTTTTCGCGATGCTCATCCTGTAATTTGTCACCATTTTTTATGGCCATCAAACATTCATGCGCAAACGTATCTTCCTTTTCCAAATAATGTACTCTGTTGGTTGCAACAACGGGTACATGTAACTCATTTGAAATAGCGAGAAACTGTTTTCCAATGGTCGCTTCCTGTTCAAGCTGATGATGTTGAAGCGAAAGAAAAAAGCTGCCGTTACCAAAAATGGCAACTAACTTTTTAATCAGCTTTCTGGTCATCTCCTCGTTTCCGTTTAACACAGACTGTTCAATTTCCCCTTCAAGGCCTGGTGTTAAAGCAATTAGCCCCTTTGCGTAATGTTTTAGCCATTTTAATGGGATCCCATGATCAGTCTTAGTTTGAACGGCACTGGAAATTTTCAAAAGGTTTTTAAAACCGTCCTCATTTTCAGCCAATAGGACTAGCGGATAGCATTCGTTCGGAGTGATTTCACTTTCCACATCTACTGTTAGCCCAATAATTGGTTTAAGATTATTTTTTTTACAAAGTTTATAAAATTCAATTGTTCCATGCATCACATTTCTGTCGGTTAAGGCGATCGCCGAAAAACCTTTACTCTTTGCATTTTTGATTAAATCTGGGACAGACGCGGTGCTTGTCAACAAACTATAGGCAGTATATACATGAAGGTGAATAAAAGACATTTTGCCTCACCTTTCCTTAATCTTATTATCTATTATTTATTATAAATCTTAATCGCAAAAAAAGAAAATATGTTCTCGTTTTTAACTATTGCTTTGCAAATAACATATTCCCCAACCTTTGTCCATATAAATGAATAGAGATTATCTATGAAGGCGGTTGAAGGAATGAAAGAAATTGGTTTTTTTCCTGCTTTTATCGAAAGCTATTTTATTGCCTTAGGAGTCGTGCTTGGTGGTTCATTAATTGGCGGAATCGCCTCTTTCTTAACTGGACAACCACCGCTCACGACAGTCTACCGCTTGTCATCAGCACTTAGAATCTGGGCCATTGTGGCAGCGATTGGCGGGACGTTTGATACGGTTTATACCTTTGAAAGAGGTTTATTTAATGCAGATACAAAGGATCTTTTTAAACAATTTTTATTAATTCTTTCTGCCTTAGGCGGTGCCCAGACAGGAGCACTCATCATAAATTGGCTGACACAGGAGCATATATCATCATGAGAATCCCTCCCTACTATCATCGACCCGCATGGCAGCGATTTTTTTCTGGGATGGCAGTTGGCGGCGCCATCAGCTGGTGTATTTTTCTATATATTTATGGCGTTTGGCAAGAGGAGAATACCGAAATGATTCGTAAGCAGCAGGAGAACATTGTTGATTTAAATAATGAGAAAAAGATATGGCAGGAAGAATATAAGGAAATAAACAAGCGGAATATCGAAAACTTGACTGTTCAGAATTTTAATATAAAAATAACAAACTTTGAAAAATACAAACTGGATTCATTAAGTGTTCTTGAAACGGAAAATGCGGTAAGGGATGATCTCAGTTCATTGCTTGCTAAGGACTTAGAGACTGTCTATAAAAGCAGGGATTTACTAAAAAAAATAATTGAAAATAAACCGGTAAAAATCAATGAAAAAAGATACAAACTGAAGGTAAAAGAAATGGTTATTTATACAAATGTATCGATACAGCTTGAAATACAGTTTGAATAGAAAAGCGGAACGACCCTCCTTTAATAGGTCGTTCCGCCTTTTCTATTTTGAATACTGTTCACATACCGCGTCTACTTCCCGCAAAACATCCTTTACCGTCTCCCAAGAGTAAATCGACGCTCCCGACGCAAGAGGATGGCCCCCGCCATTAAACTTTCTTGCAACTCCATTGATAACGGGCCCTTTCGAGCGCAGCCGCACACGGATTTGATCGTCTTCCTCAATAAAAAAGACCCATGCGATAATTCCTTTTACATCTCCTAAAATCCCCACAAGCAGGGATGCCTCTGCGGGCCTTGCATCATATTCTTTTATTAACTCTTTCGTAAGTTTGACGGAAGCAACTCCGTTTGGCTGAAGCTCAAAATTTTGCAGGACATACCCCTTCAACTTAATGATATTTGGTTCTAATTCATACATCCTATCAAATAGTTCAGTCCGTGAAAAATGATAGTGAATCAATTCCCCTGCATAGGCGAATGTCTTATCTGTGGAACTAGGAAATAGAAATCTTCCCGTATCCCCGACAATCCCGGCAAATAGAAGTCTTGCCGCTTCATCGTTCATTTTTAGTCCTTTATCTTTTCCTTTTAAGTAGAACTCATAGATCATTTCACTGCACGAGCTTGCTGATGTGTCCACCCATAACAAATCCCCGTAAGGGTCTTCGTTTGGATGATGATCTATTTTTATAAGCTTATCTCCCAATGTGTATCGCCCATCACATATTCTCTCGGCATTGGCGGTATCACATATAATGACCAATGCCCCGTTATATACCTCATTCTCAATCACATCTAATCTGCGCATGTAATGTAAGGTCGGCTCTTCTTTCCCAACCGCAAATATCCTTTTTTCGGGATAGGATTCTTGCAGAATGGCAACCAAACCGCCTTGCGAGCCATAGGCATCAGGGTCTGGACGGACGTGACGATGAACAATGATGGTATCATATTGTTCGATTGCTGCGATAATTTGCTCAATCATGGACAATGCTCCTCATGAACCAATAATGGCTTTTTTTTTAAATACAGGTTAAAATAATAGAAGATTTTTAGAAACTTGGAGGAACCAATCATGTTTGTACTCGTTGTATTAATTGTCGTTTTATTTGCTTTCTATTTATTTTATAAAACAAAATACATTAGAAGCAACCGTCAAGTTGAAAAGAAATGGCTTTCAGCAAAATCAAATATTGCTCTTGGACTTTTTGTCTGTCTGTTTGGTATGAATCACTTACTATTTATTTCAGAATCGACTGTTTCCTATATTGTGGCTGCCGTATTTAGTATTTACGGAGCCGTATTTAGCTGGATTGGATTCAAAAAATATAAACACTACCATCCATTTGCAATTGAAGAAGCTCATATGCTAGATGCCCAAAAATAATAGGAAGCCGTTTCTCAAGTTGAGAAGCGGCTTTTTTTATTTACTACAGCTTGGATCAAAGGCTAGTTTCTGTCAATCAATTGGCACATCATCATTGCTTTTCCAACTAAAATTCCCTCATTGAAAACTTCCACATCTACCTTCCCAAATTTACGTCCTACTTCCAGTATTTTCGGGAAAATTTCTAAGGTGCTTTCCATTTGAACCGGTTTAATAAAGTAGATCGACATATTTTCCACGACCAGGTCGCCTTTTTTATAGCTGCGTAAAATCCGGTTGGCTGCATCCGCGACAATGGTTGTAAATACGCCATATGAAATAGTCCCAAGGTGATTGGTCATTTGCGGTGTCACTTCGCATGAATATACTTCTTCACCTTTTGGTTTACCCTGCATTAACACCATTTGATTGGTCACAATGTCATCAATGGTTTCGCCAACCTGCGGCTGCCGTTGGTTCATTTGCAATGCCTTTAATACATCCTGCCTGCTGATAATCCCTTCTAAACGGTTCGAGTCATCGGCAACGGGGAGAACCTCTATTCCCTCCCAGACCATCGTATGTGCAGTCGATGCAACACTTGTTTTCCCATGCACCGTCATTGGATTTTTGGTCATAATCTTATCGATGGAGGCTTCCATATTCTGACCCAAAATATCCTTACTTGTGACAATCCCCTGAATTTTCAAGTTTTGATCGACTACAGGATAACGGCTGTGCGTTGTCCTTTGATTAAGTTCATGCCATTTTGACACTTTATCAGATGTTTTTAAGTAAAAGGTATCTGTGAGAGGGGTTAAAATATCCTCTACTAAAATAATTTCCTTTTTAATTAATTGGTCATAGATTGCCCGGTTAATCATCGTAGCGACAGTAAAGGTGTCATAACTTGTTGAAATAACCGGCAGTTCTAATTTATCTGCCAGCTTTTTTACATGGTCCTCGGAATCAAAACCACCGGTAATCAACACCGCAGCGCCGGCTTTTAAAGCTAACTCATGCGCCTGGGTACGATTTCCAACAATCAACAGATTTCCAGCTTCCGTGTACCGCATCATGGCCTCTAGCTTCATGGCACCAATCACAAATTTATTGAGGGTTTTATGCAAGCCCGTCCGCCCGCCTAAAACTTGCCCGTCCACGATATTAACCACTTCGGCAAACGTTAGCTTTTCAATATTTTCTTTCTTCTTCCGTTCAATTCGTATAGTACCTACTCGTTCAATCGTACTGACATAGCCTTTATTTTCAGCCTCTTTAATTGCCCGGTAAGCTGTCCCTTCACTCACGGTCATCGCTTTGGCGATTTGCCGCACTGATATCTTTTCCCCAATAGGGAGTTTATCAATGTATTGCAATATTTGTTCATGCTTAGTAGCCAAGACCTTCACCCTTTATAATTCGAATTCCTAGTTATTTAGTCAGTTTAATTTATTCCCTAAATTCTATTATAAAGTTTAAAGGTCCTTGATTCAACGAAGTACTCTAGATTATCATTCAATTCTTATTAATATGACCGGGTTTTTCTCTTTGCACTCTGTTGCAGAGGCTTTTTTACTAACTTTTTCGGGCTATAGAGAAGACCGGTAAGATTCCCAGCAATCACAATTAATGCAAATGAAAGCCAAACAATCGCGAAAATCCCTTGTGTCCCTTCTGCTGTCACTGATAATTTTGGCACAGCAAAATAAAGCATAAAACCACAAAGCAGCAAGCAAAGTAAATACCTGTTTTTTTTCATTTCTTTTACCTCCTTTGTTAAAAAGACTGCTTGTTTCATCTTTATGCATACAGGAGGAAAAAAAGTATGTGAAACCACTAAATCAGCTAAATTTCAATTGCCTCACCTGGAACGAGCACTTTTCCATTTTTCCCCTCCAACCTATCAATAAATTGATAGGGGTCTTGTTTAATTGGCGGGAAGGTATTGAAGTGAATCGGTACAACTGTCTTTGCATTCAGTAGTTTAGCTGCATAAGCCGCATCCTCAGGCCCCATTGTAAAGTTATCACCTATCGGTAGGAAGGCTACATCAATTGGATGGCGTTCGCCAATCAACTTCATGTCGGAAAACAATCCAGTATCGCCAGCATGATAAATTGTCTTGCCTTCATTACTGAACAAAATCCCCGTTGGCATTCCACAATAAACGATCTCATTTTTATTTGTTACATAACCAGAGCCGTGAAAGGCCTGAGTGAGTTTAACCGTTCCAAAATCAAATTGACAGGAGCCGCCAATATTCATTCCGTGTGTTTTGACACCCTGCCAGCTAAGGAAAGTAGTCAGGTCTGCATTCGCAACCACAAGAGATCCGTTTTTTTTCGCTATCGCAACCGTATCTCCGACATGATCGTTATGACCGTGCGATAAAATAACCACATCAGCATTTACTTCATCAGCCTTTAAATCAGTTAAACTATTTCCTGTAATAAAAGGATCAATTATAATAGTTTTTCCATTTGTTTGAATTTGAATAACTGAATGTCCATGGTATGAAATCTTCATCATCCCAACTCCTTTTAAATTATTATATATGTACTTCAATAAATCATATGGAAATCCTTCTACATTTATTTCCATAACTCTTTTGTTTTAGCACTAAAGTAGGAATAGTTATTTTACATTCCTTTATAAAATTGTTACTCTCAAATAGGATCTAACATTACTAAAAAGGGGAGCCCTACATATGAATCAACGATTACTAAAGCTTCAAACATGGATGAAGGAAAACGGGATTGAAGTCAGCTTTCTTACTTCTACCGAGAATGTATTTTATTTAAGCAGTTATTTCACAGACCCGCATGAACGTTTACTGGCGCTGGCTGTTTTTCAAGAGGAAGAGCCATTCCTCGTCTGCCCGGCAATGGAAGTACCTGATGCCAAGCGCTCCGGCTGGGATCATGAAATCATTGGCTATAGCGATATCGAAAACCCATGGGAAATGATTCTTACCGCCATTAATAAAAGAATCAACGGGGTTTCAAAAGTGGCTATTGAAAAAGAACATATGAATGTCGAACGCTACGAGCATCTTACACAGTTATTCCCTAAGGCGTCATTTGTTTCTGCAGAAGAAAAATTACGACTGCTCCGGATGATCAAGGATACCAAAGAATTAAAAATCATTGAAGAGGCTTGTGCCCTTGCCGATTATGCCGTTGAATTCGGTGCAAGTGAAATTAAGGAAGGCAAAACAGAACTGGAGGTCCTCAATGCCTTAGAGTACGCCCTAAAGCAAAAGGGTGTGACCGAAATGTCATTTTCAACCATGGTGTTAACCGGTGCAAACGCGGCTTCCCCACATGGAAACCCAGGGGAAACGAAAATTCGCAAAGGTGATCTTGTTTTATTTGATTTAGGTGTTGTTGTTGACCGGTATTGTTCTGATATTACAAGAACCGTTGCATATGGGGACATCAATGACAAGCAAAAAGAAATATATGATACGGTATTAAAGGCACAACTCGCTGCCATTGAGGCAAGTAAACCGGGCGTTACAGCTGCAGAAGTTGACCTTACAGCAAGGCGGATTATTGCTGAAGCGGGATTTGGCGACTATTTTCCACACCGATTGGGTCATGGACTTGGAATTGGCGTTCATGAGTACCCTTCTATGACCGAAACCAACCAGCTGGTAATCGAAGAAGGAATGGTCTATACAATCGAACCAGGGATTTATGTGCCTAATGTGGCTGGCGTCCGAATTGAGGATGATATTTATATTACCGCTGATGGGGCAAAGGTGTTAACCAAGTTTCCAAAGGAATTACAAATAATCAAATCATAATTTTACACTTTTTTACATTGAACTCTTATCGTTTTTGATGTAGTATACAAATACAGGCTGCGTTGTACGTAATCATAATAAAGTTTTAACCTTTAAGCTGTAAAAGGGAGTTTAACTATCGAAGCCAGAATGACAAGCCTCCGTCTATAAGACATGGAGGACATGCAGAAAGGTTTCTGAGAACACCCACTTTGAGGAGTGGTGGTTTAAAACTTTCTTATATTCACTACGGCAAATGCGGCTGTATAGGTAGTATTTCAACCCAACTTCATTTTGGAAGTTGGGTTTTGTTTTTGATCACATAAAAAGAAGAGGACCACATCCTCTTCTTTTTACTTTTATTATTTTGTTAACAATGTTTTCGTATCTATAAACTCGACTCCATGTGCTTCGGCAACTGCTTGATAGGTCACATAGCCGTCGAGAGTGTTGATTCCTTTTAACAATGCCTCATTATCTAAACAAGCCTTTTGGAAGCCCTTATTGGCAATTTGCAGCGCATATGGAACAGTCACATTTGTTAATGCAATCGTAGAAGTTCTTGGGACGGCACCAGGCATATTGGCCACAGCATAATGGACAACACCATGCTTTACATATGTTGGATGATCATGTGTGGTAATCCGGTCGGTGGTTTCAAAAATTCCACCTTGATCAATGGCAATATCCACCACAACACTGCCAGGCTTCATCGATTGAATCATCTCTTCACTGACTAGTCTTGGCGCCTTTGCACCGGGGATTAACACAGCACCAATAACTAAATCAGATTCCTTAACCGCTTCAGCGATATTAAAAGGATTAGACATTAATGTCGTCACATCGGAACCGAATATATCATCTAATTGGCGAAGACGGTCCGGGCTTAAATCAATGATGGTAACCTTTGCACCCAAACCAATTGCCATTTTCGCTGCATTTGTGCCTGCTACTCCGCCGCCAATAATGGTAACGACACCTCGTTGCACTCCTGGGACACCAGAGAGGAGAATTCCCTTGCCGCCGTAAACCTTTTCTAAAAATTGGGCACCAACCTGAGCAGCCATCCTTCCAGCCACTTCACTCATAGGGGTCAATAATGGCAGAGTTCTATTCGCCAATTGGACGGTTTCATAGGCAATGCCAACTACTTTATTATCAATTAGTGCCTTCGTTAATTCTGGCTCAGGCGCTAGATGTAAATATGTAAATAATAGTAACCCTTCACGAAAATATTGATATTCAGTTGGGATCGGTTCTTTTACCTTCATAACCATATCCATTGACCATGCTTCCTTAGCAGTTTCCACCAGCATCGCGCCTGCAGTACTATAGTCTTCATCCAAAAAGCCTGAACCAAGCCCTGCTCCTATTTCAATAAAAACCTCATGACCAAAGTTCACCAAATTTGTCACTCCGGCTGGTGTCATTGCTACACGGTTTTCATTATTTTTGATTTCTTTTGGTACCCCAATACGCATGCACTTACCTCCAATTAATATCCTTAATAGAAAGACCTATATACCTTTATTATATCCATTATTACCAGGAAAATGAAATAATGGAGAATCTTTATGAATCATTATCCGAAGAGCCTTACCCAATGGGCAAAGCTCATTTCGTAACCTGTTAATAATAATAAGGGTACGGATATGGGTACCCGTAATATGGATATGGATATGGATATGGATATGGATATCCATACGGAGCAGCTAATAATGCACCGGTTGCTACCCCACCCAGAAACGGCAGCCCGTATCCAAAACCTGGGCGACCATACCCGAAGCCCGGTCTTCCAAATCCGTAGTGCCCGTACCCGTGGCCGAATCCACCGTGTCCATAACCACCGCCATGGCCAAAGCCGCCGTGACCAACGCCGCCATGTCCATGAACCCTCTCATCAAAGTTAATAGGCATCCCATACATTTCGGTATTCATTTTGTTTCTCCTCGCTTCACTTAGGTTTACATTTTTTCTATTTAAATGAACTTTACACCTTAAGAATATGCATGATTGAAAACAAATTCTTGGGCAAACGCCCTGTATGACTGAATTTCTTAGACAAATAACTATAAGTTCAAAAAGAAAAGACTGTCCCATGTTTAGGACAGTCTTTCCTATTTGTTTACATGCACCTAGTCCTCAGCTGCTGCATAATCCTCGCTGTCAGCTAAAGCAGTTCCTTCCCCCATAAAACCACTATTATAGGAATTCATAATTTGTTCACTTATCTCATTTAAACCTTGTTCATCATATTCAAAAGAATATTTGTTATTTGGATCCCGCTTTTCCATCGTGGCAATCCCCTTCCTTTGTAAGTTACTTCATTATTGTTCGAAAAATTGCAACAGTTATACGTTGTTAAATATTGTATAATCAGGGTAAGGAGATGATAATCATGGGACTTAAATATCAAAATATTTTAGTCGCAATTGATGGATCAAAGGAAGCAGATTGGGCATTTCAAAAGGGGATTGAAATCGCAAAGCGAAATCAAGCGGGACTCTTATTAGTTCATGTGATTGACACAAGGTCGTTTGCCTTAATTGAAGCCTATGATACTGTTATTGGTGATCGGGCAGAAACACTTGCAAAGGAAATGCTTGAAAATTATCATAAGCAAGCTGTGGATGCGGGGTTAACAAATGTCCAATACGAAATTGAATTTGGCTCACCTAAAATACGAATTCCAAGAGATATAGCTAAAAAACACAAGGTGGATTTAATTCTTTGCGGTGCCACTGGAATGAATGTAGTCGAAAGATTTTTCATTGGCAGTGTATCAGAACATATCGTTCGTTACGCTCCATGTGACGTTCTGATCGTTCGAACGGAAAAAGATATTGACGAAGAATAGATAGCTGATTCATGCACGGAGCCCTTTGCCCCGTGCATTTTATTTTTCTATTACTAATAGGTTTCTCGTGTATGGCTAACGAAACTATAGTAAAATAAAGCAATAACACGCCATGGAGGCTTTCGAATGATAGAGCATTTTTCTTTTGATCAACGTCTTGGTATTGCGATTCCTGATTTGACTATGGAATGGGATGAATATAGCGCGGAAATACAGCAGGGGATTCTGTTAACCTGGGAGCAAACCCGCGGTTCCATTCCTGACCGTATTGCTGAGCTTGAGGAGGAGATCAATGATAAACAAGCACAGCTTTCAGATGAAAGTGATTTCCCACGCTCCTGTCAATTAAACTCTGAAATAGCGGATCTCGCTTCAATTATCAATGATTTATGGCTTTGGTACAGGGCAAACCAGGTAGTTAGCAAGGTACATCTATAAGAAAAACTCCCTAATGCAGGGAGTTTTCGTTGTTTATATATCCTTTCTAATTTCCCTCACCACATGTCCAAGCTCAGGTAAGATTAACTTATTCATGGCCAACTTGACAGCTCCAGTTGAACCAGGAGTGGAGAATACAGCCTTATTTTTAACGACTCCGGCAATTGCTCTCGAAAGGATTGCGCTTGAGCCGATATCCTCTTGATAGCTTAGCATTCTGAACAATTCACCAAAACCAACGATTTCTTTTTCGAGAAGATTTTGTACGGTTTCAATCGTTACATCACGCTTGGCAATTCCAGTGCCGCCATTTGTCAGGATGACATCAATATCCCCTCTGTCACACCCTTTTACAATTTCGTTTTGAATCTGTGCTGCTTCGTCCTTAACAATAACATAATCAACAATCGTATGCCCTGCCCCTTCAAGCAGTGTAATCATCAGCTTACCACTTTTGTCTGTTTCTTTATCTCTTGTATCACTAACGGTTATGACTTTACAGTGAACTGACTTTGGTGCTTCTTTTTTATGCTCTTGCGTACTCATCGTTAAAACTCCTCTTTTTCCTTGAGATAACGAAGTTGATAATATCTATGCGCAACATCCGTTACTTTTCTCGTTAATTGATAATTAGCCCCTGCCCCTATTGCCATGCTGATTAGCGGGATCCCCTGAATGACCTTTTTTCGAAACAGAGCAATGACCATAGCTTTTAATAATTGCTGAACGGGCTGTTCCAGCCAAGTGATATCGGTAATCTGCTCGTTCCCTTGATAAAAATATGACTCATCATTTCCGGCTAAATCCGCCATTAACGAGTTCCATCCCTCTATTTGAATTCGTGGCGGCAACGTCGCCGTATGAAAAACCTTTAGTGATGTCATCATTTCATAGGGGGTATTCACTTCAAAACCGTAGGTCATGGCAATTAATTGAACGATTCTTAAATTAATGACTGCCATCGCCGGAATATCGGCCCCTAAGAGAAGCGTGCCTCCAGTCCCCGCAAGTCCCCCTTGGGCAAATGAATATAAACGGTGCCTCGCTATTTGCTGCTCTGCTATGTATTGTAATTGGTCAATCGTTAAGTTTCTTATATCCGCTATTTCTTCGATATCTTTACTAAAAATTCTTCCTGACGTAAGAATTCTTTCCTTTGCGTCCATTTGAAGCTGTGAGCCTTGAATCATCCCATGTAAATGAAATAACCATGTATCAATAAGGGAAAAGAATTGTTGTTGCACCTTTTCAGGCAGTAACAAAAAAGAACGTTCTAAATATTTTTCATACGTCAATTGAAACTCATTTGCCTCGTAATTTAGTAACTTTTCTTCCCATAAGCGTATTTCATTTAAGACACTTGCTTCCCGCTCTGTCAATGGCATCTATTCTGACCTCCTCCGGCTACATTTCTTTTTCCAGTATATCACAAAAAAATTAGACTTAAAAAAGGCAAAAGCCATTTAAAATAGCTTTTGCCTTTTTTAGATTATGAACGTGTTCCTGCTAAACGAACAACGTCGCGAGCAATCATGACTTCCTCATTTGTCGGAATGATAATAACTTTAACCGGCGAATGCGGATAGTTAATGAATGCTTCTTCGCCTCTCACCTTATTTAGAGCGGGATCCCAATAAACACCCATAAATTCAAGACCTTTAAGAACATTTTCTCTAATCGTGTCACTATTTTCACCGATTCCGGCAGTGAAAATAATCGCGTCAACACCGAACATACGCGATGCATAGGAACCAATATATTTATGGATTCGATTAGCAAACACATCCAATGCCAGCTGTGCTCGTTCATTACCCTTATTCGCTTCAATTTCAATATCTCGAAGATCGCTAGAGAAGCCGGAAACGGCTAACATACCGCTCTTTTTGTTCAATACGTCTAGAACTTCTTCTGCCGTTTTACCGGTTTTCTCCATGATATATGGAATTAGTGCCGGGTCAATATTACCTGAACGGGTACCCATTGTGACCCCTGCAAGTGGTGTAAAGCCCATCGAGGTATCAATTGATTTTCCACCTTCAATGGCCGCAATACTTGCACCGTTCCCTAAGTGACATGAGATTAAACGAAGCTGTTCAACGGGGCGTCCCAATAGTTCAGCTGCACGCTGGGAAACATATTTATGGCTTGTGCCATGGAAGCCATACTTCCTGATTCCATATTCTTTGTAGTATTCAAATGGCAGACTGTATAAATAAGAACTTTCCGGCATCGTTTGATGAAAGGCTGTATCAAAAACAGCAATGGCTGGGACATCGGGAAGCACCCGCCTAAATGCCTTTATCCCTGTTGCATTTGCTGGGTTGTGCAATGGTGCAAGTTCTGATAGCTTTTCAATCTTGTTAAGTACTTCATCCGTAATAAGAGCTGAATCATCGAAAGTTTCTCCTCCATGGACAACACGGTGACCGATTCCATCAATTTCAGTTAAGGATTTAATGATGCCTAATGTAGTTAATTTATCTAGCAGCATTTGTACCGCGACTTCATGGTCAGGAATATCAATAATTTCTTGGATCTTTTCCCCATTGGCCATGATAGTAAAAATTGAATCATTAAGACCAATTCTTTCAATTAGCCCTTTTGTAATAACTTCTTCACTTGGCATTTCAAATAATTGAAATTTTAAAGAAGAACTTCCCGCATTAATTGCAATGATTTTTGCCATTTTGCTACCGCTCCTTTTATATAACAACATCGATTTAGGATGTGATTTGAATAGTACACCTTATTTTGTGCAAACCAACCTTGTTTATTTCCCTCAATTCCTCATTTAATCATTGAAAATCGGACTTTTCAAGGGATATTTCCAGTGGTAGCGGTTCCAATGTAAATGTTCATATATTCACAGTTTTCTTACTCTTGTAACCCAAAACAAAAAGGATAAAACCGGTAATCAAAACCAGCTTTATCCTTTACTATCTTGAAACCATTTTTCAATTTTGGCTAATATTTTATCCATTGCAACGGCACTTGACAGACTTGGTAAATTTACGAGTAATGCTTCCTTTGGCGGCTTGACACTTTCCCCCTTTTTCTGTAAAACCAAAATACTTTTAGCCGATTGTTTATTTTTAAACATGGTCGTCGGTAATTGAAGCAAGCCCTGGATAATCAGATTTTCCTTGATAAATTCATGAAGCTGTGGTGCCTGTTCACTTTCAAACAAACCATTCGGAATGAGGAAGAATAAGTATCCTCCCGGTTTGGTATGTTTCACACTTTGTTCAATAAATAAATGATGAGCATACGAGTGGCCCTTCGAAGCTTTTAATTGATAATCTTCCGCCCTTATATCATTGGGATAGAAGCCAATCGGTAAATCGGCAATGACAGCATCAACAGGATCGATAAACAAGGGCTCCAAACTATCTTGATTGAAAAACTCAACAGGATGCTGCTGTAAATTTGCATTTACGTAGGCAAGCTTAATTAAAATATCGTCAATCTCGGTACCAATAGCGGTAATATTTTTATGTACGTGGTTTAAAACGGTTGTAACTAAATTCCCTGTTCCAACAGCGGGGTCCAGGAGGCGGAAAGATGGCTGCTTAACAAATCGTTCCACTAAATAGCCTATTAGCATCCCTACAGAATCCGGAGTCATCTGGTGGTTAGGCTGGACATTTTCCTTCATCCCTTTTAAGATCACAAGCTGATAGGATTTACGAATATCCTCATTTGAATATTTAACCAGGTGTATTTCTTCATATACCTTCTTAAGCCTTTTCAGCGTGAGCTCACTTAACTCATCTTGAAGAATGGCACCCTGAAATAGATTTTCCCCTGTATCTGCAAGTGCCTCAAGGTAACTGTAGGATAATTCCTCTTGTAAAATAAGTGCTGTTTCATTAAATAGTGTAAATAACTGTTCAACCGGAGACAGTTTCATTATTTCCCCTCCACTCCTAAATTTCCTTATTTATTCTATACGAGTATGTATTTTTTAAACAAGTATAAAGGCCTCGCTTTTGAGCCGAGGCCTTTTAAAGATTTATAATTATTTTGCCGCTTTTGCAGCTTCAATTGCAGCTTCGTAGTTTGGATGGTTCGTTGCTTCGCTAACATACTCGACGTAGGTCACGGTATCATTCGAGTCAACAACAAAAACCGCGCGAGCTAATAAGCGTAATTCTTGGATTGCAACCCCATATGCTTCTCCAAAAGATAAATCGCGGTGATCAGAAAGTGTTTGAACATTTTCAATGCCGCTTGCCGCACACCAGCGTTTTTGTGCAAATGGTAAGTCCACACTTACTGTTAAAATTTTTACATTACCTAAGCCGTTTGCTTCTTCATTGAAACGGCGTGTTTCTGCATCACATACGCCTGTATCCAAAGAAGGTACAGAAGAGATTAGACGAACTTGACCTTTTGTATTTTCTAACGTTACTTCCGATAGATCATTTGCAAGTACAGTAAAGTTTGGAGCTTTGTCCCCAACCTTCACTTCACTTCCTAACAAGGTAATCGCATTTCCTTTAAATGTTACATTTGCCATTCTTTTCATCCTCCTTTGTCTTTTAAAGTCATCCACAATGAGATGAATTGACTTTAATATGTACAGTGTAAATATATCTTTTCAACAGTGTATTTGCAATTATTTAAACCTCAAGAAAAAAGTTAACCTTCCTTTGATGAGGAAGATTAACCTTCTCCTTATAATTCAAGATCCACTTTTGGCTGCTGCTGTTGTTGGCTTTGCTGTTGCCTATTCTCTTCTTTCTTCGAGAACATTTGCTGAATTTTATCGACTGCCTGCGGTGCAAGTTCTAAAATCTTTTCATATAAATGGGTACTTTCATCAAGATGCAGCATTTTGACACCATGTGAATTTACAATTAAAAAAGCGATTGGCGTGATGGAAACACCGCCGCCGCTTCCGCCGCCAAATGGAAGGGCTGATTTTCCTCCGCTTTGCCCTTGGCTTTGACCTTGGCCTTGACCCCCACTTTGGCCGCCTTGCGACTGGGAGCTGTCGAGTTTAAACTCACTCCCTCCAGCAGCAAATCCAAACCCTACCTTCGATACTGTTAAAATGACACTTCCGTCAGGGGTTTCAACAGGATCCCCGATGATAGTATTCACATCAATCATTTCTTTCAAGCTTTCCATTGCGGTCGTCATCAAACCTTGAATTGGGTGGTCAGACATGTCTATTTCCTCCTCTTTCAAACTGATTTCGTTTTTTCACTTTTAAAATTACTGGGCGGTTTCCCGCCTTTCCAGAATTTAATCAGCTTTAATCCTGCGAGAATAGCATACCCGATTCGAAACTGAAACATACACGTTAACTGTGTTTGAATGACAGCAGCTTGAAAATGGGGGGTAACCGATAAATGCGGCATCTGCTTTAACCGAAAATAATGACTAAGAATGCTGACAATACTCCCTTTTATTGCCCAAATCGCACCTGTCATCATTCCGGTATGCGCCGCATCACCAACACCCATCAGTGTCTGCCATTCAAAACTCTTTATTGTAACCCTTTTTAAAAATTTCCTAACAATCACATGCAAATGGATAACCTTTTCTAACAGTTCTTTTGTTTTTTGAAAGCTACTCGTAACGTCATTTTGGGTAATTTGGTTTACCGTAGAATCTGGGTCTTCAGGAGCCGTCTCCCCCATATGTGAATGACTTTCTACCACCAAACTTGGTGAATTATCATCAATTTTTATCAAAGGGACATTTAGCTTATATTTTATGAGTCCAAACCATATCTTAAACACTACCTTTAAATCATCATTGTCATTATGATGATAATAATTTACAAGAATCGTTAACTTCGTAAAAATAATTAAAATGAAAAAGAACAATAGGACCATTATAGAAAGCCAGAGCCAAAACAATTTGTTCACAACCTTTCAGCCTATTATTATTCGCTTTTATGAAAAAAATAAACCTGCCAACTTAATGTTGACAGGCCCTGAATCCTTATCTATCTACATGTATTACCGTGGTATCAGTAAAGATATCATGCAACCCTTGCTTTTTCGGTAAAAAGGCAACAATGATATAGCCAATGATGATCGTTGCCGAGATAAACCGACCAATCCATTCACGAAAAATAATCGTTCCCCAGGACATCTCATCATGTTTTAAGTCCACAACTTTTAAGCCAAAGACCATTTTGCCAAGCGTTTGCTTAAAGAATTTTGTCATTAACACAAAATATAAATAAAAGATGACCGCAGATGCAATCGAAACGGGGGCGAATATAGAAAATTCGGTTAGAGAAATGTCAAACGCTCGAAATATCGGGTTTATTAGCAGGCGTTCGAAACTTCCCACTACTAGCAAATCAAGCAAATATGCCCAAAAACGCATCCAGAAGCCCGCATATCGAAAAGGGTGATCCTGTAAAACAGGTTCATTCGATTCCATTTAACTTCCCCCCCTTATTCTGCATATAAGTACATTAGGCGTGGAGAATTGGGCTTGGAAAGGATTTTCATGAGCCCCGCCATTTCTACATCACCACTGATTAATTTTTGCGCTTGAAACTTAAATAACGAGCCTAAACCGAGATCATCCGAATAGCGAACTACCTTTGCACCTTTAAGCTTCTCCTGCTTTTTCATTTGATTAATGACATCTTCAAGGTAACCAAAATCATCGATGAGATTGATTTCTTTTGCCTGCCGTCCATCGTACACCCGTCCATCTGCTATCTGTTTTACTTCCTCGACACTCATATGGCGGCCCTCAGAAATGACCTTTACAAATCCCTCATACGAATTATCGATCATTTTTTGTAAAATTTGCCGCTCTTCATCCGTCATTTCTCTCGTAGGGCTCATAATGTCTTTATATTTACCACTTTTAATCGTGACAAAATCGACACCATATTTATCTGCCAATCCCTTGTAGTTATATCCTTCCATTATGACGCCAAGTGACCCTGTTAATGTTTCCGGGCTGGCAAAGATTTTTTTGGCTGCTGTTGAAATATAATATCCACCTGAAGCTGCCATCGACCCCATCGAAATATAAACTGGTTTTTTACTACCCTTTTGGATATCAATTAGCTTATCGTGTATTTCTGCACTCTCAACGACACCGCCGCCTGGTGAATTTACTCTAATAATGACGCCCTTCACCGAATCATCCTCTTGCAAGTAGGTTAACTTTTTCATAAAATCTTGATGGTTATAACCTGCGCTTTGCAGGAATGATCCTGTTTCACCACTATCTTGGATGACACCATCAACATCAAGAATGGCAATTTTCTTTAATTCACTGCCTTCCTTAACGACTTCCTCTGTAAATGGTTGTTCAGCAGTCGCCATAAAATCACTGAAATCTGTTTTAATCCCTTTAAAGGCAAATGCCGACAAAAAATTAATCACAATCGATACAAAAAATAATGCCGCGGCAATTCCTAGGGCGGCCCAACGTTTTCCATTCAACTGTATCTCCCCCTCACTTTTCTTTCGTCTAGAATTCACATCCCTGCTTTCATATTGTTTCAAAAAAGTGCTAAACTAATTTCAGACTATCATTATTTTAACAAAGATTAATTTCCAAATGTTACATTTTCATCTTTAAAATGGAGGGATAGGGAATGGAAATAAGACGTAATATTTATTTTTATCACAAGCGGGATGCGGACATGCTCTCTAAAATGGCTCCCCTAGTCGAAGTGGCTGACCGATATGGTTTTACCATCGTAAATGATTATCGTAAAGCTAATATCATTGCCAGCGTGGGTGATGATGGTACTTTTCTTCAAGCGGTGAGAAAAACGGGTTTCCGAGATGATTGTTTATATATGGGGATATCAATCAAGGATAGTTTGAGCATGTATTGCGATTTTCGTATAAGTGATACCTCCAAACTGATTGAGGCCATCACAACGAATGAACAAATCGAGGTTCGCCGCTATCCGATGATTGAAGTGAACGTTGATGGCCAAGGCACCTTCACATGTTTAAACGAATTTAGTATTCGCTCATCGATTATTAAAACACTCGTCATTGATGTTTTTGTGGATCAGCTTCACTTAGAAACGTTCCGTGGTGACGGATTAATTGTTTCAACGCCAACGGGCAGTACTGCCTATAATAAATCCGTGAATGGATCGATTGTTGACCCGCTTCTATCCTGCATGCAGGTGAGTGAGGTGGCTTCTGTTAATACAAATCGCTACCGTACACTTGGTGCCTCATTTATTATTGGCAGTGAACGGACACTTACACTTAAGGTTATTTCCGAAGGCAACGACCATCCAACAATGGGAATGGACAATGAAGCCTTAAGTATTCGTCATGTGGATAAAATAAACATAAAAATAAGCGGTAACAAAATTAAAACCTTAAAGTTAAAAGACAATTCCTTCTGGGATAAAGTGAAGAGAACCTTCCTATAAGAAAAGCGCAGGGCGCGCGGAGCTAGACAATTCTCAAAGTCCAAACTTATACTTCTTTTCATTTTTAAAAAACCTTATCCGCAAATAGGATAAGGTTTTTTCTTTATTATAGTGTCGCTCGCTTTTCTTTACGCCATTTCATTTCTGTCACGAGCTTTGTTTTTGAAAGTGAATAAATGGTTAGTGCTGTCCAAATAAACATGAAAGCTAAGAGCTGTGATTTTGAAAAATGCTCTTGATAGACAAATACGCCTAAAATAAGGGTTAAGGTTGGTGCAATATATTGCAAGAAACCAAGTAAAGAGAGCGGAATCTTTTGTGCCCCTTTTGCAAAATAAAGGAGTGGCACAGCGGTTGCAACTCCTGCCCCCATCAATAATAAATCCGTTCCTATACTCGCTGTTAAAAAGGAGTTTGAGCCTTGTATAATTAAGTAAATCATGTAGATAGCTGCAATGGGTGCAACAACAAGGGTTTCTAAGCTCAGTCCCACGGACGAATCCACGTTAATCAACTTTTTCGCTAACCCATATAACCCAAAACTTAGTGCCAAGGAAATCGCAATCCAAGGAAATGCACCATGAGAAACGGTGACGATTACTACGCCAACTGCCGCCAAAATAAAGGAGATATATTGGTAGATCGTTAACTTTTCCTTCAGTACCACCATTCCCAATAAAATACTTACAAGGGGATTTATATAATAGCCAAGGCTCGCTTCAATCATATGCCCGCTATTCACTGCCCAAATATAAATAAACCAATTCACGCTAATTAATATAGAGGCAATCCCCAATGCGTACATTTGCTTTTTATTTTGAGCAAAACCTTTTAAGGTTCGGACAAATAATCCCCATTTTTTCGTAAAGAAAAGAATAATTAACATAAAAATAAAGGACCAAAATATCCGATTTGCAAGAATCTCCTTGGCATTTACATGATTCAATAATTTCCAATAGATTGGCAATAGCCCCCAAATAAAATAAGAAAAGGCAGCATGAATGGCCCCTATCTGTGTGTCCGTCTTTTTCATATGTCTCCCCAAGCCCCTATTCTTTCTAGTTTCGAAATATCTTCATTATAACGTGAAACTCCAAAAATGGGGGATTTTTTTACTTAGCACCTACTCTTTTTCAAATACAATTGTGCCGCCAATAACCGTCATTTGAACAGGAACCTTAGGTATTTCAAAAGGTTGGAGGCTGAATATATTATGTTCCAGCACAGTAAAGTCAGCTAAATAACCTTCCTTAATCATCCCACGGTCGTGTTCATGACATGCCGCAAAGGCGCTACCCTTCGTAAATAAACAGATAGCCTCATAAACACTTAATGCCTGTTCTTTGCCATAAACGATTCCTTTAGGATCATTTCTATCTGTTCTTGTTACCGCTGCGTGGATCCCAAACAATGGATTAGGCATTTCAATCGGTGCATCGGAACCACCGGCACAGTGGAGACCTGCATGTAAGAGGGTTTTCCACGCATAGCAATAATCCATATTTTTATGGCCAATCCGATCCATAACCCACGGAAAATCTGACGCAAGAAAAACAGGTTGGATATCAAGGATGACAGGAAGCTTCTTCGCCCTGTCAATTAGGTCTTGACGTACAATTTGAGCATGAATTAGCCGGTCTCTACCAGGTCCCATGAGTGGATGGACTTCGATTGCATTTAGTACATATTCAAATGCCAAATCGCCAATGGCATGGACGGCTACAGGAAGATTGCGGGAACGTGCCTTAGCGACTAAAACATTTAATTCCTCTTGATTAAATATGGCTACACCATTCGTATCTGGTGCATCATTATAGGGATGGCTTAGAAGTGCAGTCCTTCCGCCGAGCGCACCATCAGCAAAAATCTTCATTGCACCGATTTCAATCCATTCATTACCCGAATGGAAACTTGCACCTTCATTCACCATATCATCCACAACCCCATGGTGAACAAGTAAATGAGTACGGAATTTATTTCCCTCTTCTTCAATTACTTTTTTAAACGTCTCAAATGTACGATGGTATCCCCCGTAATAATGTAAATCCTCTGTGTGAACACCTGTAATCCCTAGCCGACATAAATCTTTTATGGCAGCCTTCATTGCCTTTTGTAAATATCCTTCTGAAACAATAGGCACCACTTTGTTGATGAGGTCCTGTGCTGTATCCTTTAAAAGACCTGTTAACCCAGACTTGGCCTCCTTTTCAATCACCCCTCCGGGGGGACAAACTGTTTCCTCTGATACTCCAGCCAATTCAAGTGCTTTCGTATTAACAACCATCGCATGACGGCAAATCCGTTTTAGAAGAACCGGATTTTCGGGGAAAATTTCGTCTAATTCCGTTCGATGGATCATTTCCGACTGTCCCCATAGGTTCTCATTCCAACCATCACCAATAATCCATTCGCCCTTTTTAAACTGACTTCCATATTCCTTAACGGCTGCAAAAATGGCTTCTTTTGAGGTCATCTTTGATAGGTCAAGACGGATTAATGTTTCCCCGTGTCCAATTAAATGGATATGGCTATCAATAAAGCCGGGGAACATCGTCCCGCCGTTTAGGTCGACCCGTTCCGTAATCCTTTGGTTAAAAATTTCTTCTAATTGCCCTTTTTCACCTGTTTGTACAATTTGATCTTCCTCCGTAAAAATGGCTTCAACCGTTGATCCCTCACTTTCTAATGTATAGATGGTTCCTCCGTACCATAACTTGCCCATTTTTAGTTCCTCCCTTCGTTTCTAAAAAAGACTAGCAGACGGTAAACACCGCCTGCCAATATGTCCTGAAAAATTATACTTGTTTCAGCGATTCCATTTCTTTTTGACGAAGCTCAATCCGGCGAATTTTTCCAGAGGTTGTTTTTGGGAGTTCGGTCAAATACTCAATTTTTCTAGGATATTTATACGGAGCTGTAAGAGTTTTTACGTGCTCCTGTAAGGTTTTCGTTAACTCCGGGTCGACAGGACTGACATCGTCCTGTAAAACAACAAACGCTTTAACAATAAAGCCGCGAATTTCATCGGGACTAGCAACAACGGCACATTCCTTAACAAACGGATGTTTCACAAGCGCATCCTCTACTTCAAACGGCCCAATCGTATAGCCTGAGCTAATAATAATATCATCACTGCGGCCTTCGAACCAGAAGTAGCCTTCTTCATCCATTTTGGCTCTATCGCCCGTGACATAATAATCTCCGCGGAACTGCATGGCCGTTCTTTCGGGGTCTTTATAATAATTTTTAAATAAGGCAGGAGTTTCAACATGGACGGCGATATCACCAACTTCCCCAACGGCACAAACTTGGCCATCCTCATTGATAATCTCTACCCTATTTCCAGGTGTCGGCTTGCCCATTGAGCCCGACTTCAATTCCATCCCTTTTGTAACTCCCACAAGTAATGTATTTTCGGTTTGCCCATAACCGTCACGAACATCAATGGCAAAATATTTTCTAAATGTGTCAATTACCTCACGATTTAACGGCTCCCCTGCGGAGACGGCGCTGTGAAGGTTTGGCAACTGATAATCAGCTAAATTGTCTACTTTTGCCATTAACCGATATTCCGTCGGTGTGCAGCAAAGGACATTGACATCATATTTTTGCAAGAGTGCTAAATATTTTTTCGGTTCAAATTTTCCGTTATACACTAAACCAGTTCCACCTGAACCAAGGACAGAAAGGAACGGGCTCCAAATCCATTTTTGCCAGCCTGGGCCTGCTGTTGCCCAAACCGTATCGCCCTCTTCAATACAAAGCCATTTAGATGCTGCTGTTTTTAAATGAGCGAATGCCCAGCCATGAGTATGGACTACACCTTTAGGATTTCCAGTTGTCCCTGATGTATAGGATAAAAAGGCCATATCATCACGAAGAGTTTCAGCAATCGCAAATTGTTCACTAGCTTTTTCCATTTCAGCATCTAGATGAATCCAGCCTTCTTCCTCAGCTCCCAATGTGAACTTAACCAATGGTTGTGTTTCGGTAATATGTTCAAATTGATCAACATATGGGTAATAACTGATGACTGCCTTTACATCTCCGTGTGAAATACGGTACTGCAGATCTTTCTCCCTTAGCATTTCCGAACTAGGGATGACCACCATTCCCGTTTTTAATGCGGCCAAATACACCACGTACGCTTCAATCAAACGCGGTACAATAACGAGAACCACATCACCCTTGTTTAAACCATTCTGAGTAAACACATTCCCCGCTTTGTTCACTCGCTTCATTAGTTGCTCATATGTAACTTGTTTTGTTTCACCTGACTCATTTTCCCATTTTAATGCCACTCTTTGTGGATTTGCTGCAAATCGCTCCATTTCAGAAACTAGATTATACTGTTCTGGTGCAATTAGATCTTCCCTCTTCATGACTTCTCCTCCTTAAAAATAATGATCTTATATAATAATTATACAGAAATAAATAAAAATTTGGATATATTAATTAATTTTTATTTAGTCCTAGTACCTGATGCTAATTATAAACCTATTATCTAAAAGTGAAAATAAAAAAGAGAGCGGGAGTTATCCTCCACACTCTCTGTAGCCATTGTATTTATTTTTGATTAACGAGAGAATCCGCCGCCTAATTGTTGTTCAGCCATTGCTACTAGACGTTTTGTGATTTCACCACCAACGGAACCGTTAGCACGTGAAGTAGTATCTGCTCCAAGGTTTACACCAAATTCGTTTGCAATTTCAAATTTCATTTGGTCAAGAGCTTGTTCCACACCAGGAACTAATAATTGATTTGAATTGTTGCTTGCCATGTGATATCACCTCCTTGTGAGTATAGAATGTGTAAATCTTATTAGCTTCATTCTATAATCCATTTGGTAATTGTTCACAAAAAATTCAAATTTTGCTTTTAAAATAATGATTGAAATTCTGTATGCTTGTCGTCAACTGGTTTAATAACGATAGTCTCCACTTCATTGATGGCAACTTGAATCATTGGCTCAAAATCAAAAAAGCTTTCAAAATGTTGTACTTTTTCCCTTTTCGGCTTGGTTTTCGGAGAAGACGGCACAAAAATCGTACAGCAATCTTCAAACGGCCTATTAGAAATTTCCAAGGTATCGATCTCCTCGGCAAGTTTAATAATATCCGTTTTATCCATCGTAATCAAAGGACGTAAAATTGGTGTATTTGTCACTTCATTAATCGCGAACATACTTTCTACCGTTTGGCTGGCTACTTGTCCAAGGCTTTCACCGGTAATAATAGCCAGACCTTCACGCTTTTGTCTAATTCCCTCAGTTATTCGAAGCATCATTCTTCTTGTCGATGTCATGGAGTAATTCTCTGGAATTTGCTCACGAATCGCCTGTTGAATAGCTGTAAAGGGCACGATATGAAGGGTAATCGCACCGTAAATCTCAGCAAGCTTCCGTGATAAATCGATCACTTTTTCCTTTGAACGCTCACTTGTGAATGGTGGACTGAAGAAATGGACGGCTTCAATTTCTAATCCCCGCTTCATGGCTAAATATCCGGCTACAGGGCTGTCAATCCCACCAGATAACATGAGCATCGCCTTTCCGCTTGAACCCATAGGAAGACCGCCAGCACCTTGAATGGTTTCACATGAAAGATAAATAGCTTCCTTTCTGACCTCAATTCGTAAATTGATATCAGGGTTCCTCACGTCTACTTTAAGTCCTGGAATGGATTGAAGCAAATGACCGCCAATTGTGTGGTTAATTCCGTCTGTATTTAATTCAAACGATTTATCCGATCGTTTTGGCGTAATTTTGAAGGTCTGCCCTTCCATGTAAAGAGATGAGACTAAATCTAGTGAGGCTTGTTTTAATACCTCAACATCCCTTTCCACCTTGATGGCGGGACTGAAGGATTGAATCCCAAATATATTCTTTAATTTTTCGATAATTTCTATCCCATCTTCACCATTTAATAATACATACATCCGATCACGACTTGATTCGATTTTAACTTTTGGGAAGGGAGCGAGGGCAATTCTGACGCTTTTTCTAAGTTTATCGACAAATTTATTGCGATTTCGGCCCTTTGTTGAAATCTCCCCATAGCGTATGAGTATACGATCATATTTCATTTATTCCATAACCTTTCTTAATTGGTTTGCTGTATTTTTCATTGCTAAGATTACCGTTTTTGCTTCCTCTTCCGTATTTTCGAAAGAAAGGCTAATCCTGATTGCACTTTCAGCTAAACTTTCGGGAACACCCATAGCCAACAGTGTTTTACTTGGTGACTTCCTTTTGGAAGAACAGGCACTAGTCGTCGAAACAAATACCCCTAGCTGCTCAAGAGCATGGATAAACACTTCCGATTTCATTCCGGCAAGGGAAAAGTTAACGATATGGGGCGCTGAATTTTCAATAGGTGTATGGATGACAACACCTTCTATTTCGGAAAGCCCTGCCCTTAGGATCGACTGAATTTTTTCCATTTTTTTAATCCCCGTATCACTTTTATCCATTGTCATTCTTAGGGCTTTTGCCATTGCCACAAACCCAGCAACATTTTCAGTACCGCTGCGCATCCTTCGTTCTTGATCACCGCCTGAAAATAAGGGAGTAATTTTTGCCCCTTCACGTATAAACAAGGCACCTGTCCCTTTTAACCCATGAAACTTATGCGCAGAAAGCGAACAAAGATCCACATTGCTGCTATATAGTGACAAGGGAACTTTTCCAATTCCCTGGACAGTATCAACATGAAATAATATTGTTGGATGATTTTTGACCAGTTCCCCAATTTCTTTAATCGGCTGAACAGTCCCTACTTCATTGTTCACCTGCATGATGGAAATTAAAATAGTATCTTTCCGGATAGCCTTTTCCACATACTCAACACGAATTCTACCATTTTCGTCAACCGGCAGATAGGTAATTTCGAAGCCCTCCTGCTCAAGCTGTTCCATGGCAGCACGTACCGAGGCATGTTCAATACTGGATGTTATGATGTGGCGGCCTTTATTTCGGTTCATGAATGCAGCACCTTTTATCGCAATGTTGTTACTTTCTGTCCCGCCCGAGGTAAAATAAATTTCAGTGGCTTTTACCTTTAAAAGTTTTGCCACCTGTTCCCTCGCTTGCGATAATAGCTTCTCAGCCTGCCCTCCCATACTGTGAAGTGAGGATGGATTACCATAATATTCACTTGAAACTGTTAAAAAGGAATCTAATACTTCTTTATATGGTTTAGTCGTTGCACTATTATCAAAATAAATCATCTTATCTCCTCCGTACAAATGTAAATCTTATCATAAAGATCATCAATTTAAAAAGAAAAACCGATTTGACCATTAAGGGTCGAATCGGTTTTATCTATTCGGTTACAATAGTTGCTTTTATTTTTTTCAAAGCTTCTGGGTCTATTCCTTCAAGTGACGCGGCAACTTGCTCCAATGCCTCTTGATAATCGTAGTGCCTAAATGCCATTTCTGCATCAGTTAATCCTTTGGCAATAGATGGATACTGACTTCTATATCGATTTCCATACTGAATGGCTCTTTCAGCTAGCGTCACATTTTCTATTAATTCATAGGTTGTATTAACAAGTTTCTCAACAGTTAAAACAGCGACTTCCAAATACTGATTAAGGGCGGAAACATTAAGCGGCTTTTCTTCAAGCTGATAACGAACATTTTGAATGCTTTCGTTCGTATCTTCGAATAAATAATGATAATCTGCGGGCACTCCCGGTACATTATTTTTCTTCACAAGACGGACAGTATCGCCAACCCTTTTCGTTAGTTCCATGATTTTTTCTCTTGCTTCAAGTTCATCTTTCCTAAGTGCCTGGAGTTTAACGGCAAATAACTGCTGCCCCTCAAGGATGACATCGAGTTGATCTTTAATATCACTTAATTCTTCACTGAGTACGGTTTGTGCAGTTCCGTTTAGTTTTAACTTTTCAACCAAAATTTCATAGTGCTTATAAACAGCCGCAAGTTCCTTTTCAAGCTCCCTCAGTGTTTCAAGGTCACTATCCGATATTTGATAACTTTGCTGTACCTGCAGCACCTCATTGGAAAGAAGCTCATTTTCTCTTTGTGCCGAAACTAGTAGTTCATAGGCTGCCTTTTCATTTTTTTGCACGTAATGCTTGGCATGTACTTCCTTCTCCAAAAGGTCAAAAAGAATGTCGATTCGATCTTTTACTTCTTTTACACCTTCTTCAGCTTTATCAATTTCAATCGCTTCAATGAATGCCAGGTTTTCAGCCAGTTTTTCCTCCAGGCGTTTAATTTCCTGCCCAACATTAATATGTTCCAAATAATATTCCTGCTCCACCATTTCTCGTTGTCCTTCTATACAGTCGGAAAGTTGATTTGGAAGCAATGAGTGACACTCAATTAACAGCTGTGGAATGACATCCATATGCTGTTTTATGGTTCCAAGCTGACCTTGCATCTGTAAAACCACTTCTCTTGCCTCGAGGTAATTGCCAAGTTCCGTTTTCTCATCGAATTCCTGAAACTTTTGTGCCGTTTCATTAAGCTTCATTTCTAAATGCTTTTCAGCAATACCAAAGCTATGCCGGTGAGCAAGCAGCGTTTTCTTCGCTTCTCGATATAATTCTTTTAACTCCTCTATTTCTAATCTATTTTTTTCTTCACTGCCAACTAGCTCATGTAGCTCTTCCAAGATCTTTTTTATCTGATTCTCAGTTTCTTGCAATCTTGAATCAATTGCTTGTTGAACCTCTTTAGCCTTTTTGAATCGGTACTTGTCAATGTATTCCTCCGCATCAAATAGCATTTCCTCTAAGTTTGGGAGCTTTACTGTTACTACGTCATCCCACTCGCTCCGCCAACCCTCGAAAAGCTCTTCTGTTTGTCCAGTCATATTTAATTGCTTTACCTTGGACATTTCATCTGGTATTGGTCGATTTAATAAATCAATTTTCCATGCTTCCAATCGATCCATTTCTTTAAAGTACTTTTTCTTTATTAAATATCCTACTAGAAACAAGGCCAGTAATAGGATGAAAAATCCAATGAAATATTTCACAAGTAAGCCCCCTAATTCAAACAACATGATTCTCCTGATTCAGTAACACATCTATATTAATAAATCTCTTCCTGTTCTATTCAATGCTTTTATGATACCATGTAAACGACAATTTTTGACTATAATTTTCAATTTTTTTGTAAAAAGAAAAAAAATAGCGATTTCCGCTATTTAATGATTGCGCCCTTTTTAATGGACAGATCTGAGCATAATGTTTTATCAATCCAAAAATGAATATCCTTTAAATATTTTTGTTCAAAAAATGGTTCATTTGGAAAGATGTACAATACCTCCCGCATATAGTGATTATTCATATATGGCATCATCAAAAAACTTTTTAGTTGGATGATTAAATAAGGAATCGAATGGGGCCGAAATTCATTCCACTCAAACCCTCTTTCAAAAATCTGCTGGAAATAGTATTTTTCTTTAAGTGAATAAGTCGACATGATTTCCCTCACCACTTGGGAATCCATGGACATTTCTCGATAAACAAAACTTGTGAGTTGGATATTTTCAGATTGAAAATGGAGCAGATCAGCCGCAATCTTCTTCAAGCACTCCTTAGCGCCGCGATCAATGGATGCATAGGCCCCCTCAATTTTACTCATGTATTGTTCAAAAAAATGCATAAAACAATATTCCAAGAGACCTGGTTTATTATGGAAGTGATATGCTATCGCTGCAGTATTAACTTTTGCGAGACTAGCAATATCCCTAATAGATGTTCCTGAATACCCATTTGTATTAAACAACGATATTGCAGCCTTCACAATCGCATCTTTTGCATTTTTCTTCATTCCTTCTCCCCCTTCAGGATCCCCTTATATAATGATTCTTGATGTCACAATTGTTTCCTTTATGAAAATATCGACAAAGTCTGCTCTTTTTCTTTTTATTTTGATAAAATGAATAGTAAATCTTAAAGGAAAAAGGTGAAAATACTTGTTTAACGTCGAAATGTATACTGGCAGTCGTGAAGAAAATTATGAACTTGTAAAAAAACAGCTACAGGCCCTGCTTCATGATGAGCCAAATCAAATTGCAAATCTTAGTAACGCCTCTGCACTATTAAACCAATTTCTCGACCGTGTTAACTGGGTTGGATTTTACTTAATGGATACCAATGGGGAACTTGTGCTTGGACCATTTCAAGGATTACCTGCCTGTATCCGGATTCCCCTTGGTAAAGGAGTGTGCGGCACAGCAGCCTTGAAAAGGGAAACGATCCGTGTGATGGACGTTAATCAATTTCCCGGCCATATTGCTTGCGATTCCGCAACACAATCAGAAATTGTCATTCCACTTCTCAAAAGGCATCAATTAATCGGGGTCTTAGATATTGATTCTCCCGAAACAGACCGCTTTGACGAACTTGACCAAGAAAAACTGGAAGAATTTGTTGCCGTATTAATGGAACATATCTAAAAAACTCGCCACGCTGGCGAGTTTTCTTTAAATTTTTTGAAATGCCTGTTCTAAATCTTCCTTAATATCTTCCCAAGCCTCCAGACCAACAGAGAGACGCAGCAAGGTATTTTCAATCCCCATTTTTTGTCGTTCTTTCTCCGGCACAACCGCATGGGTCATGGTTGCCGGGTGCTGGATTAACGTTTCGGCATCACCAAGACTAACGGCTATTTTTATCAATTGCAATTGATTCATAAATTTTTGCGCTGTTTCCTTTGTTCCTTTTATCGAAAATGCGATGAGTCCGCCCGGGGTTTTCATTTGTTTTTTCATAATCACATAATCCTTGTTTTCGGGATCGCCGGGATAATAAACATCCTCAATTTTTGGATGATGTTTTAAAAATCCAAATATTCGGCTTGCATTTTCTGCGTGACGATCCATCCTCACCGGAAGAGTTTTTATTCCTCTTAGAAGCAGCCATGCATCGAAGGGTGAGATGATCCCGCCGATGTCTTTTTGCGTCGTTCGTGCTACATGCCGGATAAATTCCTTCTTCGCGATCACTAATCCGGCAATGACATCCCCATGGCCACAAATATATTTCGTCGCGCTATGAATGACGATGTCACAGCCCCATGTGAGAGGGGTTTGTAAATAGGGTGAACAAAAGGTATTGTCAACAACAACAGGTATTCCCTTTTTAGTTGCTATTCTTGCGACCATTTCAAGATCTACAAGCTTCATTGTTGGGTTAATCGGGGTTTCGATGTAGATACACGCTGTATTTGCCAGAATTGCATTTTCTACTGTTTCCATTGAATCCATCAAGGAAAAGTCATGACTAATCCCATACTTTTCCTTTAAAAGTTCAAGCAATCCAAAGGTACAACCATACACGCCTTGTGAACAAAGGATATGATCGCCTGTCTTAGTTAATGTCAATAACACCGCACTAACTGCTGCCATTCCCGAAGAAAAAGCTAAAGCCGCCTCACCGTTTTCTAATGCTGCCACCCTGTCTTCCAATACTTTTACTGTTGGATTACTTAACCGTGAATAAATGTAACCCTCTTCCCTCCCGGCAAACCTATTTTCTCCTTGTTCCGCATTGGCAAAGGTAAAGGTTGATGTTTGATACAGTGGCGGAACTAAACTACCTTGATGTTTATCGGCCTCGTATCCCGCGTGAATAGCCTTTGTTTCAAACCTTGAGTTGTTTTCTTCCAAAGTGGTCCCTCCTGTATTTGAATGCGCTCTCATATTTTGCTATAGATTATGTATTTGGCAGTAATATCGGTAGGGCACCCAGTTAAATGAGTGCCTCATTTACCCTACTATGATTGCCTTCTATCACAACTTTGTTCTTTCCGGTTTCTTTTGCCATATATAACGCCTCATCAGCCCTTTTAAATAAGGATTGATAGGAATCTTTACTCTCTTTATTCCAATAAGAAACGCCACATGAAACCGTAATATGAGGCTTGGAACGTTTTGCAACTTTTTTTACCAACCGACACGCTATTGCTGCTCCTGTATCTAAAGGAACTTTAGGAAGATAAATGGCGAGCTCTTCGCCACCCCAACGGGCACCAATATCATGTTCGCGCATGTTTCCCCTTATAAGATTGGCGACTTGTATTAACACTTCATCACCAATTTGATGTCCATATGTATCATTTATTTCTTTAAAATTATCAATATCCAGCAAAATAAAGGTACCTTCCTCGTCGTTCTTCATGGAACACTGAATTTTTTCATCCAAAAATTTTCGCGAATGAAGTTTTGTCAAATGGTCAGTGGTAACCATTATTTTTAATTCTTCTCTCAGCATGGAGTTGGTTAACGCTAATGAAGTATGGTGCACCAGCGACTGAAGAAGCGTAAAAGACTCAAAGGTAAAGAAATATGGACAATGATGCATGATCATGCAAAAGCCTCTTAATCTTTCGCCGACAACTACTGGTACAGCCATAATAGAATGAAAGCTTGTTCCATGATTTTTTTCTGGAAGAGTAAAATCCCCTATAAAAAGCGGTTCGTTTTCCTTTTGCAACTTTTCTATTATGTGGTTTACATAGACTCGGGCCTGCCTTGTGAAAAAGTAGGGGGTTGACCCTGGAAGTATTTTTGCTTTTGTTTGTTTTTGGGAAAATAGAAAAAAACCAACCTCGTTCGCTTCAAAAGATGTCTTAATTTGTGTAGACATAAATTCAAAAGTCTCAGCCATCGGCCGGTTAGAATTTAGTTGGTGTGAGGTTTCGTTTATTAATTGCAGGTCAGAAATAGTTCGTAGTGATAGTTGATATAACTGAGCGTTTTCCAACGCTCCTCCCGCACAGCTCGATAATAATGCCATAAACTCTACATCGTTTATAGGAAATCCCTTTGTATGAGGTGCAATCACCTGTAGGACCCCATAGATCTCCCGCTTCCCTTTTAGGGGTGCATAAAGGACAGCATGTCCCGTTTGAGTACTCTCAAATTGAACAGCGCCGGATTCAAATGCCTGTATGGCAGCAATATTTTCACCATCGTATTCAAGGTCAATAATAGGAAGGTCATTATGGCTATATGTATCCATTGAAAGAAGTAATTGATATGAGAAATTGGGATAAATTTCTTTTAGTACAATAAATAATTCCCCTAATAAGACATCTACATCAAGGGATAAATGAAGTCTTTCCGCTATTTGAAATAATTTTTTATATTTCACAACATCCAATAGTAAATCTCCTTCAAGATCGAACATTTATCATCTCACCTATTTTAATTCCATATATATACATCGTAACCTAATTATAGATAATATTGGGATACTTTTGTTATATTTTTTTGAATAATTTATTATTTTTTTATAAATTGTTTTTCGATACTTATCTTTGTTTAGAACAAATAAACTTGACTATTAAGGAATAAAAATTATATAATACTCCTTGTGTAAAATATTGCAGCCTATAAGAATAAACTTAACTGGCTCATTTTGTTCCTCACACCTTTGTGATGGTGCATCGAGTAACCCTCCGCTGCTAGGGCGATGGTGCATGAAAACAAAATGACTATTATTGTGTTTCTTAACGGTTTTTATTTTACCAAAATAAAAACACGAAGGAGGAGTCATTCATGGCTCGTTATACTGGCTCTAGCTGGAAAATATCCCGTCGTCTTGGAATCTCTCTAAGCGGCACAGGTAAAGAATTAGAAAAGCGTCCTTACGCTCCTGGACAACATGGTCCAAACCAACGCAAAAAGCTTTCTGAATACGGATTGCAATTACAAGAGAAGCAAAAGCTTCGTCATATGTATGGTGTAAATGAGCGCCAATTCCGCAACCTTTTCGTTAAGGCTGGCAAAATGAGCGGCGTTCACGGCGAAAACTTCATGATTCTTCTTGAATCACGCCTAGACAACCTAGTTTACCGTTTAGGTCTTGCTCGCACTCGTCGTGCAGCACGTCAATTAGTTAACCACGGACACATTATGGTTGATGGTTCTCGCGTAGATATCCCATCATACCGCGTAGCTCCTGGTCAAACAATCAGCGTTCGTGAAAAGTCACGCAACCTTGACGTCATCAAAGAAGCAATCGAAGTGACAAACTTCATTCCTGATTACTTAACATTTGATGCAGACAAATTAGAAGGTACATTCACTCGCTTACCAGAGCGTTCTGAACTTGCTGCTGAAATTAACGAAACATTCATCGTTGAGTTCTACTCACGTTAATTGATTTGTTTCCTAAAGAGTAATTTCAAAAACCCTAGAAACTGCGTTTTAACACGGTTTCTAGGGTTTTTCTTTGCTTACATTTGGCTCTCCTAGGTATGCAGCCTTCCTTTTAACCAGGCGCGGGGACGATAGGGACCGACCGGGATTTGGATTAAGCTTGTTTTTTCTTTCGAATCAATCCCGTAAAGTTCATCACATGGGTTCACGTCAAATCCTAATAACGGATGTCCTCCCATTCCTAATGCACACGATACCAAAAGCAATCGTTGCAAGAGTATGCCTGCTTCCATTTGTTGAATGCGATATCCTCTATATCCCAATTCCTTTTTGAGGTGTTCCCGGTCTCCAATGACATGCAGTACTAGTGGAACTTGGAACAGATTTACATTGGGCATTGTTAATCCATTTTGTAAATACTCCCGAAAATCCCCCCGAGCTATTCTTCGAAGTGCATGAGCGCTTTTGTCATACGCGTAGGCACCGTTTGGAACTCCTTCCACATTATAAAAACAGCCATTTAACGAAACACGGTTCTCAATCCCCCCCTGTCTGTCGTCAAGGTCACTAAGATACGAGAAGGAAAATGTTTCTTTTAACAAAACGGAAAGTTGTAATAGACTCACCCTTCCGATAATAAAATCAAGATCTGGAGAATGCCGCTCTCTAAAAATGGATGCAAGATCGTATGAAAAGTGCTCAGCGAAGGGAAGAAAAATTATTTCCGAATCTAAGGAATGTTTCACATTACTTTCTTTCTTTATCTTCACAATTGACTCTGTTGTTTCAAACATTGATGCTCCATTTAATTTTCTTATACTAGGATAATCGATAACCCTCTTTGAGCGGTTATCGGAAAAAGGCTCCAACAGTGGCACTTCCCGGCACAATTCAGTGGCAGAAACACCTTCCAGTTTACTATATTGGTTATCTGCACGATAGATGTTTGGATTAACAGATAAAGGAATAACCGCATATACACTTTCATCCTGATCTGACAGCCCAAGCAGATGATTAATCGACTTATCGAGAAATTGGTAGCATACCGCAGGCGTTATCCCCATCGCATTGGCCACTTCTAAAGATTGCCCTATTAGCACACCGGCATCAAGCCCTTGGAGCCTGTAGGAAAAATTATTGTATTTGTAAAAGTTCTTCCAAAAAAATGTCGTGACAAAAACAGTACAAAAACTTTCAGAAAGATCATAGCTATTTCCAAGACTTCTTGATAAGTAGGAATCGTAATTTCCTTCCCGCAGTAATAGGAGGCGGTGGTGAGCCGCATCGTAATGGTAAATTCCTACTGGTGCATCCTTCAGCTTTACATACACATATAATTCATTGGGATATAATGCCCCTCCTGAGGGAACAAATCTACGGAATAACTGGGCATAGCTCATATCGGCTGTTTTCTTGTTGTCTTCGATTAAAGCGGTATGGGCGTACTGAGAAATACCGTATACATACCATAAGAAATGCCCTAGTTCCTTAAGACTCAGTTCCGTTTGAACCTTCCCTTTGGCCAGTGTTAACGGTACATCTGCACTTAGTGGAATCTCTGGTAAGTCCCGGTACAGTTTAAATGGAAGCGGTGCATCCTCCCAGTCCACTTGCCAATCTGGAGGAGCAACTTTTTCCGTATTAAAGTGCAGATGATGGACAAATGTTTCAAGCTCCATTCTTACACCTCTTTTCTATTATGGGAATGGGTGGGGATATGGATTAAGCTGTTCATACGATAAAGGCTGTTTCATAAATCCAAGTTTCATTGGCACGCTAAGAACCCTCTCCAGTCCTTTTACACGAGTTAGGTGATGTCCGAATGTCATCGGCAACATACCTGGGATTAATACTTTCACACAGAATAATCCATTCCGTTTGGTTATCGGTGACGTTTGGTCCACCACAATGACCTCAAGATCTAATCGGCGGAACCTTTGAAGAATATCCTGAAGATCTTCAAGCAAATCAGTGTTTGCGGGCGGTTCCTTGAATTCTTCCGCAAATGTACATAACGGACGTTGATCATCTAATAAAAAATTCAGCCGTTCCTCTGCTTCTCGCAGCCCATAGAGCAAACCATGATCCTCCATGCTGCGTACGGCAAAGGAATTCTGTAACATTTTTTGATATTTCTGCTGGTTTGCCTCCAATTTTTCGTCATGCACCATCATTCCTGCAAGCTCGTAAATAGCACTTTTTACAGCCGATACTGGATCAAGGCTAGCACCAGCTGCACAAATGAGATTTACACCCTTTGATCTTCTGTTCTTTGCCACTGCCCACACGCTTGGAATTCCATGTTCCATTGTCGAATTGAACATATGAAGGTCATATCCCGCCACTTCTCGTATCCGCTCAATCATCAGCTGTAATTCTTTATCGTTCACCGAACGAATGTCAAGACGCGGTAGGGGGAGTTTTGCATACCAAGTTATCAAGAATGAATCTCGCTCGACAACTTCCATTATGGCATGGAAAATAGCTTCTTCTATACTTCCCCCTAAGGCACATCCATTGGAGGTTTCATAAACAAATCCCTCACCATTCCCCAGACTGTAATAAGCGAGTAACTCTGGTACAAGTATGGGACGTTCTTGAGAAAACGAATATCCCCAAACCCAATTCATTGGGACATCAGGATGAAACGGTTTAAACGGAAAATGGGGCGTGGCATATTGTTCCTTTTCATGCAAACCAACACTTGCAGGATTTAGTGCATTTTGCTTTACATTATGATAACTATCACGAACTACTTTCCTTTTTCCTCGAGGACCGATCCCGCAATATCGTTCCAGCCCCTCTAAAATGGCAGTCAGCTCACTCATTTCATAGGAGTTAGACCGGCCCGCAACTCCCTCGTCCACTTCAAATAATGGCATGTTCACTAAAACATCAGCAAATGGCAGCGTGAAATCCTGCATTTTTCCATTCATGATACCAGTTCGGTAATCCAGATAGTCCTTGGCCAGTACTGTTTTAAATTCATCCATAGAAAGGCTGCGATAACCACTTCCATTAAATTTAGGACTAGATTTTAACTTAATTTGAGCTAATTCTACTGTATCATCAGGTAATGGACTGCAAATCGGGCACAAGGGATCTGGTAAGAAAAGGTGAATAGAATTGGTTAACGTTCTCAGGTTCAAAATGAAAACCCTTTCTTCTAAATGGCTGGGCTTCCTTTGAAGAACCCTATCCACTTCCTTACAAATTAAAGATGCCATTTGTGATAGACCTGTTCTTGATGCCCATGCATCTCGATTTCCACTTTTGCCTGCTGCCCTCCTTAGCTGCAACTGCCACATTTCTTTCCGATCGGATCCAGCTATCAAGCGCCGAATATCTGCGCAGCAAGAACAGCCTGCACTATCAGGGTGTACAAAAGGACCAATAATTCCTTCCCCAAATGAAACAAAACCCCTAAGCCACGGGATACCTTTTTTCCTATATTTTTCTTCTGCTTTTTGATAGATGGCTGGCTTCCAGTCATCGTGCAGAACCAGAGCTATTTCTGTTTCTTCCGGAACCTCTTCAAATAGGCTTTGACGCCTAACGGGATGATTACCAGACAGATGATCAAAGACATAGTCCGCTAATAAACCATCTCCATTAATGAGAATATGGGCGGCCATCAGGAGTCCTCCTCTCGAACCTTCACACCATACACCCCCGCCAATTCCTGTTTTAAAAAAGGCTCGAATGTCAGATCATAAACGAGAAGGCGTTTATTGTTGTCGTTCAATACCTGAATGGAAGATTGCAAGAGCTCCAACTGCGTGATTTCTTCACAAGATGGGATTCCGAGTTTAAATTCTTTTTCTTTCAGAAAAACAGCTGATTCCGTTGTCCTTTCGGTTGCATGCAGCTGATTTTGTTTATCCGAAAGCGCTTGTTGTAAGGCCATTCGTAAAGCCAAAGTTGTATTTAAACCTGTACCAGTGTATTTTCGCCCTTGCGACTTTACCCATATTACAGGGAAACCTAGTATTTCATTTTCTAAACCGATGGTCGGTGCACCATTTAGGGTCGTTAAGGTTTTTAAATAATATCTACAGTGTTGATCTTCAATTTCTCCTAATTGTACGCGAAAAACAGGATTCAATGGATCCACCTTTTTATTTCTCAATTCTTCCACTAAATAAGATTGTAAACCGCGGCAAACCGCCTCTTCGACTATTTCTCCTGCACCAATTCCTATCATGCCCCTTGAAATGTTTTCACCAGCCATATCAATTTGTTTACAACATGCCTTGAACAATTGTGAAACATACATTTCAATGCCAGTCAGCCCCGCTTCCCGCCTTGCCTCCTCATGTGTAAGACCCGAACAGGTAACCTCTGGCAGGAGATCTGCCGGTCCCTCTGAGACTGGATTAACCGCTTGAACATAGCACTGCGAAAGAGGGAGCTGTTTCAAGTCTCGCTCCTCCCAGGTATGGAAAATTCCTGTTTCTTCAGATGTTAATAGATTGAAGTATTCCAAGAAGTTACTTGAGGATTCATTTTTACTCTTTTCTTGCTTTATCCTTACATCGAGATCTTCCACTAGTCTGGGCGAGACCCTTTTATTTGTCACCAATGGATGTTTGATGTATGAAATCCAGTCTCCCTCCAGCGTTTCAAGATCGAGTTTATAAATTTTATTACCCTGATCTGATCCTGCAATTCCTGTTGCCTTCTTAAAAAGTTCGAATACGGTGACATTGGCCAGAATGGATCCAGTAGTGGTAGAGTAAGATTGCGGCTGCCGCTCTCTTTGCAAGGAGGATTGATGGATTCGACGCCAGGCGGACTCCCAGCACCCCTTTGATTCCGGGTGTACCAATGGACCAGCAAGCCCCACATGCTCTAAATATATGGCAGGCAAAAATGTCTTCCTTTGCTCTTTGCAAACCATATTCAGATCCTTTAGTTCTTTTACATTTCCATCCTGTGTGACATATAGAATCCAATCATACGGAAGCAAAGCCTCTTGCCAAAAACTCCTTTCGTCCCTTTTTTCAAATGGTATTTGCTCAACCTCTACATCAGAGTCAGCATTGTAGGCATTGCGTACTAACTCATTTATCCGCAATTGATTTGTAGGGACTGAGTCAGTTAAGATGAAATGGAATTTGGGAAGTCCCGATTCAATTAATGCGGAAGAAAGTGAAACCATTAGCGGTCCAGAACCGATAACCAGAACTTTAGTCTGACGGTATTCTTGAAAACGATACGCTCCGGAATCCACAAAATTCTCGATAAATTCAATTTGTGAAGCATACTTTTCCAGCACTTTTGGGTTTAAATCATGTTTCCTATCTTGGCTTACATCGCGAACAAAGCCACTCTTGTACAACGTTTCACCAATCTCAAATACCCTGTTGCGATACGGTGCCGTTAATCCCTCTGTTAATTCTCCCAGTGATTTCTCCCCGTTAAACATCGGCATTAATTGTTCAATCCATTGGTAAATCGTATGTCCTTCCATTCGAAATGAACTTACGTTATTTCTAAAATACACACCACCTTTTGGATCTGGCAGGTAAAATGAATCCCTTTTGACCTTTAAACGTGTGGACGGGGTAAGTTTTGTCATTCAACTCCTCCTTCATTCAAAGCAATCCTAATGATCCCCTACCATTTTATGTCCTTTAATTTGTCCATTAGAATAAACAAAAAAAAGTGCCTCCTGCCGCACATGTTCGCGCAGGGGCACTTTTTTCGAAACATAACTATTATTTTCTGAGACTCCAAGACAACTATATAAAACCGATACCGAATCCAAAACAGCCGAAACCGAAACCGAAACAGCCGCCACCGAAGCAGCCGCCGCAACCTCCACATCGAAAACCGCAGCCGCCACAACGAAATCCGCAGCCCCCGCAACGAAATCCAATCAACCGCATATCTTGGCTCTGAGGATCTATAGGAACAATTGGACCAACTTGGTAATGATCCATTCCTAATAATTGTAAACCATTCTGAAAATTATGCATTTCTTCCTCCCCTTTGTATTTATTCAACAGGTTGCACCTAATACGAGAGTGGAAACGAAGGTAATTTGTCAGTTTTGTGTAAATTAAACTTTAAAGTACCACGAGTGCTCTCTTCAACAAAATATGATTTTTTTAGGTTGTTGCCACTGATTTAATAGCCTATTTTACATACGCTAGCCACCTTATGGATTGGCAAGTTGAGGGAGGTTTTAAAAACATACGATGCCTTTTATACAACAAAAAAGGCCCCGGAAATCCAAAGGGCCCAAACTCAGTTAATATTTAATTAACGTGTACTTCTTTTTTCCTCTTCTGATAATCGTAAATTGCCCTTCAATCCGATCATTTACATTAAGGACATAATTTGTATCCGTGATCTTCTCACCATTAACGGTAACAGCACCATTTGTTATGTCCTCACGTGCCTGTCTTTTAGATGAGGAAATTTTCGCTGAAACGAGCAAATCAACTAAATCACCCTCTGCTTCTTGTGCATGAAAGGAAGGAACATCCTTAAAGCCTTGTTTGATTTCCACAGCGGATAGATCTTTTACATTTCCGCTAAATAAAGCTTGCGAAATCTTAATCGCTTGCTGTAATGCTTCCTCACCATGGATTAGTCGTGTCATCTCTTCTGCTAACGCCTTTTGTGCTTTACGAAGATGCGGTTCTTCCTCAACAGACATTCCTAATTCCTCAATTTCTTCATGTGATAAGAAAGTGAAAAATTTAAGGTATTTGACAACATCCGCATCAGCCGTATTAATCCAGAACTGGTAGAACTCATAAGGTGTTGTCTTCTCTGGATCAAGCCAGACGGCGCCGCCTTCTGTCTTTCCAAACTTTGTCCCGTCTGCTTTCGTCACAAGCGGAATCGTTAAACCAAATGCTTTTGCGCCTTCTGGCTGCATTTTTCGAATTAATTCCAAGCCTGAGGTAATATTACCCCATTGATCACTGCCGCCAATTTGTAATTTACAATTATGATGTTCATACAAATGATTGAAATCCATCGCCTGTAAAATGGTGTAGGTAAATTCAGTAAAGGAAATACCTGTTTCAAGTCGGGAAGCAATAGTATCTTTTGCAAGCATGTAATTCACCCCAATATGCTTACCGATATCACGTAAAAACGAAACAATATCCATGGACCCTGCCCAATCATAGTTATTCACCATAACAGCGCCATTTTCACCCTCAAAATCAAAGATAGCTGCTAATTGCTTTTGGATGCCGGCAACATTTTCCTGCACCTTCTCTAAAGTTTGCAGATTTCTCTCTTCACTTTTTCCGCTAGGATCTCCAATTAAGCCTGTTGCACCACCAACTAATACAATCGGGCGATGACCATGTTGCTGAAATCTTCTCAACGTTAAAAATGGTACCAAGTGACCAATATGCAAGCTGTCTGCTGTTGGATCAGCACCGCAGTATAAAGAGATTTTCTGGTTACTTAAAACATCTTTTAGTCCTTCTTCATCTGACTGTTGGTAAATAATCCCTCTCCAAGCTAAATCCTCTAATAAATTCATTCAAAATCCCTCCGTTAAAAAAATAAAAACGCCCCTGCAATCATGCAGGGACGTAAAATACGCGGTACCACCCAGCTTGAGGAACAAACTCCTCCAACTTAAAAAAGATAACGGTTTGACCGTTTTCCGCTACTCGCCATTGGTTTCACAGAAAAAGCTCAAGGAGGTAATTCATTCTTCTATATGTATCAGCTTTCACCACCGCTGACTCTCTACAAACAGGGATAGAAGAACTACAGTTGGTTCCCTTCACAGCTTCAAAATTATTATTTTGTTATCATTTTTTTAACATATTTCCCCCCTCCTGTCAAATAGCAACTGGAAATTTCAGAAAAATGTAGAAGGTTGTCAGTTTTTACCCTTCTGTATGCTATAATGAAGGGGATTTTATATTGAGGTGATGCCCTGAATGAAAGAAAGAATACAAGTGTGGATGGAAAAAGCAAAATCCGTACTTACATTGATTACCCATAGAAAAACCGTTAAAAGTGCTAGAATCACCTATCAGGTTTTTTGGAACCTGTTTCTCCTTGTGCTGACTGTCCTCATTCTTGGAGGATCCTTTGCAACAGGGGTGGGTGCCGGCTATTTTGCCTCACTTGTTAAGGATGAACCCATCCATTCATACGATAGTATGAAGAAAGATATTTATAATTACACGGAAACCTCAGATTTATATTTTGCCAATGATGTCTATCTTGGCAGGCTTCGAACCGACCTCGTCCGTGAAGAAGTAAAGCTTGATCATGTTTCGAAGGATTTGGCCAATGCTGTAATTGCAACTGAAGATGAATACTTCTATCAGCATAAGGGGGTTGTTCCTAAGGCCGTTTTCCGTGCTCTCTTTCAAGAGGTGACAAACTCTGCCGTTCAATCTGGCGGAAGTACATTAACCCAGCAATTAATTAAAAATCAAATTTTAACAAATGAAGTTTCATTCCAGCGGAAAGCAAATGAAATTCTACTTGCGCTTCGGTTAGAGAAATTTTTCGATAAAAAGGAAATTCTAGAGGCCTATCTAAATGTTTCAACGTTTGGAAGAAATTCCTCCGGTCAGAATATTGCCGGAGTGCAAGCAGCGGCAAAAGGGATCTTTGGGAAAAATGCTAGTGATTTGTCACTGCCACAAGCAGCTTTCATTGCCGGACTTCCGCAAAGCCCGTTTGGATATACACCTTTTACAAGGGAAGGTACGGTGAAGAATAATCTTGAGCCGGGTCTGACACGAATGAAGACCGTATTGAAAAGAATGGTTGATGGGGGGTACATCAACCAACAGCAATATGCAGAAGCTTCGGCTTACGATATTACAAAGGATTTTACTCCGCCTGCCCCTAATCCGCTTGAAAAATATCCATGGCTTACGTTTGAAATTGAAAAGCGTGCCGTTGAGGTTCTTACCACTGTGCTTGCCGAAAAAGACGGATACACTGAAAAGGACCTAAAAAATGATGATACTCTATTTTATAAATATAAAACGTTAGCTACCCATGATCTGCATCAAAATGGGTATCAAATTCATTCGACTATTGACAAAGATATTTTCGATGCCATGCAAGTCGTAAAGGATAATTATAAAAACTATGGCCCTGATAAAGCCCAGCAAAAAGAGGATCCTGAAACAAAAGAAACAATTACGGTGATGGAGCCGGTCGAGGTTGGGGCAGAACTGATTGAAAATAAGACGGGAAAAATTATCAGCTTCGTTGCCGGTAGAGATTATGATAAACAAAAGCTCAACCATGCAACAAGTGCTGTCAGACAAAACGGCTCCACCATGAAGCCGCTGCTTGTTTACGGCCCAGCAATTGAATTGGGGAAAGCCGCACCGGGAACACCTCTGCCAGACGTAGCATTAAGCTTGGCTCCAGGCAAAAGCACACCTTGGCCACGAAACTACGATTTAAGGTATAGCGGGATTGTTTCTGCCCGTTATGCATTGGCAAAATCATATAACGTTCCTGCAGTAAAATTATACAAGGATATCGTTGATCAACAACCGGCTAAATATCTTGAGAAGATGGGCTTTACTTCGCTTATTAAACCGGATTTCGAAAACCTATCTACGGCCATCGGCTCGTTGGAAAACGGGGTTACAATTGAAGAAAATACGAATGCATTTAGCACATTTGCAAACAACGGGAAATTTATCGACGCGTATATGATAGATAAAATTGTCGATAAAGACGGAAAGGTTGTTTATCAGCACGAAGTGAAGCCGGTTGATGTCTTTAAGCCTCAAACTGCTTATTTAACACTTGACATGATGCGTGATGTTATTAAGTCTGGTACTGCAGCGGGAGTGAACAGCAAATTAAACTTCAGAGCCGACTGGGCCGGTAAAACCGGTACAGGGAATGAATATATTGATTCTTGGTTCGTTGCAACCAACCCTAATGTTACGTTCGGGATTTGGACAGGATATGATACACCAAAATCCCTTAAGACCTCCGGCATGTCCTATAGCCAGCGGACAAATAACCTTTGGGCAGAATTACTAAATTCTGCTTATAGCATTAAGCCGGAATTAGTGGCTCCAAAAGAGACCTTTCAAATGCCTGAAGGAATTGTAAAACGTTCCTATTGCGCTGTGTCTGGTTTGTTGCCATCTTCAGCTTGTTCAAAAGCAGGTTTGGTTGAAAGTGATTATTTTAATGTGAATGATGTTCCTAAAAAAGTTGATGATAGCTTGGTGGAAAGCAAGTTTGTCACCATTAACGGGAAAAAATATTTGGCTCTGGATTCCACACCACAAGAGTTTTCCCAGTTTGGTGTGATCTTAAACCCTGACTTTATTACGCGAATGGTCGGAAAGAACTTTAGGAACACAAGTCAACTTATTCCAAAGAAAGATCGTTGGGGGAAAATTCTCGTTCCTGATGCTAAAATGGTAGATAACGGGAAAAGTCCTGATGGAGTAAGCCTTACCGTTTCCGGTAATACGATCACCTGGACGTCGTCACCGGATAATGACATTGTCGGTTATCGAGTCTATCAAGGCGGCACTAAGGTAGCGAGTATTATCAGCGGCTCTAGCCTTTCCTTTACAGGAGGCAACGGGGACTATCATGTCACAGCCGTCGATATTGCCGGCAAAGAATCCGCACCATCGAATCATGTTGCGATAGGGGCAGTTACAGAAACTGAACAACCAACACCTTAAACAGAACAAAACTTTCTATACTTTAGGGGTGCAACCAAATAAGCGGAGTTTTTCCGGCTAAATGCAGAATGGGACACGTTTTAGGGCAAAATAAACGGAGCTTTTCCGGTTATGCCAAGCAAAATCCCTCATTTTGATATTTTTCGAGCCAATAGTCGGAATTTCTCCGTTTATTTTAGCTATTTTCAGTGCTATTTCCTAATTAAGCGGAATTTCTCCGCTTATTTTTCTAACTCGCAGTCATGCGGCTAATGAACTTGTACCACTTATGGGTGCTTATTCAAAAAAGGCTTAGAGATAGTAGCATCTCTAAGCCTTTTTGACTGTGACGTTTATGTGATTGAATCTGCGATTTATCGTTTTGCACCTCACAAGTAAATCCGTTAAATACTTTCCGCAGCGGTTTTTTATTTATTAGTCTTCCATTGTAGACAAGTCGCCTGTTGGTAGGTTTAGTTCCCAAGCCTTCAAGACACGTCTCATAATTTTCCCACTTCGTGTTTTAGGCAGCTTATCACGGAAATCGATCTCTCTTGGTGCCGCGTGGGCAGCGAGTCCCTTTTTCACAAACTGTCTGATTTCCTCTTTCAGTTCATCCGTAGCATCATAGCCATCTCGAAGGGCAACAAAGGCTTTAATAATTTCGCCCCGGACAGGATCTGGCTTACCAATAACCCCGGCTTCCGCTACTGCCGGATGCTCGACAAGTTTACTTTCCACTTCAAATGGGCCAACCCGCTCTCCTGATGTCATAATAACATCATCTACTCTTCCCTGGAACCAGAAATAGCCATCCTCATCCATGTATGCAGAATCCCCGGATACGTACCAGTCACCCGGCATGAAGTAGGATTCAAATTTCTCAGGATTATTCCAAATAGTGTACATCATCGAGGGCCAGCCTTTTTTTATGGCAAGATTCCCCATCCGATATGGCGGCAGCTCATTCCCCTGGTTGTCGACAATTGCTGCCTCAACACCTGGAATTGGTTTACCCATTGAACCTGGCTTGATCGTCATACATGGGTAGTTACTAATAAGCTGTGCGCCTGTTTCTGTCATCCACCAGTTATCATGAATGCGCTTATTAAATACCTTTGATCCCCATTTAACAACTTCTGGGTTTAACGGCTCACCTACACTTAATACATGGCGAAGGCTGCTAAGATCGAATTTCTTTACTAATTCATCCCCTGCACCCATCAACATCCGAAATGCGGTAGGAGCACTGTACCAAACCGTTACACCGAAATCTTCAATCATTTGGTACCAAGATTCGGGGCTGAAACGGCCGCCAATAATGACGTTGGACGTTCCCGTTAACCACGGTCCAAAAATACCGTAGGATGTCCCTGTAACCCAGCCTGGGTCGGCTGTGCACCAATATACATCGTCTTCTTTTAAATCAAGAACCCATTTTGCTGTTTGATAATGCTGAATCATGGCATTATGTACATGCAAGACCCCTTTTGGTTTTCCTGTAGAGCCGGAGGTATAATGCAGGATCAGGCCATCTGTCCGATCAACCCATTCAATTTTGAGGTCCTTGCTGGCCGATTCAAATTTCCCCAAAAAGTCAATTACCTGCCCTTGATCCTGGACATTTTTTCCAATAAGAAAAATATGCTTCAAATCAGGTAATTCATGAACTGGTACACGTTCCAACAATTCAGGCGTCGTCACTAAGACTTTTGCTTCACTGTCTTGAAGGCGGTCTCTTACAGCCCCTTCCATAAATGCTTCAAATAATGGCCCCACGATGGCACCGAGTTTGATCGCACCTAAAACAGTAAAATAAAGCTCCGGAGACCTTGGCATGAAAATAAAAACGCGATCGCCTTTTTCCACATCCCCGTAACTCTTTAATACATTTCCCGCCTTATTTGATAGTTCTTTCATTTCCTTAAATGTATATTTCTCATTTCGGGAGCCATCACGATAGTATAGGGCAATCTTATTTTTCCGGTGAGTTTTCGCATGACGGTCAATGGCTTCATAGGCCAAATTAACAAGTCCTGTTTCACTCCAAGAGAATTCCTTTTCTGCTTCCTTCCAGTCAAAATGCTTGTATGTTTCATCATAATTGCTCAGATTATGCTCCCCTTGCACAACTGGCAGCGCTTCCACTTTCATTTCCATCTCCCCCTCTTTGCTAATATGAGATTATTATAGTACAAATAGTAAGTATTCACAATTTTAAAAATAATATTTAAGAAAATTTTGTTAACAAAATAATTTTATATAAAGCAGAAAATTTTGTGAAATCGCTTTCTATCGATAAATTTTATGTATAATAGAATTAATACTAACGATCTCTCAGGTAGGTGACCGTATGGAACACAAGAAGATTTACAATGCAAAACAATTAAAAACTCCACGGGGAACCCTTATTATTGAAGGCCCCATTCCTTCTAATAAACTAGCAGGCTATGAATTCCATGAAGACCTTGTTGCATTCCGTCCGCCTGAACAGCAGCATCAGGCCTTAATCGGTATTGCTGAACTACCGGAAGGTCGAATTATTATTGCACGACACCGGAATACAATCGTTGGTTATGTCACCTATCTATACCCTGATCCGCTTGAACGCTGGTCTGAGGGTAAAATGGATAATTTAATTGAATTAGGTGCGATTGAGGTAATTCCTGAATTTCGCGGCAGTTCAGTTGGTAAAAACCTTTTAATCGTTTCAATGATGGATGATGCGATGGAAGATTATATTACCATCACTACTGAGTATTATTGGCATTGGGATTTAAAGGGAACCAAATTAAATGTCTGGGATTATCGCAAGGTCATGGAGAAAATGATGAATGCCGGTGGCCTCGAGTGGTATGCGACCGATGATCCTGAAATTTGCTCCCACCCTGCCAACTGTCTGATGGCGCGGATGGGGAAACGAGTCGATTTAGAGTCCATTCAAAAGTTTGACCGGTTACGATTTATGAACAGATTTATGTATTAACATTTTCCTGACATTACTCTGGATTGAGGGTGATTTCTTATGATAGTAGAAGAAATTATGAAAACAGATGTTGCAACACTATTTCCGACTGATACCATTGCAGATGCTATGAAAGTAATGGAGACACGAAAAATCCGTCATATCCCAATCGTTAATGATGAAGGGCATTTGGTTGGCTTGGTTACTGTAGCAAAAATACAGGAGGCCACCCCATCCATTTTTCATGCCAATGAACATCCTGAAGATTTGAAAAAATCACTTGCGACGATCATGGAGCAAAATATCATAACAGGGCATCCACTTGATTTTGTAGAAGAGGTGGCGGGACTTTTCTATGAACACAAGATCAGCTGTATCCCCATCATAAATGATAGGAAACTAGTGGGAATTGTAACTGAAACGGATTTGCTGCGCACAATGGTTGAGCTAACTGGTGCCCATCAGCCGGGTTCACAAATCGAAATTAAGGTACCTAACCTTGCAGGTGTACTTAGTGATATTACTACTGTTATCAAAAGACGGAAGGCGAACATTCTAAGTGTCCTTGTTTATCCGGATAAAACGGATGATCATTTTAAAATTCTAGTGATTAGGGTTCAAACCATGAACCCGACGGCACTTATTCAGGAACTTAATCAAGCAGGACATCATGTCCTATGGCCAAATCTTCCGGGGATTTCCCAATGAGTGATCGCTGCTCCTTTGTTTTTTCAGAAGAACTGCTGAACTATAAATTCAGCAGTCATCATCCTTTTAATCAATTCCGGCTTAAATTAACAGTAGACCTATTAAATAAACTGAATGCACTAGATCCTGAACAGGTGATTCCGCCTAAAATGGCATCTGAAGAAGAGCTGTCCCTAATTCATGACAGTAGTTACATAGAAGCGGTGAAAAAAGCAGGACAGGGACAACTACCGAAGGAAATAGCTGAAAATTATGGGTTAGGTACAGAAGATACCCCGATTTTTCCTAATATGCATGAAGCAAGTTCCTTATTGGTTGGCGGTACATTAACAGCTGTGGATCAAGTGATGACTGGTAAGTCCCTCCATGCTCTCCATCTTGGTGGAGGATTGCATCATGGCTTTCGCGGCAAAGCATCCGGATTTTGCATATATAATGATAGTTCAGTAGCCATTAAGTATTTACAGGAAAAATACCATGCACGCGTGTTATATGTGGATACGGATGCCCATCACGGTGATGGTGTTCAATGGTCATTTTATGATGACCCTACTGTATGTACCTTATCGATTCATGAGACCGGGAGATATTTGTTTCCGGGCACAGGAAATCTAAATGAGCGGGGACAAGGGAAAGGCTATGGCTATTCCTTTAATATCCCTGTCGATGCTTTTACCGAAGATGAATCATGGCTGCATGCCTACACACAATCCATTAAGGATGTGGCTGCCTTTTTTAAACCGGATGTTATTCTGACTCAAAATGGTGCCGATTCACATTATTACGATCCATTAACGCATTTATCAGCAACAATGAATATCTACCGGGAAATACCAAAAGTTGCCCATGAAATTGCCCATCAATATTGCAATGGGAAGTGGATTGCAGTTGGTGGCGGCGGGTATGACATCTGGAGAGTAGTCCCAAGGGCGTGGGCACTTATTTGGCTCGAAATGACGGAAAACTCAAATTGTTATGGCAGATTACCGGAGGCTTGGCTCAATCAGTGGCAAAAAGAATCACCGGTTACATTACCAAAAGAATGGGACGACCCTGAGGATTTATATACTCCAATCCCAAGAAAAGCGGAAATTACCGAAAAAAACTTACTGACGCTTGAAAAGGCACTATATCCGATTCGTAATCAGCAAAAAAGTGAATCAATGTAAAAAAGGCTGCCGTATTGGCAGCCTTTTTTGGTTATTTTGTTGATTGCCTGTGTTCAATCCGATGTGGAAGAACCACACTATTTTCTTCCGTTTTTTCTTTATTCATTAATTTGGTTAAGAGTCGCATGGCAACAGCCCCCATGTCATATAAAGGTTGTACAATCGTGGTAAGCTGTGGACGTACCATCAGTGCCAGTCTTGTATTATCTGAGGTGATGATCTCAAAATCCTTAGGAACATTAAAGCCCTTGTCCTCTGCACCATGAACGACTCCCAGAGCCATTTCATCTGAACCCACTAAAATAGCAGTTGGTCTTTCAGTAGCTTCCAGTAATTTTTCTATAGCTTCAATCCCGGAGTCGTACGTATAATCCCCTTCAAAAAGTAGCTCTTCATTAAAGGGGAGGCCGGCTTCCACAAGCGCACGCTGATAGCCTTTTAATTTTTTCTGGGCATTTTTTGGCTCATGAAGCGGTCCAACCACAAAGGCAATCTGTTTATGACCTTTTTCAATGAACTCTTTGGTCGAATCATAAACGGCAGCCTCATAATCGATATTGACAGATGGAATTTGATTTGATTCTTCAATAGAGCCAGCTAAAACAATTGGCACCGGTGATTTTTCAAATTCCGCCACATGGTCAGCACTAATATTTCCACCCATAAATACAATTCCATCAACTTGTTTTCCAAGCATGGTATTCAGCAAGTGTAATTCCTTCTCTTTGTTTTGGTCGGAATTGCTTAAAATAATATTGTATTTATACATGGTGGCGATATCTTCAATACCGCGTGCTAATTCAGCGAAAAAGATATTTGAAATATCAGGAATGATCACACCCACAGTAGTGGTTTTCTTACTTGCTAATCCTCTTGCTACTGCATTTGGCCGATAGCCTAATCTTTCAATAACCTCTAACACCTTTTTACGGGTTACCGGTTTTACATTTGGATTTCCATTAACAACACGGGAAACCGTTGCCATTGATACATTTGCTTCCCTTGCCACATCATAAATAGTGATATTCACTTAAAACACTCTCCTAAAACGTACATTGTTTTTCTTTATTTTACAACAGCTTGAATAAACTTAGTCATGAAATGTATGTGATAAGTTAAACAATCTTAACATGTACTTAATGATACGACAAGAATAGTAAAGCCGCAATTGCATTTGTCAATTATTTTTTAAAAATACCTCTTTTTCATGAAAAAACCTTCTGCAAAGGCTGCAGAAGGTTTTTTCGGAAAATAGCTAAATTAAAGCTTAACAAAGTTGGATGCAAGCAATTCACTAAAGAAATGGTCAAATTGATCAAGATTCATTTGTTGTTGCGCATCAGATAGGGCAACTGCAGGATCTGGATGAACTTCAGCCATTACTCCGTCAGCACCGATGGCAATAGCAGCCTTCGCACATGGAAGCAGTAAATCTCTTCTGCCGGTGGAGTGCGTAACATCTACCATAACCGGTAAATGTGTTTCTTGTTTTAAAATAGGAACGGCAGATATATCCAGTGTATTCCTTGTTGCGCGTTCGTAGGTTCTAATTCCACGCTCACACAGAATAATTTGTCCGTTTCCTTGTGCCATTATATATTCTGCAGCATTAATAAATTCTTCTATCGTTGCTGAAATTCCCCTTTTTAACAAGACTGGCTTTTTCACCGCACCGGCGGCTTTTAATAGTTCAAAGTTCTGCATATTGCGGGCACCAATTTGAATGACGTCAATATAGTCGCAGGCCATTTCAATATCAGCCGGGTTTACAATTTCACTGATGACAGCCATATCAAACTCATCTGCTACACGTTTTAAAATTTTCAGTCCCTCTACGCCCAACCCTTGGAAATCATATGGAGAGGTTCTTGGTTTATAAGCACCCCCGCGAAGTAGCTTTAACCCTTTTTCCTTCATTGCTTTTGCCACTGTTGCTACCTGCTCATAGGACTCAACCGCACAAGGGCCAAAGACGAAATGCTGCTTTCCATCGCCAATCGTTTCGCCTTTTAGATTCACAATCGTATTTTCAGGCTTTTTCTTCCTCGAGACAAGCAATGCTTTTTCATGGTCATCTTTTTGTAAATCTAATCCTGCTTTAAATATTTCTTTGAAAAGATGGTCAATAGTTGAATTCTCAAATGGTCCATCATTATGCTCTTTAATCACTTCAAGCATTTTTCTTTCACGGACTGGGTCATAACGGTATACCCCTTGATTTCCTTTAACCTGCCCTATCTCTTGAACAAGCTGCGCTCTCTCGTTAATAATCTTCAACAATTCTAAGTTTAGTTCATCAACCCGCGTTCTCAATTGATCCAATTCATTATTAGCCATTATTGATCCCCGTCCTTTCTCCCCGCAAATCATTATATCCAGAAATATTAAGTAGTATTTTCCGCCATTAACGAATGATTTACAAGCTCTAAGTGTTAAATTTTAAAAATTTTAATAATTAGGCTTTATTATAGCTGAAATGGTTTCCTTTGTCATCTCTTTTTTCTTTAATAATTAAACGCTTTTAAGCACTAAAGTAAAATGATATAATAGCTTATTTTATGTGAAAGAATCTCAATATGTTCGTTTTTTCAATAAATAAAAGGATGAACGATTCATCCTTTTTGTCATTCAATCGTTATTCCTTCTCACTGCCTGCATTTCCCAAAGAACGACTGGTAATTTTCCAGTGTGAAGCGTTCCATTCCACTTTCCCATTTGCAAAAAGAAAAGCTTGTGGTGATTCGTGCTTAATCTGAAATCTCTCTGCGACCTCATTTGATAGTGGGCGTGAATCTTGAACGGCTAAATAATAGGTTGGTACATTCTGATTTTCATTCGCAAATTTTTCATACTCCTTGTATGCTGCATGGCTGATTGGACATGTTAAACTATGCTTTAAGAGATAAAATTTGCTTTCATTTGTTAGCAATTGATCAAATTGTTCAATGGATTCAATTTTCTTAAGCATTTATACACCCTCCAGTTGAAAAGCGGAAGCGCCTTGATCAGGGGTTTATGGCCCCGATCCCCTAGGCGCTGGAGCTAGACATAAAATTAGTAAACGGTGAAGTCATTTTATCACTTCACCGTTTTTATCACAAATAATTAAATTTTAACCTTGCTTTCCTCTTCGTCAAACGCCTTTTGCGCTGCCTCTAATTTTTTTCTGATCTCACTGCTGTCTACTGATTTAATTTCAATTGAATTTTTAGCGGGACGATTTTCGTTTGGAGAATGAATGGGAATATAGTTTACTTCCGATTCCACCGCTTTTTCTTTTGGATTTTCGTATTTTCCTTTTACTTTACTGATTAACTCGTTGGATTGCTGAACAAGTTCTTGGGATAGGGATGACGTTTTACCCTTAAGCGTTCCTGCTGAACCGCTCAATGTACCCCTGAGCTCCTTTCCTGTCTTCGGAGCCAAGAGAAATGCCGCTGCGGCTCCAAGCACACCGCCGATTAATGCACCTAGTAAAAAGCTATTAGAAGACTCCTCATTGCGGCCCTGACTCGTTTCTCGTGATTCATATTCTCTACTGGACATGTTATAACCTCCTTTATTTAGTGAGCTCTAACCTTCTGTCTTTCCTCTGTGCTACCTTCCGCCTTTGATTGCTTTCTTGCCTGCCACTTATCCTTTAATTCAAGAAAAATATTACTCCATTGAACAAGTTGCGAGATTTTCTCCTTACTCTCTTCTACCTGTTGATCAACTGTATTAGTAATATTCTTAAGTGTTCCATTAAATTGGGAGACTGTTGTTCCCACATCTTTTACCGCTTCCACTACACTATTTAACCGTTCGGATTTTTGCTGAATATCGTCGGCAAGGGCATTGGTCTTTTGTAAAAGTACCGTGGTTTCTGTTGTCACGCCGTCTAATTGTTTTTCTAAACCAGTCAATGTGTTTGAAACACTTGTAAGTGTACCTTGTAGTGATTTAAGCGTTTTTGATAAGTAGATGACAAGCACCAAAAAAGCAATGGCTATCAAGGCTACGCTTAAGTATAAAATAATTTCCATCGTGCACCTCCGTAGTAACTATCCATATGTATTACCCATCCATTACGGATATAAACCTCGTTCATTATCTTATACTACTTCCCTATTTTTGTCTTGTTTTCCTGCCATTTATTAAAAAATTTGCCAATACTATTTGTTGTTAGTTCAACTTTCCCTACCCGTTCGGGTACAATAGATGTGTATGGTCATATATTTTTGATGGAGGCGTTAGTGTGAAAGATCCTCGTATAGAGAAACTGGCTAAAAATTTAATCAATTATTCGGTGCAGCTCCAAAAAGGCGAAAAGGTATTAATTGAAAACTTCGGATTGCAGCGTGAACTTGTTACTGCACTCGTGAAAGAGGCATATGCAGCAGGGGGATCGCCCTTCGTACTGCTAAAAGATCATCAGGTCGACCGCTCTTTGCTATTAGGCGCACAGGAAGAGCAATTTGGCATGATCGCTGAATTCGAGGCAAATGTCATGAGTAAAATGGATGCATACATAGGATTGCGCTCAGGAGATAACATCAATGAACAGGCTGATGTCCCGGATGAAAAAATGAAAATCCACGGGAATACAATCGGCAAAAAGGTCCACCGAGATATCCGCGTTCCAAAAACGAAATGGGTGGTGCTACGATATCCAACCTCAAATATGGCGCAATTAGCCAAAATGAGCACAGAGTCGTTTGAAAACTTCTACTTTGATGTATGTAACCTGGATTACAGCAAAATGGATCAGGCCATGGACGGCCTTGTTGAACTGATGAACAAAACAGACAAGGTTCGCATCACAGGCCCTGGGACAGACCTTAGCTTCTCAATAAAGGATATCCCAGCCATTAAGTGTGCGGGACGGCTAAATATCCCTGACGGTGAGGTTTACACTGCCCCTGTTCGTAACTCAGTTAACGGAGTGGTAACGTATAATACACCATCCCCCTATCAAGGTTTTACGTTTGAAAATGTGAAGCTAACATTTAAGGATGGAAAAATTGTTGAGGCCGTGTCGAACGACACGGATAGGATTAATAAAGTATTTGATACCGATGAAGGGGCCCGCTATGTTGGGGAATTCGCCATTGGCGTAAATCCATTTATCCTAACCCCTATGCAGGACATTTTGTTCGATGAAAAAATTGCCGGCAGTTTCCACTTCACACCTGGGCAATGTTATGATGATGCTTTTAATGATAACCATTCTAATATTCACTGGGATATGGTCAATATTCAGCGACCAGAGTACGGCGGCGGAGAAATCTATTTTGATGATGTATTAATTCGAAAAGATGGATTATTTGTAATATCGGAGCTAGAAGTATTAAACCCGGATAATCTCAAATAAGTAAAAGGATGCCAACTAAACGCTGGCATCCTTCCTTTTTATAAAAGTTGTTTTTCATATGATTCCTGGAATTTTTGTATATCACCGGCGCCCATAAAAATAATCACACTGTTGTCAAATCCGTTTAATACGGAAGTGTTTTCTTCGGAAAGGATTTCAGCGCCCTCAATTTTATCTTGTAAATCTTTGATCGTCAGCTTCCCATGATTTTCTCTTGCTGATCCAAAAATTTCACATAAATACGTTTTATCTGCCTGCCGTAAGCTCTCCGCAAAATCCTCTAAAAATGCCTGTGTTCGTGTGAAAGTATGCGGCTGAAATACTGTAACAATTTTTCGGTCAGGATATTTCTGTTTTGCCGCCTCAATCGTTGCCTTAATTTCAGTCGGATGATGGGCATAATCGTCGATTAAGATTTGAGAACCAATTCTTTTTTCAGAAAACCTTCTTTTGACACCTTGGAACGTTTGTAAGTTCTCTTTCACCACTTCTACCTTAATTTCTTCGTAATGACATAAACCAATGACTGCAAGTGCATTCAGTACACTATGATCGCCGAAGGTTGGGATTGAAAATGTGTCATAGAAGGTATTACGGATAAAGACATCAAAGCTTGTTCCATGTGTGGTTTTCACAAGATTTTTAGCTTGATAATCGTTTTCTTCGCCAAATCCATAAAATAAAACCGGAACCTTGGCCTGGATTTTTTGCAGCTGTTCGTCATCCCCATAAGCAAAAATTCCTTTTTTCACCTGAACAGCCATCTCTTGAAAGGCGGAGAAGACATCATCAATATTGGCAAAATAGTCGGGATGGTCAAAATCAATATTCGTCATGATGGCATAGTCCGGAAAATACGATAGAAAGTGTCTTCTGTATTCACATGCCTCAAAGACAAAATACTCCGCCCCCTCTTCCCCTTTTCCTGTTCCATCGCCGATTAAAAAGGAAGTAGGCTTTGCCCCTGCAATGGTATGGGCCAGGAGGCCTGTGGTAGACGTTTTTCCGTGTGCACCTGTAATGGCGATACTAGTAAAATTTTGCATAAAGTCGCCTAAAAAGCGATGGTACCGAACTATAGGAAGGCCAAGCTTCATAGCCTCTTGAATTTCTTCATGGGTATCAGGAAACGCATTTCCTGCAATTATGGTCAATCCCGGCTTAATATTTTCCTTTTGGAAGGGAAGAATCGTGATCCCCGATTTTTCAAGGGCATCTTGGGTAAAAAAGTGCTTTTCGACATCGGAGCCTTGCACCTGAAATTTCATATCATGCAGAACTTGTGCAAGTGCACTCATTCCAGACCCCTTAATACCTACAAAATGGTAAATAGTCATAGAAGAACCTCCAACCAAACGTAATACTGTAAAACAGTATATGACATCTGTCTGTATTTGCTAATTGTCTTTTAGAATCTAAGAAACGTATCGATTAATTATTACTTGAATGAAAACCATTTAGTTATTATACCACTGTTCTTTTGTAAAAACTATTTGCATTCTAATATTTTATATGGGCAAGACCGTTCTCCAGTATATTATTTGTCCCGGAAAATAAAGAATGCGACAGGTTACGAAAATGTACTAATCCTGCATTGTCTCTAGATCAGCTTCCGTTATTAATACATCACGCGGCTTGCTGCCATTCGCCCCGGTAATATATCCGTTTTGTTCAAGCATATCCATTAATCTGGCTGCCCGGTTATAGCCAATTTTGAAGCGCCTTTGTAAGCTTGAAGTGGATGCACCACCTTGATCGACGATAAACTCACACGCCTCATAGAAAAGCTCATCTTCTTCTTCCATTACCTGTGCCTTTTTAAGCAATTCTTCCTGTTCAAACAAATACTCAGGCTCCCGTTGCTCTTTTACATGGGCAACGACAAGATCAATTTCTTCATCCGATACGAACGTACCTTGGAGGCGTACAGGTTTGGAGGAGCCATTTTCTAAAAATAACATGTCGCCTCGTCCAAGCAATTTCTCTGCACCGCTAATATCGATAATCGTGCGCGAATCTACCTGTGAAGAAACGGAGAAGGCTACACGTGTCGGGATATTAGCTTTAATTAATCCTGTTATGACATCCACTGATGGTCTTTGTGTCGCAACAATTAAATGAATACCACAGGCTCTTGCTTTTTGGGCAATCCTGCAAATCGCCTCTTCGACATCTGCCGGCGACATCATCATCAAATCAGCTAACTCATCAATGATGATCACAATAAACGGCAGCTTATCAGAATAGCGCTTATGCTTCATCGCTAACTCATTAAAACGATTGATGTCACGGACCCCAGTATGGGCAAATAGTTCATACCGTCTCTCCATCTCATCCACAGCCCATTTTAATGCTGCTGTTGCTGCTTTCACATCCGTGATTACGGGACTGACTAAGTGTGGGATCCGGTTATAAGGTGCAAGCTCGACCATTTTCGGATCAATTAGTAATAGTTTTAAATCTTCCGGGCTTGCCTTATACAACAGACTAATCAAAATGGAGTTAATACATACACTCTTTCCTGATCCGGTCGCCCCGGCAATTAATCCATGCGGCATTTTTTTCAAATCGGTCACAATCGGTTTTCCAGCGATATCAAGTCCGAGCACAGCAGTTAAGGGTGAAGAGGATTCATGAAAAACGCTGCTCCGGATAATTTCGTTAATTAGTACTGGTCTTGATTTTTGATTTGGCACCTCAATCCCAATCGTATGTTTTCCGGGGATAGGAGCCTCAATTCGGATATCCCGTGCTGCAAGACTTAGTTTTATATCATCGCTTAAGTTGGTTATTTTATTTACTTTTACCCCAGGCTCCGGTTGGACCTCAAAGCGGGTGACGGAAGGCCCCTGTGTCACATTGACTACACTTGCACCGACATTAAAGTTTTTCAATGTTTGGTTTAACAGCTCTTCTTGTCCCTGTAACCACTCGTGGTCCCTGACCTCGGTTACAGGCGGGTTTAACAAACTAGATTCAGGGAGTACATATAGACCATCTTCCGAGAATATTTCAACTTCACTATTTCCTCTGGATTCCACTATTGGCTTTTCGATTGGAATAATCTCAGCATTTACCGCTGACTGCTGTTCTAATTCCCTTTTTCGCTTTTGTTCCAAGAATTCTTCCAATTCCTTTTTTCGCTTTTGTTCTAATTGCTCTTCCAATTCTCTTTTTCGCTTTTGTTCTAATTGCTCTTCCAATTCTCTTTTTCGCTTTTGTTCTAATTGCTCTTCCAATTCTCTTTTTCGCTTTTGTTCTAATTGCTGCTCAAGTTCCCTTTTGCGTTTTTGTTCTTCCCATTTTTGTTTGTCCTGCTTTAGCATCATTACGTTGAAAGGTAAACGCGACCGTTTTGGAGCTTGGGGTTCGGGGTCAGGGATGGCTGCATCTACGTCCTCCCTCTCCTCACTTTCAACTGCCAATTCCGCTTCCGGAGTGACAAACTTCACTTCAGTTACCGCTTCTTCTTTTTCTTCCATTGGTTTTGTAAACAAAACCTCAATCGGTTCTTCCTCGACAATAAATGGTTGATCATGTTGATTTTCAAACTCCTCATGTGAAAAGTGGCTTAACTCATGCTCCACAATTACATCGGACTTTTTAGGCCTGTTAAATCCAAAAACGGGCGAAGGAATCTCAGTAGGATGAAACGGCCCTCTGGTTTTTGGTGAAATTTCTTTTTTAGTTTTGGGGATTTCCTTTTTAACAACCCCTTCTTCTGAAGCTTCTGATTTTCTGCGTCTTTCACTAAGCTTCTCAGGTCTATTTGGCAGCAAGCGTTCCGGCTTTTCCTTTTGAAGCCTCTTTGGCGGAAGCAGCGAAGGATTACTGCCTTTAGGGTATTGATACGAAATTCTGGTATCTAAGTCTTTTAGACTATCATATTGAAATTGAGGCGAATGGGTATCCGGATAATGATTATGTATGGGGATATCGTTATATTCCTCTTCATCATCCTTTTTAAACTTTTGTAACAAATCGTGAATCCAACTCAAAACTATCACTCTTTCTACTTCTTCTATCATTCTATTTTATACAGTAATGCTTATTTTTTCGAGATAATTTTTGAGAATGAGTCGAAATATGCCCCATTTGGATATATCAGGAATAACTTTAAAGAAAAAAGACCACCTTTTGATGTGATCCTCATTCTCCTTCATTTTCACTTATTTTTACCTAAAATAAATATCGGTTCTAACTCTCCATCTTCATAGTAAAAGGACAAGGCAGTAATTGGCACACGTCCACTCGTAAAAAAGCTCATTGCCATTTGCGCAAGAACATCATAACCCCTGTCATTGCGAATATCCGCGATAATTAACACATCCTGATGCGGAACGGCAAGCACCATTTTACCAGTAATTCGTTTCTCCATCTCATTAAGAAATCCTTTATTTAATATCCTGCTGGCATCATATCCATCATTGGTATTAAGAAAGTAAAAGCTGTTCCCGGCAACTTGATCCTCTCTTAGTTCCGTTGACAGAGACCGAACATTAAACAAGGCAATTTCCTTAATTCTGCTGGCGTCCCATCCCTCTTTTTCCATGATCTTTGCGTCGATCATACGGTACGTTTTCCCCATGTCATATGCATAATAAATGTTTGTTTCCGCTGTATGTTTGTCAATCAAGAACGGAATACCTTCATCAGCCTCTCGCGGAAAAGACGCAGAGCGGATGACAGGAAAGATTTTTCTCTCGTGATCTGTTAACTGTATAGGATCCTCCATAGCGCGCAGACCCTCATCCACGTAATAGACAATCTCATCAATCGCCTTTTCTCCTTCTTCATCCCATTTTCCAATGACTCCCGGGATGGAAACGGTAATTCCTTTACCGATTACTTCACTTTCGATGCGGAGCTGATCCTTTTCACGATCATAGGAAAGTACTCTGTCTTTCCCAGCTAGGCGCGCTTCTAATTCACGACGCATTTTTTTGCTATCCATTTTCATATGTAACCCACCATTTCTAGGAGCTGTGTATCCTATTGTACATGAAAAAATCCCCTACTCAAAAGAAAGGGGATTTAGATTTCAAAATTACTTTAGACCAGAAATGAAGGCCTCGATTTCTTCTTGTGTTTTTCGGTCTTTACTAACAAAGCGGCCAAGCTCTTTTCCGTTTTCATACGCGATAAAGCTCGGAATTCCGTAAACATCTACTTGTTGGCATAAATCAATAAATTGATCACGATCCACATGAATAAACGTAAATTCAGTAAATTTTGCTTCTATTTCCGGCAGCGCCGGTTCGATAAAACGGCAATCACCGCACCATTTTGCTGAAAACATAAAGATTGTCTTTGATCCGCCCTTAAGTTGTTCAAATTGCTCCATTGACTCTAAGTTCTTCAAGTTCAACGCCTCCGATTTGCATGGTTGTTAGTTTCTTCTCAAATCATAGCAGTACTAAAGCATTTCCGTCCAATGATAAGCATCTCGTTTATTATTCCTTTGTTACTGTTGGATATTCTACGGAATTGACGATTTTCATCATTGATTTAGATTCTGCATCCAAGTCACTTGTTTTTATTTGAGTGGTTATTTTCGCACCACCAACACCGATGGTTACCTCATTCAAGCCGTCTTTCAACTGTTTAATTGTCAAAAAGCCAAATTTATTTTCTTTGTTTGTCAACGTTTCATCCATATCGAGCTTTTTATATTGTTCAATCGTTGATTGATAAACCACCTTGCTTGAAGAATCCTCCTGTGGATTAATAAATAAAATATAGGTGTCAGAGCCCTTTTGTAAAATAATATTATTGGATGATTGATCTTTAATGCTATAACCGGAAGGTAGATAAAAGTGGATTTTTCCACTTCTTTTATTGGGCTTGTTCACTTTTTCCGTAAACGTCTTTTTTACAGTTTTAATAGTGGCTTTACTTTCATCCTTAAACGAAGCATTATTGCACGCACTTAATAGCAGAATCGATAGCATGAAAATGATCATTGTTTTGGTTACTTTCAGATTTCCCGCCTCCTTGCATATGTAAAAAGTCCTATTTATATCATACCTTCCAGAATATTCAAAAGACAAGACTTTTGTCGATTATTGCTGTCGAAAAAATATGATTATCTCCGAAGTTGATTTTGCCGATAGCTATATTGTCCGACTAATAGCTTTGTTACATGTGTAAACATATCCATTCGATTAATCATTTCATTTGTAAAAATCCCAATTGCCCCTTCGTGCTTCCTCACATTTTCCTTCTTGGAATATTCATCCATAACCGGGCCGAGTTCATCCCCTGCCTTCAGTCTCTCTGCTACCTGCTCTGGAAGAAGAATTCTCGCTCCTCCGGCAATGATTGGCTCCATGTTGCGAGTTGCGAGCGCACCCCAGTTACATAGCAGCAATCCATGGCTTGTTTCATGAACACCACCCTCGAGTCCAATAGCTATATCGCCATTGCCTTGTTTTAACGCACCGACCGCGCGATTGATAGCTCCTTGGATGGTTTCCTCATCAGAAAATGGTTGTGCGTTTACTCCGGAGGGAATATCAATCGAAACAAACTCTGCTTCTTGGCCTTCAAAACTATTCTTTACTGCATTTATTTTAGCTGGATTCATTGACCCGATGATAATTTTCATGAAGCTATCTCCTTTTTTATCGCTAAAAAGGAGGCACGATAAGTGCCTCCTGCATGATTAGCTGTTTGATTTAATGGTGTTAACGGTTGTTTGGTCACAAGCTTTGACGAGTTTAACTAATAATTCTTTAGCGGCAGCGTAATCGTCCACATGAATCATGGAGGCATGTGTATGAATATACCGTGAACAAATACCGATGACCGCACTTGGAACGCCCTCATTGGATAAATGAACGCGGCCGGCGTCTGTTCCACCTTGGGAAACGAAATATTGATAGGGAATATGGTGTGTTTCTGCTGTATCAAGAACAAACTCGCGCATACCGCGATGTGTAACCATGGAACGGTCAAGAATACGAAGTAATGTTCCTTTGCCTAATTGACCAAATTCATTTTTATCTCCGGACATATCATTGGCCGGACTGGCATCCATAGCAAAAAAGATATCAGGCTTAATCATGTTGGCTGACGTTTGCGCACCGCGTAAACCAACTTCCTCTTGAACGGTTGCACCAGAATACAAAATGTTTGGCAATGTTTCATCTTTTAGTTCCTGGAGCAATTCGATCGCTAGGCCGCAGCCGTAACGGTTATCCCAAGCCTTTGCCATAATCTTCTTTGGATTTGCCATTGGTGTAAATGGACAAATTGGCAAGATTGCTTGACCAGGCTTGATACCAATCTGCAGGGCATCTTCACGATTGTCCGCACCAATATCGATCAGCATGTTTTTTACTTCCATTGGTTTGTTTTTCTTCGATTCATCTAAAAGATGCGGCGGAATCGAGCCCACCACGCCAACAACTGGGCCATTCTTGGTCATGACTTGTACGCGCTGGGCAAGGAGAACTTGACTCCACCAGCCCCCAAGCGGTTGAAAACGGAGCATCCCATTATCAGTGATGGCCGTTACCATGAAGCCAACTTCATCCATATGCCCTGCAGCCATGATGGTCGGGCCTTTTCCATTCCCTTTTTTCACCCCGAAAATACTTCCTAGATTATCTTGGACAATTTCATCTGAGTATTGAGATAATTGCTCTTTCATAAAATTTCTTACTAAATGCTCATTTCCTGGCGCACCGGGAAGCTCGGTTAACGTTTGAAAAAGTTTTAATGTTTGCTCGTTCATTTTTCAGGCTCCTTTTAAATTTTCTGAATTTGTATGTATAACTGTATTTTACAGAAACTTCGCGATTGTTACCAATAATTCATTTCGAACCCTGAAATATTCCCTTCTAACTGGTAAATACGCTATACTTAGATGTGTAATCTTTTCCAATTTGGGGGTGTGCTTATGAACTGGAAATCCTTTTTCCTTGGTGCTGCAGTTGGGCTAGCCGGTGGCTATGTAACCAAAGAAATCCTTGCTAAAAAAACAAATGTATCACCAGAAAAAGTGCTGGAACATGTTAAAAAACAATTTACGCAGAATGAACCCATCAGCGGCTCATGGATTCATATGGTTGCGGAGCCCTATGAAAAACAACAGATTAACTATCAGGTTTACAAAGGCGGCATTTCCAAAAATAAGAACGGAACTACTGAACAATTTGAATTCATTGCGGACGCACAAACAGGAACCTTATTGGATATTCGTCCAGTTACAGAAGAATTAGGATAAGAAACGAAATAGCCGCATTACTGTTTATACGGCTATTTTTCGTTTTACCTTATTCTTTTAATGCTCTCCACTATTTCTTTCCCATCAGGGCTCCATTTAACAGCTCGGTAATATGCATCATGGTAAAAGGTGAACCATGCATTCTTTTCTAAGCCCAATGGGAGCCATTTTTCCTTCGCCACAATGGAAGTCATTGGGTAATCGTCATAGGCCATGACCCACAGAACATTTTGATGGGCATGTGTCGCCATCAGGTCTGCCATGTGAATGGACATTTCGCCACCGTCCTCGATGAGTAGAATCGAATGGCCGTCACTATGCCCACCCGTATGAATCATCGTGATTGCTCCTAGGTTCCACTTTTCCTCAAAAGGAATCACTTGTGATTCAATGGCTTCCCAGTTTTCTTTCCAGTATGTATTTTTTGACCGAATATTGGGATTGCGCATTTCATCCCATTCCACTTGTGAGGCAATAATTTTCGCATTTGGGAAGGTGGAAACATAGTTACCATTGACAAGCTTTGTCAAGCCGCCCGCATGGTCAAAGTGCAAATGGGTCATTAATACATAATCAATGTTCTCAGCCTGTAAACCAACCCTTTCTAATGATTCCTCTAGCTCAGATTCCCTAGCAACGCCAAAATTTCTTAATTGTTTCTCGGATAATTTCCCTTTTCCAAGTCCTGCTTCCACTAATAGGTTTTTCCCATCCATCTGAATGAGAATTGGATCTGTAGGCAACTCTATTTGATTTTTTTCGTTAGCTGGATATTTTCTTGACCATAACCCTTTTGGAACAACCCCAAACATTGCACCGCCGTCTAAATTTGTAACCCCTCCGGATAACCATGTTAGGGTAATGTTCCCCACTTTTAACGTCTCCATTAAAATTCCTCCTCCCATTTTCTATATTTTAACATTGACTAACAAATTGGAGAAACAAAAAAGACAGCTCAACATGAGAACTGTCCTTTTTTGTTAGTTTTGATATTTAACCTCACAGCGATAAATCCGATTTCCTTGTTCCGAAAATTTCTCTTCGTATTCGGTCATGATATTTCCTTCATACTCACTCTTATGAAAATCGAGACTCACGTATTTTAATAATAAGCCATATGCAGAAAAACTCATCAATGAGTATTCGAATAAACCTTGATTATCAGTTTTAAAATGAATTTCGCCGCCATCGACCAGTATATCTTCATAAAGTTTTAAGAAATCTTTATAGGTTAATCTTCTTTTTTCATGACGGACCTTTGGCCAAGGATCTGAAAAATTCAAATAAACCCGGTCCACGTCATTTTTCGTAAAATATTTAGCTAAATCTGCCGCATTCACGTTTAAAAGTTTCAGATTTGGTAGATCAGCTTCAATTAATCGATCCAATGCCGCCACGATGACGCTGTCATATAATTCAATCCCCATATAATTAATGCCGGGATTAGCTCTTGCCATTTCGGTGATGAATTGCCCTTTTCCTGTACCGACTTCGATATGAAGAGGCTGCTCTTTTTCGAAAACCTCATGCCACTTCCCTTTACACTGTTCGGGGTTTGCGACAATATATTGCGGATGCTGCTCAATTTTCTCCTTTGCCCATGGCTTATGTCTAAGTCTCATTATGACACTCCTAATAAAAAATTATTGTTTAAAACGTAACACGCTACCTTTTTTCTTTCAAGTAAAACTAAATGGAAAAATGGTTCACGCATAAACTAAAAAAGAATTCACAACCTAACTGTGAATTCCTTTTTTCATTTCCACTTGAAAGGATGTGCTTTTATGCCATTAAGTCATGAACACCAAGTTACATTACTTAAAGATATCTTAACCAATCATCAATCAGATTGCTGCGGTTCGGTAGCTGAATGCGAGCAGCTCGAACGCTTAGTGAAGTCCCTCATGGTCAACACCCAAGTTGATCAGAATGTAAAAAGCATTCTGCAGGAGGTCTATCATTACGGCCAGCACGGCGCACAGACGGCTGATTTAGATCAGCATATTTTATCAAACCAAGATAACCTATCACAGTGGGTTAGTGATATTGGTCAATTGTCGTAGAAAAGCGGAAGCGCCCCTAAGCGCTGGATCTGGACATTTACTTAGACAATGTCGTTTAAAAACGTAATCCACTTATTCATTTCTTCCAAGCGGTTTTTATTTTTATACCACTGTATGGAAGATAGCGTTTGAATCGTCACATACCATTTCATTCTAAGCTTTAGATGATCTGTTAGCTCTTTACCGTATAGCTCGAGCCAATCCTGCCACTTTGCCTCAGGAATGTACCAATAAAGCAGTAATCCGAGGTCAATGGCTGGGTCGGCAATCATCGCCCCGTCCCAATCAATCAAGTACAGCTGGTTGTCTTCCGCAAGCAGCCAGTTGTTATGGTTGACATCTCCATGACAAACCACTTTTTCATCACAATAAATGTGGATTGCTTCCTTCTTTAAAAAATTCATCGCTTTTTGCGATTCAAGTAAGGAAAGTACCTCATCATCTAACTCTTTTACCACCGATTGTAGAATGGGCTCCGGATTTATTGGTGAATTTTCGATCCTACTTAACATTCCAAGCATGGGCTCAGAACAATGAATTTTTTTAAGCAATTTTGCAACATTCTCATGGTTCATTTCTGAGGGCTTTAACTCTCGGCCAGGAAGCCACTGTTGTGCTGTAATTACATCTCCATTTTCCAATCGTTTTGTCCACACAAGCTTCGGGACGATGCCCTCCGCGGAAAGTACTGCCAGGAATGGAGAGGAATTGCGCTTTAAAAAAAGCCTCTGATCTTCATATTCTGCATAAAAGGCTTCTCCTGTTTTGCCTCCAGCAGGGGTAATTTCCCACTCTTGTCCTAATAAATGTTCCAAAATTGCTCACCTTCAATTTATGCCGTTCTATTGGGCTTGTTCCTCCTAAATCGGAGGGTAAACCTGTGCTGCCGGAAGGATTTAGTCATACACCATTATACCAGTAGCTTTTTTTTGAAATAAAAAAAAAAGCTATTGAAACCATTGCACACAATAGCCATCTTACTAAATTTTATCTCCAATTGCCTTTTTTCGTCAAGTCATCTTGAAAAACTATTTTTTTAGCAAAACATTTAGCGAAATGGGATCCATCGTGTTCTCTCCCTCTTGAAGGACCGCTTTGGAAGAAATTCCCGCATTTTTTTGATTAACCAAAACAGACCATTCTCCATCAGGGAGGTGAATGATTTGTTTTATAGTGGAAGGATTAATGATGATGATGACTTCCTTATGATTCTTTTTGAAAAGGAAGCCAACTACCGGTGCAGGAAAAGATAATAGATGTATTTGACTGTGAATTTCTTTGGAAGTCCTCATTCTAAAACATGAAAATGTTTTTCGAATTTGAATAAGCCCCTTAATATATTCCACATTTTCTTTAAACTGACTTTTTCGATCCCAATCAAGCTGGTTAACCAAATCTGTGGAACGATAGCTATTTCCCTCTCCGAATTTGGTCCGAAAAAATTCTTGACCGCTATGAAGAAAGGGTATTCCCTGCGATAAAAGAACGATGCCTGTTGCAAGACGGTGGTATTTCATTCGTGTTTCCTCATCCACATCAGGAAAGCAGGCTTGAAGCTTATCCCAAAGTGTATGATTATCATGACATTCCACATAATTCACGGATTGGTAAGGCTCATTAAAGAGCCGAGTGCCTCGCTTTGTCAAACCAATACTACCCGTTATCACTTCTATGGCCGCATCCAAATGGTGATCATTTCCTAAAGCAAACCCCTTGTCAAATAGGTTAAAGGTGCTCCCTTTAATACTATCACGAAATTTATCGTTGAACTGGGCAATATCCGGCATTTTTGCTTGATTCCCAATTGTTGCCTTTTGATCCATAGGGAGTGGCGTGTTAAGGTTCCATCCTTCACCAATGATCAATGTACCTTCCTTAATACTCTCACACGTTTTTTTTACCTCGGTCATTGTCTCCACATCTAAAATCCCCATTAAATCAAAACGAAACCCGTCGATATGATATTCTTCCATCCAATAGCGAACGGAGTCAACAATATACTTTCTGACCATTTTTCGCTCTGACGCAATATCATTTCCGACACCAGTCCCGTTAGAAGGCAGCCCCACTTCATTGTGGCGAAAATAATAACCAGGGACTACCTTTTCAAAAGAAGATTTTTCACGAATGTAGACATGATTATAGACCACATCCATCATCACTCTGAGGCCAATCCTGTGAATCTGATCAATCAGTTCCTTCAATTCGGTAATTCTTGAATAAGGATTTTCCGGATCCGTTGCATAGCTGCCTTCGGGGGCATTAAAATGAAGGGGATTATATCCCCAATTATAATCTTTAGTAGGATGTAATTCATCGACACCGGCAAAATCATGGAAGGGAAGAAATTCAATATGGGTGATCCCCAGCTCTTTTAAATAGGATAATCCAGTAGGTTCGCCATCTTTTCCTTTCGTGTTCCATTCACCTGCCCCAAGATACAATCCCTTATTTCGGATACCACTATTCGGATGGATGGAAAAATCTCTTATATGCGTTTCATAAATAATCGCATCGACTGGGTGTTCGATTGGTGGTACGTCAGGTCTAGGCCTTGATGTTTTTTCGAGTTTTACAATAACTCCCTGCTCCCCATTTGCCGTTACCGCCTTCGCATATGGGTCTATCACTTCATGCCATTCATGATTAACTTGAACGAGAAAGCTATATCGATAAGCTTCTACATCTTGAGTAGTACTTACTGACCAAATGCCGCAATCCTCTCGTCTCATCTTGATGATTTCTGAATACTGGCCGGCTGCAGGACGATATTTTAATTTTACTCCAGTCGCTGTCGGGGCCCACAGCTTAAAACGGGTTTGATTGGTATGAAAGGTCACCCCGAGGTCCTGACCATCATAATAGAATTTTTCATCAAAAGAGTTGGTTCTAATTACGGCACCAATTTGCAAATCGGTTTTCTCGCCATGTTGATCAACGATCCAATATTGCTTGCCAAATGAAAAATCACCCTCAAATCGGCATATATATTTATGATTATGTTCAATTTCCAAACTTTTCAGGATCTCAAGTGGTATTTTCAAAGCATCAGCCGTCAAATAAAAAGCGGAAGACAAGCCGTTATGATATGAAAGGGGAAGAAGAATCGTAATGATATTCATCTCATCCAAGTAGGCAAGAAACTTCCTGTCAGCAGAAATCATTCGAATTCCTCTCCTTTAACTGAATTTCTTCTCTCTTGGGTCTTCTAGTTAACACTCCTAACACTTTGGGTTGAAGATGAATGGAGAGTGGTGTAAATCCGATATGTTCCCCATCTGCATGAGCATACAGGGCTGCCGGAGAATGAATCGAAATTACACTTCCTTTAAAGGTTTTGACCTCTTTAAAATGGGTATGCTTACCCCAGAAAACACTGATAAAAACGAGAAGCAACTTTAACCGCGATAATTGATGGACAACGGTAATATCAAAAAGTCCATCATCAGGCACAGCATTCGGGGCAATTTGCATTCCACCGCCATAAAAAGGCTGGTTGGAAACGGTCACAAACCATGTTTGTTCAAATATATGCTTATTCCCGTCAATTGATAAATCAATTGTTGATGTTTTGTAAGTAAATAGTTTTTTTAATAGAAAATAGACATAGACCAGCCTGCCTAGTGAAAGTTTATTAAGCAGTGCCTTCACCCGTGAATGGTTAACCTCATAGGAAATGACGGCATCAAATCCTGCCCCCATATTATTAATAAAGAAATGCTCATTCATATTCCCCGTCATTACTTTCCCAATATCGATGTGTACCGCCTCTTGCTTCATCAAGCGGAGAATGACTTGTAATGCTTCTACTGGATCAGCAGGTAATTGAAACCCTCTTGAAAAGTCATTTCCGGAGCCGCCGGGAATAAAGCCAAGTGTAATATTCTTTTCCTTAACGATTCCATTCATCACCTCGTGCATCGTTCCATCACCGCCAACGGCAATGATCAACTTTTGCTCTCGATTCTTAGTTGCCATTTGGCTGGCAAGGTGTTGAGCGTGTCCAGGATATTCGGTAAACACAGCGAGATAGGATAATTTTTCAATCCTTACTTGTTCTTCAATTCTCTCCCATATTTTAAGGCAGTAGCCATTTCTTGCTTTAGGATTCACAATAAAATAAATATGCTTCATAAAACCAACCTTTATGTTTGTAATGGAAATGTGGCGATTGCTTCATATTTTGGTGATTGCTTGAGATGTGTTTGATATAAAACGATTTCATTCGCTTGAAAGAATAAGGGTTCAGGCTGTAACTCATTCCATCGTTCTAATAACTTCTTTTGAAATGGCTCCGCCCCGTTCCACTTTCTTGCTAGTGTGATATGGGGCCTGAATGGCCTTGTTTCCAGTTGAAATCCCGCCCTCTCACAGGCTGAAAATACTTTATTTCTAATTGCTTTTAGCTCCGTACTTTCCTCCGTATCCACCCAAAATATACGCGGTGAATCTTCTTGACCGAAAATTCCCAGTTTGTTCATTTTCAATGGTATTGACCTTCCCTCTTTTAAGGTCTGTTTCACATTTTTTTCTGCCGCGGTTAGCCTTTTAGGATCAGCAGCACCCAGGAAGGCCAGCGTAATATGCAAATCTTGATGATGTACCCAACGGCTAAAAGGGAAGGTTTCCTTCATTTCTTCCATATGGTCTTTCATGATTCGTTTTGTTTCCTTAGGAATTCTTACCGCAAAGAAAAAATGAGTTCGTTGTTGTTCCATTGTATGGTTCAGTCCTTTCGTTCATTTTAGTCTATTTTCCCCAAATTGTATCTATTAGAAAACGATTATTTCCAACATAACCAAGGAAAAAGACGTGTTGCCCGATAACACGTCCTTTTCTAAAAATTGTCTATTCAGTTTTTTCCTAATTCATAAATAGCCTGAGCATAGATGGCCGTGGCTTTTAACAAGTCTTCAATATACATATATTCATCTTTTTGATGGGCGATATCTGGCCTTCCGGGAAATAATGGACCAAATGCGACTCCTGCTTTTAAGGAGCGGGCATACGTCCCGCCGCCAATTGCAATCAATTCTGCTTTTTCTCCTGTTTGTTCTTCATAAACCTTTTTTAAGGTTTGAATCAGGAATTCCTGTTCATCCACATGATGCGGTTTTGAATCAGAAAAGTTTTCAATCGAAAAACCCTCGTCTATCAAAAGTGCATCCAACTTTGCCTTGGTTTCTTCCATATTATTTGTTACGGGGTATCGGCATGTCATCCCAATACTGCCGCCAGTTTCAGTAGTAAAGCTAAGTTTTCCAGGATTAATCGTTAATTCTCCGGAAATCTCGTCCGAATAGGAAACCCCAAGATTCACACCCCTTGAATCATCAAAGAAATACCGGGAAAGGAATCGGAAATAATGAGCAGCATTTGCCTCTATCGCTTGTTTTGAAAGAAATTCCGCTAAAAACAACCCGGCATTTTTCCCATTTCTCGGCTCCATACCATGTGCAGAAACGCCAACAACTTCTAAAATTAGCTCCTCGTTTTGGATACGATAATTATATTCCAATTCAACTTTCTTCATGTAGGTAATAAATTGCTGTACCATTTCCTCTTTTTGTTCCTTTACAAGCAGGGTAGCCTTGGCATGATCCGGAACCATATTGTATCTTTTTCCAGAAACAAAACTTTCAATCTTAATACCTGTCACAGTTGCTCCTTCTTTTACTGAACCCGTCTGAACCATATCAAAATCAGCAATTCCTTTTTCCGCATTAATGATTGGGAAATCTGCATCAGGGGCGAATCCTACTGTTGGCATTTCTTCCTGCTGAAAATAATGCTCGACACAACGCCAATTGCTTTCTTCATCAGTTCCAATAATCATCCGGACGCGCTTTTTAAGCGGCAGGCCAAGTTCTTTAACAATTTTCATCGCATAATAGGCTGCCATTGTCGGCCCCTTGTCATCAAGCGCACCACGAGCGTAAATCTTTCCATCGCGAATTTCCGCTCCAAAGGGGTCACTTGTCCAGCCATCCCCTTCTGGCACCACATCTACATGGCAAAGGATTCCCAGTAGTTCTGTTCCCTCACCAAATTCGAGATGACCAGCAAGATTGCCTACATTTTTCGGCGTGAATCCATCCTTTTCCCCTAGTTGGAGCATGTAATCAAGTGCATCCTTCACCCCTTGTCCAAGTGGTGCTTCAGGTGAGGTATTTTCCTCGTCTAAAAGACTTTTAATATGTAATAATCCTTGTGTATCCTTAATTAATGAATCTTTTCTTTTTTCAACCTCACTCATCCAATTAATCTCTGTCATTTGAGTTACCTCCTATATCTATATACTCTTTTAACCATATCATTTCTCCACTAATCTTAGCAATTTAGCATGTGTAACGGATCGATTGAATATTTTGACTAAAAATTCAAATAATTTATCATAAACCAAACACCCTAAGCCATAACCTATAGTAAGAGAATGATAAAGGAGGCAATAATCCGAGTAAGTAATGGAAAATTGGAAGATTATTTTGCAAACTTTGCTATAGTGGTAGAAATTTTCAGAAATTATGGGTACAATAAGGTTAGATGTATGACATCTAAGTACTCACTCCATAAAAAAGGAGATGGCTGCGCGGAAAAGAAACTACATATTCTTGAAGAGTATTCTTCAAATAGGCTGTCGGTAGATGGATTAAGCCATAGGTTTGAAATTAGGATAGGGAGTGGTTCTTTGAAACCTTCAACTAACCGGATGTTAAACCGCATCAAATGTATCTACATGTTTATTCGCAATAACGGCACTGTCACGACCCAAGAACTTGTAGAGGAATTTGGTATCACTCCTCGCACCATACAACGAGATTTAAATGTCTTAGCCTATAATGACTTGGTCATAAGCCCAAGCCGCGGAAAATGGACGACAACACAAAAGAAAGTGAAGATGTCATCTTAACACAAAAATAGTAGTGATTTACCATAAAAAATGCACGCGTGAGCCAATCAGCGCGTGCTTTTATTTGTCTGAACAATTACCGCTTTTCCTGTAATGGGGAAAAATTAGTGATTTGCTTATATTCTTGTTCAGTAAGAATTCCAAGCTTTTTAAAAACATATGAATAAATGAAGATCCTCCGCTGCATTCGAGGGGTTGCGATCATGGTAACCATCACCTCTTTTAAACTAGTTTATTCACCTCCACCAATAATGTTTCCTTCAGGCAAAAGAATATTTCACCTCGTCCGGAACCTATTAACCACATTGACAGTTTTAAAAAATATGATATATTAGTATAAAAATACTTTAGTGCTTAAAAGCGTCTAAGTAAAATAGAGAAGTAGGTAAAGTCATCATGGAGAATAATCATCAGGACTTAAAAAAAGGGCTAATGCCGAGGCATGTGCAGTTCATTGCATTAGCGGGTATGATTGGAACAGGGATTTTTAAAGGGAGCTCAGATACGTTAAGTATCGCTGGGCCAAGCGTTATAGTAGCCTATTTAATTGGCGGTCTATTGTTATTTATTATTATGGCTGCATTAGGAGAAATGGCCTTGGCTTTTCCCAATATGAATGTGCAGCATCTCGTCAATAAAGCTTTTGGCTTCCAGGTATCCTTTCTGGTCGGATGGCTTTACTGGATCAATTGGATTATCGTAACAGTTGTTGAACTATTAGCAGCAGGTAGTTTTTTGCAGTTCTGGTTTCCTACAATCCCATTATGGCTGCTAAGTCTTCTCTGTGCCGTCGTCATCGTAGGTATCAATTTATTTCAAGTCAAATATTACGGGGAATTTGAGTTTTGGTTTGCGGGAATCAAGATTATTGCCCTAGTTGCCTTTATATTTCTAGGCTGCCTTCTTCTTTTTGGACTAATTCCTAGTACCATTCAGGATCCATTTTCAAACTACACCGCACATGGCGGATTTTTCCCACACGGTTTAGGTGGAACATTTAGCGCATTTTTGGTTGTAATGTTTTCTTATGGCGGTGCAGAATTAATCGGGGTTGCGGTAACTGAAACAAAGGATGCAGAACGAGTATTACCGAAAATCATTAAAGGAGCCGTTTGGCGTGTTATTATATTTTATATTTTTCCAATCCTGATCATCTGCGGCATGATGCCTTGGGACAAGGTTGGTGGTGCCGACAGTCCTTTCGTACAGGTATTCACTAGTACCGGTTTACCCGGGGCAGCGCATATTATGAACTTTGTGTTATTAACAGCCGTACTTTCGGCTGCCAATTCCGGAATATATGCTACATCAAGGACGCTGTTTTCGATGGCTCAAAGCGGTGTGGCTCCAAAGGGGTTAGCAAAATTATCTACTAAAGGAATTCCATTAACAGGAATTATGATTACAAGTGTTTGTATTATAGCAGGTGTTTACCTAGCCTACCTAACACCAAGCCAAGTTATTAGCTATCTCATGACCATCCCAGGTTTTACGGTTATGATCATTTGGATCAGCATTTGTGCCGCTCAATTAAAATTACGGCCACATTATAAAAATCAACCGGCATTTAAGGTGAAGTGGTTCCCATTTACGACCATTTTCGCGATTATTTCGTTGAGTGTGATCTTTATTGGATTTTTGTTAAATCCAAATAATATGATTGGTTCAACCGTTTGTATTCTAACCATTGGAATTCTTATCATTCTTTCGTTTGTTAATAGGAAAACGGGGGCTAATGAGATTACTGTTTAGTGGCCAGCATTTTGCTGGCCTTTTTCTGTGTACACTTCACGTGATTGCTGAAAAGCCAGGCTCTATGCCTGGCTCTGGTAACTTATTCATCCTGATCATCCGACTCCACAAATAATTTCAGTGCTGTTAGCTTATTTTCCCAAAATAGTTCAAAATACTGGAGCCAATCTTTTAATTCAACTAGCGGCTCTGGCTGAAGCTTGTACCGTGTTTCTCTGCCGACTTTCCGCTCCTTCACTAATCCAGCATCTGCTAACACACGCAAATGTTTAGAAACAGCAGTCCGGCTCATTGGGAAGTGTCCGCTAATCACCGTGACAGGCATTTCTTCCGTGCTAAGAAGTTTCAACAACTTCCGTCTTGTTGGATCAGCGATGGCTTGAAAGACATCATGCTTTGCTGATGACGCAACCATTTACGCCTCAACATATGCTTGTAATTTTTGAACAAGACCTGCCCAGCCCTGATTCATATTGTCACGGATTGGAGTATGAGGCGCACCAAACTCAGTAACTTTATTAACATCCCAACCGCCATGAATGAGGGTAAATTCTGTTTTGCCATCCACTTCCTTTAATTCAAATGTTAGTGTCCAATCTTTTCCCCAATTGAACGATAGGCTGTTAGGCGGATCGACCTTTGTTACCTTACATGGAGACATCCCAAATTGTCCGGCATTTAGATGAAATTCATGACCTTCCACAGGCTCCATATCATTGGGCATGAACCAAGCTGCTAAGCCTTCTGAAGTGGCAACTGCATTCCATACCTTCGAAATGGGTGCATTGTATACTAGGGTGTAGCGAATGTCTTCTAATGTTTGTGTTTGATTTTCCATTTTGAATGCTCCTCTATTTTTAAAATACGAAACTAATTGGTTTATCTTTAAAATAATATAACACCTTTTGGTTTCATGTCAATCGTAAAAAGGCGACTCTACACATTTTGTAGAGTCACCTTAACTATCTTTTTTCATTCAAAATTATTGACCGCTGGAAAGCAGCGCCCGAGCTATACCCACAAAGTACTCGGATTCACGAATGATATGATTTAAAACTACTTTAGCGGTATGATTACCGCTGACTGCTTGGCTATGTGTCTTGATTTGCTCACATAATTGAATAAATGATTCACTCTCCTCCAAGCAAAAGGAGACGAGCTGGAGCACCTGCTGATACAATTGATTTGATACCTGTGAACCCGACCGAATGACGGATTCAATGAAACTGACAACCTGTTTGTGTGTTTCCCCAAGAGCTTGTTCCCATTTTTTCAAGGCATCGACAAACTCAGGCTCCAGTCCTGACACCAGCTCGCGAATAACAACCGTATGTTCCTCTTCCTGATGCTTCCAAAATTCTGCCTCATCCAAAATACGCAGCGGCATTTGCGATCCATAGTAAAATTGCATAGACATCCCCCCATCCTCTTGTCATTTCAATGTATGGGATAGGCATTAGAAATATGCGTTTACAGCTAACTTATCGCTCCATCATTTACCACTTTCCATGATACAATGATTAAAAAATGAAGGGGTAGGATTTATGTTAACCACTCAATATATAAGAAGTATCCAAATAAAGCGAGATGAAATCCCTTCTTTTAAAAAATACCCCTTCAACCTGCCGAGTTTGAAGGCATTAGACGAACTTTCTTTTCATCCGAAGGTCACGTTTCTTATTGGTGAAAATGGGATGGGTAAATCCACTTTGCTTGAGGCGGTTGCGGTTGCTTTAGGCTTCAATCCGGAAGGCGGTTCGTTTAATTTTAACTTTTCCACCTTTGACTCCCATTCATCCCTTGGTGACTATCTCAGATTGATCAAAGGGATTGAAAAACCGAAGGATGGCTTTTTCTTGCGGGCAGAAAGTTTTTATAATGTGGCTTCGAACATTGAGGAATTGGATCAGGCAGGTCGCGGCCGGCCAATCATTGATTCCTTTGGCGGTCTATCCTTGCATGAACAGTCACATGGCGAGGCATTTTTTGCTACGTTTCTTCATCGCTTCGGAGGAAACGGACTCTATCTTTTGGACGAACCAGAAGCAGCACTTTCACCTCTTCGGCAAATGTCGATGCTGACGCGGATTCACGACTTGGTTAACGAGAACTCCCAATTTATTATTGCTACCCATTCGCCGATCATCATGGCGTATCCGGATGCAAAAATCTTCGAATTCAGCGAAAAAGGAATTCGAGAGTGCAAACTCGAAGAAACAAACCATTATCGGATAATGAAGCAATTTTTTGATGATAAAAATCGAATGCTGCATCATTTGTTAAATAGTTAATTAATCTTACACATGGAGAATGTACTGCACCCCAAAAGGTAGAGTAAAATCTGACTCTTGGGGTGCAGTACAAACCGTACTCTCTTTCATGGAACGATATTTTTTCCATAAAAAATTTCATCCATCTCTTGCTTCAATCTTTCGGTAATTTCAATATGTTCATCTGGTGTCAGCTTCTCTTTCGTATAGCCAAATAAATAGTTATTTAAATCAAATTCACGCAGCTTACATTTTGTGTGAAAAATATGCTCCTGATAGACATTGACGTCAATCATATCGAATAACTCGCCAACATCTTCTGGAATGTAATTCTGAATCGAGTTGATTTCGTGGTCAATAAATAGCTTGTGCCCCGTTTTATCCCTTGTAAAACCGCGAACACGGTAATCAATCGTCATAACATCTGTCTCAAACGCCCGGATTAAATAATGGAGTGCCTTAAGCGGCGAAATCTCACCACAGGTGGAGACATCAATATCCGCCCGAAATGTACTGATCCCCTCATCAGGATGAAATTCCGGATATGTATGGACCGTAATATGGCTTTTATCTAACTGCATGACTACTGATTCCGGGAGCGGACCCGGGGATTCCTCAAAGGACTCTGAAGGGGCATTGGCAACCGGGCCTTCTGATACCAACAAAGTCACACTTGCCCCCGCCGGTTCAAAATCCTGACTTGCTACATTAAGAACATGGGCACCAATTATATCGGAAACATGTGTTAATATTTTCTGCAATCTTTCCCCACTATATTGTTCATCAATATAGTTTAAATACGCTTCCCGCTCTTCCCGCGTTTTTGTAAAACAAATGTCATACATATTAAAGCTTAGTGACTTCGTAAGGTTATTGAAGCCATGTAACTCAATGGCCTGTTCATGTGTAAGTCTCATGATTCTTCCCCCTTCATATCCTAAAACCTATTTAGGATTTATAGTACCCATTGTTACACCCTGTTACTTATTTTTTTCCCAAAGATACTCTATCAAAAAAATCCAAATTCTGCGGTTAATTATATATTCATATTTCATATTAACTTGTGGAAAATAATTTAAGGTCTTCTAGTATGAGGTGAAAGGATGAAAAAAAAAGCTTTGTTTCGTAATGATGTTTCTATTATTGCTGCCAATGAGTTTGGTAAACGCGTAAACAGTCACTTCGAAGTAATGGATGTAATGAATGTGGTCACTATTGTAAAATGGTCATTCCACAAAAATCACTTAGGCTATATTGACGACGGCAGAATTGTTTTTGGATTTAAGGATAAAAATATGAAGGTGAATTACAGAGAGACCTGTGGATTGCCGACCAAAATGGTGAAAACGCAAGGATTTGGATAAAAAATGTTAATGGGTATGACTTTTTTTCAAAAAAATAATCATAACCTTATTTATAATTATTATAATTTAGTATTGATTATAAAATGATATATGTTATAATAAAAGCAGATAAGAAATTAGGAGGAATGTTAAATGACAATCGAACAAGTACTTAACCAACAAATCGCAAACTGGAACGTATTATACACAAAATTACACCATTTTCACTGGTATGTGAAAGGACCTCACTTCTTTACCCTGCATGCCAAATTTGAAGAACTTTACGAAGAAGCAACAGCAACGATGGATGAATTTGCCGAACAATTACTGGCAATTGGCGGCAGCCCCGTTTCAACTTTAAAAGAGGTGCTTCAAATTGCTACAATCGAAGAAACCAATGAAAAGGTATCAGCTGAAGAAATGGTACAAGCAGTGATTCACGACTTTACTCTAATCATTGATGAATTAAAAGCCGGAATGGAAGTAGCGGAGCAAGCTAATGACGAAGTGACCAGCGATATGTTCCTTGGACTTATTGGCAAGCTTACTAAGCATAATTGGATGTTGAAGTCCTTTCTAAATGCTTAAAGTAGTCATGAACGGGGCTCAAAGAGGTATCGTAAAGGAATATTAGCGTATATCAGTAGAAATGAGAAAAAGCAGCTGACAAATTAGCTGCTTTTTCTCTATTTTACTTGATACTCTCTCAATAGCTCGACTTCTTCATCCGTTAATTCCCGGTATTCACCAAGTTCAAGTGTTTCATCTAACGGAAGAGGGCCCATTGAAATCCGCTTAAGATAAACGACCTTTTTTCCAACAGCTTCAAACATTCTTTTCACCTGATGAAATTTGCCTTCGGTAATGGTTAGTTCAATATCGGAGCGAATGCCGGATTTTAAGATTTTTAATTCGCCGGGCTTTGTTTCGTAGCCGTCGTCCAAGGTTACACCTTTCGCGAAGACCTCAATATCCTTCTCCGTTACCTCACTATCAATCACTGCGAAATACGTCTTTGGCACATGTTTTTTCGGAGAAAGCAACTTGTGTGCCAATTGACCATCATTCGTGATCAGCAGCAATCCTTCCGTATCCTTGTCTAACCGACCGACTGGGAATGGCTCATATACCTGATCCTCCATCTCCAACAAATCGATGACGGTCTCGCAGGAATTATCCTCTGTTGCTGATAATACTCCTTGCGGCTTGTTCATCATTAAATAAATAAATTCCCTGTATTCTACCACTTCACCATTTAAGGTGACAGTTTGTTTGGCGGTATCGACATGCTGCTTGGCATCCTTGACAACAATATCATCAACCTTAACCGCGCCGCCTTTGAGCAGTTGCTTGACTTCCTTGCGGCTACCGTAACCTAGGTTCGCTAGCATTTTATCAATTCTCAACGCTTCTCCTCCTTCCAGGCAATTTGGTCAATAAGCGATCAAGTTTATCGCCAAATAATCGGTGAGCAAGACCTGATTTTAAACCAAGGTAAAAGTAAATCCCGGCTCCCACTGCGGCACAAATAACGATCATTAATACGGATTCAATCTTCGATGCAGGAGAAAGGAATAACGATAATAGTTTGTACATTAATTCTGTGCCCACCCACATGCATCCGGCAAAGATGACGATTAACAAGCTCCTCCTCCAAACGAGTCGGAATGGATAACGGGCATAGGCCTTAATAACAAAAAAATTGATGAGTATGGCGGCAACGTATCCAAGTGTAGTCGCCAATACTGCCCCTCTTGTCTCCATCATTTTGATTAACGGAATATTTAGTGACAATTTTATTAATAAGCCTACAAGTAAACTTAACACCGTATATCGCTGTTCGTTGATCCCTTGTAATATGGCTGCCGTGACAGAATATAAGGAAAAGAGTATGGCAACTGGTGCGTAAGCTCTTAACACCTCCGTACCAATAACATCATGCTGATAAAATGCGGTATATACTGGTTCTGCCAATAACGAAAGTCCGATGGCCGCAGGCAATGTTAAAAATAATAGCACCTGAAATGTCTGATTTAACTGGCGGTTTAGGCTTGCCCCTTCTCCCTCAACGAATGCCCTTGTAATACTTGGTACAAGCGTTAACGAAAAACCTGTTGCCAGCGAGACAGGAATAATCACAATTTTATGGGATTCAAAATTCAAAATAGAGAAGAAGGATTCAGCAAATTTCTTTTTCCCGATTTCAGCCATGGCCTGACTAAAGGTAAATTGATCAATCGCCTGGAATAAAGGGTTTGCAATACCAACTAACACGAAAGGGAAGGCATAAATAAGAATTTCCTTATAAATATCCTTAAGGGAGATATCAATTGTGCCCTTGTCATGTGTAAGCAGATCATCCAAATACGGTTTTCGTTTATACCAATACCAAAATAAAACGACTAGACCACCAATGGCGCCAATAAAAGCAGCAAATGTAGCCACACTTACGGCCGTTACCATCTTACCATTAAACATATGTAAGACAGCGAACGCCCCTAGAAGAGTAAACGCAATCCTGACGATTTGCTCTACCACTTGGGATAGTGCTGAAGGTCCCATCGATTGGTGCCCTTGAAAGAAGCCTCTGATTAGACTCATAAATGGAACAACAATTAACGCAAAGCTGACGGCACGCATGACCGTTGTAACATTATCTAAATTGGCCTTTTTATCACCAACACTCATTTCTGCTAATGTGGGTGCTGCTAGATACATAACTAAAAAGGCCATAATCCCAGTTGCCAGCATGATAACTAAACCCGATTTAAACAGCTTTCTGCCAACTGCATATTCCTCAAGTGCATTATATTTTGAAATGAATTTTGAAACGGCAAGTGGCACTCCAGCAGTTGCAATACTTATAAAAATGGTATAGGGAACATACGAGAATTGATAAAGTGTTGTCCCTTCCCTGCCAACAATTTGAAAGAATGGAATAACGTAAATTAAGCCGATTACCTTTGAAAGAATCGTTCCTAACGTTAAAATAAATGTTCCTCTTAAAAGCTTAGACTGCATAAAATCCCTTCCTACCCGAAGAAATATGTGTGGGGTTTCAAAAAAATTCGACCTTTTTTGCACACTATTAGTAGTTTACAACTTCTTTCCCTCAGACGCTACTCACAACCTAGTTATTTTTATCAAGATTCCTACTGTTTTCGTTTTATTTTCACAAGTTTTGTTTATAATGAAGGGATGATTACTATAAAGTTGGTGTAAATATGGAATATGATGTCATTGTCATTGGCGGTGGTCCTTCCGGGTTAATGGCTGCTATTGCTGCCGGTGAAAAAGGGGCAAAGGTTTTATTAATTGATAAAGGAGACAAGCTTGGGCGGAAGTTGGCGATTTCCGGTGGTGGGCGCTGTAATGTTACCAACCGCCTGCCTATCGAAGAAATCATTAAACACTTGCCGGGAAATGGGAAGTTTTTATATAGTGCTTTTTCGATTTTTAGTAATGAAGATATTATTAAATTCTTTGAAAAATTAGGCGTCGGTTTAAAGGAAGAGGATCACGGACGGATGTTCCCGGTTTCGAATAAAGCCCAATCGGTTGTCGACGCACTTTTAGAACAATTAGAAAAGCTCCATGTAAGAATTTTCAGAAACAGCCCGGTTGCAGACGTTATTTATGAAAATGGAACTGTTGCAACGGTTTTGTTGAAGGACGGGCAAAAGATCGGGACAAAATCGATTGTCATTGCCGTTGGCGGAAAGTCTGTTCCCCATACTGGTTCGACGGGTGATGGTTATGCCTGGGCGAAGAAAGCTGGGCACACGATTACAGAACTGTTTCCGACGGAAGTACCCATTACGTCCAACGAACCCTTTATCAAAAATAAATCACTTCAAGGTTTAGCTTTAAGGGACGTTAATTTGAGTGTGTTGAATCCAAAGGGCAAACCCATTATCTCACACCGAATGGATATGCTGTTTACCCATTTTGGTCTCAGCGGACCAGCAGTTCTACGCTGCAGCCAGTTTGTTGTTAAAGCAATGAAGAAGTGGAATCTGAAAGAAGTTACGATGAGTATTGATGTATTGCCGGACAAAAAGGAAGAAGGAATTTTTCAAGAAATCAACATGCTTGTAAAAAGTGAGCCTAAGAAAAGTATTAAAAATACGTTAAAAGGTCTTGTTCCTGAACGATATCTACTATTCCTTTTAGAACAAAGTGGGATTGACCCATCTGAACAAGGCAGCACCATTTCAAATGAAAAAATTCGTAGTTTTGCCAAAAGCTGCAAGCAATTCTCAATCAAGGTAAATGGCACCCTTCCACTGGAAAAGGCATTCGTGACCGGTGGAGGTGTGTCTGTTAAAGAAATCGAACCGCAAACGATGGGCTCCAAATTAATGGGAGGTTTGTATTTTTGCGGTGAAATTCTTGATGTGCATGGGTACACCGGAGGATATAATATTACCTCTGCCCTCGTAACCGGCAGGCTTGCCGGAACCAATGCTGCTTTGTTGACCAAAAATGGCCTGATGTAATATCAGGCCTTATAAATTATCATCGCCGAAAAGCAATAAATCTGCTCTTCCTCTTCTTCCTCCGTCATCGCCGCAACATTATATTTTATATCTAGCAGACTCTTTTCATCTATTCCTTTTAAAAAGCGATTCATTTCCTTCTCTAGATCCTTCTCATGCTCCCGATCAAATAGTTTAACCTGTATCACCGCGAACTTCCTCTCTTATTTTTCTATCATTATTGACAACTTTTCAGAATTTTAAAGATACGGAGGTTACGTTTATTTTTAGATGAATCAAGTAACCTTCTTTTTGAGGTTAAATTGAAAGGTGCATCATGAAGGGAATCCAATTCAGTATCTATTGGTTACAAACATATTAGAAAAACCGATTCCATAAAAGGAATCGGTTAGTTTGTTTCTCCTGTCCATTGCAACATACCGCCAACCATGTTACGGACTTTGTAGCCCTGATCCTGCAGGTAATGACAAACATTCCCACTGCGCCCGCTTGAACGGCAGATAAAGATATACTCTTTATCCTTATCAAAATAATCCAAGTTAACAGGAATATCCCCCATGCGAATATGCTTGGCACCTGGAATCATTCCCGCTGCTACTTCTTCATCTTCTCTCACATCGACAAGTTCAAGTTTCTCCCCTGCTTCAAGCTTCTTTTGTAACTCTTCTGGTGTAATCGTTTGAATTTCTTCCATCCCACTCATCCTTCCAGAAAGATATCCCCCCAGAAATTAGGGGGGATATTCCTTTGTTTTAATTTGCTACGATATTTACTAATTTCCCTGGCACTGTGATGACTTTACGAATTGTTTTTCCTTCGATTTGTTCCTTCACCCGGTCATCATCCATTGCAATTCCTTCTAATGCCTCTTTACTGGCATCCGTTGGTACCATCAATTTAGTTTTTACCTTGCCGTTAACTTGAATGACAATTTCAACTTCCTCATCAACCAGTTTTGCTTCATCATATGCAGGCCATGCCTCATAGGAAATCGTGCCGCTATGTCCTAGCTTTTCCCAAAGTTCTTCAGCAATATGCGGGCTAACAGGGGCAAGCATTTTAACTAAGCCCTCCACATAATCCTTAGGAAGGACAGTTGCTTTGTACGCTTCATTAATGAAAACCATCATTTGTGAAATTGCGGTATTGAAGCGTAAACCTTCGTAATCCTCGGTCACTTTCTTAACTGTTTGATGATAAACTTTCTCCAAGTTGGTAGTCTCATCTGTTGACTGGATTTTCGGACTTAATGAGCCATCTTCTTCGACAAATAAGCGCCAGATCCGGTCAAGGAAGCGACGGGAACCGTCCAATCCATTTGTTGACCACGCAATTGAGGCATCAAGCGGGCCCATAAACATTTCATATAAACGAAGTGTATCCGCACCATGACTATCGATAATATCATCAGGATTAACAACATTTCCTTTTGATTTACTCATTTTTTCATTGCCTTCGCCTAAAATCATCCCTTGGTTAAATAGCTTTTGAAATGGCTCTTTGGTTGGGACCACACCGATATCATATAAAAATTTATGCCAGAAGCGGGCATATAGCAAGTGAAGCACGGCATGCTCAGCACCGCCAATGTAAATATCAACCGGTAACCAATGTTTTAATTTTTCGGCGGAAGCAAGTGCTTCGCTGTTTTTCGGATCAATATACCGTAAATAGTACCAGCAGCTGCCGGCCCATTGTGGCATTGTATTGGTTTCACGACGACCCTTTTTGCCTGTTTCCGGATCCACAACATTTACCCAATCAGCAATATTGGCAAGTGGTGATTCACCTGTTCCGGATGGTTTGATATCTTTTGTTTTTGGTAACATCAATGGAAGCTGCTCTTCAGGAACAGCTGTCATTGTGCCATCTTCCCAATGGATAATCGGAATCGGTTCACCCCAATAACGCTGACGACTGAACAACCAATCGCGTAAACGGAATGTTACTTTTTTCGTACCGATGCCTTTTTCCTCTAACCAGGAAATCATTTTAGAAATCGCGTCTTCTTTATTTAAGCCATTTAAGAATTCAGAGTTGATGTGTTCCCCGTCACCAGTGTAGGCTTCTTTCTCGACATCACCGCCGGCGACAACTGGCTTGATTGCTAAATTGAATTCTTTGGCAAAATCATAATCACGTTCATCATGTGCTGGAACAGCCATGATGGCGCCAGTTCCGTAGCTGACCAATACATAATCAGCAATCCAGATTGGCATTTTTTCACCATTGGCTGGATTAATGGCATATGCACCGGTGAAAACACCTGTTTTCTCTTTTGCAAGGTCAGTACGCTCAAGGTCGCTCTTAGTTTTGACTTTATCTAAATAGGCTTCAACCGCCGCACGTTGCTCAGCTGTCGTAATTTTATCAACAAATGCGTGTTCCGGAGCTAATACGGCATATGTGGCACCAAATAAAGTATCTGGACGGGTTGTAAAAACAGTGAAGGTTTCCTCATGTCCATCAATAGCGAAAGTAACTTCCGCACCTTCAGAGCGGCCAATCCAATTGCGTTGCATTTCCTTCAAGCTCTCAGGCCAATCTAATTCTTCTAGGTCTTCAAGTAAACGATCACCATAGGCGGTGATTTTTAACATCCATTGCTTCATCGGACGGCGCTCTACTGGATGTCCGCCGCGTTCACTTTTGCCATCGATTACTTCTTCATTTGCTAATACGGTTCCTAGTGCCGGACACCAGTTTACGGCGACCTCATCAATATAGGCGAGGCCTTTTTCCCAAAGCTTTAAGAAAATCCACTGTGTCCATTTATAATATTCCGGATCTGTTGTGTTTACTTCACGATCCCAGTCATAGGAGAAACCTAATGCTTTAATTTGTCTGCGAAAAGTATTAATGTTCTGTTCGGTAAATTCTGCGGGGTCGTTGCCTGTATCTAGCGCATATTGTTCCGCCGGAAGTCCGAATGCATCCCAGCCCATTGGATGAAGAACATTATATCCCTGCATCCGTTTTAAACGGGAAAGAATATCCGTTGCTGTGTAACCTTCAGGGTGTCCAACATGGAGTCCAGCCCCCGATGGATATGGAAACATATCTAACGCGTAGAATTTGCGTTTATCGTATTCTTCACTTGTTTTGAATATTTTTTCTGTTTCCCATTTTTGTTGCCATTTCTTTTCAATTTGCTGATGGTCGAAACTCATTGTCTGTTCCTCCTAGATAAAAATAAAAAACCTCTCATCCCAAAAGGGACGAGAGGATTGTATGTATCTTCCCGCGGTACCACCCACATTAGTGCTCATGCACTCGCTTCATTCATCCTTAACGCGGAAAACGGCAAACATTACTGCTCCTTCATGCTTGCAACTCAAAGGCGAGTTCATGATGTACCCGGTTGACTTCCACCAGCCGCCAACTCTCTTTGGTTTCGGGTATGAACCACTACTACTCCTGATCACTGTTTTTCTAATATAAAAAGTATTACGGTTATTGTATTAAATTTTCCGGCAGTATGCAAGTAAACTTGCGCCTATTTTCATGATGGACAAGAATACCTCCATTTAAACAAGCAAAAAAAAGAACAATGTGATAACAATCAACACTGTCCTTTCCACGTGGACAAATACCTACATTTGTCCACGAACGGTGCCTGACACCATTTTCCTTTTTATTCCACGATCATACATTAGTGTGGTGACGATGGCGATGAGGAATAGTCCAATCAATAGGATAAATAATGTGGACATGCTCTGCATGTCGACAATTATTCCGCCTAGTAAGGGGCCAATCATTCTGCCACCGGTTGCGGTGCTGTTGACGATTCCTTGATAGAAGCCTTCTCTCCCCTTAGGAGCTAAATCGAAAGCGATCGTAGGAACGGCTGGCCAGATGAACATCTCACCGATGGATAAGATGATCATCGCAACTAAGAATCCTGAAAAGGCGCTCGCCTTTCCGGCAACTAAAAAGGAAACGATGAAGATTCCAATTCCAATAAGGATTTGCACCTTAAGTGAAGCTGATAAATACTTTAGGACACCATTTAATAGCGGCTGCCCGAGAACGATGATGGCACCGTTTATCGTCCAAAGTAAACTATATTGCGTCAATGAAATATTGATTTCCTGGGTGTAAGAGGCAATCGTTGTCGTCCATTGGCTATAAGCAACCCAGCACAGCAAATAGCCCGCACAAACAATCAATAATGCCTGTAAGTTCACTTTACTTCTTACAACATTTAACGCTTTTTCTTTATGATCATGTATGACAGCGTCGACCACGATTCCCTTATATCCAATCACAGCTATTAGTAAAAAGATGACATACATGATCGTATTCGCTAAGAAGATTAATTGGAAAGAGTAATCTGCTACCATCCCGCCGAGCGATGCACCTACCGCAACCCCAAGATTTTGCGCGACATAAAGAGCATTGAACGATTTACGCCCGCCTTCTTTCCAAACTGAACCCGCCATCGCATACATAGATGGAAAAATAATTCCTGTTCCAAATCCGGTGATGGTCAGAAAAATAACGTATTGTGGCCAATCATGCCAAATAGATAAGCCGATAAGCGCTAAAAGGGAAATACCAATCCCTAGTATGATAGATTTATAGCCACCCATTTTATCGAATAAATGGCCGCCATAAAGATTTCCGATGACATTTGCTCCCGAGTTGAGCATAAGGACAACCCCTGCAACAGATAAGGACTTTCCTAAATGATCGTGAATATAGATTGTATTTAAAGGCCATAAAAAAGAAGAGCCTATTACATTCACTGCCATCCCGATGATTAAAAGCCATAAGGCTCGTGGCATGAAAAACGCTCCTTTATCATTAACTATTTCAATTCCCTTGGTTATTTTAATTGTTTTTCTGATAAGGTGCAATCCTTTTATATTTCCATATTTCGCAGGGAAATGTTGCGGCTGGTTTTGTAGGGGAATATCGCCAAGTTTGTAGTTTATTCCGCCAAGCTCCGGTTGGATTCCGCCATCTTCACGATTAATTCCGCCACCCCCCCTATGGAAGCCACACAAATTGACACTCAACGGCAATTTTGTCACAATAAAAGCAGGAAAACACTGTCTCCAAAAAGGAAACAGTGTTTTCCAAGACAATTTCAACGGCTCTTTCCAAATTTCTTCTTCCTTCTTGGTCGGACGAAAAAGAATTTCATCATGGAAAGAGTCTATTTTTTTGGCGATGCTGGTACAACTGGTGCCTGTGCTGGGAAATAGCTGTTAACAGCATGGTCTTTTTTCTTCTCATTTACTTTCTCATCAGCTACAGCCTTTTTAGCCTTTTCAATTTCCTGATCAAGCACTTCCATGTTGACACCTTTTTTCACAAGTTCTTCTGTTGCAAGGCGAATCGCTTTGTTAGACTGTTCAATCGAAATCCTCAATGAATCCATCGACCCTTGTGGATTATGGAAGCCTGAAGAGTTTTCAGCCGCAATTATATCCCAGAACCATTGACCCTTACGCACAAATTCCTGCGCTTCTTTGATTTTCTCCGCACTCACACCCGAAGTAATCATTTTGTTCACATAGTAATGAGCGGAAGTGGAAATATCTTGAGCATCATGTAATCCGCTTACGTTTGCTTCCTGAATTTCAAGCACACGATCTTTTAATTTATCTAAATCACGGTCACCGTGACACTGGCCGCAAGATGTTTGCATGGTCTTAAGCGGTGAAGTCCACCAGTGTGACGTGATCTTTCTTTTTCCATCAACCCGTTCATATGGCATATGGCAATCGGCACAGGATACATTTGCCTTCCCATGTGTACCCGATAAATGGGTTTCAAATTCCGGATGCTGAGCCTTTAGCATCGGTGTTCCGGAAATATTGCTGACCCAGTCCTTCTCAAAGCCGTTTTCCTTGGCAATGGTATTGTAGTATTCATACATTTCTTCCGGTTTGAAGCCTTTTGTCCATGGGAAGGTAACTTCACTATTATTGGCAGCAAAGTAATATTCATCATGACACTGGCCGCAAACATAACTGCGCATTTCATTTTTCGTTGGGTTTGACACATCTACACCTTTTGCTTCTAATGCTTTAAAAAGACTTGGGCGAGTAACACGTAAATCCATTGTTTTAGGATCATGACAGTCGGAACAGCCGATTGGTGAGTGACCCATTGCTTCCCCTTTTGGCCAAATATCTTTGTTAAAATTAGCGCCCCAATAGCTGTCGCCCATTTCTTCAATCATTTTTGGCACAGCGGTTGATTTACAGGTATAACATGAACCAACTGACTTATCAGTGATCCGTTTGACATTACGAATATCTTCTAACGCATACGTGTGGCCGCGATCTTCATTGTATTCCGTTGCAAATCCATAGCCGTTAAACAGGATTGGCAATAGTGGTTCTTTGTCTGCATCATATTTACTTCGTTTGACCGAACCATTATATTTTGTATCTTCCATCTTTTCGTTTTTCTTGTAACTGTTGTATTGAAGTGGAAATAAGTCCTTAAATGCTTCATTGCTTATTTCATCTGCTGAAAGGCCTGTCGTTTTCTTACCTGCAGCTGAAGCGGTTTTATCACTGGATTCGTTACCGCAGCCAGTAATGATTAACATTAATGCAAGCAGGAAAAGATATGCCCCATATCGGAACCTTCCCATTTTTTAAAATCCTCCCTTATTTTCTAATAACTCTCCTGATACAGGCGGCTTATTATAGTGATCATCTTTAAAGCCTTTCCCGTGTGGTACCGTTTTGTGACAGGAAATACAGCTATCCTTGGCATCATGGGATACGTTGCTAAGCGTACTCTTGTGGCAGGAGATACAATTATCATTCATAATCCCCTTCGTGCGTGCGGTTGCTTCAATTACATCCGGGATCTTTTCTGTTCCGAGTGTATTGAAATAAATATGCGTCATCCCGGCACGGCCTTTGAAAAATAACTTTCCGACTTCACTCTTATGCGGTAGATGACAGTCATTACACTGCAAATCCGAATGTGTGGAATCCAAGAATGAAGTATAGACGGATTTCATCGTATGACAGTTTTGACAAAAACCCGGTGAATCCAAATAGGCCATTGTTTTCACTGTTGAAAATGATAAAAACACGCCAATAAGCAAGACCAATACAACTAAAAACTTTTTGTTCATCTTCAGAAGCTTTTTGAACATTTCTTCACCTCCCATAATCTCTTTACTCTCTCTTTTTATTTATTAACGTACCTTTTAGGGTACCTTAATCCCAATATTGACGGCGCTTATGCCTTCTTCTTTCTTTTTTTTAATAAAATGGTCAATGCCCCAACCGATATCACACTAATTCCACTAAATGCCCCAAGTGCGAGGCCAGTAGATTTTCTATTTCCTTCAGACAGATCTCTTTCATTTAGTTCTGTAGTTGGTCTTGGTTCACGGCGTTCATAGGATAAGGTGAAGTTTTTTTCCTCACCTGCTTTTACATCCTGAAAAAGATAGGAAAAGGTTTGATCTTCGGTACCATGATTCTGTTTCTCTTCCGGAGCCGGTGTGAGCTTCATATTTTTCGCCTTGGACGGTTTGGTAAAAATGACATTGACCAATCCGATATCTGCAAAACTTTTAAACTGATAGGATAATGATTTCTTTTCCTTATGTACCTTTAAACTGTCCGAATAAAATTCGATCACAAATTTATATCGTTCCTTCGGAGCTATCTCTTCACTTGTTGTCCAGGAAATCGTTCCTTTTTCACGGTCAATCACATACTCAATTTCATAGGTTGTTCGTAAATCACTGGAATAATCGGCGACATAGCCCACCCGAAAGTCCTTCTCATCCATGGGAAGGGGAATTTCAATTTTTCCCTTCTGGGGCTGGTCAGAATCGTTTACCATTGACCCTTGATACCCAATTAACAGTGGGGCATGATCCTTCTTCTGATCATTTGGATGATAGGCATACTCCGGCATGACACGAACCGATAATTCTTCCATCTTTAAAATCGTTTCATTTTGAGCGTAACTGCTTGTGGGACATATGAAGGCTAAAACAATACTTACAATTACAAGGAATTTTTTCATATTTAACTTCCTTTCCTATTGGACAAAATTATGGATAAAATGTGAACTCATTCACATAAAGTTCTAAAAAAGTGTTAGGCTGACCGTGTGATTTCCTAACAACTGGTGGAGGTTTTGGAAATAAAATTTGAATCCATACCTTATTTAAAACATGTTAAATATTGCTAATCTGTGACGCACATCACATGATAAACGCCAGTTGTTGCCAAAGTGTGAACACAAATTTATTCTATTTTCAAGTTGTTTTTATTAAGAAATTGAATCCCCGGGTACTTTTTTACTTATTTTAAAATAATTTTTTGTAAACGCTTGAAAAAAAATCTCCCAACAAATTGTTGAGAGATTTTCTACATTTTATATAATCGAGCTTATTCTGGATGCATTTTCGATTTTACGGGCTGCCCGCCTGATTGTTCATATTTCTTTTTCGCTCGTTTGACAAGATCCACATCCTGCCCCAGTTCGAGATCTTGATTATTAATTCCATTACGTGTTGTTTGTTCAGGATTTTGCTGCTTTGACCGTTTTTTCAAAAAGGTTCCCCTCCTTTTAAAGCTCTTCTAGAATCATTGAATTTTGCAGTTGCTGAAGCTGAAGTCTCATTCTATGGAGCTGCTCTCGCTGCTGTGAATTAGCACTATGCGCCATTTTGGCAATATCTTGATAGGTCTCTTCTAGCTGTTGAAGCGCTGTTGTATAATTATCATCATTATATTGCTCCTGAAGACTGCTTTGTTTATATTGTTCTTCGGCATTGCGAATGGTATCCTCAACCTGCTGCATAAGATTGTTCATTGAGTCACGAGTAGCCATTTAAGAACCTCCTCCATGTTGTGGCACAATCTCTTCTTGAAGCACACACTGCTTCATTTCTTATTGTGTTCTCCATTCTGTTTCCTATTACACGAACAGTTGGCAAAATGTTGGCAATTCCACTTGAAACAATTACATTTGGATAAGCCTTTCACTTCATGTTAAAATTGAACGTATGTGAATTTAATTTTAAAAAGGAGGTTTTCTGACATGCTTCAGACAAAACCTTTCCAATATGCATCAGATGATAAACGCTACCATACATGGAATTATCACCTTCGCGGGCAATTTGGCCATAAGGTGTTTAAAGTAGCGCTTGACGGCGGCTTTGACTGTCCGAATCGAGACGGTACAGTCGCGCATGGCGGTTGCACGTTTTGTAGTGCAGCAGGTTCTGGTGATTTTGCCGGAAACCGGGTGGAAACCTTAGAAACACAATTCAATGAGATTAAAGAAAAGATGCACACAAAATGGAAAGACGGCAAATATATGGCCTACTTTCAGGCATTTACCAATACCCATGCACCTGTGGATGTACTTCGTGAAAAATATGAAACCGTCCTAAAACAGGAAGATGTCGTAGGATTATCGATTGCCACTCGCCCCGATTGCCTTCCGGATGATGTTGTCGAATATTTAGCAGAGCTAAATAAACGCACCTATTTATGGGTTGAACTCGGGCTGCAGACAGTCCATGAACGCACCGCCCTATTGATCAATCGTGCCCATGATTTTCAATCGTATGTTGAGGGAGTCAATAAATTACGAAAACATGGGATTCGCATTTGTTCCCATATCATTAATGGTTTGCCACTTGAATCCTATGACATGATGATGGAAACAGCTCGTGAAGTGGCGAAATTGGATGTGCAAGGAATTAAAATTCACCTGCTGCATCTTTTAAAAGGCACACCGATGGTCAAGCAATATGAAAAAGGCATGCTTGAATTTCTTACACAAGAGGACTATGTAAACTTAGTATGCGACCAATTGGAGATTTTACCACCAGAAATGATTGTTCACCGCATTACGGGTGATGGGCCGATTGACTTGATGGTTGGTCCGATGTGGAGTGTCAATAAGTGGGAAGTGTTGAATGCCATTGATGCGGAACTTAAGCGACGGGACAGTTGGCAGGGTAAATTTTATCAAAAGGCTTTGATCAAATGAAAATGGAACGGATCCTTCCATTTGCGAAGAGTTTACTCGAAAAAGCAGTCCTTCCCGGTGATGTAGTAATTGATGCTACTGTCGGAAATGGACATGACACTGTTTTTTTAGCAGAACTTGTTGGTGAAACAGGAAAAGTTTATGGATTTGACGTACAGCAAGAAGCGATTGGGGCAACACGAGATCGTTTAACGGAGCATGGTCTTTTAAAGGGTGTTACCCTGTTTCATGCAGGTCATGAACAGCTTTCGGAAAGGATTCCGATCGATGATCATGGAAAAATTCGGGGAGCCATTTTTAATCTAGGCTATCTTCCTGGCAGTGATAAAACGATTGTTACTCGTGCGGAAACGACAATTGCCGCCATCGAGCAATTAATGGAAATGATGACTCCAGAGGGGATCATCGTCCTTGTGATTTACCATGGCCATGTGGAAGGTGCGGTCGAACGTGACTTACTTCTTCGCTATTGCCAACAATTGGATCAAAAAAAAGCCCATGTCCTGCAATATCAATTTATTAATCAACAAAACACCCCGCCGTTTATTGTTGCGATTGAAAAAAGGTAAAACCAGGCCATGCCTGGTTTTTTATTTTGCTAATATTCTCGTCAAAAACGCTGGAACAGATTTTTGAAACGAACGGTAGGCCAGTCCATTAAAATAAAAGAAGTAGCTAATCCAGCCGCCAGATTTAATAATGCCTCTAGCAAGCCGGCGAACATTTTTCTGTTTACGAACTTTCCCATCTGATAGGTAAATCCCTAACAGGCCGCGATTAATTAATTGATGGAAATTTTTATGCGGCAAGAATTCGGTATGCTTATCTGCCTCCGTCAAAAAGTGTTTTAAGCGTTGAAAAAGGGTTTCTTCACTTTTATAGAAAGAGCAGAAATTCAAGTCGCCTCCTGCTATATCCTCTTCTTGATCGATAAAATAGTCCAAAAGAATATGTAATCCTTGAATATAAGGGAAGTATCCCTTACGAATATTATCGGCATCACTTGCCCGAAAATCATCGCGCATCGCATAGGAAATTAAACAAAAAATCCCCAGTGTGGAACCAGAGCAAGCCGAAAATTCATACCATTCCATTTCAGGAAGCTCTTCCTGATAGTGATGAAACCACTTTTCAAGACGGGGCACGCGTTGCTCCTTCGCGACATGCTTATGGATTTGTAAATCACAATAGTATTGGCATAATTCAAGCAGGTAATCTTTAATGAGAGGATAATGCTTGATCTCTCTTAAAACAGAACGGCAGGTTTCAGACAAATCCTGCAAATAACCAGCGTCATCCTGATCGGTACGAAGCCGGTAGTAATTTCTCTGATCCGCATGAAGGACAAGTGCATCTGTCATCGATTTGTGTAAAGCGGCGAAATCATCAGGATCAAGTGAGGTACTCCGATCACAAAGATTATCCAAATAATCGCTGATTGTTTGGTAGGCAACGATAAACTTAACTGCCTTTTTATAATCCACACCTGCAGTAAGTGCAAGGATTGCCCCTCCCTCACAGTGGAAGGTTTTGTGCTCAATACTGGCAAGTGCTTGATTTCTTAATTCCAGATTTGGTATTTTTTCAGCACGGCTTCTCCAATAAGCCAATTCTTGATGGACTGCAGGAAGTATTTTGCGATAGACCCTTGACATGAGGGTGATTGGCTTCATGGATTACACACCTTTCTAAACGATATAGCCAATTGCTTTTAATTGACTGGTAACGAAATCCTTTGCGTATTCAAAAACCTCTTCTCGCTCTGGCTCGTTAAAGATTTCATGATAGCATTTCGGCCATTCTTTAAATCTTTTTTCGGATAATGGAACGTTATTAAACCATTCCTTGACCGTCGTTTTATTGACAATTTTATCATCCCCGCCCTGCATCACGAGCATGGGGATATCCTGCATTCTTTCAAGATTTACGAATGCTTCCTTCATTGCACCCGCCAATTCACGATACCATCTGACAGAAACCTTTGTCACGTAAAGTGTATCGTTGGAATCCGCTTCCCTTACGTCCTCGTTTCTTGTCGCCATTTGGACGGTTAATCCTGAATTGATCCTGAGGGAAGGATAAACCACATTTAAAAAATGTGACATGATATCTAAAAATTTCGACGGTGTATGAATGAGTCCTAAACAAGGGGAGGAAAGAATCACACCGGCAATATTTAAGCGTTCTTCCTGTAACAAACGGATAGAAATTAAGCCCCCCATACTATGCCCTAGTAAAAACACGGGCAGTTCATAACGGTATGCGGCTTGAACCCAATCCTTTACCTCTATTGTATAGTCATCGAAAGAATCAATGTGACCGCGGTTGGCCCGTGTTGTCATCCCCTGCCCTGGAAGGTCGGCCATGATAACATGAAAGCCGGATAACCGCCACATTTCAATCAGCCAGCCATATCTGCCATGATGTTCCATTGCCCCATGAACAATTACAATCACGGCCTTTGCTTCCCCTTCTGCTTCCCACTTCCACATATTTTTTCCCCCTAGACATGAAATAAGGTAAATTTTTTGAAAATCACATTCAGCATCGGTAAAATAGATTTATTAAAGAAAAGCGCAAGCGCCTTGGTCAGCCTCAGGCATAGCATAAGACGCTTCTAAATAGATGGCGTTCTTTGCCTTCAATTCAGAAGTGGCTTATGACCTCGAGGGGCTAGGCGCTGGAGCTAGACATACTAAAAGGAGCGACCCTGATGATCTATCCCTATAAAGATAAATACCCGCTAATTGCTGAAACTGCCTTTATTGCTGATTATGTAACAATTACTGGTGATGTTGAAATTGGTGAACATTCCAGTGTCTGGTTTAACTCAAGTATAAGAGGTGACGTTGCACCAACGAGGATTGGCAATAAGGTGAATATCCAAGATAACTCTATCTTACACCAAAGTCCTAATAACCCGCTAATTTTAGAAGATGAAGTCACGATTGGCCACCAAGTGATCCTGCACAGCTGCATGATAAGAAAACGTGCCTTAATCGGAATGGGATCCATTATCCTTGATAATGCCGAAATCGGTGAAGGAGCCTTTATTGGCGCAGGCAGTCTTGTACCGCAAGGAAAAAAAATCCCTCCTAATACTTTAGCATTTGGCAGACCCGCAAAAGTTATTAGAGAATTGACTTCAGAGGATAAGAAAGAAATGGAACGCATTTATACAGAATATGCGGAGAAGGGTCAATATTATAAGTCCTTACAATCTTAAAATTTGGAAAAGCACCCACTTTATAAATGGGTGCTTCCTCTGTTTAATATTGTAATTCTTTTTGTAAGGCAGAATCACGTTGGAATGAGTAAACATTCTCCACATATACTTGATGCCAAACCATGAACATCAGAACCGTCCAGATCTTCCGACTATTGTCGGCTTTACCCTGGCAATGATCCTCAAGCAATTGCAACACATATGTTTTATTTAGTAAATGATCTGTATTGCTTTCACGGATAATTTTTTTTGCCCATTCATTCATTTCATTTTTTAACCAGTGGCGGATTGGCACTGGGAAACCAAGTTTCTTTCGATCAAGCACATGTGCCGGTACAATTCCTTCTGCTGCTTTACGCAAAATATACTTGGTGGTGCCATTTGCTGTTTTCAAGCTCGTCGGGATTTTCGATGCGATCTCAAACACGGCCTTATCAAGGAATGGCACCCGTAGCTCAAGCGAATGGGCCATTGTCACTCTATCGGCCTTCAGTAAGATATCCCCGCGCATCCACGTATGGATATCAATATATTGCATCCGATCAACCGGGTCATAGCCCCTCGATTCTTGATAAAGCGGGTTTGTTATATCCAAGTAATTTAAACCCTCATGGTAAACATTTAAAAGATCACGTTTTTCTTCCTCTGTGAACATCTTCGCGTTCCCGATATACCGTTCTTCCATTGGCGTTACACCGCGTTCAATAAAGCTTTTGCCTTTCATACCTTCAGGCATCATATTGGCAATCCTTTTTAATAGCACTTTACCTACTCGTGGGATTTTATTAAACACCTCTAGCGATTGTGGTTCACGGTAAATATTGTAGCCGCCAAATAACTCATCGGCACCTTCACCTGAAAGCACAACCGTTACATGTTTACGGGCCTCTCGAGCCACGAAATACAGCGGCACGCAGGCCGGGTCAGCAAGGGGGTCGTCCATATGCCACATGATTTTTGGAACTTCATTCATATATTCTTCCGGTGAAATCACGTAGCTGATGTTTTCGACACCAAGTTTTTCAGCCGTTTCTTTGGCCACATCAATTTCACTGAAGCCATTGTGTTCAAAACCAACAGAGAACGTTTTTATGGCAGGGTGAAATTGTTTGGCAATAGAGGCAATAATGGAGGAATCAATCCCCCCGGAAAGGAACGACCCAACAGGTACATCGCTGCGCATATGCTTTTCAACTGAATCAATTAACACTTCACGAATTTCTTTAACGAAATCATCTTCTGATTTTTGTACTGGCTTAAACTGTGCCTTCCAATATCTTTTGATGTCCATCTTGGCGCCAATTTTTTTGGTAAAATAATGACCTGGCTCAAGCTTATAAATCCCTTCAGACAAGGTATTTGGCTCAGGAACAAATTGATAGGTCAAATAGTGTTGCAAGGAATCATAATTAAGGACATCATTTTCTAATGCCATCAGAATACTCTTTTTCTCAGAACCAAAGAATGTTCTTTCCCCGTCTTCCATATAGAAGAACGGTTTAATTCCAAACGGATCACGCGCCCCGTAAAGTGTCTGCTCTTGTTTATCCCAAATCACAAACGCAAACATCCCGCGCAGTTTTTCAACAGCCTTTTCTTTTAAATGGCTGTAAAGGGCAATAATAACTTCTGTATCGGAACTTGTCGAAAAAGATAAGCCTTCCTTAAGCAGCTCATCTCGAAGCTCAACATAATTATAAATCTCACCATTAAAAATAATCCAATACCGCTCATTTTCATACGTAAGAGGCTGATGGCCGCTCTCAATATCAATAATACTCAAGCGACGGAAGCCAAATTGGATATGGTCATCATAATAAAACCCATCATCATCTGGTCCGCGATGGGTAATGATATCATTCATATTTTTAAATTGTTGTGTTTGTTCTTCACTATAATTTTGTGTTTTGTCGTGTACACAACCAATAAAACCACACATTATGTACCTCACCTACTCCATTTAAAATATCCTCTAAAAACATCCCTCTAATACTACCACTTTTTTTAGAAAAATGGCACTGTGAACAGAAGGAAAAATAGTATACCTTCATTTTTCACATCTATAGACCTACTTAAACATGGTATTCCAATCGTTGGGATTACTGTACAGGAATTTAGACGAAAAATAAAAACGGGAGTTACATTTAAAAATGCAACTCCCCATTCTATTATAGATTAGCTTGTCCGCGTAAGGCTTCGGCTTTATCTGTACGCTCCCATGGAAGATCAACATCTGTACGTCCAAAATGGCCGTATGCAGCTGTTTGCTTGTAAATTGGGCGGCGAAGGTCAAGCATCTTAATGATTCCTGCCGGACGAAGATCAAAGTTCTCACTTACAAGATCAACAAGGATCTCTTCGCTTACTTTACCTGTACCAAATGTATCGACAGCAATTGAAACGGGTCTAGCAACACCAATGGCATAGGCAAGCTGAACTTCTACTTTGTCAGCAAGGCCCGCCGCTACGATGTTTTTAGCTACATAACGTGCTGCATAGGCAGCTGAACGGTCAACCTTTGTTGGATCCTTACCAGAGAAGGCACCGCCGCCATGACGAGCATAGCCGCCGTACGTATCAACAATAATTTTACGTCCTGTTAAGCCGGCATCACCTTGTGGTCCGCCAATAACGAAACGGCCTGTTGGATTGATGAAATACTTTGTATTTTCATCAATCAGTTCTTTTGGAACAACTGGATTGATAACATATTCCTTCAAGTTCCGCTGAATTTGCTCAAGCGTAACTTCCGGGTTATGTTGCGTGGAGATAACAATGGTATCAATACGAACCGGTTTGTCATTTTCATCATACTCAACCGTTACTTGCGTTTTTCCATCTGGACGAAGGTACTCAAGAACCTTATCTTTACGCACCTCTGTTAATTTGCGTGCAAGCTTGTGTGCTAGAGAAATCGGAAGAGGCATTAGCTCATTTGTTTCATTACAAGCAAAACCAAACATTAATCCTTGGTCGCCAGCTCCAATTGCTTCGATTTCTTCATCGGACATTAACCCTTCACGCGCTTCAAGGGCCTGATCAACACCCATGGCAATGTCAGGACTTTGTTCACCAATGGAAGTTAAAACGGCACAAGTTTCCGAATCGAAGCCATATTTAGCACGATCGTAGCCAATACCTTTTACGGTTTCACGAACAATTTTTGGAATATCTACATAAGTAGAAGTCGTGATTTCACCGGCAACTAGCACTAATCCAGTTGTTACGGAAGTTTCAGCAGCGACGCGGGCATTAGCATCCTTCGCTAAAATAGCATCTAAAATGGAATCAGAAATTTGGTCACAGATCTTATCCGGATGACCTTCAGTTACTGATTCAGACGTGAACAAACGCACGTTTCTTGACATCTGAATTCCTCCTATATTATGAGTCATCGAGGTTTTATGAAGGTTACAGGAATACTTCTTGGACCTCGTGAATTGATACGGTACTCATTCCCTTAGTATGAAATAAACAAAGGATTTTTATTAGAGACTATTTTTATAAAAGGACTTATACAAAACAAAAAACCTTACCATTATGAGGAAAGGTTGTTCCGGGCCTTTCACTCTTATCGTTCAAGGCAGGAGCCTTGCGTCAGATTAGCACCTTCGCATCCTGAAAAGGACCTGTTTCGTGGTCATTCTTTCCATATTGCAGGTTGCTGGGTTTCATTGGGCCTGTCCCTCCACCAGCTCGGGATAAGAGAGTATCCGTTCAAATCAGAATATTACGCTACAATGGTGAGCAATGTCAATGAATTTTTCAAGAATTTCTTGTATTGTTTTGACTGTTTAAAAATTCTTTGAAAAATGTATAAAAACAAACTTAAATTTACGTAATAGTATAGACTATTAATCTCAATGTGTTATACTATTTGTAATTATTAAGATTATAAAATCACAATAAAGGATGGTTTCTATAAAATGAATTCTGTTCATATTCCGAATGAATTAAAACAACTATTACAAGGAAGACATGTACAATTACAATTGTCTGTACCCCAATTAGTCGAAAAAATCTTAAGCCGTAAAGAAGGAAAGTTAACCTCGACAGGTGCAGTAAGTGTCGCAACCGGAAAATACACAGGTCGTTCGCCACAGGATAAATTTATTGTAATGGAAGAGACCTCGAAGGATAAAATCGCTTGGGGACCGACGAATCAACCCATTTCTGAATCCGTTTTCACTAACCTCTATCATAAAGTTCTAGAATACTTAAAGCAACAAGATGAAATTTTTGTTTTCAAAGGGTTTGCCGGAGCGGATAAAAAGTCCCGCTTACCCATTCAGGTTGTCAATGAGTTTGCATGGCATAATTTATTTGCGCAGCAATTGTTCATTCGCCCGTCTGAAGATGATTTATTGGCAGATGATACTGGATTTACGGTGATTACTGCCCCAAATTTCAAGGCTAATCCGGCGATAGATGGCACGAACTCGGAAACCTTTATTATTATATCATTTGAACAAAGAATTGTCTTAATCGGCGGTACTGAGTATGCCGGTGAAATGAAAAAATCCATTTTTTCTGTCATGAATTATCTGTTGCCGGAGAATAATATTTTATCGATGCATTGTTCGGCGAATGTCGGTTCCGAAGGGGATGTTGCTTTATTCTTCGGTTTATCCGGTACAGGGAAAACGACTTTATCAGCAGATCCTAATCGCAGGTTGATCGGCGACGATGAACATGGCTGGTCCTCTAATGGCGTCTTTAATGTTGAGGGAGGCTGCTATGCGAAATGCATTAATCTCTCTCGTGAAAAGGAGCCGCAAATTTTTGATGCTATCCGCTTTGGAACAGTCCTTGAAAATGTCGTCATGAATCAAGAATCGCGAATTCCGGATTATGATGACGGAACTTTGACTGAGAATACACGTGCGGCGTATCCAATCGAAGCGATTGATAATATTATTCAACCAAGCATTGCCGGTCATCCAAATACAATCGTGTTTTTAACAGCAGATGCCTTCGGCGTACTGCCCCCCATTTCCAAATTAACGAAAGAACAAGCCATGTACCATTTCTTAAGCGGTTACACATCAAAGCTTGCAGGAACTGAGCGCGGTGTAACAGCACCGGAAGCAACCTTTTCTACCTGCTTTGGTGCACCGTTCTTGCCGCTTCCTGCCACACGTTACGCGGAGATGCTTGGGGAAAAAATACTAGAACACAATGCGAATGTCTTTTTAGTGAACACAGGCTGGACTGGCGGCGAATACGGTGTTGGCAGCCGAATGAAACTTTCCTACACAAGAGCCATGGTTCAAGCAGCACTGGAAGGCGAACTAAACCATGTGGAACTAGTCAAAGATGAAATTTTCGGTTTAAATATTCCGCTGCATATTGCCGGTGTTCCTGATGAGGTCTTGCAGCCAAATAAAACATGGGCAGATTCACAAGCGTATGAAGTGAAGGCGAAGGAACTTGCCGGTAAGTTCCGTGAAAACTTTAAGAAGTTTACCGATGTATCTGCTGAAATTGAGCAAAAAGGCGGCCCTGTCGCATAACTGACCATTAGCAAAAAGCGATTCCGTTGGGGAATCGCTTTTTGCTTTTATTGATCTGTCGGCTTTCCTATGATGACAAGATTCGATTCGCCTAGTACACCAAAACTATATCTTCCGCTTTTTTTAATTTGGAAATCTCCTTTGTACATCGAGATTTTTTCTCCATTCGTCGTCGTATAATCTGTTTTTTCTTTAAAGGTAAACTTGGAGGTATCCGAAGGGTCTTCTTCACTATTGATCTCTAATTCGATTTCTTCAGGTAGGTTTTCTCCTGAAACCTCGATATAGGCATCATTATAAAAACCGGCATACAAATCTTCTTGGGAAATCAATAAGGTACCCTTAGAACCTAATAAGACATAGTGATCCTTCACATAAATAGGAAATTCGCCAATCTTCTTCTTTTCTCCCACAGTGTTGGATACAGTGAATTCAAGATTCCATTTTCCTCTTTTATCAAAAGGTGTAAAGGTTACTAGAGCATGGGCATCGGCCCCATATTTCCCACCTGATAAGCGGGCGTTAGTAAGATGTTGTTTTATTCCGGTTGCTTCATGTGTAGCATCGATAGAAAGTGTTGGATCTGACGCAAAATCCTTCCCCCATACAAAAACCATGATTTTGCTTGTTCCTCGCTGATCCCATACTACCCATTCCTTTGGAGCCAGTAAGCTGACCTTGTTGGGTATTCCGAAATTACTGTCTCCGTAAAGTGGTTTACCGCTCTCATCTCTTAAAGCAAAATAGTCACCTTCCTGGACTTCTATTTTTGTGGAACCTGTTTTTGGTGTACGTTCTTCCCTGCTAGTAAAATAGAGGATCGGAGCGATTAGAATTAAGATAAACACGGCTGCTAATGCTGTGATTCTCTGAAAAGGAAATGGCCTTTTGAGTTTATAAGAATCTGTGCTACCAAACTTTTTTAACATTTCCGTCCGTTGATTGGTGGTTAATTCATGCTTGGGGAAATCCGCCAACACGTCAAGCAGTTCTTTATCCGATAAATGACTCAAAATAATCCCCCTCCTTTAACTGCTCATTTAGTTTTTTCACTGCCCGAAAAAAGGTTACATTCACTTTATTTTCTGACCAGCCAAGAACCTGACCTACTTCCTGCGATGAAAGCTCCGCGATCCCCCTTAATAAAACCACATCACGGTAATTTGGTTTCAGTTCGTTAATGGCGTGGTATAGCTGGGCATATTCTATTTTTCTTATAAATTTCTCTTCTGTTTGGCGTTCATGTTGTTTTGGTGACTCGTGATCCAGCCGTTCTTTTAACCGCTGCCACATAGATTTTTTTCGATAAAAATCGATCGCTGTATTTCTCGCTATCGAGATCAGCCACGTTTTCGGATTTGATTCGTTTTTAAAACTGCTAAAAGAGCGAAAAGCCCTTAAGAAGGTTTCCTGAACCAAATCCTCTACGTCCGTGGTGCCTGTATAATAAACTAGATAATTCGTGATATCCTTCTCATATTGAATAAACCATGTCTCTATCTGATGACCCCGTTCCAATCAAACTCCCCCTTCCTTAAAATCTCTTTTTCTATATCTAAAAATTAGACGGCCGATTTAAGCATTTATTACACTTTTGATTCCATAAGAAAAAGCAGGCATGAACACCTGCCTGCTTTAGTTTGTCGAATTTAATGATACTAATTGATAGGTTAGCGTTGTATTACTATTCTCCCATACCACTTTTTTGATCACAGCAGATCCGGTTGAATCACTGTCCATCGTTTTCTTTACATCAATGGGAATCTCGATTGGATAGAGGCGATAACCTTCTTTTACGAGCACAAAAAGATTCTCCTCAACTCGCTTCTCTCTGCCTTTTGTCACGATCATGGTATTTAACTCAAGGGGCATACCCATAAAAATCCGCTCCTCTGCTTGTATTAACTATATATTACCATCAATTGCACCTGTTTTTCATCCACTTTGATAAATCCGTCACGACTTTTCTATTTATTGCCGGTGGGAAATAGTGAGTAAATTCATCAAAATACCAACAATCAACTGGTTTTCCCAGTGACCTGAGTCTCCTTTCAAGACGGTAGGCATGCTCTACGGATACATTATGATCCTTTACACCATGAATGATCAGGACTGGTGCTGCTAGTCTTTCTATATCGTATAAGGGTGTGCGCTCTTGATATCGTTCCGGAAATTTCGCGGGGGTACCGCCAATTACCCTTTTCATCATTTTGCGTAGATCTTCCCGTTCCTGATAGGTCAAGATCATATCACTCACCCCACCCCAGGTAACAACGGATGCCGCTTCCGGAAAGTAGATTCCAGTCATTAATGCCATCACACCACCACGTGAAAAGCCAAATATATGGATAGTTCGAACCCGCGAAAGAGATTTCAACAGCAAATAAGCTGAAAATGCATCCTCCCTGTCTTCACCGCCAAAATCCTCACTCCCCTCCCCGCCTTGATTTCCTCGATAAAAAGGAGCGAAGACGATAAAGCCCTCTGCCGCAAACTGGGCAATGCGGGCGGGACGTACTTTTCCAACATTTTTTATACCGCCTCGCAAATAGAGAAAGCCATCCAGCGGTTCAGCACCTTTTGGGGCCGCAAGCATCCCTTTCACCTTTAATCCATTTGAAAGATAGGTAATAACCGTTAACTCAACCTTAGGATTTGGTGATGGAAAGCGTGTATTTTCTAGGATTTTTCCATTATCGATGTACATCTGCCATACTTCCTTTTAAAATTTTTTGTCATGGGTATTCACACATTTTTCCACTGTTCATACGATATCTTAGGCAATTAGCCCAGAATTCTTAACGGTATGTAAGGAGGTTTATTTTATGAAAAAATCATTAAAGTTCAGTTTCTCCTTTCTTCTCATTGCTATCCTCATGTTTTCATTAGCCGCTTGTAATAATGATTCCAAACCGGAGACAAAGAAATTGAAAAAGGTTCGAATTGCAGAAGTAACCCGTTCCATTTTCTATGCTCCACAATATATTGCCCTGGCAAAAGGTTTTTTCAAGGCTGAAGGGTTGGATGTTACTCTAACAACTACTCCTGGCGGCGATAAAACCATGACAGCCCTTATTTCGGGTGGGGCAGATGTTGCCCTTGTTGGATCGGAAACATCGATTTATGTTTACGCCCAAGGCGCAAATGACCCGGTCATCAATTTTGCGCAGGTAACGCAGACCGACGGCACTTTCCTAGTTGCCAGAGATAAAATCGACAATTTCTCATGGGATTTACTAAAAGGGAAAACCTTCTTAGGTCAGCGTAAAGGCGGTATGCCACAAATGGTCGGTGAATTTGTTTTAAAGAAGCACGGTATTGATCCACACCAGGATTTAAATTTAATCCAAAATATTGACTTTGCGAACATTGCCAATGCCTTTGCCTCCGGGACGGGGGAATTTGTTCAATTATTTGAACCAACTGCAAGCATTTTTGAAAAAGAAGGAAAGGGCCATATTGTCGCTTCCTTCGGCAAAGAATCCGGTCATGTTCCATATACCACCTTCATGTCAAAAGAAAGCTATATGAAAGAAAACAAAGCAACGATTGAAAAATTTACGCGAGCCGTTTACAAGGCCCAACAGTGGGTGGAATCCCATAGTGCCGAAGAGATTGCCAAAGCGGTTGAACCGTACTTCCCTGATACCGACCTTGCCATCATGACAACTGTTGTCGAGCGCTATAAGAGTCAAGGCTCATTTGCAACTGACCCGATATTGGATGAAGAGGAATGGAACAATCTGCAAAACATCATGAAGGAAGCGGGTGAACTTCCAAAAGAAGTCGATCATAAAACGCTTGTAAATACACAAGTAGCTGAGAAAGTCATAAAAAAATAATAGGAAAGGGAGGCCGTTATTATGAGCTTTTTACACGTTCAAGATATCCATCATACCTATTTCACCAAAGCCTCTGCCACCACGGCCCTCTCCGATATTACACTTACAGTTGAGGAGGGGGAATTTGTCTCCCTTCTCGGCCCAAGTGGCTGTGGTAAGACAACCCTGCTTTCCATCATTTCAAGTTTACTAAAACCAACCCAGGGAACTGTTTTGTTAGAAAACAAACCGGTTTCTACAGCAAAAAATGAAATCGGCTATATGCTGCAGCAGGATTATTTGTTTCCCTGGAAAACGATTGAGGAAAATATCCTAATGGGTCTGAAATTATCCAAGCAGCTAAACGATAAAAACAAAACCGCGGCATTAAATCTACTAGACCAGATCGGCCTTGTCGGTGTGGAAAAACAACTGCCTAAGCAATTGTCAGGCGGAATGAGACAGCGCGTTGCCCTTGTAAGGACATTAGCAACAGAACCAAAACTGCTGATGCTTGATGAGCCCTTTTCCGCTCTCGATTATCAAACAAAGTTGAAATTAGAGGATTTAGTGTCGCAAACCTTAGATGAATTTGGGAAAACAGCGATTCTCGTAACACATGATATCGGTGAGGCTATTGCCATGAGTGATCGGGTCTATTTACTTTCGCCCAGTCCCGGGAGGATCCATAAAATTTTTGAAATACCTGAGGAGCTAAGAAAGGTAACCCCTTTTGAAGCAAGAAATCATGAACTATATCCAAGTATCTTTCAAACCATATGGAAGGAGTTGGAGTCACTTGAGCCAGGAAAGGAAAAAACTTGAACTCCTCCATAAAAACTATATTCATTCGTTAAAAATTGAACGGAGGTGGGTTCGCTTTTATCAAGCTGTCATCTTTGTCGTCTTTTTTTCCAGTTGGGAGCTAGCAAGTGGGAAGCAATGGATTGACCCGCTGATTTTCAGTTCTCCGTCTAAAATATGGAACCTATTGATAACGAAAATTCAAGATGGGTCACTATTAACCCATACAGGTGTAACCCTGACCGAAACAATTTTTGGTTTTATCCTGGGAACACTACTTGGTACCATTTTAGCTGCCATCCTTTGGTGGTCTCCGTTGGTTCAAAAAATTCTGGATCCCTATCTTGTTGTCCTTAATGCCATGCCGAAGGTGGCACTAGGACCAATTTTGATTGTTGCTCTGAGTCCAGGCTACCCATCGATTATTGCCATGGGTGCGATAATCTCAGTCATCATTACCACAATTGTCGTTTATACCTCATTTAAAGAGGTGGATCCAAATTATATAAAAGTCCTGCGAACGTTTGGTGCAACACGGTTTCAATGTTTTAAAGAGGCGATTCTCCCGGCAAGTTTTCCAACGATTATTTCGACCTTGAAGGTAAATGTCGGCTTATCATGGGTCGGTGTCATTGTTGGTGAATTCCTGGTATCGTCACGCGGTCTTGGGTACATGATTATTTACGGTTTCCAAGTATTTAATTTTACCCTTGTTTTCTTATCGCTTTTAGTCATTGCAGTGATTGCAACGATTATGTACCAGCTCGTAGAACTTTTAGAGAAAAAACTCATTAAGGAATAGTGTTGACGGCTATTCCTTTTTGAGTATTTGCTTTATACATTCCTCAATCACTTCATCCTGCATGATGAAGCTAAAATCATCCCGAAAACGCTGCTGCAAAATGTCCCCCTTGATTATAACAGGGCCATTTGTTTCAAAGTAAGAGTTCGTTTCCATTACACTTTCCACCTGCCCCCAAAAAACGGTCTTTACGAAAGGACCATTTGGGTCAGTAACCTTATACTCAGCAATAAATTGCAGACTGCCAAGAATTGCACCTGTTTCCTCTAGTGTCTCGCGTCTTGCTGCCTCCTCTAGCGTTTCCCCAAGTTCTACTTTACCGCCAGGAAATTCAAGACCGCGTTGTTTATGATTCGTTAAAAACCAGTCATCCTTATATTGGCAAATGATTAATACATGTTTGGCTTCCTGGTTGAAGGCACCTTGAGAAAAAGCTAGTTTAACTTCATTTTCGTTTCGATCCACAAATTGTTTCATAAAAAACCGCCTCTGTTTTTCTTTAATGGTATAATTATAATAAAAAAAAGGAAAATCCTAAAGAACCGGATTTCCCTGGTTATTGTTATTTCGGTAAGATATTCATGCTCTCAATATGACTTTTTGCCTCATCATCACCAAGCTTATGGAGCAAACCATACACTTGGTGAATTGTACTATCATAAGCATCATTTTCTTTATCGTGATGATATTCCAAAAACGGAACATGAGCACGAAAGAAATTTTTCCATTCAGTTGAATAGTTTTGGTCAAACAGCTCGCGTAACTGAGTAATCTCTTCATCAGTAGCTTCGATTTTATAGCTCCATGTTGAACTTGTTGCATTACTTGTTATATGACCGGTTCCAACATCAATATAATAGGATTTCTTGTGTCCATCCATTGCATCATCCCCTTTTACTCTTTAGTAATGTACAAATAGAAAAAATTTATTCTTTTTCAAATTTCGACTCATATTTTAGAAATGAATACGCTATAATAAACATACAATCAAAGAAACAGATTTTTCAGTCAATTTAAAATGGTAAGGCAGGGATGATTTTATCCTTTTATGGGTATTCAATAAGGGAACAATATATTTAATATGGAGGTGTTGTAATGAAAATAGTCGATGAATTATATCAGATGTACAGAAACAAGTTAACAGGGGATGAAGAGGATATTGACATGCTGACATTTGCTTTTTTAGAAGAAATGTCACATGAGGACCTTCTTGCATTAATTCAAGAAATGGATAAACAAGAATTATACGATTTAATGGGGCTGTACCTTATTGAAAGCCTGAAAGGTAAATTTGCTCAAGAAGAGTACGGACAGCATCGAACACATACTTACTATCCTAGAAATATTCATTGATTTTACATACCACTTAAACCGGAAGCTGTTAAGGCTTCCTTTTTTGCGCCAATTTTTCAATTTCCATGATACAATGGAATAAAGGGGGGAAAATGAATATGTATGTTGTCATGGTAGTAGGTATTATTATTGTTATTATCGTTCTCCTTCTCGCAGTCATTACCACATCGAAAGCATACGATTATAAACATAGCGTGGATCCTTTAGAAGGTAATCCATATTTAACTCAGGACAACGAACAACAGAAATCTGACCAAAACCAAAAGAATGGCTAAAAAAATTCCTATTCGAGATGAATAGGAATTTTTTTAGTACATAAAACATTGAACTTTGCTAACTGTCTAGTTACAGAACCAAGAGGCTTCCGCTTTCCTATGCAAAAACTTGCTTTAAATCCTCTTTACTTTGCTCAAGCCAGAATCGCATTAAACGCTTAGCACCTTCTAAATCATGGAGTTTTGCCTGGCCGCATTGTCTTTCATTCGCAGCAGGGATCTCGACAATTTCAACCGCATCCCTCATGGTATCTTCAAGAAGATCAATAATTTCCTCTACAGTTGGTTCGCCGCTAACAACTAAATAGTAGCCAGTTTGGCAGCCCATTGGCGAAATATCAATAATGTCAAAGTGGTCATATTTTTCCGAATGCTTGCGAATATTGAAGGCTAACAAATGTTCAAGCGTATGAATCACATCAGGCTTCATCGCCTGCTTATTAGGCTGGCAAAAACGAATATCATATTTATTAACAATACCGTCACTCCCTACCTTGTGTACACCGCAGTGTCTTACGTATGGAGCCTTAACGGCATTATGATCTAAATCAAAGCTTTCAACTGAAGGCATCACTATCACTCCTCTTCTTATCTATCTACCATCATACAATAAATCCCGACTTTTTTCATCCATTTAGTTATATTTAACAATTTAGACGAAGCATTAAATTTATGTTATGTTGATATGTAAGGAGCGATGATGATGTTGAAAAAGATCTTTCTTGCGATTATTCGTTTTTATCAAGTGGCCATTTCACCCATAAAACCACCCACCTGCCGATTTTATCCCACATGTTCGCATTATGGCTTTGAAGCGGTCCAACGCTTTGGTGCTGTAAAAGGCGGCTGGCTCGCCATAAAACGGATTTTAAAGTGTCATCCCTTTCATCCCGGCGGTTTTGACCCTGTTCCGGAAAAAAAGAAGGATTAATCTTGATATCCATCCACAACTAAGTCAAGTTTTCCAGTCTTCGGATCGATAACCAATCCATGAACAGGAACACCCGACGGCAATAGTGGGTGATTTTTAATCATATCTACACTATGTGCGACACTCTCAGTCACATTTTCAAATCCTTGAAGCCACTGTTTAATGTCGATGCCGGAATAGGAGAGATTGGCAAACGTTTCATCACTAATCCCCCGCGCTTTCATACTCTCAATTACTGGTTCTGGCTTCATACCGCTCATGCCGCAATCATGGTGGCCAATGACCAAAACTTCCTGTGCCTGCAATTGATATACCGCAACCAGAATACTTCTCATCACACTTCCAAAAGGATGTGAAACAAGTGCACCGGCATCCTTAATAAGCTTAGCATCTCCGTTTCCCAAGTTTAAGGCTTTCGGTAATAATTCTAATAATCGTGTATCCATGCATGTAAGAATGACCATTTTCTTATTCGGGTATTTCGTTGTTTCGTATTTCTCATATTCGTGATTATCTACAAATTTCTGGTTGTGGTCCAACATATCATTCAATATTGTCATATTAATCCCACCTTTCTATTTAAGCATACATAATATGCCATGGCTGAAACAAATATTATACTTGCAATTAGGCTTTTTTTTTTGTAAGATACATATGGAAATCGGAATCGTTCCGTATTATGCACTTATTTCTTTTCTGTTAATTAAAAATTTTTCGAATATAAATCGTAATAAATCCGATTTAATATTATTTTAAGGAGTTCTTATGAAAAAAATCATCCTTATTCTTTCTGTTCTGTTACCATTGGGTCTTATTCTATCCGCTTGTTCGAATGATAAAGAGCCGACAAAAAAGAAAGATCAATTAACTGTTTATACAACCGTATTCCCGCTTCAATATTTTACAGAACGAATTGGCGGAAAATATGTAGATGTAAAAACCATCTATCCTCCAGGTGCTGATGAACACACATTTGAACCATCGCAAAAGGATATGATGAATTTAGCTGATTCAGACTTATTTTTCTACATAGGGCTCGGACTTGAAGGGTTTGTTGAAAAGGCAAAGGGTACATTAAAAAATGAAGATGTGACATTAGTACCCACAGCCGACCAACTGCAATTGCCGAAAGAGACTCATTCTGATGTGGAAGATACCCATGACCACGGTGATACCAACCCACACGTATGGCTTGATCCCGTTTATTCAAAAGAAATGGCTGCGGTCATTCGAGATGCCTTAGAAAAAAAGCTGCCGCAAAACAAAGATTTATTCAATGAAAATTATCAAAAGCTTGCAGAAGAATTAGATGAATTAAATAATGAATTCGAGCAAACCATTTCAACTGCCAAGCATAAAAAGATGATCGTCACCCACGCTGCCTTCGGCTATTGGGAAACCCGTTATCATATTGATCAAATCAGTATTTCAGGTCTTTCAACAACAAATGAACCGACACAAAAGGAACTTGAAAAAATAATCTCGCTTGCCGACCATGACGGGTTACACTATATTTTGTTTGAAGAGAATGTTAAGTCAAAGCTAGGCAAAGTTGTCCAAAAAGAAATCGGTGCACGGGCATTGCCGATTCACAATTTGTCTGTCTTATCAAAAGACAATATCGAAAATAAAGAAACCTATTTTTCATTAATGAAGAAAAATCTGGAGTCATTAAAAACAGCGTTAAATAATTAATGGGTTCATTTCCAATTTCCGACCCATTTTCCTGCTACTTTGGGGGATACCGTTTAATTTAATTTCACATGCTATTACTGTATTACCGACATACTTTAAGGAGTGATACGAATGGCTAAGGATGTTTTGTGTGAAGTAAATAACTGCACGTTTTGGGCAAATGGAAATAAATGCAATGCCGACCGCATTTACGTTGTCAGTCATACGGGTGATACAGCAGGCAATAGCAAAGAAACTGATTGTCAGACTTTTGAAGCAAGTAAATTATCGTGAAATTATTACCAGGCAAACTACTTTGCCTGGTTTTTTATTGTGGAAAAGAAAACGATTTTTTTGCTAATAAGACTTCCAGAAGCCTGTTTTCATTTATTTCATACCCGATACCCGGGCTCTCCGGTACTGTAATAAACCCATTTTCCACAGTAACTTCAGGTGTGATTATATCCTCGTCCCAAAACCGGCTTGATGCGGATATATCCCCTGGAATGGAAAAGCCAGGGAGGGAAGCTAGTGCAATATTATGGGCACGGGAAATTCCGAACTCAATCATTCCACCGCACCAAACCGGAATTCCTCTTTCAAAACAATAATCATGAATTCGCTTCGCTTCATAAAGTCCACCAACGCGGCCCACTTTAATATTGATTACCTTACAGCTCCCAAATTCTATCGCTTTACGTGCATCGTCAAAGGTGACAATGCTTTCATCCAAACAAATAGGTGTCCGAATTTCTTTTTGCAACTGAGCATGTTCGATAATATCATCGTGTGCCAGGGGCTGCTCAATCATCATTAAGTTAAAATCGTCTAATGCTTTTAAGCGATCTATATCCTGTAGCGAATAGGAGGAATTGGCATCTACCATGATGGACAGGTCTGGGTAGTGGTGACGGATTTCTGAAAGAAAAGCGTAATCCTGTTTGGGATTTATTTTTACTTTAATCCGCTGATAACCTTGGTCAAGGTATTGCTCAATTTGCTGTAATGCTTTTACGGTCGAGTCCGTTGCCACCACCACACCAGAAGCAATGAGGGGGCGTGTGCCGCAGATTACTTTTGACAGCGGCTCTGATCTAGACTTCGCATATAAATCCCACAGGGCTGTTTCTAAGGCTGCCTTAGCCATATTGTTTCTTCTGATTCTGCTAAAAAGATGGGAGGCCTCCTTAGGGTGTTGGATTGGATGTTTTTGCAGTAATGGAATCAACATATCCGTTAACATATGTAAACTGGTTGCAACCGTTTCTTCGGTATACCACGGCGTAGAAAAAGCAACTCCTTCCCCATACCCTGTCAGACCATCTTTGCTGGTAACCTTTACGATGATTCCTTCACGGTCATTCACCGCACCTAAATGCGTCAGAAACGGAGACCTTAATGGCATTTGAATCACAAAGAGCTCAATCGAGGCTATTTTCATCGTTTGTCACCCACTCGCGCAATGTTCTTCTCAGTAGTTTTTTAGCCGCGTTTCTTGGGAGCTTTTCAGTAAAATAAAAAGCTTTTGGCACCTTGTATTTAGCAAGTTGCTTTTGGCAAAATTGCTGAAGCTCATCCGTGGAAACAAAGTTGTTTTTTACGATGAAAGCAACAGGTACCTGTCCCCATTTCACATCATCGACGCCTGTGACACCAGCTTCTACAACTGCTGGATGGGCCAATAAAACCGCTTCGATTTCAGCTGGGTATATGTTTTCTCCGCCCGAAATAATCAAATCAGAACGGCGGTCGATGACATATAAAAATCCTTCAGCATCTAAATAGCCAATATCTCCCGTATAAAACCAGCCATCACGAAATCCTTCTTCCATAGCTTTTGGACGATATAAATATCCTGGTGTAACGTTTGGTCCCTTTACGGTAATTTCACCAGCTTCCCCCGCTTCGGCCGGATTCCCATTATCCTTGACAATGATAAGTTGAGACGGGAACAATGGTTTTCCAGCTGAGCCAAGCTTTATCAGGCTGTATTCTGGTGAAAGCGTCACAATTTGCGAGGAGGATTCTGTCATGCCATACGACTGAAAGACAGGAATATCTTTTTCCACACAAGCCTCTAGTAATGGTAATGGAGCAGGGCCCCCACCTAACAGCATGCAGCGGAATTGATTGGGAAGCCTTCTGTCCCCCAATGCATCGACAATTCCAGTTAACATTGTCCCGACCACTGACATAATGGTAACCTTTTTTACCTGAATATCCCTAATCGTTTTTTCTACGTCAAAATGTTCATGCAGGACAATCGGCATGCCATAGATGACACTGCGCATAAGGATAGAGAAGCCGCTAATATGGAACAGTGGAACAGAACAAAGCCAGCAATCCATCTCCATTTTGCCCAAGTTTAATGCAGAGCCGACTGAACTCCACCAATGGTTTCCATATGTCTGTATGACACCTTTCGGGTTTCCAGTCGTTCCCGAAGTGTACATAATCGTACAGATGTCAGATAGATTGACTTCATTTTGGATTACTGGTTCCACTGGCTTTAGTTGAAATAGGTCTTCTTTCGTTATCGCCTTCAATGCTGCCTTTTCTTCAAGTTCTTTCGTGGCAAAAGCCTCTTCTAAAATTAGGAATGCTGCTTTGGAATCATTGAGTTGCCAAACTAATTCTGATGTAGTTAATCTATTGTTTAATATAACTGCTTTGACGCCTATTATCTGAAGTGCAAATAAGATTATCACTGTATCAAGATGATTTTTTAATAGTACTCCAACAAATTGACCCTTTTGAACACCTTGAGTCTGAAGTTGCCCTGCAGTATCCAGAGAACAATGGTAAAGCTCTTTAAATGTTAAGGATTTCTCCTGAAAATATATGGCTGTTCGGTCAGGAGTAAGAAAAGCTCTATTCTTTATAAAATTGGGCATGACTTCCTTTGACATTTTTAACACCCTCTTGAAAAACTCTTTGTTTGATTCTAAACTTTTATTAGCAGGGAGGAAAACGGTTCTACTTAACCTTTTTCGATTCTGTTCCTCGTTTCGGTCACGGAGAACCACTCCACTCCCATTTATAAAAAACAGCCTGATGGAGTCCATCAAGCTGCTTTTACATGATCAAGGGAAACGCGGGAATTGACCGAAATCGGGCTTGCGCTTTTCTTTAAAAGCGTCGCGGCCTTCTTTTGCCTCATCAGTTGTATAGTAAAGCAATGTTGCATCACCAGCAAATTGCTGAAGTCCTGCTAAACCATCCGTATCGGCATTCATGGCAGCTTTTATGAAACGAAGAGCTGTTGGACTTTTCTCAAGCATTTCTTCACACCATTTAATGGTCTCATCTTCAACTTGCTCCAGAGGAACAACCGTGTTAACTAAGCCCATATCAAGCGCTTCTTGCGCATTATACTGACGGCATAAATACCAGATTTCACGGGCTTTCTTATGACCGATAATTCTTGCTAGGTAACCTGAACCATAACCGGCATCAAAACTTCCAACCTTAGGACCTGTTTGGCCAAACACAGCATTATCTGCAGCAATTGTTAAATCACAGACAACGTGAAGTACATGTCCGCCACCGATTGCATATCCTTTTACCATTGCTATCACTGGCTTAGGAATTACACGGATTAAACGCTGTAAATCAAGCACGTTTAAGCGAGGAATTTGATCCTCCCCAACATAGCCTCCATGTCCGCGAACACTTTGATCTCCGCCGGAACAGAATGCTTTTTCCCCTGCACCGGTCAACACAATTACACCAATGCTGGAATCATCACGTGCATGTGCAAAAGCATCAAACATTTCCGATACCGTTTTCGGTGTAAAGGCATTATGTACATGTGGTCGGTTAATGGTGATTTTTGCTATTCCGTTATAAGTCTCATATAAAATTTCTTCATACTTGCGTCCTGGAACCCATTCTACTGTCAAAATAAAATCCTCCTTTATCGCTTTTTTGACAAAAAGTCACTTACTATTGTACCAAACTTTTGTGATTCTTCCACATGAATTGCATGGCCACAATTTTCAACGGCAACCCAAGAACCCTTTTTAAGAGACTTCAGCATTCTCTCTGCAATCCCACAAAACTTTTTATCCTCCGCACCGGTTAGCAGCAAAACCTCACATTCAAGCTTTTTTATAGGGGAACCCCACCAGGAAGGCTGTGCGCCTGTCCCCATTCCAAGTAAACTATTTGCCAGACCTAAAACAGAATTATGTAACCGCTGAGACCTGATAGATTGAATAACCTCTGCGGGGAGTCGTTTCATTGATGAAAACAGGGGAATATCCTCCCAATAATCAACAAATGATGTAATCCCCTCATTAACAATAAATTTTGCAAGTTCCGTATCTTTCATACGACGGAGTTCTCTCTCATCCTCTGTTTCCAGCCCTGGAGAGGCGCTTTCTAAGATTAACCTCCGAACTCTATTTGGAAATAGCAGTGCAAAAGTAAGGGCAAGTCTGCCCCCCATTGAATAGCCAAGTAAATCTATTTGCTCCACAGCTAATTCATCAAGAATCCGATTCAAGTCACTAGCAGCTACTTCTATTTGATAACGTTTAATCTCATTAGGTGACTCCGTCTTACCGTGTCCAATAATGTCCGGAGCAATTACCAAAGAATGCTGGCCCCAGGACTCAAAAAATGGCATCCATGTAGAGGCATCTCCCGTAAATCCATGCAATACGACAAGCGCTGAGGTTCCATTACCACAAACCTCCACATGATAGCGAATTCTATCGACAGTAATGTCCATTACTGCTTACCTTTGACGAAACTTGATATTTCCTGGGAAACAGATGCCCAAAATCCACGATGCTCCTGGAGATTTTCATCTCTTTTTGTCGCAACTTCGTACACGTGAATACCGGATTGACCCTTACTCTTTTTCATTTCTAACTCCAAATGCTGCCAATTCATTATTTTCACAAATTCTCCGTTAAACATCCTGACAGCGTGCTCGAATTCGATTGTAAGAGGTGTTCCAAATAAAAGCTCAAAGTTTTTCGGATGTTCCGATTGCGGTAAGAAGGAAAAAATACCCCCGCCATTATTGTTCACAAGAATAATATGAATATCGATATCATAAAGTTTTGCCGCGATCAGTCCATTTAAATCATGGAAAAAGGTTAAATCCCCAAGAACCAAATATAAGGACTTTGAGTATAATGCTGCACCTAATGCCGTAGAAACGGTACCATCAATGCCATTAGCACCTCTGTTTGCCATTATCTTAATTGATTTACGATTATTTAAGAAAAAGCTATCTACGTCACGGATTGGCATGCTATTGCCAACAAATAGGGTCGCACCTTCAGGTAGCATTTCTGCTATTTGATAAAATAACCTGCCTTCACTTAAATCCGTTATGTCACGAAGGAGCGTCATATTTTCCTTTGTGAGCGCATTAACCTGTTTCCAATCCTCAAGATAATCTCCTGGCGTCCCGCTGCCGACACGCGCCAACAGTTTTTCGCAAAACAACGTTTCATTACAAAAAATCATGTTCGTTGATAATGCTGCCGGATCACGCCAGCCCCCGCCGCCATCCACGACAAATTGATCAGCCTGGTGATTTTCTTTTAGAAAAATCGTTAATGCTTTAGAAACCGGCATCGCCCCAAACCGTATAACGACATCAGGCTTTAGGAAACCTTTTGCCTCTTCATTTCTTAAAAACGTATCATAGGATTCAATAATTTGGACATTGCTGTGGGTACCACTTCGCAATTGCGATAACGGGTCTGCTAAAATAGGATAGTGTAATACCTCGGAAAGCTCCGTTACAGCTTTAGCAAATTGCTGGTCAGCGATGTTGCCACAGACAATAATTCCTCTTTCCTTCCCCTTTAATGTTTCAGCAATCATTTTAATTTGTTCATCATTAATCGTGAATTCACCATTTTGAACTTTAACATATCCATTTGGCCGTTCTGAGATCTGAAAAAGTGAATCATCCAATTTTGGTATAAGCGGTTCGCGGAACGGAAAATTCAAATGGACGGGCCCTGCTGGAGAAGCAGCCGCGATGGCTGCAGCTCGGGCGCATACAGTCCGGGCATGGCGGATGATTTCATCGTTTTTCTCCGGTAGAGCCATTTCAGCAAACCATTTTACATGATGACCATATAAATGAATTTGATCAATTGCCTGCGGTGCCCCTACTTCTCTTAGCTCGTGCGGCCTGTCAGCAGTTAGCACAATTAAGGGCACCCGTGAATACCTTGCCTCGATAATCGCTGGAAAGTAGTTGGCTGCTGCTGTACCTGATGTACAGAGCATCGCAACGGGTTTATTTGATGCCTTGGCAATTCCTAAAGCAAAAAAAGCGGCTGAGCGTTCATCTACATGAATATGAACGTTTAATTCAGGATGCTCTGCCATCACCATTGCCATCGGAGTAGAGCGTGAACCGGGACTGACAACAACATCCGTTACCCCTGTTGAAACAAGTTCTGAAATAAATGCGGCAATATAAGCCGTTAATGCTTCCTGATGATCCATGTTATTTTCCCCCAAGAGCTCGAAGCATTGGTGTAAACTTCAAGCTGGTTTCCAAATATTCACTTTCTGAATCTGAATCGGCTACAACACCACAGCCGGCAAACAACGATACCTCGTCACCCTGTAATAATCCACAGCGAATAGAGACAGCAAATTCACCATTTTGCTTATAGTCGACCCAGCCGAGTGGCGCACCGTAGAAGCCACGGTCAAGTTCTTCCACCTGTCTTATTTTTTCAACTGCTGCTTTCTTCGGCAAGCCTCCCAGCGCAGGTGTTGGATGAAGTCTTTCAACCAATAAGAGTAGTGATGTTTCTTTGCTGCACTTCCCGATTACCGGTGTATAGAGATGCTGGATATCCCGATTTTTTAACAATTGCGGTTTGTCCGGTAGAATAATTTCTTCGCACGATTCCTCTAAAGCTTCTTTAATCATTTCTACCACAAACCCATGCTCAATCAGGTTTTTCTGATCATTTAGCAATGTTTGGCCTAAAATCTGATCTTCTTCTTCTGAAGCCCCGCGTGAGATCGAGCCAGCTAAGCAGGTGGAATAGACTTCAGAACCACGCTTTTTCACTAGCCGCTCTGGCGTTGCCCCAATAAAACAATCTCCATTTGATTCGAACGCAAAGATATAGCTTGCAGGCTGTTGAGTATATAAATTTTCTAACACTGCCTCTGCCTCTACCTTGTCTGTAAAGAAAAGCCGAAGCTCACGGGCAAGGACGACTTTTTTTAATGGACCGTTTGTTAATTCTGTCACAACTCCATCAACAGTCTGTTTCCATTCCTCAGGCGAAATTTCATTCGTTTCTACTAAAACTGCAGGCTTCGCTCCATGATTCTGTTTCAGCGAAAGAAGCAGCTGATTCCTCTCATCCACAATCTTACTAAAGAGCGACGAATCATCATTTGGTGTAATAACGATATTAGTGGTTAAATAGGTCTCACCATCAATCACACTCAATAAATATTTGGGAATATGGAACAATGAATCAGCAAATTTGGACCACAGATCCGTTTTTTCTTTATAGGGATCAAAGGAAAATCCACCGAACATGAGAGGTCCAACAGCCAATTTTGAATATGGGTTAAAAATGATGCTATCCTCTAAAAAACTCTTCCACTCTCTTTCAACATGAAAAAAGCGGTCAGTAGCCTGATCCGACTGAATTTGTTTTGAAATTCCAAGCCCAATTAGTACAATCTCGTTTGTTGGGTCTTTCCAGAAAAAACGTTCCCCACAATAGCGGTCTTTTCCTATGTTAAAAAAAGACAAAGGGTTAATCGTATCGATAGGATGGACTTCACTTATTAAAATAGGCCGGCCAAGTTCCTTCGCACGATTTACTGCCAAAAGACCTCTTTCTTTCATTTCTGTTTCTTGAATGGTAACCAAACAAATCCCTCCAAAACAGCCGAAATGACTGTTATCCATTCATTTTAATACTTTTAAATTACTACTCCCATTGTAAAGAAGTCAATAATTGTTGTCACTACAATACCGTTTCATTCCTTATTATATATCAAAATTGTTACAATTAGGTTGAAAACAACTTTTTCCCTCTTTTCATTTTCTCACTAACCACATAATAATAATCAGGCAGGGATAATCTTCCGGTTATGAAAGCAAAAACCCATTGACACTATTAGGGGAATTACATAAACTAATGGTTGGGCAACAAACCTAATGGATTAGACTTTGACATTTATAATAGATAGAGAAAAATTTTATAAAAGGGGAGAGAAGAATATGCAGCCAAATGTACAGCATCATTCGAAACCTGCCGTTTCATCAAACCGAGGCTTTCAGGTTTGGTGGCAAATGACCCGTCCACATACCTTAACCGCCTCGTTTGTACCGGTCTTACTTGGTACGGCATTGGCACTAAAACACGAACGTTTTCATCTTGGTCTTTTTGCTGCGATGTTGATTGCCAGCATTTTGATTCAAGCTGCGACCAATATGTTTAACGAATACTTTGATTACAAACGCGGTCTTGATACTGAACACTCGGTTGGGATTGGCGGAACGATTGTCCGCGATGGTATAAAACCAAAAACGGTCATCAACCTTGCTTTTGGATTTTATGGAATTGCCCTGTTATTAGGAGTATATATTTGTGCGAATAGCAGCTGGTGGCTAGCCGTTGTTGGCCTTGTATGTATGGCTGTCGGCTATTTTTATACCGGAGGCCCATTCCCGATTGCCTATACACCATTTGGTGAACTTTTTTCCGGATTTTTTATGGGGATGTTGATTATTTTAATCTCCTTCTTTATTCAAACGGGAACAGTCACGAGCACAAGCATCCTTGTCTCCGTTCCAAGTATGATTTTAGTTGGGATGATTATGTTATCCAATAATATCCGCGACCTTGATGGTGATAAGGAAAATGGCCGTAAAACCGTTGCCATTCTTTTAGGAAAAAAGAGAGCTATTTATTTATTAGCCGGGATGTTCACCTTTTCCTATCTATGGGTTTTGGGGCTTATCATTAGCGGAAATGTTCCATTTTGGACAGCAATCGTTATTCTGAGTGCTCCGAAAGCGATTAAAGCAACCAAAGGTTTCATCGCAAATACTATTCCAATCAAAATGGCACCAGCAATGATTGCGACGGCTCAAACGAACACCATTTTTGGATTTCTACTTGCAGTCGGTATTTTTATCGGTCACTATTTTTCATAAGAAAAGCGCAAGCGCCCTGGTCAGCGGCGTATGGCCTGGAGCGCTCCAACTGAGATAAAGGAAACACGGAGAGCGGAGTGATCCGATGTTGACTTATCGTAGGGCGGAGAGCGAAGGACACTAGCCGCTAGGGTGCTGGAGCTGGACATTTCTCAAAGTCGAAAATTTATATTTTCATATCTTTTTAAGCAAAAGACTTCTGCCGTAACGGCAGAAGCCTTTTTTAATACAGTGGTTTAATCCTCCATATTTCATCAGCATATTCCTTTATCGTTCGGTCACTCGAGAAATAGCCGGCCTGTGCAATATTTGCCAAGCTCATTTTTTGCCACTTTGCCTTATCCATAAACGTTTCACCAATTGTACGTTGAATGTCGGTATAGGCGGCAAAATCCTTTAAAACAAAATATTGATCATTTTCCTCTACTAACGAATCAACTATCGGCTCAAATTCATTTTGAACCCCCGGGAAAAATCCATTTACAAGCTGATCGACAGCCTGTTTGATTCGATAATCATGATGATAATACTCGCGCGATTGGTAGCCGCCATACTGATAATAATGAAGCACTTCATCTGCCGTTAATCCAAAAGTAAAAATATTTTCATCGCCAACTAACTCACGAATCTCAATATTGGCACCATCCAATGTCCCTACAGTTAAGGCACCATTAATCATAAATTTCATATTTCCGGTACCTGATGCCTCTTTACTTGCTGTAGAGATTTGTTCACTTACATCCGAGGCAGGAAAGATTTTTTCAGCTAGGGAAACACGATAATTCTCTAGAAAGATTACCTTCATCTTATCCCCGATTTGTGGGTCATTATTTACTTTCTCGGCAACCGTGTTAATTAATTTGATAATCTTTTTCGCATAATAATAACCAGGTGATGCCTTAGCTCCAAAAATAAACACCCTCGGTGCGGTTGAAAAGTTTGAATCCTCTTTCATCCGGTTATATAAATGCATAATGTGTAATACGTTTAACAGCTGCCGCTTATAGGCATGAAGCCTTTTTACCTGAACGTCAAAAATAGCTCCAGTATCAACACCTACTCCTGTTTTATCCAAAATAATATCCGCAAGCCTCTGTTTATTTTCATTTTTAATTTTTAACAGCTGCTCTAAAAAGGCAGAATCATTTTGATACCTAAGTAACTGGGAAAGTTCCTCGGCCGAATAAGTCCAAGAAGGCCCTATTGAATCCGTGATAAGTGCTGATAAATTTGGATTGGCTTTTAACAGCCAGCGCCGATAAGCTATTCCATTGGTTTTATTGTTAAATTTCTCTGGAAACAATTCATAAAACGGTTTCATCTCTCGTTTCTTCAATATTTCCGTATGCAACTTGGCCACACCATTTACACTAAAGCTGCCGACAATCGCCAAATGGGCCATTTTCACATAGTTATCCGCTATAATGGCTAGTTCACCAATTCTCTGCCAATCGCCAGGAGTCTGTTCCCAAAGCTCCTGGCAAAAACGCTCATTGATTTCTTCGACAATCATAAAGATTCTTGGCAATAACGGTTGAAAAATATGTATTGGCCATTTTTCTAACGCTTCCGATAATGTCGTATGATTGGTATAGGAAATGGTATGTTTCGTTACATGCCATGCCTTGTCCCAATCATAGCCTTCCTCATCAATCAAGATTCTCATTAGCTCTGGAATAGCCAAGACAGGGTGGGTGTCGTTTATATGGATACAAATATGTTTATGGAGCTGCTCCAAGCTGGCGTGCTGCTTCCTGTAGGTTCTTACAATCGATTGGATGCTCGCCGATACTAAAAAGTATTGCTGCTTCAACCGTAAAATTTTCCCCTCATCATGGGTATCATCAGGGTATAAAAACTCGGAAATCGACTCAGTCTCACGCTTGTATTTTAAAATATCCTTATGAATCGGAAAGGGTGAAGGCTCCGCATTCCAAAGCCTTAGCGTATTGATGTTATTCGATTGAAACCCGATAACAGGCATATCATGTGGGACGGCCGTTACAGTTTCAGCATTCTGATGATGAAAAACGAGGCGATTATTTTCCATCTTGGCCTCCACCTTACCCCAAAACGGGATTTTCACTGCACGATCCGCCTTTCGAATTTCCCAAACATTACCGCTTCGTAACCATTGCTCCGGCAATTCCACTTGATAGCCATCGACAATTTTTTGTTCAAACAGGCCGTGTTTATAACGAATACCGTGGCCATGACCCGGTAGATTTAAGGAGGCAAGTGAGTCTAGAAAACAGGCGGCTAATCTTCCTAAACCGCCGTTTCCTAGGCCTGCATCCGCTTCTAATTCCTCGAGTGCATCCAAATCAATTCCTAACTCCTGAAGTCCAACTTGCACTGTTTGCTCTACACCTAAGTTAATTAAATTTTGCCTTAATAACTTTCCTAATAAATACTCAATTGATAAATAATAGACCTGCTTTCCCTCTGAAGCAAGATATCGTTCATTCGTTGCAATCCAGTCATTACTGACAAACTCACGAATCATACTGCCCAGGGTTTGATAATGATCCCTTGATGAGCTCTCTGAAAAACTCTTTCCGCACTGCATCTCGAGTCTTTTAAGAAAGGTGTTCTTAAACTCTATTGTACTAGAAAACATGCGTTTCACTCCTTGAAACAAGCGCAGCATAGAGCTGGTTATAACTAAATGCCGATTGGGCCCAGCTATAGTCCTTTTTCATTGCCTGCCTGACAATCGATTCCCAACTCTTTTTATCATAATAAAAGCTGACCGCTCTTTGAATGGTAAAAAGCATATCGTGGGCATTAAAGTTACTGAAGGAGAAGCCGTTTCCTTCACCGGTAAATTCATTCCATGCCTTAACGGTATCATTTAAGCCTCCCGTTTCACGAACGATTGGGATGGCACCGTATTTCATCGCAATCAGTTGACCAAGACCGCACGGTTCAAATAGCGATGGCATTAAAAATAAGTCTGCAGCGGCATAAAGCTTATGGGCAAGTTCCTCATTAAAACCGGTATGAACCTTTAACTTTTCAGGATAGATTCGAGCCGCCTGCCTTAAATGTTCCTCATATTCATAATCACCTGTTCCGAGAATGATTACCTGTACATCCTCTTGCAAAATTTCACGAAGGACACACTTAACCAGTTCTAAACCCTTTTGCCTTGTTAGCCTTGAAATCATCACAAGTAATGGTGTCCCGGCACTTTGCGCCAAGCCAAATCTTTTTTGAATCTCTTTTTTGTTAATTGCCTTCTTTTGAACCGTTTCTGCTTTAAATGTCTGATCAATGAGCGGGTCAATTGCCGGATTGTAAAATTCCTCATCAATTCCATTTAATATTCCGGTCAGATCCTCATCTCTTTCCCGCAAAAGACCATCAAGCTTTTCTCCATATACAGGTGTTTGAATTTCCTTTTTATACGTAGGGCTCACGGTCGTTATTTTATCAGCTGCCACAAGCGCCCCCTTCATAAAATTGATATTCCCGAAGAACTCTAATTGGCCAGTGTGGAATGAATGGTTATCCATACCTAGCAAATCGCCCAGTACCTCTTTTGGAAAAATCCCTTGAAATTGCAGATTATGAATGGTGAACACTGTCCGGATTTGCCCATATCCTTTTCGCTTGAAATATTCCGTTCTAAGGAGAAATGGAATCATCGCGGTATGCCAATCATGGCAATGAAGAACATCCGGAATAAAATCCAGTTGTGCTAAGGACTCGAGTACTGCCCGATTAAAATAGGCAAATCTTTCGCCATCATCAAAATATCCATAAAGATTATCCCGTTTAAAATAGTATTCATTATCAATGAAATAATAGGTAACCCCTTGATAAGTAAGCTCATCAACTCCACAATATTGATTTCTCCAGCCAACAGGTACGGTAAATTCCTTGACCTTTTTCATTTTTTGCTTATATTCTTCAGCAATGGTTCCATATTTGGGAACCATCACTCTAACGTCTGTTCCTTGGCTCTTTAATTCTTTTGGGAGAGAGCCTGCAACATCAGCAAGCCCTCCCGATTTAGCAAATGGTCCACACTCCGAAACGGCAAATAATACTTTCACGAGTTCATCAACGCTCCTTGTTTCAAACCTTTACGAATAACATATGGTGAATGTGCAGTTCCGGTTAACCGTGTTCCTGCTTCAATCTTTACATCTTTATCCAAAATAACGGAGTCTAAATAACAATTCTCCTCGATTTGGCACTTTTGCATGATAATACAGTTCTTAATAACCGCACCCTTCCCAATTTTAACCCCACGAGAGATGATACTATTTTCCACCGTCCCGCTGATGAAGCAGCCATTCGCAATCATTGCATTTTTAACCACGGAATCTGTTACATATTTAGTGGGCGGTTCATCCTTTACTTTCGTCAAAATCGGCTGCTCTTTTAAAAATAGTTTCCTCCACACATCCGACTGCAGCAGTTTCATACTTGTAGAGAAGTAGCTTTCAATCGAATCTATCATTACGGCATAGCCGTCATATTCATAGTGACAAATAGCATATTCGTTATGAATAGCCGTTACAACATCCTTTATACAGGTATAGCCTGTTTCATGTCTTCCTTCAATCAATTTGATAAGTAAGGAAGTTTTGATCATATACATTTCCATTGAACTTCCATCCTCGTGATGGATTTCAGTAATATCACATTTTGCCTGTCTATGCCAATCAAATATTGGTCTAAGATCCATATTCAAAATCGTGTTACAGTTCGCAATAATTGCATACTCTTGTGTACTGCGATGAAAATAGTCCATATTGGCTGCGAAATGTTCAAACGAGCCAATTTTATTGCCGTCATTATCCACTATCGGGGATGGGAAAAAGAACAGACCGTCACGCTTTCGGTTTAAGTCCCAATTCTTCCCTGAACCTAAATGGTCCATGAGCGAGCGATATTGCATTTTTGGAAAAATCGCCACACTGCGAATCCCTGAATTCACCATATTTGAAAGTACAAAGTCAATAATCCGGTACCGACCCGCAAAAGGTAATGCGGCAAGTGAGCGATGTGTTAAAAGATCTTCTAAATCATCATGATAAGTTGTGGCATCAATAACGCCTAATAGCTTTCTTTTCACTCCAAATTCCCCTCCAGTTTTTCTAATTAACAAATGTATGAGATTTAATAGGCAGGATATAGTCCTTTTAACACTTCTTCGGTAACAAGAATAATTTCGTCATCAAGGGAACGAATGACTGTCCCGTCTGGTACAGTAACATCACATGGGACAATCGCCTTTTCTATCAAGCAGTTATTTCCAATCTTTGCGTCAGGCATAATGACCGATTCTTTTATCGTGCTGCCCTTACCAACCGCTACACCTTGAAACAAAACAGACTTTTCAATTTCCCCTTCGATGGTACAACCTTCATTAATCAGTGACTCTCTAACAATTGCATCCGAAGAAATATATTGTGGCGGTTGATTCGGATTGACCGAATAAATTCTCCAATCATGGTCAAATAAGTCTAACTCGCAATCTTCACCTAAAAGATCCATGTTTGCCTCCCACAGGCTTTGGACTGTACCGACATCCTTCCAATACCCCTGAAACGGATAGGCGAACAATTTCTTATTTTCCTCTAATAGCAGTGGTAATACATCTTTCCCAAAGTCATGGCTTGAATCTGGATTGCGTTCATCCATTTCTAAATATTCCTTCAATATATTCCAGTTAAAGATATAAATGCCCATGGATGCAAGATTATTTTTGGGATTGCTAGGCTTTTCTTCAAACTCTGATATTCTCATATCGTCGGTTGTATTCATGATCCCAAAACGGCTGGCTTCAACCCAGGGAACCTCTATTAAGGAAATCGTCACATCCGCTCTTTTTTCAATATGATATTCGAGCATGCTTTCGTAATTCATTTTGTAAATATGGTCTCCAGATAGGATTAATACATATTCCGGATTATATTGTTTCAAATAATTCAGGTTTTGATAAATGGCGCTTGCTGTTCCGGTATACCACTTTACTTCCGAAGACTCACTATAAGGTGGTAGAACGGTTACCCCGCCATCCTTACGATCAAGATCCCAAGCACTGCCAATTCCAATATACGAATTTAATAGAAGCGGTTGGTACTGCGTTAACACCCCTACTGTATCAATACCAGAATTAACGCAGTTACTTAAGGTAAAATCAATGATTCGGTATTTCCCGCCAAATGGAACGGCTGGTTTTGCCAAATCTCTTGTCAGCGAATTAAGTCTGCTTCCTTTCCCTCCTGCTAACAACATGGCTACGCACTTTTTCTTTCCCATTTCCTTTTCGCTCCTTTCGTTTTTTAACTGGTCTGATAATTTGAAAACCAAACGGGGGAATCGTTATCTCTAATGAGAATGGCTGGCCATGAAACGGCTTTTCGCTGGCCAAAATTGTCTTCTTATTCGTTAATCCGGTCCCACCGTATTCTTGTAGGTCGCTATTCAAAACTTCTCGATACTCGCCTTCTTTAGGGACACCGATTTTATAAACCGGGTAATTTACTCCCGTAAAGTTACAAATAACGAGTAAAAAATCCTCTGCCTTTTTTCCTTTTCGAATAAAGGAGAAAATCGATTGATGACTATTATTAGCATCAATCCATTCAAATCCATCCTGCAAATGATCTAATTCATACAATGCTTTCGAGCGTTTATAAAGTTTCATTAATACTTTTACATATGTGTTTAAGTTACGGTGCATGTCATACTCTAGTAAGTTCCAATCCAGTTGTTCTCTGTCTTTCCATTCAGCAAACTGACCAAATTCAAAGCCCATAAATAAGAGTTTCTTCCCCGGGTGGGCAAACATATAACCTAATAACAGTCTTAGCTGGGCAAATTTCTCCCAATAATCCCCCGGCATCTTATCTAAAAGTGACTTTTTCCCATGGACTACTTCATCATGAGATAACGGCAGCATAAAATTTTCTAAAAAGGCATACAAAAGCGAAAACGTAACCTTTGAATGAACCTGTGAGCGAGCATATGGGGGTGTTTCCATATATTTAAGCATGTCATTCATCCAGCCCATATTCCATTTATAATCAAAGCCCAAACCGCCATAAAGGACTGGTGCAGTCACATTTGGAAACTCGGTAGAATCTTCACCAATCATTAGAAAATGGGGATCAAATTCATGAATTTCTTTATTTAACCTTTTTAAAAATTGAATTCCAAACGGATTTTCTCGTTTTCCACCAGTTGAATTGGGCCAATAAATAATGTTTGCAACAGCATCCATTCGAAAACCATCAATATGGAAATAGTCGATCCAAAAGAGGGCGTTTGAGATAAGGAAGCTTTGCACTTCACCTTTTCCTAAGTCAAAATTGGCCGTCCCCCATATGACATTTTCCCTATCATGAGCGTTACTATAAGAATAAATGTGTGTTCCATCGAAGCGATATAAACCATGTGCATCCTTACAAAAGTGACCTGGGACCCAATCCAGAATGACACCAATTCCGTGCTGATGGCACTGATCCACGAAGTATCTGAATTCGTCAGGCGTACCATACCTGGATGTGACTGAAAAATAGCCAGTTCCTTGATAACCCCATGATGCATCGAGCGGGTGCTCGACAATAGGTAAAATTTCAATATGGGTAAAACCATGCTCTACCACATAGGGAATTAGTGCTGAAGCCAACTCCTGATAGGTTAGGTAGTCTTCAATGTCATGCTTCTTCCAAGATCCTAGGTGTACCTCATAAATAATGGCTGCATCTGATAAGAAGTTCTTTTTTTCCCTGCGATTCATCCAATGTCCATCATTCCATTTATACTTGTTTAAGGAATAAACGATGGAGGCGGTATCGGGTCTTTCTTCGGAATAAAAGGCAAACGGATCTGCCTTCAGCAGCCTCTCTCCTGTTTGTGAAATAATTTCATACTTGTAAATCTTTCCTCCAAAGTCTTGATTGACAACAATAATCCATATTCCCCCATCATTAACCTTTTGCAGTTCATATCCTTCACCATTCCAGTTATTAAAATCGCCCAGTAGCCTTACATGAATGGCATTTGGGGCCCACACGCAAAATCGGGTATATACCTGATTGGAATCCCTTAAGATATGAGCGCCAAAAAGCTGATGACTTTGAAAGTAGCTGCCTTCGTGAAATAAATGCAGCTGATAATCCGTTGGAAAAAACGTGTTCACTGTCATGGCTCTCCTCATCCTCAATGAAAATATGTATTTCAAAGACCAATTATAAGCGGTATTGCTTCATATTCCTCGAAATACTTTTTTATCTTTTCTGACAACATATGAGGTTAGCTTCTATAAAGAACTCTATTCCAACAAACTTCGACAGGATACGTCCAAATATTCAACAACAACCGACAGGAATCTATTAAGTTTTTCTGAACTTTTTTTAAAAAAAGTTATTTATTCATTAACAATTTAACGGGATAAAATGTGGGTAAAAAGGAGTAGATGTAAGCGGTATCAATGATTTTGGCGAAAATCATTTCCATAAGATTATTATGTTAAAATAATGTTTTTAGTAAATTGGAGGTTTTTCCTTTTGACATGATTTATCACATACCTGGTGCAAAAATAAAATACAAAAAAACTGATAACAGTTTGTTATCAGTTTTTCCGATGACCCCTACGGGATTCGAACCCGTGTTACCGCCGTGAAAGGGCGGTGTCTTAACCGCTTGACCAAGGGGCCGTGTATGAATATGTGTATGGCGGAGAAGGAGGGATTTGAACCCTCGCGCCGGTCACCCGACCTACACCCTTAGCAGGGGCGCCTCTTCAGCCTCTTGAGTACTTCCCCATAGTTGGCTCCGCAGGTAGGACTCGAACCTACGACCGATCGGTTAACAGCCGATAGCTCTACCACTGAGCTACTGCGGAATAAAAAATGAATGGGCCTAAATGGACTCGAACCATCGACCTCACGCTTATCAGGCGTGCGCTCTAACCAGCTGAGCTATAGGCCCATATAATGGAGCGGGTGATGAGAATCGAACTCACAACATCAGCTTGGAAGGCTGAGGTTTTACCACTAAACTACACCCGCATAAAAATGGGGCGACTGATGGGAATCGAACCCACGAATGCCTGAACCACAATCAGGTGCGTTAACCACTTCGCCACAATCGCCATAATGAAATTGTAAAAAGTAAAATGGTGGCTCAGGACGGAATCGAACCGCCGACACAAGGATTTTCAGTCCTTTGCTCTACCGACTGAGCTACTGAGCCACTCTAGATGGCGGTCTGGACGGGACTCGAACCCGCGACCTCCTGCGTGACAGGCAGGCATTCTAACCAACTGAACTACCAGACCAAATTGCGGGGACAGGATTTGAACCTGCGACCTTCGGGTTATGAGCCCGACGAGCTACCAGACTGCTCCACCCCGCGATAATAAAAATGAATCGTTTTGAAAAATAATATGGCGGAGGAAGAGGGATTCGAACCCCCGCGCGGTTTAACCCGCCTGTCGGTTTTCAAGACCGATCCCTTCAGCCAAACTTGGGTATTCCTCCATATTATAAAGCGATACTGGTGGACCTTGTAGGACTCGAACCTACGACCGGACGGTTATGAGCCGTCTGCTCTAACCAGCTGAGCTAAAGGTCCAAGTTAAAGTTCTTCATAAATCATTTGGTAGCGGCGGAGGGGATCGAACCCCCGACCTTACGGGTATGAACCGTACGCTCTAGCCAGCTGAGCTACACCGCCATAAAGAATAGTTTATAATTGGTGGAGTCTAGGGGGATCGAACCCCTGACCTCCTGCGTGCAAAGCAGGCGCTCTCCCAGCTGAGCTAAGACCCCAAGAGAATAGTAATTGAATGGTCGGGAAGACAGGATTCGAACCTGCGACCCCTTGGTCCCAAACCAAGTGCTCTACCAAGCTGAGCTACTTCCCGTTTATATGGCGCGCCCGGAAGAAGTCGAATCCACAACCTTCTGATCCGTAGTCAGACGCTCTATCCAATTGAGCTACGGGCGCATTATTGAAAGTTATTTTGCTTTCGCAAAAAACTTTGGTGCCGAGGACCGGAATCGAACCGGTACGGTAGTCACCTACCGCAGGATTTTAAGTCCTGTGCGTCTGCCAGTTCCGCCACCCCGGCTTAATAGAGAGCGGAAGACGGGATTCGAACCCGCGACCCCCACCTTGGCAAGGTGGTGTTCTACCACTGAACTACTTCCGCAAAATAAATGCGGGTGAAGGGAGTCGAACCCCCACGCCTTGCGGCGCCAGATCCTAAGTCTGGTGCGTCTGCCAATTCCGCCACACCCGCTAAATTGAAAGTTATTTTGCTAGCGCAAAAAACTTTGGTGAGCCATGAAGGACTCGAACCTTCGACCCTCTGATTAAAAGTCAGATGCTCTACCAACTGAGCTAATGGCTCGTACAACGTGCCGGCGAGAGGACTTGAACCCCCAACCTACTGATTACAAGTCAGTTGCTCTACCAATTGAGCTACCCCGGCATAGTAAAGTGAAAATAATATGGTGGAGGATGACGGGATCGAACCGCCGACCCTCTGCTTGTAAGGCAGATGCTCTCCCAGCTGAGCTAATCCTCCATTGATAACAGCCTGGCAACGTCCTACTCTCACAGGGGCGCATGCCCCAACTACCATCGGCGCTGAGAAGCTTAACTTCCGTGTTCGGTATGGGAACGGGTGTGACCTTCTCGCCATTGTTACCAGACTATTTTATCTGAGGTATCATTCCCTCAAAACTAGATAATGCAGAAGAAGTTGTAAAAACGAATAATCAATTGGTTAAGTCCTCGAACGATTAGTATCAGTCAGCTCCACATGTCGCCACGCTTCCACCTCTGACCTATCAACCTGATCATCTTTCAGGGTTCTTACTAGCTTGCGCTATGGGAAATCTCATCTTGAGGGGGGCTTCATGCTTAGATGCTTTCAGCACTTATCCCGTCCGCACATAGCTACCCAGCGATGCCCTTGGCAGAACAACTGGTACACCAGCGGTGCGTCCATCCC
>NZ_JAANMZ010000039.1 GCF_011250555.1 Bacillus sp. MM2020_4 | reverse complement strand
ATATAAGGGTAGAAGGATTCTGATAACTAATTTCACCTTCGTATTTATAAATATTTGCTGTTTAACACAATAAGTAATTAAAATAAAGAGCCTAAGATATGCAATATTTGTCTATTTCGGCTCTTTTTGCTTTTATAAAATACTGCCATAATCAGCATTTATTAATTACCAAAACATTTTGGCTGGGTTAATAAGTGAATAACGTTCATAAAGCTTCCATTGAAATTGACCTTTGTTATTAACCTAGTCTCCAGTTAAGTGTTTCACTTATATGAGCAATAATTGTGTCATCTTCCTTGGCGGTTACATCTGTTCAATCTCCTGTGGAAAACGGATTTCAAACATGGTTCGTATGACATTACTTTCAGCATGTATCTTTCCGTTATGCTGCTCTACAATGTTCTTCGCAATAAATAGACCTAAACCTGTACTATCCTTTTGATCCGTTCTTGCCTTGTCACCCGTATAAAACATATCGAACAGATGGGGCAGGTCTTCTTCTGGTATATAATCTCCATAATTAATGATCTGGACAACCACTTCTTCTGCTTCCATATAGCCATTCATATCGATAAATTGACCATCATCTCCATAATAAGTGGCATTGGTTAGAATATTTTCAAACACACGTGCTAACAAGTCGCCGTCACCTAAAATCAGTAAATCAGGCGAAATATTCATGCGAACGGTCAAATTACTTTTTTCAAAAATCGGAAATAATTCCTCGTTTAGCTGAAAAAGCAGCTCACTTATATTCACTTGTTTTTGTTCAATGGGTAACATCCCATAGTTCATTCTTGTTATTTCAAATAATTCATCAATAAGCTTTTCTAAACGCTGAGATTTGGTAAAGGCAATCGTTAAAAAATGTCTAACTTGTTCTTCCGTCAAATCATTTTCTTTCAGAATTAAATCCAAATATCCTAAAACAGAGGTCAGAGGTGTACGTAAATCATGTGCTAAATTGACGACTAACTGTTCCTTGCTGCTTTCCGAGAAATCTCCTCTTGCTATCGCTTCTTGTAACTTTTCACTCGTCTGATTAATATCCCTGGCAATCTGTTCAAATTCATCATTCGATTTCAGTTGAACGCGATAGGTGAAATCCCCCTGAGCAAGATAGCGAATACCAGTGGAAATCTCCTTGAAATACATTGAATAACGCTTTGTAAATAAATAAAAGAACAGGAAGGAAAGGGGGATAAAGATCAGTAAAAAGAAATTAATATCGCCGGTATCTTTCAAGATTTGCCGATAAAAAAATAGTGTTTCACCGAATTGGACGTATGTATGATAATAAAATTGGAGTCCCTTAAAGATTAAATAGGTGATGGTTCCTGATAGCAGCATACTTAAGCCAAATAATAGAACCATCATGGATCGAAAACTGCGTACAGCCTTACCCATTGAATGCATACCCGACGCCCCATACCGTTTTGATCCATGTGTTTTTTCGGGCATCTTCTTTCAATTTTTTACGTAACGTACGTATATGTACCATAACGGTATTTCCACTTTCATAATAGGCATCTCCCCAAACTTGCTGGAAGATATTTTCCGCACTGTATACTTTCTTTGGATGGCTGGACAGTAAATACAAAATATCAAATTCTTTAGGAGTTAACTCAATATTTTCGCCATATAACGTAACGGTACGCTGCTCAGGTGAAATAACTAAGCCGCCAAATTCTAGTAAAGAATGATGATCATTTTGGGGTTGATTTAGCTTCATAAAGCGTCTTAATTGCGCATTGACACGTGCAACCAATTCAATAGGGGTAAATGGTTTGGTCATATAATCATCTGCCCCTATCACGAGTCCCTGAACCTTATCGAAATCAGAAGTTTTGGCACTTACAAATATAATCGGCATATTATGCTGTTTTCGAATCAGGCTGGTGAGTTCGTATCCATCCATTCTAGGCATCATAATATCTAAGATAAGCAAATCAATAGGTTGGGACTGGATAACTTGCAGCGCTTCTTGACCATCAGATACTTTAATAACATGGTACCCCTCTTTCTCTACATGGATGGCAATCAGATCAGCAATCTCCTGTTCATCATCCGCTATTAAAATAGATATCGGTTTCATCTATTCTCCTCCTATTTTATCGATACATTCAGTGGATGATTATCCACATTGAATATCCTAACGAAAATTCCCCCAAAGACTCATCTAGCTGGAATGTTAAATAAATCGGTTCTACTATAGTATATTCTATTATTTCCTTGTCTTTTTCAAGAATATGGCCCGATTGCGATATATGATAATAAAAGATTTAATGAATGTATTTATGGGACAAAAAATGGATGTGTTATTTTGTAAAGGGTTTCGTTTTGAGGTGCATTTCTAATAATACGTGCCGAAATGAATGCTGTATTGGCATCATGATTGGTATATAAAAAAGTAAAACTCGCCGTAATTGGCGAGAAGACAAAAACCTTTTTTAAATATAATCTCACTTTACTTGTGATGCGTTTCATCATAATCTTTTAAATATGATATCTGCTCCCTTATCTCGGAATTAGCAAAAGTAAATAAGCAGAGAATTTCCGGTTAAATGCAGAATGGAGCATGTTTAGGGGTAAATAAGGGGAGCTTTTCCGCTTATGCACAGCAAAATCCCCCATTTTTGAATTCTTCGAGTCAATAGGCGGAATCTCTCCATCTATTTCAGCCCTTTTTAATAAAAGTTACCAATTAGGCGAAATTCTTCCGTTTATTTATCAGTTAGGGGGTCTTAACCTGATCCCCTAACTGATAAGTGCGGACCCTTTTGATCCTAGATAAGGAATCAGCATTGTTCCATCAACCAGCATAAAAAATCATCGGCACTGCTAATGACAGAAATTTTGACCATCTTTATTAATTATACAATACATATTGTCCATCATAATAATGATGTCAATTGCAATGTCAATGTTAATGATATTTCGTAGAAGCGTTGATAAATAAAGGAAAAGACGTATGCCAATTCATACGTCCATTCTTGTGTCATTTATTAAGAATTCACCCGAAAACGGAACTCTTTAGTTATTTTGGGGAACGTTTAATTCTTTATTGAACAAACGATGCAGGATACTTTAAGAACGATTATAATTGAATAATGAACTTAACTAGAGATGGTGCTGTTTCATAATTAGGGAGGTATATGGTGAAGTTTTTTATAAAGTTAAATACGATTAGTATCTTAAACGCTTTGGCGTTGTTTATAGCAATAGAACTCATAGTAAATGTATCGCATATTAGTAGGTTAACTGGCTGGAAATGGGATAATGTTTACTTAATAATTGCTGTTATTAATGTTATAGGACTCCTACTTTCGACCATTTTCTTCATTTACTTAACAAAAAAATGGACTCTAGGTAGAAAATACAGCTATTTGTCACTCCTTTTGTGGTTACCATATTTTATTCTTTGTTTCTCTTTTTTCCCTGTTGTTTTTCCTATTAATGCAGGAGTAACACTTTTCCCAAGATTTAGCCTTCTGATTTATGGGTCTGTCATTCTGTATCCTGTTTACCTATTATTTATTAACCTATATGCAACACCGCTACGTACAGATTATGAGGAATAAGGTGTAAATCATGAGGGTCACTTTTAGCACCTACTCATCCTGCTTATTGAACCAACTGGTGAGTTGATTTAAGAAGGATTAACGCTTATTTTATGAATTAACGCTTATTTTTGTGGAAATTCTTCAACAACAGTCAGTTTAGTGGAAGAATCGACCGTAGCTCTTATTAAACAATCGAGCCAGATTGTGGAATATTTTTATTTAAAAGAAGGATACATCCATTTTTAATAGAATGTAAGTATTTTAATTAGAGGAGGTTGATCTTGTTGGAGAGAAGAACTTTACTGGTGACTTCATTACCAGAGTATGAAGAAGAGATTGGAAGATGGCTATGGTGTCTAGAGGATGTTCGATGTACTCTTGTAACTGAATTAACTGGAATCAGCCAAAGCTTAATTGACAGAAGATTAGGCGAAAGACAATCAATTGGGACACTTTTGTATCACATAGCATTGATCGAGGCAGATTGGTTATATGTAGAAGTACTGGGAACTGATTGGGATCCTGAAATTAGCGCATTATTTCCTTTAGAACATCGAACTGACGGCAATTTAACTCACTTTGAGGGAGAAAGTATAGAGGAACATTTTTATCGCCTTAATAAGGTACGCGAAATATTTCTTTCTCACTTTCGTTTAATGGACTTAACCGATTGGCGTAAACCGAGAGTACTTGAACATTATGACGTCACACCTGAGTGGGGTGTTTACCATTTGATTGAACATGAATCGCATCATAGAGGTCAAATTTTTCAAATGCTTCGGGATTTACGAAATGATAAGTGCTAAAGGGAGGGAACTATAATCCATCTTGAATGAACGGAATGGCTTTAGATAATTATAAAATCAATCATTGATGTTTGAGAATCGTTTGCTTATATTCCCATTAATAGATAAATCAAGTGGTGTAGTTATTTCATTAAAGGGCGCACTTCTATAATTAAGAGGTTGCCCTTTTTGAATCTTGCCAGATTATTGAACAACAACTTCCAAAGCAAACTGGATATATATGTTAAAATATAGGTATGATTGTGAACAAGGGGAATAATAATTAAGGAAAGTACAACATCAATAAGATGAAGTAATAGGGCGATACATATTAGTCATGTCTAATATATATCGCCCTTTATTTTTAAGACTTTTTACAATTTAGGTCTTGATAAATTCTAATGCTGCACTTAAGTAAAAGCCAAGACCATCGGAAATCCGGTGGTCTTGGCATATCAATGTGTAGAGTTTCGAGGAATATTTTCTTCAAGTATTGTAACAGCAAGTTGAACAGACAGGCGTGATGTCTTAACGACGCCCTCCTTGGCAAGCTCGCTCATCACGCTACTGACTGCTTCGCGGCTAGCACCGATCATATTGGCAATCTCTTGATGGGAAAGCGGCAGATCGATCAACGCATATCCGTCTTGAATGACGCCGAATTTCGCGCTCAGTGTGGAAAGGAGATGGAGAACGCGTTTTCTAAGACCATGAAGCGCAAGCTGTTCCAATTGATCCTCCCGCTCTTTTAACCGTTCACTTAGTGCTTTAAGAAATTTGAGCGCGAGCTGAGGCCGATTGATCATCAGCCGTTCGAACTGAGGCTCGGACATGGTGCAAAGAAGCGACGATTCCATCGTTTCAATATAAACTCTCCTGGTTCCGAATGAGAAGGAATTAAACTCTCCGAATATATTTCCTCTTGTAAGAATACCAAGAGTGAACTGTTTTCCGTTGTCGTTCAGTTTATAGAGTCTAAGCTTGCCCTCCTTGACGAAATAGAGTCCCTCGCGCGCGGACTCCGGGGTTTGGATCACTGTGTTTTTTGTAATCCAATTGATATGATGGATGGTATCTAGCTTATCGATCTCTCTCATTTCTTCTTGCGACATTTCTTCAAAAATACTTATTTGCGATAAATACCAAAGCTTGTTCATCGGATATATCGTTCCTCCCAATCATCCGGTCTCTGACCTCTTGTTTCAATGGTCACATCTTGGCATTCCAGAGTAATATTTGGACTAACCGGCGACCGAAAAACGCTGTTCCACCTAAAACGAGAATCTTCAGCTATATTCTCCTTTCAAGTTTGTATCCTTATTTTATTAATTGAGCGAATTTCCTCCTGCCATCCAAGACAAAATAAAATTGACTGATAACTCAATGGTACTTGGTGGTTTAGTTTACAGGTTAACATGCTAACTGAATGGGCATCTGTAATCTACATTACATTGTTTTGCCGTTTTACACAATTTCAAATATAAAATGGAGAACTGTAAACTGCATTACAGTCCTTCGATTTTTTTAGAATTATAATCATGCTATTCAAATCAATTATTTATTGAATTGAATAAACGTATTAAGGAGGAAATAACATTGACACAAAGAATTGATTATTACCATGTAGCACCAGAAGCATTTGACATCATTGGGAAGTTGGATAAGTATACGGCAACTACAGGTATAGACCGTAAACTCCGTGAACTTATTAGACTTCGTGCTTCACAAATTAACGGCTGTCCACTTTGTATGTATATGCACACAACAGATGCCCTGAAAATGGGTGAAACAGAAGAAAGAATATATTGTATTAGTGCTTGGGAAGAGTGTGAATTTTACACAGAAGCAGAAAAAGTAGCTTTAGAATTGACAGAGCACGTAACATTAATCCCGACAAAACGTGTGCCAGATCAGCTTTATCAACGAGTGCGTAACCACTATGACGAAAAACAGTATGTTGACCTTGTTCTAATCATTAATCAAATTAACACTTGGAATAGAATGGCTATTGCAATGGGGCAAACAGCAATTGAAAAATAATAACTCATAAAAGGACCGTCGGGTGTGTATATAAAATGTACCCTATAGAGTAGACACTTTGAAAAAGGACTACTTTATAGGGTACATTTTTGTGTATTTTACTTAAAAAGAAAAAGACTATGCATGCCCTTCATGACGAAATAAAGTCCCTCCTGCGCGGACTCCAGGATTTGGACCACAGTATTTTTGGTGATCCAATTGAAATGATATTGTCCACCGTTGTTCACACTTTCAAAAATAAAATGGAGAACTGTAAACTACATTACATAACTTCGATTTTCTTAGAATTATAATCAAGCTATCATTCGATATTGGAGGTTTTAAAACGATGATCAACCAAAATTTATCCGAACAGCTGGAAGTAGCCGCACAACAGTTTAAGGCCAATTCACCGATTGAAGCGCAGTTCAAGATCGGTCAAATGATTGAGGAACTTCAGAAATCGGGGATCGCTTCCGGGAAGCAACCAGGCGAAAAGGCGGTGGACTTTAAATTAACAAACGCACTAGGCGGGGATGTAATTTTATTTGAAGAGCTTGCGAAAGGGCCGGTTGTGCTGGTCTTCTATCGCGGAGGATGGTGTCCTTTTTGCAATATGCAATTAAAGGCTTACCAGCAGATATTGCCGGAAATCCAAGCGATGGGGGCGCAGCTTATAGCGATTAGCCCGCAAAAGCCGGATCATTCGTTATCCCTTCAGGAAAAGGAAGGATTGAAATTTCAAGTCCTTAGCGATCCTTACGGCTTGGTAACGGCCAAGTACAATCTGCTCTTCGATGTTCCGTCGGGAGTAAGGGAAGTCATGGAAGGTATCGGACTGGATCTTGCAGAGTACAACAATATCTCGAAATGGGTTTTGCCGGTTCCAGCTACTTTCATGATTGATGAGAGCGCCAATATTCGCTCCTCCTATGTCAATCCGAATTTCATGCAGCGTCAAAGCCCGGAAGAAATTTTGTGGGAACTAAGAAAACTGTAACGCGCGTTGGCTCTCAAAAACCGTATAAGATAAATGGATCCGGAGGAAATCAGTGCTCAATTAAAGAAGCTTTGAAAAATGCATTAAAGGGTTCGCCCACAGTAGTCTAATTGATATCTTTATAATAATAGTAACTTAATTTCAAATAAATATATAAATTACTTTAGGAGGTCTTTTTGTGAATAAATTTAATTTAGGAGATAAAGTTCCTAACTTTGAACTCCCCTCTACGTCCGGTTTCCAATATGATTTCGAATCTTTTCGTCATGATAATAAAGGCTGGCACCTAGTCATCTATTTTAGAGGTTCTTGGTGCCCTGTATGTGTGGAAGATCTAAAAGAACTAGAGAAAAACAAAGGTTATTTTGAAAGCAAGGGTGTGTATTTTACAGTTGTTTCTACAGATAACCTTGATAATTTGAACCAAATGGTTGAAAATCATAATTTTACATTCCCTGTTCTGTTTGATCAGGATTTAAACTTTTTAAAAGCTTATGATGTCTTTTACCATAATGATAATGATCTCTATGAGGACCACGGTGCTCACGGCGAACCTGCATACTTCTTAACAGATGAAGAGGGCAGCTTGCTTTATCAACAAAAGCAAACAAGCCCATTTGGTCGCCCAACAGCAACAGAGCTCCGAAAAATTGTTCAATGGATCAAAAAGAAACTTAAAGCTTAACATTTAGGAGTTGCTTAAAAAGAGGCATGAATATGCCCCATCAACGGCTTACAAAAAAGGCAACATTCATTTTATCAGTGGCATTGTGGATGGCCAACAATCACACGCAGCGCCAATGCCACTGGCAAAGAATCCGGCATTGACGCTGTATGCAAACAAGGAGGGAGGAGAAAAATGATGGATGGCAGCATCTTTATATTTTTCCAACCCAGGCATTTTCTGAGTATCCACGTTTTTCCCAGTAGCCAATATGTTTATCTTTAATGAGTTCAATCCGGTTTAACCATTTAACGGATTTGTAAGCGTACATTTTCGGGACGATTAATCGAACAGGACCGCCATTTTGGTGATCAATCAATTTTCCATCTAACAACATTGCGACCATTATATCCTCCTCAATGGCTTGCTTTATGGTTAAGGTATCGGTGTATGCGCCGTCAGCTGAATAAAATTTTACATATTTTGCCTCTTTTTTAATACCTGCATTCTCAAGAAACTTCTTTAATGGGATACCTTCCCATGTGATATTATAAACACTCCAGCCTGTTACACAATGGAAATCACTTACTTGTACATCCCGCTGAAGTTGAACAAATTCACTCCAATGAAACTGTTTCTTCGTTTCAACTAGACCGTCAATCGTCAAATTCCAATTCTCATTGGTTAAATAAGGAGCTTCTGTAACGGTATAATACCGAAATTCCCCCTTCTTACCACCTCCAATAGGGGGGGAGGAATTGGGAGCGGGTTCGGGCAATGGTGTTAATTGATTACCACCTGTTATACCAGTTTTCACCTTTGCAGGGAGATACGACTTTAACCATTTGGTGAAGCCTGGTAAAAAGGTAATTGCGATTAGGCTCCCACTTAACACTTTTAGAAAGGTTCTTCTTTTATAAATGGGGTTCAGGTCATCCATGATGAAAGGCTTCTGTAAAATGTTTTCTGGTTGTTTTCCTTTCCCTATTCGATTAAACCATTTACTGCGGGTAATACTGTGATAGATAGCATATGGGACCCCCATCCATGTGGTGATATCATGGACGAACAATGACAAGGAACTAATATACGGGGGAAATTGTCTATGAAAGGTTAACAAAAAACCTGAAACAATCAATAGCAGTAAGATGGTAAAAATTCGATAGAGATTGCGGCGATTCTTTTCCTTTTTTTGAAGGGTCCTAAGATGCTTCTTCATCTTAGGAAGATAAAATAGTAATGGTAGACAAAGAATGACTCCTAGCCAAATATGAAGATCCCTAATCCATACTCTGACGGATGGAAAAATGGAACGAAAGGAAGATGAAAAAAGGATCAAACCTGTTACACTTAATACTAGAAATAAAATGGCATTAGAATAATGTAGTCGAATCAGTCTTTTGCCGAAATTCAACTTCCTTTGAAAAAAAAGTCTATAATTCATCCCTAACACCAACCTAACATTTAATAATGGGGATCGTGACAGTAAACGTACTCCCTTTTTCAATCTCACTTGTCACATGAATAGTGCCGTCATGACTTTCCACAATCGTTTTTGCTATGGCTAACCCCAGGCCAGCCCCTCCAAACTGTTGATTACGTGACTTTTCCACACGATAGGTCCTTTCAAAAATATGTGGAAGCTCAACACTAGAGATTCCCTCACCATAATCACAAATGGAAATTTCAAGCATTTGATCCGAAGGTAGGCACACTTTGATCATAATAGTTCCATTTACTTCAGAAAACCTGATGGCATTATCTAAAAGATTAAAGAGTAATTTTTGAAAATAGGAAACATCTACATAAATGGTAGGGATCTGTTTAGGAAGGTCAGTAATTATTTCTAAGTTCTTTTTTTCTAAATGGATTTGCTCGTGCTGTAGTACGGAAAGCAATAATTCATCAACATGGATTCGTTCTTTCTTAAGCTTAATGGCTCCTGAATCTAACAGAGAAAGCTGAAAGAGCTGTTTAATAAGCTGGTCCATTCTTTCCGTCTCCAGTAAAATGGTTTTTAAATAACGTTGGAAGGTTTCTTCGTCCTCAACCACTCCATCCTCAATTGCAGTTACGAAGGCCTTGATAGATGACATCGGCGTTCGCAGGTCATGAGATATATTAGCCACTAATTGTCTTCGAGATGCCTCTGACTTTTTAATTTGAAGAAATGCCTCATCCAACTGTGTATTCATAATATTAAAGTGTCTCGTAAGTTCTTTTATCTCTGTTGGTCCTTCTTCAGGAAGAGATCCGGCAAATTTTCTTTTCGCAATTTGTTGCGACTGCATCGTGAGTAACTGAATAGAGCTTTCAATTGGTTTCGTAAATAAGTAATGGATAAAGCTCGAGAGGATCGATGAAAAAATCGTAATGAGCGATAACCACATGATCACCTTATTAGGTAAAACCATATACAAATAACTAATGAACAAGAATGTAAACATGATAAGGACACTAACACTATTAGCAATGAGAAAAATCCACTTGATCCTCATTAGCCTTCACATGGCATAAATTTATAGCCAATACCCCAAACGGTTAGAATAAATTTAGGCGAGGAAGGATTTTCTTCCACTTTCTCTCGTAATCTTCTGATATGAACGGTAACAGTGGTAGTATCACCGTCAAATTCTGTTTGCCAGACCTGGTAAAGAAGCTGCGTGCGCGAAAATACCTGCTTGGGGTGTGAAGCAAGCAGGTAAAGCAAATCAAATTCTTTCATCGTTAAATCGATTTGGCTTTGATTCAAAAAAACTTCCCGATTGACCACGTTTATCGTGAAAGGAGCGGTTGTAATCAGGGAAGATTGATCCCGATCGGTTACGTGGGAATTGTTTCGGTATTCCAATAGGCGACAAATGCTATTGACTCTCAGGACTAGTTCTCTTGGATTAAAAGGCTTGGTTATATAATCATTTGCTCCAATGGTCAGACCAACCAAACGATCATATTCCTCACCTTTAGCTGTTAAGAAAATAATTGGAATATCATCACTTTCTCGAATGGCCTCACAGACTTTCCAGCCATCCATAACAGGCATCATTAAATCTAAAATGATAAGTGTAAAATCAACATTTTCCCATAATTCAATGGCTTCTTTCCCGTTCTTTGCGGTCCAAACAAGGAAGCCCTCGCGCTCCAAATACCGCTTACAAACATCCAAAATCGAAGGCTCATCATCCACAAGTAAAATTCGCTTTTCCAAATGAGACTCACCCCTTTAAACCATTTTCCTTCATTTTATCATGCTGAGGGGGAAAGTAATAAGCTATCCTATTTCGTCTCCATTTTCTCCTTGCTCTTCATTTCTTTACTCGAATCCATCCCCTTGTCGGAATCCATCATTTCGTCCTTGTCCATGGCATCTTTGTTGCTCATTTCCTCTTTCTGATCCATCATTTCCCCTTTGTCCTTGCTATTATTGTTATCCATGTCTTCCTTCATTTCACTTTGATTCATTTCACCTGATTTTGAATCACCCATATCTCCATTTCCACACGCCGCTAGAAATAACAATCCTACCGTAGCCATCGTCATACCTAATACTTTTATATTTTTCATGTTGTTCTCTCCTTTGTTTTTTTTGATATGTCTAATCATAAAAAACACATCTTACATGGAGCATAACAAAATATTAAATAAGTCTTACAAATTTCATTGATTAAAAATATCTAACCCACACGGATTCCCGCACATGCTTGCTACATTTTTCAAATAAACAATCTAAGAAATTTGACAAATGTCTACAATATATTTAGGGGATATTATACTAAACTAATAATTCATTCTGGATATGTTTCTTTGGTATGAAACTATTACTACTGTCAGGGCCGAAGCCCATGGACAGTTACGTTCTACCCTGGCTACTGATATAATAAGACCAAAATAAATAAGGTCAACCAGAAATATTTAGCATACTGGCCAACCTTATAATATGAACGAGCAGGTTAACTAGGGATTAATTGTTGATGTGCTTACACACCTCGCTACTATAGATAAGAATCCGATTGTGAAAGAAGTAATCCTATTACCCACAAACTATTTTATAGACTCCAGAAGACTATTGATGGAGCGATTTAGTTCATTTATGTTAGCACTTTCTACAGTCGCATCTTTAAGGTTATATTTCTTTTTTAGTTGAATAATTCTTTCTATACCTTCATTTACTCTTTGTACTGAAATTTCCCCATTTTGAACGGCAGTTTTTAGAGAGGAAACAATTTTCACAACATTATTATAGTCATGCCCTACTAAAATAATATCGCTTCCTGCCTTTACTGATTCCACCGCTGCTTTGCCAATATCAAAATGTTCGGTAATGGCCCCCATTGTCATATCGTCCGTTATGATGACTCCCGTGAAACCAAGTTGTTTTCTAAGAAGATCCGTCATGACAGCTTTTGACATGGACGCTGGATTAGTTTGATCTAATTGAGGCAATAAGATATGGGCAACCATCACAACATCAGCTCCACGATCAATCGCACGTTCAAAAGGAATTAACTCTAGTTTCTTAAGCTCTTCAAGACTCTTATTTACAATTGGGAGCTCCAGATGGGAATCAACCGACGTATCTCCGTGACCGGGAAAATGCTTAACGGTAGAGATGATGTTTTGCGATTGAATTCCTTTCATCGTTTGAATCCCAAGTTCACTTACTACTTCCGGATTATCTCCAAAGGATCGATCACCGATTACGGGGTTATTGGGATTGCTGTTAATATCAAGAACAGGAGCAAAATCGAGATTTAAACCAAATTCATTTACTTCCTGACCTAAAAGTGTTCCAACTTTATAAGAAAACTGAGGACTATTTACCTTTCCAATCTGTGTATTTGGAGGAAAGTTTACAAGACCACCTGGCAATCTTGTTACTCTTCCTCCCTCTTGGTCAGTGCCTAAAAAAAGCGGTAGATTCGAACTATTTCCCTTTTTCAGTTGGTTTATAAGCTGAACGGTTTGTGCAGGAGTTTCTAAATTATTTTTGTAAAAAATAATTCCTCCGACATGGTATTGGCTTAGTAACTTTTTTGTGTTTGTATCCATCGTGGTTCCGGAAATTCCAGCAAGAATCATTTGGCCAATTTTATCTTCTAAGCTCATTTTAGAAATGGCTTCTGAAATAGTTTGATTTTCTTGTTGAATGGGTGCCTTTTCCAGCTGCGTTAAGAGTGAGATATGGTCAACTTTAGGATTTGGCTCCTGCTCTGTTTTTATTGGTAAAACCCACAATAAATCAGCAGAAGTAGTTGCATGATAGACAAGTATCATTTGGTTATGAGTTGAATCTTTATAGTATCGAATGGCATCGGGTTCTCCACCATATTTCTTAATTTCATTTAAAGAAATATTTTGTAGTTCTGAATCATAAGATCGGATATCAATCACAGTATTATTGGTATAGCCGATTGAAGCGTGATGACTTTCGTACTCCTCATACCTGCCTTTAGCAGTCTCCGAAATTTGGTCTGATTTTCCCCACTCTTGATTTACTTCCTTCCATTCTGTTTTGCCGGAAATGAAGGAAATGTTCGGAACCTTACCATCCTTAGACAAGGCAAACGTTTCTTTTACCAATCTCTTAAGACTTGAGGTCTGATCCTTGTTCGAATCCACTATATTCTTATCGGGAGGATTAGTTATAATGGGGCGATCTTTCACTGGCGTTTGTTCGCTATGATTTGCTTTTATTGCATAATAAGCTCCAATGATTAAGGCCAACAGTAGAAGTAGAATTGTCAAAACAAGTAATTTATTCCGAGAATTCCTTTGTCTTTTCATTTCCAGTTCCCCTTTCTAACCTAGTCTTTATCATAAAAAAGGATGAAACCATTATGATTTCATCCTCTATTTAAGCGTCAATTATAAAGTTTGCACCTTATAACGAAACTCGTTTTCAATAGTCAATCCTTTTTTGTTTCATATTTTATCACCATTGTCTTCCCGGATCGTTTGACATATTATTAAAGGTCCCCTTAGGGTAAAGTACGGAATAGTGGTCCATTACCGGGTTCTGATGGCTATTCGAAGGCTGAGGAAATACTAACAAGATCTTGTATTCCGAACTTGCAATATATCCTATAATTTCCTCACCATTACTCTTTACATCATATGCCGGAGTTCCATATACTTTCTTCACCATAGAAAGTGATAATTCATTTAATTTCTTATCAAAGGATCTCGCCTCAAAAATACGCTCCCCTTTGTTGAAACCAAATACCACATTGTGTTTCGAAAATACAGCATAATTCCCTTTAGCACTAGGCACCCAATCAACCTTATCCGGCTCTCCTAGCTTTTTCTCTGCGTCTTCTATAACAGTAGTTTTAACAGGAAACTCCGAATTTATGATTTTCCCTTGCTTTGCCAATTGCATGATAGTAGAGAGAAGCTGTCGCTGAATACCCTCATTAGATGATGAAGCAGCGGAATTGTCATTCGATGCTGGGGCATGGCTTGTATTGTCTTGTCCTGCATTGCTTTGTGATGCTTGGCTTGTATTATCTTGTTTTACATTGCTTTGTGATGCTTGGCTTGTATTATCTTGCTCTGCATTGCTTTGTGATGCTTGGCTTGTATTGTCTTGTTCTGAATTGCTTTGTGATGATTCATCTTGAGTTGTTTTATCCACTGATGAAGTAGAAGTATTTGTGCTGCTGTTATTATTTGGGCTAACCTCTGAACTTTCTTGTTTAATGGTGCTTGAGCAACCTACCATAATTGTAAGAAATACAGCTAAAGCGGCACATAATGCCGAACTTTTTTTAAATCCTGTAATCATAATAATTCGCCTCTTATTGTATTTACTTGCATATCCTAATGTCCCAGTAATGGTCTTTTTTTCAGAGAATAATCTAAGCATGTTGATCATAGTCTGACCGTATTTTTTGACTTCTTCTGTCTTTAAAGTTTGGAGGACAGCCGCATCACAAGCGATTTCGCAATCTTGTTTTACCTGGTTAAGTGAAAACCAGATTAAGGGATTGAACCAATGTATGGCTTTAACAAACATAAGCAAGGTGTTTACCGCTAAATCCTGGTTCTTAATATGAGTTAATTCATGGCTGAACACAAACCTAAACTCTTCCGGGGTTAATTTGTCTATAAGGTCCTCTGGAATTAAAATTTTAGGACGTATCATCCCGTAAACTGCAGGTGATTTCGAGAAATTGCTATAAATAATTTTTACCTTCGAATTTATGTTAAGCCTTGATTTTTCTGCTTCAAGAATTTCAATTACGTCTTCTTTATGACAGATTGAACACTTTTTCAATTTAGCTATCATCAAAATATTTACGCATAGCATATACAGTAAAGCTGATGAAACACCTATTATCCACAGTATTGCTGCCGTATCATAATTAAAAATAGCTCCTTTAATACCTGGGTCAGCTAATGCCTTGCTGTCTTCTTTAGACGGTGCATTTTCGGTTTTAATCGTACTGGTTGATAGTATGTTAGGAATATATTGCTCTGCTATAAGATGAGTATCAAGGTTCTTCTGCTCATTTGGAATAAAATTCAGCAAGCTTATATGACTTTGAATGCCTATTGGCAGTATTAGCCTAAGGACAAGCATAATCCATATATAATAATGAAGCCTTGCGCTAAGCCTTTGTCTAAAAATAGCCTTAATAGCAAGTATTCCTAAAGCTAAAATACTACCCATAAGTGACAGTAATAAGACTTCTTTAAATACTGCAGATAAAACCATGCATCAATACCTGCCTTTTACTCGTTAATTTTTTCATCAAGCAATCTTTGAAGTTCTTCTAATTCCTTTTCAGAAATCTTCTCATCCTTAATAAAATTGGCGAGCATAAGGTGGAGAGAACCATCGTATACCTTTTGGATAAACGACCTTGTTTCTTCCAGTATGCAGTCTCTTTTATCCACCAATGGATAAAACTCATACTGAGGCATCTCCTTATTCACACCTAATGCTCCTTTTTTTACCAGTCTGCTTATTAAGGAATGAATGGTTTTCGGGCTCCATGTCTTGATAGAACTAACTGCCTCTATAATCTTCGCAGATGTTAATGGAGCTTCCTCCCATAGAACCTTCATGACGATCCACTCTGCATCAGATATTTTGCAATCCGCTTTCTTCATCTTACTTCACCATCCTACAAGTGTAATCTGAACTTCAGACTACACTTGTAGGATGATGTTGTCAACATATATTTTTCCTAGAAAAAAAATGCACAAAAAGGCACTTTTCTTTAGACACCTTGGACGAAAAAGTTCACAAATAGTCCCTATGAAGGACAAATTTGCTTTCTATTATAAAAATATACTCAAGCAAGCTAAAAATGGACTTGGGTAATATTTTATGAGGAGGCAATATAGATGAAAAGGGTCAAAAGGTCAAAATTTATAGGGGCGCTGCTAATGGCTTTAGTTATTTTAGCCATCGTGCCGACAATGGCTAGTGCGCATTGCGATACGATGGATGGGCCTGTGGTGGGAGACGCACATAAAGCACTGGAATCGAATAATCCCAGCTATATTTTAAAGTGGGTCCAGCCAGAGGATGAAAAAGAAATGTCCCAGATCTTTGCGCTTACAATGAAAGTGAGAAATGCAAGCCCTGAAGCCCAAGAGGTCGCCGATCAGTACTTATTTGAGAATCTAATCAGAATTCATCGGGCGGGAGAGGGTGCGGCGTATACGGGTGTAAAACCCCATGGTACTCCGATTGATGAAAAGGTAGCCGCTGCGGACAAGAGTATTGAAGTCGGGAATTTATCGCCTTTAGAAAAACTTGTCCCTCAAGATCAGCTCCCTGAACTTCAAGAGCGCTTGGATAAAGTCCTTTCTTTAAAAGATTATGATGTTAATAATGTATCGGCCGGAAGAGAATATATTGAATCTTACGTGAGCTTCTTCCATTTTGCTGAAGGGGAAGAAGAGGGGCATGAAACCGGTCATACTGAACAGAGCAAAGAGGATGCACATGCAGGCGATCAACACGCTAGTGCAGATGTAAGTAAACAAATCCACGAGGAAGACAGCCAAAAGGGAGCTGGTACTTTACCGTTAATCCCATGGAGTGTCGCAGCCATCCTCTTTGTGACAACGCTAATCTTTGCTATTGCCTATCATCGGGAGCATTCAAAATAAGGAAATACCCCTAGTACTTGATACAAATCAAGTACTTTTTTTCTGAACAATGCTAAGTTACATCTAAAATGGAGGGAATTCCAATGGATAAAAAAAGGATTCTGGTGGTAGATGATGAGGAAAATGTATCCGATTTACTTGAATTGTACTTAAAGGCAGAAGATTTTGAAGTACAGACAGCAGCGGATGGTGTGAGCGCATTGACACTGGCCCATCATTTTAAGCCGGATTTAATCATCCTTGATATCATGCTTCCCTTTAAAGATGGCTGGCAAGTAGCAAAGGAACTAAGGCTGACGATGAATACACCGATTATGATGCTTTCTGCAAAGGGAGAAGAGTCCGATAAAATCCTTGGATTAACAATTGGAGGAGATGACTATGTCACGAAACCGTTCTCTCCGGGAGAAGTTGTCGCTAGAATTAAGGCCATTTTGCGAAGGTCGCAACCAGATGAACAGGCTAACAATCGACTGGAATTTCCCAACCTTGTGATTGATATGGAAAAGTATGAAATTGTCGTAGATGGAGCAAAAATCGTAAGCACGCCTAAAGAAGTAGAACTGTTATGGCTCCTTGCTAGCCATCCTGGCAAAGTATTTATTCGAGAACATTTGTTGGATAAAGTTTGGGGATATGCGTATCTTGGGGATTCTCGCACAGTTGATACCCATATGAAACGGCTGCGGCGAAAGATTGAGAGTGGACAGCCTTATACGTATCTGCAAACGGTATGGGGAGTGGGCTATAAATTTGAGGTGGTACGTAATGAAGAAAAGCCTCTTTAGTAAGCTTCTGAAAACCTATGTAATTGTGACTCTTCTTAGCATTGTCGTCGTTAGCTTTTTTTTCTACCTTTTTTTTAAAAGCTATTATTTTGGTGTAAAAGAACAGCAAATGATTGCCCAAGGTGAGAAAATGGCCGGTAGTATAAGTCCATATATCATGAATCAAGACTTTACACGAAGTAATGAAATTATCCATTATTATAATAAAATAAATAGCTCACAAATGTGGATCGTGAATAAGGACGGAAAACTGATTAACGGCTTGGAGGGACAGAAGAATTTCAATCATTTACACCCGAGAACGAATCAATTAGAGCGGGCACTTAAAGGGGAAGTTGTTGCGAATCAAGGGACGGTAAAATATGTTGAGGGTCCTGTCCTTACAGTCGCCGTACCGATCTATGCGGGGAGTCAAGTGGCGGGAGCTGTTTTTGTCTGTAATCCCCTTTCTGAGATTACAGATAGTATAATTCAGACATTGCAAATCGTGATGTTTGCCGGAATTATTTCGATTGTCATCGTAGCGGTTGTAAGTTTTTTTATCTCTCAGTCGATTACCAAACCTATAAAGGAAATAACGAAAAGCTCGTTGGAAATGATCAATGGGAATTTTACAAAACAAGCCAAAGTACATTCATCCGATGAAATAGGGATATTAGCTGGAACCTTCAATAAGATGATGAGGACGCTTGATACATCACTAAGGGATCTGGAACATGAGAAGAATAAAATGGCGGCAATGGAAAGAATGCAAAGAGAATTTGTCGCAAATGCCTCTCATGAACTTCGAACCCCTTTGACATCAGTCCGCGGATACCTTGAAGCCCTATTGGATGGTATGGTAACCAGCGAAGAACAAGAAAATCGATACCTTAGAATTACGCTAAAAGAGACCCTGAGACTGCAAAGATTGGTCAATGGTCTCCTAGATTTATCAAAAATGGAATCAGGGCAAATGAAGTTTCATAAAAAGGAATTACATCTTTCCGAAATGATCGACCGCATCGTCATCAATCTTGAATCGTTAGCCGAGGATCGTGCACTTTCTTTAAGGTCGGCTGTGCCGGAATATGTACCTGCCGTTTTGGGGGACGAGGACTTAATTGAACAAGTTCTGATTAACTACATCACGAACGCAATCCGTTTTACGCCTGAGGGTGGGGAAATTACCGTAAAGGTCGTAATCCACGAAGATGAAGTCCATGTGCATGTCATCGATACAGGGGTTGGGATTCCACCCGGTGAACTTCCACAGGTTTGGAAAAGATTTTATAAAATTAATTCCGTTAGTCCGTCTTCGAAAGAAGGGGCGGGTTTGGGGTTATCCTTAGTCAAAGAAATAATGGACCGTTTAGATGGAAAAGTTTGGGCGGAAAGTACGCCAAATCAAGGCTCTATCTTTAGTTTCAGTTTAAAAAGAATATCACTGCTGGAACTTTAATTACCATTGCAAGTGACCTTATTAAGATGGCGGTGGTTCCAGTGCTAGGCTAAGAACATAATAGGAAGCTTCTTCTTGAGGAAGAGGCTTTTTTATTATAATAAGATAAGTTTTCCTTACGGACGTAACAAGATTCTTTTCATAAAACCTTTAACTTAGTATTCATCATTTATTATAAAAATTTATATATCATTTTCCTTAGCAACATAGTAAAATGTTCACATCTATTTTAAAAAAAGATTCCCACTATAGAGAAATTTTAAAGAATTTTTAGCTAGATGGAGGAAAGTAAATGTTCCAGCAACATATAAAAATTAGCAAAAATCTTAAGTGGTTAGGTACCTCGTCAAAAAAGGGAATAATCAATGTGTCAGACCCCAAGATTAAAGAAAAACTCAACATGATTCAGCTAAACGAGGAACATCTTAGCCACGTTATATGTGTTCAACCTATTGTAGAATTACATATTGAAGAGTTAGTTGAAGAATTTTATAAGACTGTGCTGCAAGTTCAAGAACTAAGGGAAATCATTGAATCCCATAGTACCGTCAATCGATTGCGTCAAACACTACGTGTACATTTAATCGAGTTGTTTGAAGGAAGACTTAACCATGAATTTTTTGAAAAGCGAATAAGAGTGGCGAAAATCCATTATCATATTGGCCTAAAACCAGCCTGGTATATGGGGGCATTTCAGAATCTTCAATATGAGCTTTTTCAAGTTATGATAAATGAAGTGACAGATCGTGATGAGTTCCGTTTGATTTGGGCATCGATAATGAAATTACTTAGCCTTGAACAGCAATTAGTTTTAGAAGCTTATAACCAAGAGACAGAACAAAAGATTCAAGAAATATTTGCGGAAGGTCAAAAGGATTTACAGAATAAGATCTTGGAAGTTAGTGAAGGGTTGGTAGCTGTATCAGAACAAACCCATGCTTCAGTGGAAAATCTTATCTCAAACAGCAGAGATGTCAACTTTTTAGTCGAAGGAAGTTACGAACAAGCCAAAGAGATTCAATCTCAAGTTAGAGAAGGGGAGAATGTCGTTCACACACTCCTAGAACAAATGAATACAGTTGAGATGGACACGCAAATTATGAGGCACACGGTTAAGCTGTTAGAAAGTTCATCCCAAAAGATAACCGAAGTGGTTCAGATGGTTCATGCAATTGCCAATCAAACAAATCTCTTGGCCTTGAATTCGGCAATTGAAGCCGCAAGAGCTGGGGAGCATGGCAGAGGATTTTCAGTTATCGCTAAAGAGGTTAAGAAACTTGCAGAGAGAGCCAAAGATTCGATTGGAGTTATTCAGAAGCTTGTAGACTCATCGCAAACGTATACAGATGAGGTAACTACTGTACTAAAACGTGTAGAAGCTGCGGTTAAATCTGGTGCGGATGCATCGAATTCGACGAACACAACTTTCCAAGCGATACGAGCTTCCATCGAAACGAATGAATCAAATCTAAGTTCTATGAATCTACAAATAGAGGGACTGGTCAAGGTTATTGAGGGAATTGGGGATGCCACGACAAATGTAAAAAAATCGGCTGAAAAGTTAACTCAAGCAACTCAAATATTATAATTATTGCAGAGGTCGGTTGTCAGAAAGATGGGGAAGAAGAAAAAACCAACGACATTGGCAAATCGAGATACCAGAAACTAATCAATAGTAGGTATAATAAACGGCAGCCCATATTCACCGAATAAATCCCGTGTTTAACCATTACAATAGTGGATATCTTTGTACATGGGATCTACTTCGATGAATACGGAGATGAAGAGTCTAATAATGAAGGGATTGGCTCCTCTTCTGATAGGCTTTTGATGAAATGACTGCTAGTAAGAGCATGGCTATTAGAATATAGGCCCCACCGCCAATCATGCCCAAAGAGCGTGGGGCAAGATAGTTTAGAGCAATACCTGATAAAAACATAGATAGGCCTAAAATGGTGTTCCCGATGGTGGCTAACAGGCCAAACATCATTCCCCGGTGTTCCTCCGGAATCTCTTTCATTAAAATGGTATCAAAACAGGCATTTCCAATCCCGGACATAAATGCCACACTGCAAAATAGTAGAAAAGCCAGCCCGACGATATGGATTCTACTTAATAGTAACAGCGAAGCTCCCTCTATCATTAAGCAGACTAAACCCGTGACCAGGAAATTTTTCCTCAAGCGATTTGCAATGAAGTAGCTTAAGGTTAAACCAATCCCTAAGGCTCCATAAAATAGACCGACACCGATATCGCCCAGTTGAAACTCATTTACGGCATATACGCTAATGAGGACATTATCGATTCCGTTCATGGAGGCAATTAAGACTTCGCAAATCAGGAGGATGAGAACAGAAGCGGACATCAAAATGACTTTTTTGAATACAGTGAACGGGGCTTCCATTTTAGGCACAGCACCTTCCTGCGCTCGTTTGTGCTCGGGAAACCTTATTGTTGAGATAATAGCAGCTGCTCCTAGGAAAGAGGCGGCATTGAACCAAAAGGTTACATGGGCTCCAAAAATAAACGACACAATTCCTCCGGAAAAGGCCCCTCCGATTAAGACAATCCCGATTAAAACTTGTTCTAAACTATTTACTTTTATCAGCTTTTCCTTGTTTACAAGAAGAGGAATGGCAGACTTTCTCGCCGGGCTATAAATAGCTTCACCGGCTGCTAAAAAAAATGAACTGAGATACACGATCCACAGATCCTCTTCGCTATGAACCCATAAAAAGGATAGGGCAAATAGGATACGAAACAGATCGGTTGCCACTAATATCGACTTTTTAGGAACCCTGTCAGCCAGCCAGCCCCCTAATGGTCCGAAAAAGACAAATGGGATTAATCGAATAGCTAACGTCATGCCTACTGCCAAGCCTGATCCGGTTATCTGTAATAGCATCGCCAATATGGCAACGGAACTAAAACGATCGCCAATCCCATTCACAACCCCAGCCAAGAATAATTTCCGATATTCTTTTTCAACTTTGATCATGGAATTTTCCATCATTATTACCTTCTTTCATCATAGTCTAATTTTATATATATCTAATTGGATTGGTGTAAAAAAGAGGCGCCGGGTGACGCCCTTTAACTTAACCACCATAATTCAACAGGATTTAATTCATATAGATTATTTTCCCGGTACATATACTGACACATGATGAGTTCACGCCGTAATGTTGCATAATCTTCATGGAATTGCTTTAAATAGTCATTGATTTCTTTCTCTTGATATACTTTTCCAAATTCTAATCCCTTTGCCATTTGTTCCAGGACAACAAGCTTTTTCTTTCGTTGAGCAGGGTAATTTTTCAATTTCCCTTCTTTTGTGAAGAAGTTGTGGAGAATGACAGCTCGTTCCTCAGCAGTTACGGACATTTCCACGCGAGCTTCACCACCTGTTCCAACCGTGAGAATGGCTTTGGCATTACTTTCTAATGCCTTTAGGTTAAGTGAAAAATAGATGGTGTTTTTGTCACGTTGTTCCTTGATCAGGCCAACTTCTCGCAACTTTGCCATATGATGGGTAATCGTCGGCGGTTTGAGCCCGAGCTTTCCCGCAATTGCTTGCCCGTGTAAAGGGCCTTGTTGGAGGAGGCCAATAATCCGAACACGAGTAAGGTCCCCCAATGCTTTATGAAATTCAACAATTTTATTTAATTGCATAATCAACACACCTTATTCAATTAGTATCTAATTAGATACTAATGGAATTGGGGCGACTTTGCAATAGGTAAAATAGTTGGAATATTACTTGACTCCCTATTAAATAAGATGACTCGTCCTTAATCGAGTAACCAGCAAAAGAAAAATAAGCGGAGATTTTCCGGTAATATACAGAACGGGGCTCGTTTTTAGGAAAATATGGGGAGATTTTCCGCTTATGCAAAGAAAAACCTCCTATTTTTGAATTTTTCAAGTCAATAGGCGGAATCTCTCCGCCTAATTAGGTCTTTTTTAATAGTAATTACCAATTAAGCGGAATTTTTCCGTCTATTGATCAGCTCGGGTGCCTACCTGAACCCCCAACCGATAAGTGCGGATCCGCTATTTAATTGTACAATACTTATTATCCATCATAATTTCCTAGGTTACCTTTTTACTCATTCTCCATAATGGATATTTTTCATGTTCCTCTCTAACCTTGGTCATTCCGGCTTTTGTATACAAGCGAATTGCCGGCAGATTGGTTGGAGAGACACGTAAGTGATATTCAGAGACATTCGCTTGTTTGAAAAAATCCTCGGCATAGTGGATGAACTCCATTCCTAGCCCTTTATTGCGATATTCGGGGATTAAATAGTATAGATTTACATATCCAATCGAAGTTCCTTCAAATTCTTGAATATGCAGTTCCATTTGACCGATAGGTATGCCGTCTAATTCCACTATTACGTGTCCATCTGGGAATTTCACAACTTTTTCACTCATACGCTGAAGGTAATTGGTTTCATCTCCGAATCCATCTTCCGAACCGAAACTTACAGCAAAAGCATCCTTCCTATACTTGATCATTATCTCTTTGTCATCTTCAACATTCATCCTCCGAAAGTACAAATGAATCCACCTCTTTTCTTTTTGTTTTAAAGTGAAATATTAAGGATGTCCTTGTAAGATGAAAATAATTAAAGTATTATACCAATATATTCCTATTTTAAATAATATAAAATTTTGTGACTGACCCCCAATGCAAAATATAAAAAATGGACTTGGTATTGGAGTTTTATAACGATTTGGATAACGGATTACCTAACACAAGCTTTTCACAACTGTTTTTTTAAAACTAAATTTCTTGAATAAAAAGGGGCAGTTAGACTGCCCCTTCTTTGAATCCTTTAACGAGGAGCCATACCGCTAAAATCATTTCATTAGCTGCTACTGGGAGGGCCAATATCCCACCCCAAACAGAAACCTGCTGAATAACACCAAACATGACTAACAAGGCACAAATAAAAACGAGAGCTGCCCCTGTCAAACCCAATATGGATATAAACCTCGGTACGAGCTTGGTTTTATAAAAGATAAAACTGTACATCATCGTATTGATCCCAAGCATGAAAAGGGGGCCAAGCATAAATGTCCAGTCATGGATTGCTTTTAATACTGTACCGGAAGTTTGAAACGAGACGGAATCCGGAGCTCCTGCGGCTACAAATTCCCGGCTTAAGGTTAATAGTGATAATATGCTGATTACACCAACTGTTATGATAATGGCTTCAAGGAACCGGAAACAAACATGCCAGAGCGCAATCGTTTCATTATACTTTCTTAATATGGGAAACATGGTCGCTGCCGTTCCTATTGCTGATGCGACAAGAATTAACTCCATTAGCGCTCCTACTATCACCTGATTGGAGTTTTCAGCACCTTCCATCAGGTAGTTGGGGCCTTTTAGTATGGGATTATATAATTTAAGACCTATTACTGCTGTTACGGCAGCAAGTATAAACAGCACACCCACAATTTTTGCCGCTCTGTTTGAATTCATTATTTATCTCCCCTTCATTTAATAAATTCATTACCGTAAAAAAAACGATTATAAGCTCTTACCGCTTGTGTGATCCCCGTAAAAAAATACTTCTTCCAACGGTAAGTTAAAGGCAATGGCAATGCGAAAAGCGAGTTCTAGAGAAGGGGAGTAATTTCCCTTTTCGAGTGCCACGATGGTTTGTCTTGTTACGCCTACCTTGTCAGCTAATTGCTGCTGGGTCATTTCATTTTGGTTGAATCGTAATTTACGGATATGATTGCCGACAAGCTTTTTTCCCATATTAGACTCCTTTCCGATAGTGATAGAGTTTGGTAATGGAGCCGGTTACATCGGAAAGGAATCCTGAAATGACTAGGATAATGAACATTATCTGTGACGGCTGATAGATAATCAGCGATGCCATGGCAATAAGAAAGCCGAAGATGAACACAAAAAAGGAAATTCGGTTCGCTTTCAAGTCTATTAACCTATCCAATTCATCTGCAAATGCTGGTTCTCTTTCTTTAGTCGTCATTCTAAATACGATGTTAAAAATAATGCTGATTATGATATGCGCAACAATTGAAACCAAAGTCAGATAGAGAACGAAGGATCCCCAATAGCGGAAGGTTTCTGCTGACTCCAGGCCCCCTTCTGGGTAGCGCGGGTACATGTACAAGCAATAGAAGCCGAAAATGAGTATTGCACTAATTAACGTGACGATGCTCTTCTTTTCTTGGTAGGTCATGGTTTCCACCTCCTGTAAGGTCACATTTACATCAAGTAAGGTATTCTATGCATGATGTAAAGGAAAGTATACATCATGTTATGCACAGCTTACATTGAATATGACGGACACAAAAAAGAACCTGTTCCCCCGATGCGTTAAAGATTTAATACGCTGGGGGGACAGGCACTTTTTTTTCGGATCTGTTCAACAAAGGAGGTTAGTCTGCCTCTTTTTATTTTTGTGAGCATACTGTTAGAATAATTTTCTCAAAATAATATAATGAGAGCTAGAAGGAGTTGTTGATGATGACACAATCATTAAAAGGAAAAGTAGCGTTTGTAACAGGAGCAGGAAGAGGTATTGGAAGGGCAGTTGCAATCGCTTTAGCAAATGAAGGTGTAAACATTGGTTTACTCGCTAGAACAGAAGCTGACTTAAAGAAAGTCGGAAACGAAGTGGAAGGATTAGGAGTTAAAGCAGCTTATGCGGCTGTTGATATTTCATCACAGGAAGAAGTAGAACAAGCGATTAAAAAAATAACAGGCGAGTTGGGCACCGCTGATATTCTGATAAATAATGCAGGAATTGGAAAGTTTGAATCACTTTTAGAGATGGATCCACAAGAATGGAAGAGAATCATTGATGTGAACTTAATGGGCCCCTATTATGTAACAAAAGCGGTTCTTCCTCAACTTATTGAAAAAAATGGAGGTGATATCATCAACATTTCATCTACGAATGGGTTAAGCGGGGCTGCCACATCCAGTGCCTATAGTGCCTCCAAATTTGGTGTCATCGGCTTATCTGAATCATTAGCACAAGAAGTGCGAAGAAATAATATCCGCGTTACCGCATTAACGCCGAGTACCGTAGCTACTGAACTTGCGGTTAAAACGAACTTAATCGCTGAAAACAATGATGAGAAATATATGCAGCCGGAAGACATTGCTGAATTTATCGTTGCTCAATTAAAATTGCATCCACGTATTTATGTGAAAACAGCAAGCATGCTGGCGACGAACCCATTCTAATTGAAGCGTGTAGAACAATAGGTTACTCGTAAAGGCCCAGCTACGAAGTTGGGCCTTTTGTGCTGCCTTTATATTAAAAAGTGTTAGAGGTAATTTTAACTGCTCATGTTATAATAGGTAACTTAGGATAATTACTTCTTATACGTATAAATGAACGGAAGCCAAGAAAAGCCTCCGTATAGCGATAAAATATGGAGGTGTCAAAGAATGAATAAAAAATGGACGATTGGTAAAATACAAGAATTTGTTGAGAAAAATTCGGAAAGTAAATTGCTATCGACGGAATATCACGGTTTTTCTCAAAAGTTACGATTTCAATGTGCATGTGGTAGCAACTTTGAAAAAACATTTACTAAATTTAAAAATAATAACCAACGTAAATGTGACGCGTGTCAACCGCCAAAAGCGGCACGATAGCATATAGTGAATTAATGAAGTGGTGCCAATTTCTTTAGAAGTTGGCACTATTTTATTTTAAAACTAAACAACGAGGATTTCACTAATGGGATCATTCTATTAAAAAGTGTGGGGATAAGATATATATGGTAAATCTAATAAGCCTAGTTAAGTAGACCATTTAGGAGTGGTAGTAATTATCCATAATTTTCGACGTGACTTTGGATAAAATGAAGTGAAATAATAGTAAAGTGTTGTTTTTAGAAATTGACTGTGGTCAATTTCTTTTTTGTAAAGTGGTCTATTATTTGATGTAGGGGATTTTCTTTCGTATCACCCGCCAGCTATGGAAAGAATCAAATAGGGGGGGACAGCATGCTTGAATTTGATTTGACACATAATACTGAAATGCCCTCTATGTGTTCCCACCAACCTAATGCCGGAGAACGTATGGAGGAATTTATTGAATCTGGTTCTTACAAGCATTTGAAAATAGTATCAAGCGAAAAAGAAGCTATAAATAAAAATATATATCAGCACTTAATTGATTCTGAATCGAAAAGGCATGAAATAGGAAATAACTTAGTTGCGAAATTTATCCCAAAGAAGATTTATCACTATGATTATCCTGGTTTAAATGAATACTTGTATGATCGGGGCCTGCTGCAGAAGCTGATCAAGCTATCGAGTTCAGATTTGAAAAAGAATCAGCAAATGTTGGATTTGTTTGAGCCATTTGCTGATACTCCCAGTTACTATACAAAGCCGTCATTTAATAAAGTGGGAAGAGAGTTTGTCAAAATAGAAGAACATCCGGACTTACAGCTAACGCTGGAAGAAGCATCTACAAGAAAACGTCATAATATGATTTGTTTGCGTAAAGCTCAAAAAGAATATGAAACGTTAAAAAGGGAAATGGGTTTTTGCCAGAAGCTGATTGCTGAAGGGAAAATGAATCATAAGTATGGTTCTATCACGAGAGTGCAAAAGCCATTCATCTATAATCCAAAAGAAATAATGGACAAGCTAGCGATAAAGCAACTAATTGAATATGGAAAACCAGATGTTGGTCGGTTAATGGAATATGTATATAAGGGATTTATATCAAAAAGTGAATTGGAATCATTCAGACAATTGATCGATATCCAGCTAACTTTTGTCATTCTTGATTTAGACGAAGAAGCAAGGATATTGCAAAACCGGAAGTGAATAAATGTTTGCGTGGTTCTTGATGCCCATCAATGATTAGTTGTGATGTTCATTTTATAATAAAGGAAACAGGTAATGATTATGAAATAGAGAGGAGAACTAAAAATGACAAAAGCTGTATTTCAAGTTGCATTACTGGATTGTGCGGGTTGTTTCAAAGAAGTGGAAACTCAATTATATCACCAGAATGGAGTCGTATCTGTCAAGGTTTTTCCACAATTAGGAAAGGTCCGAACAGAATTTGATGAAGCGAAAATAAATGCAGAACAACTAAGAGGATTCATGACAAACCAGGGTTATATGGTTCAATCAATAAGAGTAAATTAGACTAAGGAGTGTTATTCAATGGGGTTAAAGGCAACAAATTCCCATGATCATAATTGTGTCAAAGGATCACCGAAAGCATGTGTTTCGCTGGTTCCCATTTTTAATCATTTGGAAGCAGAACAAATGGATGAAATTATGGTGACGACGAATTCCGTTTCATACAAAAGAGGGGAGATTATTTACCGGGCAGGTGACCAATCAGATTCCCTTTATATTGTAAATAAAGGGAAAATTAGAATCTACCGAATATCTGAATCTGGAAAAGAGCAGCTGGTTCGTATTCTAAATTCAGGTGACTTTACGGGTGAACTTGCTTTATTTAACGATGCTACCCACGAATCATTTGCCGAAGCAATGATGGAGACGCAAGTGTGTATGATCAAACGCTCGGACTTACAAGAATTTCTTTTAAAATACCCATCGATTTCATTGAAGATCCTAGCGGAGTTCTCAAACCGATTAGAGCAATCGGAAAAACAAACCACACGTTTTGCAACAGAGAATGTGGAAACGAGAATTGCTCTTTTCTTAGCAGAATGTATTGAAAATGAAGGGAATTCACAAGAATTCGTCCTGCCAATGAGTAAAAAGGATTTAGCATCCTATTTAGGGACCACACCGGAGACGATTAGCCGCAAGCTAGCTGATCTTGAAAATGCAGGGTTTATTAAACAAAAGCCGCATAAGCGAATGGAAATTTTAGATTTAGATGGATTACTTTTGTTATAGGTAGTGAAAATTCAATGAAGTACAATCTAACGAATAATGGACTAGGTTAAGGAGCAGAGAAGCTCGTTTAGCCTAGTCTTCTTTTTTGAAAAAATAATAGAAACTTGATTTACGTCAATTAATAATGATAATCATTATCATTATAATGTGGATAAAGATCATTCCTCTTTCAGGAAACAATGATCTGATTTGCTGGTATTAAAGGAGTTGAGTCAGATAGATGGCGGATATGAAGATAAAGGAAATGCTGCCAAATAAGGTGGAAAATACATCAGATAACATTGAGGTATGGGAGGATCTTGTCAACATTAAAAGTATGGCTCTATCCTTACTTGTCTGCAGCATTACCGCGCTTGGAGGGTATTTCATTGCCCCCAATGAACCACCGAAACCATTATTTTATGGTCTAATTGGTGCTTTTTTCGGTTTTATTCTATGTAGTTTGGTAGTAAAACCAAAAAGAATAATTCGTGAGATACAAAGGGAGGACTAAGGAATTGGATTCAGTATTAATTTTTCAAATGGTTGTTGCAGCTTTGTTGGCCGCGGCAGCCTACACGGTGATTGGGATCGCACCAGGAACAGATGAAACGGCAACCATTGCACCGGTCACACTCGTGTTAGTACTATCCGGTTTACCGCCAGCTGTGATCTTGTCCTTCTTTATTTCGGCTATTGTTGCCAGTAAACTAACAGATTCGATCCCGGTAGCGGTGGCAGGAATTCCCGGTGGGGTCATGGCGACCCCTGCGGTGGAACATGCGATGATTCTAAAGAAATTCGGCATGTCCGATGTCAGTATTCGGAAGATGGCCTCGGGTTCTGTCATTGGGACGATAGTGGCTGTTCCAGTCAGTTTACTACTAGCCAATGCCCTCATCCCTGTTGCGGATGTTATAAAAGAATATGCCAATCCACTCTTTTTCATTGGTGCCATATTCCTTGCACTTATGTGTAAAAATAGATGGATTGCCCTGGCATCCATTGTTCCCTTTGCCTTATTGATTCAAGGTTTGCGTTATTTATATTGGGGAGTAGGGGTTGTACCGGAGGGGACAAATGTATTTGTTTCCTTTTTCCTGGGGATTACCATTGGCCCCATTATTTTGACTTTATTTGAACTATTGAACAAACAAAAAAGAGAAAGTCTAGAACGTTTTGATAAAAAAACAATCATGATAAATAAAGCAAGTCGTACTAAGGGCTTTCCAAATCCATTTACCATTTTATCAAAAAGGGAGCTAGGAATGAGTGCCTTGTCTTCTCTAATTGGATCCATTACTTTCATTATGAGTCCAGTGGGGATGACCATCTTTTTAGGGGAAATGTTCTCGAGCCGGGAGAAAGATCCGGTGAAGAAAGCATCACTTGCCATCTCGTGTATGGAAGCATTAGCAAACGCAACTTATATTGCTGGAACATTAATTCCATTAATTGCCTTAGGTATTCCGCTTTCACCAATGGCCATTGGTCCGGCTAATGCCCTATTTAATGCCCCGCCGAGGTTTACGTTAGAGCATAATATGCACCATCTTCTATCATCTTCTGCTTTTGTTTGGGCAACTCTTATTGGGGCTGGCATTGCGGTAGGGATTACCTACTTTATTACGATAAAGTATTCTCAGCAAATCTGCGCGTTTGTTTTTAGAAGAATTCCTCATGAAGCCATATTAGGATTATTCTTCAGTCTCGTATTATTGCTGGCGTTTATGGATGCCGGGTGGATCAATATAGGAGGAGTCATATTAATCGGATTAGTTGCCGGGGTGCTTCACCGCTGGGGTATAAATTACGGAGTTCAATTTATGGTGCTCTACTCTGCACCATGGATTATTACAAATATTGTTGGGTAAGGCATGTAGCATGGGGGTGCTCCCCGTAAATAAGGGAGGTAATAAAATGAGGCAACTCATGCAAAAGGTGGCAGTGGGCAGTGCTCACGGTAAATTAATTCTAGTTGGTGAACATTCTGTCGTTTATGGGATGCCTGCCATTGCCCTGCCGTTTCCAGTACTTGAGGCAACAGCAACGGTTGAGGAAAATTTTGAAGGAATTTTTCTTGCTAGTGATTATTATGATGGACCGCTTAAAGGGGTACCAAAGAAATTCTGGGGAATAGCCGCTTGTGTAGAAGAAACACTTAAACTTTTAAACAAACATAATCAGGGACTTTTGATCCGCCTTCATTCTTCCATACCAATAGGGAGAGGATTGGGTTCTAGTGCTGCGATTGCGATTGCAATTGTAAAAAGCTTGTTCGCTTTTTATGGGAAAAAGGCTCAACCAGATGAAGTCATGCCACTTGTCCATATAGCTGAAACATTTGCACATGGGAATCCTAGTGGACTTGATATGGTTACGGCATTTAGTGAGTATCCAATTTGGTTTCAAAAAGGGAAAAAGATAGAGTCGTTACAAATGGGTGGGCCTCTTTTTCTAGTGGTGGCTGATACGGGTCATTTTGGTGATACCCGTGGAGCCGTCTTAAGTATCAAAGCGAAGCATGCTGCAAATCCCGAAAGGACACAGAAATCGTTGAACCAGCTTGGTACAGTTACCCTTGAAGCTAGAAGGGCTATTTCTAAGGGGGATCTAAGGTTATTAGGTCAATTATTTGATTTAGCCCAATCAGAGCTGACGGATCTAGGTGTTAGTAATGAGAAGATTAATAGACTCGTTGAGGCCGCACGAAAAGCAGGGGCACTTGGGGCAAAATTAACTGGTGGAGGCCGGGGTGGATGTATAGTGGCACTCGCTCAAACTGCCACACATGCCCAGGTGATTGCTAAAGCATTAATGAAAGCGGGGGCGTGTAACACCTGGTCTTTTGTACAGATGACAAGGGGAGCGGAAATTAACTAAATGATGAAAGTGGGGGGTACAGATGAAAGCAACTGCACAGGCAAATACAAATATTGCTTTGATCAAATACTGGGGTAAACGGGATGAGTCAAAGATCCTGCCAATGAACAGCAGTCTCTCGCTAACCCTCAATAAGTTTTATACAACGACGACTGTAGAGTTCTGTACATGTCTTTCAGTCGATGTATTTATTATAAATAATCAATTAGCAAATGAATTCGAAATGAGCAAGGTTACCCGTTTCCTTGATCGAATTAGAGAAATGTCGGGAAAAGATTTTCATGCGGTTGTCAATTCAACGAACCATGTTCCAACTGCAGCTGGTTTTGCTTCCTCCGCATCTGGTTATGCTGCCTTAGCAGCAGCGGCAACGAAAGCAATCGGTTTGAATTTAGATCAAAAGGCATTATCTCAATTAGCACGTCTTGGATCGGGTTCTGCCTGCCGCTCAATCTATGGCGGGTTCGTAGAATGGCAAAAAGGAATAGAAGATGATGGAACAGACTCCTTTGCTCAACCGCTTAAAGGCGGACAAGATTGGGACCTTAGCGTCCTTTCTGTGCTACTTACATCGAAGCCTAAGGAGATATCAAGCAGTGAGGGAATGAAGCGTGCGGTGGAGACCTCCTCCTTATATTCCCATTGGCTTGATACAGTTGAAAAAGACCTTCTAGTTGCCAAAGAGGCCATTAAGAATCGTGACTTTGACATGCTGGGAAGTGTCGTGGAAGCCAATGCCCTTAAGATGCATGCAACTACATTTGCATCTCAACCACCCTTTTCGTATTGGAATAGCGCAACAGTTGAGGTAATAAGGGGAGTAAAGAACCTTCGCTCCTCAGGTATTCAAGCCTACTTTACGATTGATGCTGGACCGAATGTTAAGGTGCTTTGTCAGCCAAAGGATGAGCAGGTGGTTAGGGAGGCCCTGATCCGTATACCAGGTGTACAGGAAATCTATCATTGCCAGCCAGGGCCGGGAATTTCGTATTTGTCTAATTCAGGGAAAAGAGAAATTGCAAACATTCAATCATTCAGAAATAGGAAAGTAGCAAAATAAACTCATTTGCAAGGGTAAAGGCCTTGTTTTTGAAGGGATGAAGGATCATGACTTATTCAAGCTATCGTGTGACAGTTCCGGGAAAACTAGTCATTGCCGGTGAATACGCTGTTCTGGAAAATCAGCAGGCTGTTGTAGCAGCGATTGATCGGTATATGACGGCTACTATTGAACCAAATGAAATAAATGTCCTTTCGCTTCCACTGTTAGGACTCGGGCAAGTATCTTGGGATATAAGTGGAAAAACTGTTTTATTTAGTTTACCAGATCCACGCTTGCGATTTATTAAAAACGCAATCACCATTGCCTATCAGTATTTGCAGGAGCAATCAGTATCCATAAAGCCATGTCATTTAACCGTAAAAAGTGGATTAGCGGATCGTCTAACAGGGAGAAAATACGGTCTAGGTTCAAGTGCTGCTGTTGTTGTTGCGGTTATTTCCGCCATTTTAAGGTTCCATTGTGAGAGGGAAGAAGAGGCTCCATCGCTTGATCAAATTTTTAAACTTTCAGCGATGGCTCATTTACAAGCGCAAAAAAATGGTTCTGGAGTAGATATTGCTGCATCTACCTATGGTGGATGGCTTGTGTATACTCCATTTAATCAAAATTGGCTACGAAATGAATTACTGCATGGGACGAAACTAAGTCAACTCATTGAAAAACCGTGGCCTAATTTATCGATTATTCCTATTAAAGCACCCCTACAACTTACATTTTGTGTTGGTTGGACGAAGGAGGCAGCGTCGACAGCACCTATGATTAATCAGTTTAAAGCATTTCGTAATCGGAATAGGGAAGCTTACTCCCTGTTTTTGAAAGAAAGTTCCCAGGCTGTTGCCGGATTGATTCAAAGCTTTGAGGAAAATGATTGCGCCGCAGCTATTTCAAGCCTTACAGAAAATCGGAAAGTCCTTAAGCAGCTGGGTAAGGCTGCTGCGATATCCATTGAAACCACAAGATTAATGGACTTATGTGATACCGCAGAATCGTTTGGCAGTGGTAAATCATCTGGTGCCGGCGGAGGAGATTGTGGAATTGCCTTCCTAAAAGGGGAAGCCCAAATGGAGGAACTGAATAAAGCGTGGCGGAGTATTGGTGTTCAACCAATAGACATGAGGATTTCGGAAATGGGAGCATATGTAACCGAATATGACTGTGAGCCATCTTTAAAAGAATATTTTGTATGCGTGTAAAAGAGCGCATGAAGGACATTCCCCCATTGTTGGGGGTATTACTTGTGATTAAGTTCACAATGAAAAAAGCAGCTCTAAATTTTGAAGAGAGGTGTAAAGTCATGGAAGTTGTAAAAGTAACGAAGACTCAAGGAAAGAAACAAAACCAGGTTAAATACAGTTTAATTAAATCAATCTGTGTCGCAACGTTATTATTAGTGTTTACCGTGTTATTAGTTGGAGGATACTGGATTTTTAAAACGGAGGCACCAAGACCATTGGTGACCAACGAAAATGGTGAAGTGCTGTTTACCAAGGATTCCATTAAAGGCGGGCAAGCTGTTTTTCAAAAATATGCCTTGATGGACTATGGCACCGTATTAGGGAATGGCTCATACATGGGCCCGGATTATACGGCTGAAGCCTTAAAAATCTACACGGAGGGTATGCAAGATTTCTACGCAATGGAAGCGGAAGGAGTTCCCTTTGCAGATCTTTCGAAAAATACGAAAGCGGCGATTCGTGAAGATGTAACAAAGGAAATACGAAAAAACCGCTATATCAAAAAGACTGACACACTTGTATTAACAGATGCGCAGGTTAATGGTCTAAAACAAGTGAGGAAATATTACCGCAAAGTATTTACGGAAGGTGATGGGTGGGGAATACAACCCAATTTGATTAAGGAAAAAGACCTACCCGTGAAGAACCGCGCATGGGTAGATGAAGGGGATCAGATCACACAGGTTTCTGATTTCTTTTTCTGGACTGCTTGGTTATCAAGTACCAATCGTCCTCATGATAAGATTTCATTTACCAACAACTGGCCATATTATAAGGATGCTGGGAATGTGATGAGTTATTCTACCGTTCTTTGGAGTGGAGTAAGTATTACGGTTTTATCACTATTCATGGCACTTATCTTGTATGTATTCTATCGGTATCATTTAGGAATGAAAGAGGCCTATACGCCTGGAAATTTCCCGAAAATAGATTTATATAAAATACCCGTTACATTGTCGCAAGTCAAAGGCAGTAAATACTTTGTGATCGTCTCGATTCTATTCTTTATCCAAGTCATGTTTGGAGCATTATTGGCACACTATTATACAGAACCTGAAAGCTTCTTTGGAATGAAGTGGATTGCGGAATTGCTGCCATTTAGTATTTCTAAAGGGATCCACCTTCAATTGGCGATTTTCTGGATTGCCACCGCTTGGCTGGGATTAGGTATTTATGTAGCGCCGCTTGTTGGCGGACATGAACCAAGGCGTCAAGGTTTATTAGTAGATATCTTATTTTGGGCATTGGTTGTATTAGTATTTGGCAGTATGCTCGGACAATGGTTAGGTGTGAAGGGTTACTTAGGTAACAAATGGTTTTTATTTGGCCATCAGGGCTGGGAGTACCTAGAGTTAGGGAGATTCTGGCAATATATTTTGGCAATCGGAATGATTATTTGGCTTGTTATTGTGTTTAGAGGAATCAGGAGTGCATTAAAACGAGAAACCGATCGAGGGGGCCTTGTTCATCTCCTCTTTTATGCATCCATTGCTGTTCCATTATTCTATGGCTTTGCCTTCTTCATCCAACCGGATACTAGCTACACAATGGCTGACTACTGGCGATGGTGGATTGTGCATTTATGGGTAGAAGGTATTTTTGAAGTCTTTGCGGTTGTCATTATTGGGTTCCTAATGGTTCAAATGAAGCTGGTAACAAAGAGTTCAACAATAAAAGCCCTATATTTTCAGATTACGATTTTATTAGGAAGTGGAGTTATTGGGATTGGCCACCATTATTACTATAATGGTTCGGCAGAAGTGTGGATTGCTCTAGGCTCTGTTTTCTCAGCATTAGAGATTATTCCTCTTACCTTGTTGATTCTTGAAGCCTATGAGCAATATAAAATGCTCCGTGACGGGGGAGTGGACTTCCCGTACAAGTCCACATTCTGGTTCTTGATTTCTACTGCCCTCTGGAATTTAGTGGGTGCAGGGGTATTGGGATTCCTGATTAACCTTCCTGCTGTCAATTACTTTGAACATGGTCAGCAGTTAACACCAGCACATGGTCATGCAGCAATGATGGGTGTGTACGGTATGTTTGCTATTTCACTGCTCCTGTTCGCACTTAGAAATGTTGTCAATCCTAAAGCATGGAATGATAAGTTGTTAAAGTTTGTTTGCTGGATGTTAAATATCGGTTTGGCCGGAATGGTCTTTGTTTCCTTATTGCCAATCGGATTTATCCAATTAAAGATCGCTTATGAAAAAGGATACTGGGCATCAAGAGATCCTGGGATTTTTTACGGGAAAGAAATTGTTCATAATTTACTCCTATGGAGAGCCGTTCCAGACACGATTTTCTTAATCGGGGTTATTGGGCTAGTCTATTTCTGTATTAAAGCGTTCTTCAATCTACGCAAACCAACCCATGGGGAGAACGAGCCTTTGCCTGTAAAAGATTTTACATTGGATGAAGAGTAAAGAAGGCATGCATTAATAAAGAAGGGGACTGTTCCCACAAAAAGACCTTGACTACAACTAGTTGTAGTCAAGGTCCTTTTTCAACTTTGGGCAAAAATGGATCTTCTATCTTGTTCCACGTTATTTTTGGAATTTCCTTTTATTTTTACTATAAAGGATCAAGAATATGACCAGAAGCACTCCAAAAATAAGATAGACGACATTTGAGTACACATCCATATAGCGGGTGATGTCATCCCATGAGGCACCTACTGCCGCTCCTACATTTACTAAGATCGTGTTCCAAATAAATGTGCCCATTGTCGTAAACAATAAAAACGTCCCCATGTTCATCCGAGCCATGCCCGCGGGAATGGAGATCAAACTCCGAATCAGTGGAATCAGCCTGCCGAAGAACACTGCCCAAACACCAAAGCGTTGAAACCAGGCAATCGCTTTATGTATGTCTTTTTTCGTTAGCCTAAGTATATGTCCCCACTTGTCTACGATTCTTTCGAGGCGGTTGGTATCGAGCAGTAGGCCAATCCGATATAAAACCACTGCACCTGCAACAGAACCAACCGTTGAAACAGCAATTACGCCGAAGATGCTCATATGGGTTGTCGTGGTCATAAAGCCGCCAAAGGTTAATATCACCTCAGAGGGAATAGGTGGGAAAATATTTTCTACTGCAATCAAGAGAAAAATCCCCAAATAGCCATATGTATCCATCGTTTCTGTTATCCAAGCTTCCATTTATAGACCCCTTACCTTGAAATGATGATTACTATTTATAGTAAATGAAAAATATGTACAGACTATGACTCTCATTTTAGAAAAATAATGATTTTAGTCTACCGACTATTTTCTATCAGTAAGATATTTATTTCAGTAGCTTGATTGTGCCCGTGGGACCGACTTTTTGAGGACAACGGTAACAAATGAACCTTAGGGGGAGGTTTATAAGGCCCCCTTTTTTAAATGAATGACATGCATTTATGCACTGATACCCAGAAGAGACCCCTTGTAAGGCATGGCCCATAATGATTAAAATAAGAATAACGACAAATAAGGAGGACGTGAAATGATTGCTTCTATTAAAAAGGTAGAACAAGGGTGGATTGCCCAATTTGAGCGTCAACTAAACCATTCCGTTGAAGAGACATGGTCCTGGCTTACGGACAATGAAAAACTGGTGAAATGGTTCCCTGAACTCCAGGTGGGCGGACTTCAAGAAGGTGGTTTTATGCAGTTTGACATGCAAAACGGCACCTTTGAGAAACTTTCCATAACGGAGCTCAACCCGAATTCTGTCTTGGAATTTGATTGGTGGGCTGATAGTGTTCGTTTCGAAATCATGCCTGAAGCGGAAGGTTGTCAGTTAATCTTGAAGGAAAGAATTGAAACAATCACCGATCATACCCCAAGAGACCTTGCTGGTTGGCACCTTTGTCTTGATGTCATCAAAGCCCTAATGGACGCCCAAAGTATCGAATGGCGGGCAGAAGAATGGAAGAAATGGTATGAAGAATATGTAAAGCATGTAAATGCTCTAGGTACAAAATAATAAGTATTGAGGAGGAGTCATAAGTATGGAAAAGGTGATCCCATTTTTAATGTTCCAAGATGGCAAGGCGGAAGAAGCGATGAATTATTATACATCTCTCATCGAGGATTCTGAAATTACAAGTATTGCTCGGTATGGAGCAAATGAAGCAGGTAAAGAAGGAACCGTGTTTCAGGCTACCTTCTCTTTAAAAGGGCAAGAATTCTTTTGCATTGACAGTCATGTGAAACATCAGTTTTCCTTCACACCTTCTTTTTCCATCTATGTTACGTGTGATTCAGAAGAAGAAATTGACCAGTTGTTTCAGAAATTAAGCGAAGGTGGACAAGCTCTTATGCCATTAGGCAATTACGGTTTCAGTAAGAAGTTCGGCTGGCTAAATGATCGGTTTGGCGTTTCATGGCAAATAACCCTTCCTAACTAAAAATGATTAGAGTGAGTAACCAGCGAAACCAAAACAAGCGGAGATTTTCCGGTTAGATGCAGAATGGAGCTCGATTCGGGGAAAATAAGTGGAGATTTTCCGGTTATGCAAAGGAAAATCTCCCATTTTCACATTTTTTGAGTCCATAGACGGAATGACTCCGGCTATTTAAGCTATTTTTTACTTTATTTTATAATTAAGCGGAATTACTCCGACTATTTATCAGATCAGGTGCTTAACCTAATCCCCCAACCAATAAGTGCAGACCCTCTTGATCCGTCTTAAAACTCACTAATTCTTTCGGTTGTGTGTAATGATTTATTTCCCTCTGTTGATCTCATTCCTGAAACGGTCAATTGTTTCTGAAATGCTCATCACACCAAGGTTCCCTTCTTTGCGTTTTCTTAAAGCTAAAGATTGATTCGCCCCCTCCTGATCACCAATCACGAGCATGTAGGGGATCTTTTGCTTTTCCGCTTCTCTAATCTTCAACCCCATTTTCTCTGTCCTGACATCGACCTCCACACGGATTCCTGCTGCTTCCAATTGGGATTTCACATCATTTGCATAATCTGAATGCGAATCTGAAATAGGAACTATTTTTGCTTGCACGGGTGATAACCAAAGTGGAAATTCTCCGGCAAAATGTTCAATTAAAATGGCCATAAAACGTTCAACAGAACCATAGATAGCTCGATGAATCATGACAGGACAATGTGGTTTATTATCTTCACCCACGTATGCACAATTGAACTTTTGCGGCATTTGAAAATCTAATTGGACCGTTCCGCATTGCCAGCTTCGTCCAAGTGAATCTAAAATATGAAAATCTATCTTCGGACCATAGAAAGCTCCGTCACCTGGATTTAGTTGATAATTAATATTTTTATCCTTTAAAACAGTTTCCAATGCTAGCTCAGCTTGATCCCAGATTTCTTCTGAACCCATGTATTCTTCAGGTCTTGTTGAAAGCTCTACTTTATATTCAAACCCAAAGTGGGAGTAAAACTCATCAACTAATGTTAAAACCTTATCAATTTCAGATTCAATCTGGTCTTCTCGAACAAATAAATGGGCATCGTCTTGCGTAAAGGAACGAACCCTCAAAAGCCCATTTAACGAACCTGACAGCTCATGCCGGTGCACTAATCCAAGTTCTGCGAAACGAATCGGCAATTCGCGATAACTTCTTCGTTTGCTGTTGAAAATTAATAAGGCTCCAGGACAATTCATCGGTTTAATCGCATAATTTTGTTCATCCACATTAGAGAAATACATATTTTCGTGATAGTGATCCCAATGACCTGATTGTTCCCACAGTTCCTGCTTCATCATAATCGGTGTTTTAATTTCCTGATAGCCCGCCTTTTGGTGTTTTTTTCTCCAAAGATTTTCAAGTTCATTTCGAATCACCATTCCATTTGGTAAGAAAAAGGGCATTCCAGGGGCCTCTTCCAATGATGTGAATAGATCCAATTCTTGACCTAACTTCCGATGATTCCTTTTTTCAGCTTCCAATTGATTAGACATGCTTATTCCCCCTGATTTTTAAAATTGTATAAAAAAAGACCGCGCTCATCCCAACAATAGGGACGAGTGCGGTCGTGATACCACCCTAATTCCAAAAAACACAAAATAGTGTGTTTTAAGCTCGAAAAGATAACGGATTTACCGATTACAGATACTCTGGTTGCCCATTTCCCGATAATAGCTCCAAGGTGGTAAACCATTCGTGCTCCTTCAGGGCTTCCAGCCATTGACCCTTTTCTCTGGTAAGAATTTATCCGAATGATTCATGTCCTTTTCAACGCCATTCGTATGAAAGGTTTGTAAAAATAAAAAACCGCACTCATCCCAACAATAGGGACGAGTGCGGTCGTGATACCACCCTAATTCCAAAAAACACAAAATCTAGTGTGTTTTAAGCTCGAAAAGATAACGGATTTACCGATTACAGATACTCTGGTTGCCCATTTCCCGATAATAGCTCCAAGGTGGTAAACCATTCGCTGCTTCTTCAGGGCTTCCAGCCGATGACCCTGTTCTCTGGTTAGAAAAAATACGAATGACTCATGTCCTTATCATAGCTTCAATAGATTTCTGATTAATATTGTTGGTAATCATAATACAAATATTTGAAAAGGTCAATAGGCAATTTACCTTGTTATTCTTGAAGTGGAGCAAGAACCATCGGAATAAAGTCTGCATAACTCTCAATATGAAAATCTGCTTCAATATTTTGATTCTGGAAGGCTACCGTTTTAATCTTTAGTTGTCTTGCGGGAATTAAATCTAACTCTCGGTCACCCACGACCAAATCAATAGAAAAGCGTTTTAGAACATATTCATACGAGGAAACATGGGGTTTTCTCGTAAAACCGTCTTCTTCTACAGAAACAATTTCTTTAAAGTATTTAGCTAAATTAAATTTTTCAAGGAGATACTTGGTAGATTCTTTATCGCGATGAGTCACGATAATATTTTGATCAACAGAAGATAATGCATCCTCCAAGTGGATGAATGGCCTGCTGCTCTCTCTCGAATAATGATTATGATATTTTTCAAATTCGCCTCTTTGATCCTCGCTTATGCCATAGTGCTTAAAGGCAGTTTTAGAATCAATTTTAAGGCATTTCAAGACTTCAATGCGGTCGAGGTCCTTTTGACTAACTTGGACAAACCCCTCTACAAGTGATGGATAAGTGTCAAATATGGTTCCATCAAAATCCCATAAAACGTTCATAATTCTCTCTCCCTACAAAAAATATATGCTAAAGATGTTACCATATATTTTGATAATGGCATAATTATGAAGGTGAAAACAGTAACTTAATAGCCTGAATATGGTAATATTCTTAAATAAGAAGGGGCTGATGACCATTAAATCGAGAGAGAAATTTCCGTTTATCTATTTTTTCTTGGAGCCAAATATTGTGTTTGTTTATCGTGTGGGAGAGTTACGCTACTTAACGGTAAAAGAAATGTTCGATTGCGGGGAATGGCAAAAATATGAACTCAACCACGAAGGGGAGTTTGCAACCTTTAACCATGAAGAAATGGAACCACTGATTGGCAGAGGCTACTCAGTCAGTCTGGAAGTGAACAACATGATGGTAGAAAAAATTAATCAACTCATACATAAGAATCGATTAGCCGCCTTTCCAATAGAGGGGGAGGTCCATCTTGTCTGTTCCGAATCGACAGCTGGTGCACTTAGGGTTGGGCTGGACCGACCTAAAACGGTAATTGGTTTCCAGGTTTTTTTTAGCATCGGACCAGTGTGGCAGCTTGACCAGAAACAAGGGCAAACGAATCGGTTTGGGTGGATAAATGAAAATATCAATTTGGAGCAGGATCATTTTGACATTGAAAATACCTTTAACAAAACGCTTTTAGAGATTTCGGAGATACCAGAGAATAAACCCATTTATATTTGGACGGCTGATAATGGAGAGGAACAAACAGGTGTCCGATTTATCCTTCAATTGCTAAAGGATAAAGCCAATGAAGTGATCTTATTGAATACAACTGAGCTTTTTCAAAAAGGGAACCTTTTAAACGAAGATGAATTTCAGATCATGCACCATTCAAGTGGGGTTCACCCGAAGAACCTAAAACTTTTATTTCAGCAAAATAAAACGAGGGCACCATTATCTAATCAGGAGCGAGCGCGATTCCAACTTGAATGGGAATCACTGGCGCAAACAGTGGATGTCCTTCGTATTTGGCAAAATGGAAGAGTAGAGGGTATTTCTGAAGATTATTATGATCAGTTCATTATCAAGACGATTGAAAGAATGCACAGCGGGCAGCAGCAGAAGGACTTTATTTTGGCCGCTAGAGTGATTGGTGAAATAATAGGTCAGTTGGACTTTATCGTTGGTGATTTTTATTTAGAATACCGGATTAGGCATTTAATCTATAGTGGAGTACTGGAGTTAAAAGGTGTGCCAAGATCTATGAGGCATTACCGTGTGAAATTACGTTAGCTCGTAAGGGGGGAATCGGATGATGGAACCATTTTTTCATGGATTTATACTTGCACTTGGACTTATTTTGCCTCTTGGGGTCCAAAATGTTTTTGTTTTCAATCAAGGGGCCATGCAGCCGCGTTATACAAAAGCATTACCTGTTGTGATTACGGCTGCTTTGTGTGATACCCTTTTAATCCTGGTATCTGTTTTAGGTGTATCTATACTGATTTTGAGCTCCGTTTGGATAAAAACAATTCTGATCGGGGGAGGGATTGTCTTTTTACTTTACATGGGTTGGTCGACATGGAATAGCCAACCAAGTATGGACCGTGAAGAGGTGGCTAAGAAGTTTCCCTTAAAAAAACAAGTGGTGTTTGCGGCCTCTGTTTCGTTACTGAACCCGCATGCCATTCTGGACACGATAGGAGTAATTGGTACGAGTTCGTTAAGTTACCAAGGAGAAGAAAAAGTCATCTTTACTGTTTCCTGTATTTTGGTTTCGTGGATTTGGTTTTTGGGCTTAGCATTAATGGGGCGTCTAAGTGGAAAACTCGATAAATCGGGAAGGTTTATGCTCGTTTTGAATAAAATCTCTGCCGTGGTCATGTGGGGAGCAGCGGTTTATCTGGTTTTGTCCTTATTTTAGGCTGTTTTTTATAATTAATATTAGGTTGTGAGTGGATCCAGTATGTTTATTTGCGAAACGGGGAAGTTTGTTTGCGAAACCACGGGATTTGTTTGCGAAACGGGCAAGTTTATTTGCGAAACGAAATAATGGCGAACAGTGACTGTCACTGTTCGCTTATTTTGATTCTGCTATTTCTTGCATCTTCCGTGATACGAGGGGATATAAGTTATTCCTTGCACTAACCGTAGAATTTCCACCGAAAAATCCAGTACCCGGGCAAGTTTTAACATTATAGTCCGGGCCGTTATCTAATACCCTTTCACCCGTTCTCAAATTCCACCAATGATGGTACGTGATACTGTCAATAGAGGGAGTTAATCCAAATTTAATACAAAGCAATGCCGTGATAGTCACAATGGTATCCCTTTGTGCCTGTGTCATCACATCATGACCGATATCAAAGTTCCCTACATTTTCGATGGTGAGCCCTGGGGTGTTGGCTTTGGCCCCGATTGTACCTTCAGGAGCAATGTTAAATGGTCTAGAAACAGCTATTTTTCCATCTGGAAACGTAGTGATATTTTGCGCGATCGTTTTCCAACCCATTTTTTCTATATGGAAATTTTCCATACCTTTCAGCATGGCAAAATGATTGGAACCATGGAAATGCTTATATGAAGGCAGCCAGGTATGATGATGTTGGATGAGCGTAATTTTTCTAGAAAATTGATGATGGAATAACCAGTTCTTAAATTCCTCCTTCGTCATTAGAATATACTGCCCATCCATGTTCATTCTTTGAGGAGGAATCAATAACTTTTGTCCTAAATAAAGCTGAGTAGCTGAAAGTCCATTTGCTGCTTTTATTCTCTCGACTGAAGAATGATAGGCCGATGAAATTTTATCCAGGCTATCCCCGGCCATTACTTCGTAGACAAAAGGAACATATAATTTCTGATCTACTACTACTGTATCGGATTGTAATCCATTTGTTAGTTTCAGGTCTTCTACGGTTGTCCCGAATGTATGTGCAATTGCCGGTAGCGAATCCCCGGATTTGACTACATACAAATTGCTGGGGTTCTTTCCAATGGCATGTGCTGGTGCTGTATTTATCAGCAAAAGGAAAATGATGCTAAAAAAAAGTAAAGGTTTTTTTTCCATTTTATGTCCTTCCATTGTGTGCAGTATAACGTTTTGCTATTAGTTTGCAGAACAACAATAGGATTATTCAAATGAATGAGAGTTAATTTTTGAGAGGAGGATTTAAGGGGGCGTCCAATTAAGATGTACCTGTACGGTCACAAAAAGAAAAAAGACGAACAGCAATTGGTACTGTACGTCTGATAAATATTAAACAAATCGATTACGGCCCGATAACATCGCAAAAACCATCATGATTATCGAGATCACTATTAACGTCGTCAGCGGAACGGTCCATATATGGGTAAGATCATACAAATAGCCAATAAACAGGGGACCTATTGCCGCCAAGATATAACCAGTTGATTGTGCCATTCCTGATAATTCCACCGCTTGATTGGCATTCCGAGCGCGAAGACCGATATAGCTTAAAGCCAATGGAAACATTCCCCCTAACCCGACCCCAATTAAAGTAATACTTGTAATTAAAATGGGATAGGACGAACCCAAAAGTAATCCACCATAGCCAAAAACAGAGCACAAACTTAACATGAAAGCAATCCATACCTGTGAACGAAACCGTCCGGCGATGACAGGGATGAAAAAACTAGCAGGTAATCCCACTAATTGGGTAAATGAAAGCATCCAGCCAGCAGTTCCCATACTCATCCCGCGACTATGTAAGATTTCAGGTAACCATGAAATCGTTACATAAAACAAAAAGGACTGAAATCCCATAAAGATAGCGATTTGCCAAGCAAGAGATGAACGCCAGATTAGTGTCGAGTCAGAAGTAGCTCTTTTTATCCCATTTTGACTTCCTTGATTCATTTTGAGAAGAAAGGTCCAAACCAAAATACCAGCCACAACCGGTATTCCCCATACGATGAGGGCACCTTGCCATCCAAGATGTAAACCCGTAGCAAATGGAACACTAATACCTGATGCTAATGAGGCAATCAGACCCATAGAAGTGGAATAAACGCTTGTCATTAGACCAAATTTTTGTGGGAATTTATCCTTTACAACAGCTGGTAAAAGAACATTTCCAATGGCAATTCCGGCACCAACAAGAAGAGTTCCGGTGAAAAGAAAAAAGGTCATCGGGATGGACCGAATAGTGATGCCGATGAAAAGGAAGATTAATCCCAGGAGTAAAGTCTTCTCATTTGTTAGCCGATTAGCAAGTTTTGGGACAATGGGTGACATGGCGGCAAAAACCAGTAGGGGCAAGCTCATTAATAAGCCTGCGCTCCAATGTGCCAGTCCAACACTTTCCTGGATCATCCCAATTAACGGGCCAACAGATGTAATTGAAGGGCGTAAATTAAAGGCAACAAGCACGATCCCTGTAACGAGTAAAAATATATATGTCGATTTTGTTTTAGCAGCTGATTTTTGTAACGGCACTAAATGAACTCCTCTCTGACGAGCAAACTTTCTAAAGTATATCATAGTAAACAAGGATAGATATATAT
>NZ_JAANMZ010000038.1 GCF_011250555.1 Bacillus sp. MM2020_4 | reverse complement strand
AGCCAGGATCAAACTCTCCAAGAAAGTTGATTAGCTCATTTGTTACGTTGGCTTAGTTTCATCTATATTGAAACTAAAAAATATTGTTTGTTGACGTTTTTGTTTGTTTAGTTTTCAAAGAACAATTTTCTTTAACTGTCGTAAGCGACTTTTTTAATATACCACAAAGCTTTTTAAGATGTCAATATATTTTTTAACAACCGCCACTTGCGAAGGTTATATGTGAATGTTTCGCAGCGACGGTTATTAATATACCAAGGAAAAAGAAAAAGGTCAACACCTTTTGTTGTTTTTTTACGATAATTTTTTATGCACACAATAACATCGATGATAAATCCCTTGGCCCTTCGTTTCAATATTTACTACATCAAGTAAATGTTTTTCAATTAAATACTCTATTAGTACCGCCAAATCAACAGAATAAGGAATTAATTCTTTTTCGCTCATAATTTCATTAAACTGCCAATATTCCTTTCTGCTTAAAACTTCTAATAAATGTGCCGTACCGATATTTGTCCTGAAATGGATCATGAATTCACTTGCAAGGAAGAGCAGTTCGAGCCGTTTCTCAAGTGTTTCTTCACTATTTACAAGTTCTTCATATAATTTAAAGATTTCCGGTTCGATTTGTTTGACTTGTTGCCAAACGGTGAGCTCTGGATGTAAACCATTTTCAATCACCGCTAATCGTGCAAGATGGTGTAGGGAATGAACAACATAATTATAGGCATCCAAAAACTGCTTACTTTCGAATAGAGCCTTTCCATCTACATAACGGCGTATTAACTTGGCAAATTCTAAGCCCATTTTGATTTTTCGCCCATTAAAAGGAAATTCACTTAATTCCATTTTTAAATTGGCAACATTTTCGTTCCGATCAAACAGGATTTTCGCCTCATGAATCCATTCAAAAATTCTTCGGTTCGTGCCCAATAATAACCATTCCTGTAATTGTGACTCTGTAATGACATGCATGGCAGCCTTTTGATTATTATACGAATAATGTTTTATGAATAGCGGCTGATCCGCCTCTTTAACAATGATTAATAATATTTCATCAAAAGATTCTGTCACATGACTTGATTTTTGTTTCTTTTCAATCAGCAAAACTCCAAGAGTATTTGATTGGCTCGCCCTTTCTTGGTAAATAGGCCGAAGGATGTCTTCCATTCATCATTCCTCCATTTTTTCAGGTAAGTTTAATATGTTCGACAGTGATTCTCTATTTCCTTCTTTCATCCAAGACAAATTTCGACATTCTTTGCTAAGCGTTTTTTCTTAGCTGCTAAATATGGTATAGTTTCTCTAGGAGGGAGAGGCATGGCAAAATATTCGAGTAAAATAAATAAAATCCGTACCTTTGCATTATCATTAATTTTTGTTGGTTTTATTGTTATGTATGCCGGAATCTATTTTCGTACTTCACCAGTTATTATGACCATCTTTATGCTTTTGGGTCTTATTTTTATTATTGCTAGTACAGCTGTCTATTTTTGGATCGGTATGTTATCAACCAAAACCATTCAAGTGAAATGTCCAAGCTGTGGTAAACCCACAAAAATGCTTGGAAGGGTGGACATGTGTATGCATTGCCGCGAACCATTGACCCTAGACCCTAAACTCGAAGGTATAAAATTTGACGAATCCTTTAACAGTAAAAAGTCAAAATAAAAAGAGGCTGACCAAAACCTCAGTGGCTTTTAGCCGCTAGGTTTATGTCACCCTCTTTTTTCTAATGAACCTCTTTACTCGCACATTCTGGACATGAGCCGTAAATTTCCATACGGTGATTTTCCACTTTAAAACCTGTCACATGGGAAGCAAGATGCTCCACTTCGTCTAAGCCTGGATAGTGAAAATCAACAATTTTACCACACTGTTCACAAATAACATGATAGTGATTGGTTGTAACAAAATCAAAACGGGCTGATGCATCCCCATAGGTTAACTCTTTTACAAGACCTACCTCACGAAATACTCGTAAATTATTGTAAACTGTCGCCACACTCATATTAGGGAATTTTCCTTCAAGGGCTTTATAAATCTCATCTGCTGTGGGATGTGACATCGAGTTTATTAAATATTCAAGTATCGCATGACGTTGCGGAGTAATTCGTACCCCAGTATCCTTCAAGGTATCCAACGCTTCTTTTAACTGATTCATCGTCATGCACCTTCTTTCTAAAAAGTATTCTTAAATTATAATTGTTATAATTTATTTTACAAGGGTATTACTACTTTTGTCAATATTGTACTCTCAAGGTACCATTTTTGGTGACCCAGCCTAACCATCGGTTACCTTTTTCCATGCAAAGTTTGCTCGGTAGCTCCTAGTTTATAATTCACATAACGTGCCGTCACGAATAATAAGTCTGAAAGCCGATTTAAATAGGCCAATACAAGCGGGCTTACTTCTTCCCCCAGTGAAACCGCACACCTCTCCGCTCTCCTTGCAACGGTTCTGGCGACATGAAAAGCCGCACCCGCTGGATGCCCTCCTGGTAGAATAAAATTCGTTAGTGCCGTTAGCTCTGTCTCACAAGCATCTATTTGTTGTTCTAATTCTTCAATATCCTCAAGCGATAGTGACCACTTCACTTCTTTCCCTTTTGGCGTCGCCAATTCGGCACCCACGTGAAATAGGTTTGTTTGTATTTTATGATATACATTTTCAATTATTTCTTTCCCTAGAAAATTTTCCTTAAGTAAATAACTTAGTGCCAGTCCAATCATGGAATTGGTTTCATCACAGGTTCCGTATGCTTCGACCCGTATATCATTCTTTGCCACCCTAGTTCCATAAATGAGCGATGTGGTTCCTTTATCACCTGTTTTAGTATAAATCTTCATTTTTAAATTCCCCCTATAAAAGTGTTGTTTTCCATTTCTTTTATATTTTATGTATAAAAGTCTAAAACCCTTTTTTTCAACAAAAAAACAATATGGCGCTCCGCCCCTTTTCCATAAAAAAAATGGGTCACTGTGGACCCAAAAATTTATCTGAGGAGGTATGCCCTAATAAAATGATATTCACTTTCCCTCTTATTGCATTGGACAAATGCCTTTTATCGCGAAAATAGGCGTAACCTTTTGATTACAAATTCTCACGTATATATGTTAACGCATCTTCCACATGCCCTTTTACTTGAACTTTACGCCATTCTCTGGCGATGTTCCCTTCCTGATCAATTAAAAAGGTAGTCCTTTCAATTCCCATATATTCTTTACCAAAGTTTTTCTTTAACTTCCACACATCATAGGCCTCAGCTACTTGGTGCTCAGTATCAGCGAGTAATAAAAACGGAAGACCGTATTTCTCCACAAACTTTTGATGGCGCTCTACAGGGTCTGGGCTAACCCCTAAGATGACCGCATTCAATTCATTAAATTGTTGAATCTGATCACGAAAATCACACGCTTCTGTCGTACATCCAGGTGTCATGTCTTTCGGATAAAAATAAAGTACGACATGTTTGCCCTTAAGGTTTGATAATGTAATCGATTCCCCTGTATGGGCCGCTAATGTAAAATCAGGGGCCTTTTTTCCAATTTCAATTGACATGTTCTCACTCCATTATGTAAATTTCTTCTAAATTAGCGTAACCAAACTCTCTTTCCAAAACAACTTTTCTGCACAAATAAAGCTATTTTTCCCGATTAAACATTACTTGGGCAACAAAGGCAGCGGGTAAGGTATAGCCAATTAGCGCTTCTGTGACCGCAATAAATCGGCCAATCCCCAGTGGAATGACATCCCCATTCCCAACAGAAAACAGCATCATCGCACTAAAATAAAAGCTTGTTTCAAATATGTTTTTCCCGTGATTATGACTCGCTTCCTTTAGAACAGGCGTGCCAACTAAATGAAATAGGAGATAAAGAAGTCCGAATCCGATAATCACAGTTAAATAACAGGTTCCTAGATAAAAAAAGTTATCTACAGACACTAATTTGCCCTTGATCGTGTTTGGCACAAATAATGTGCGGATGCTCATGAATATGCAGAAAATGACGATTGGCAGCAAGAAATAGATCAAGAAAGACCACCTCAAACTCTCGGGTTACTTCTATTCTATTTCTATGCATGCTTGGTCAATAAAATAGCATTAATTTCCCGCCCCGCGATATTTCTTCACCCCCTGATTCCAAAGCAAAACAGAGAGGGTAAAAAAGACAACACCGATAAGAGGTGTTAAATAGGCGTACCAATACCATTCTTGTTTTTCAAGAAAAAAGGCTGCTGGATAGACCCCAACAAAAGCAAAGGGCAAGATCCAGGTTAAGACAAAGCGGATTAATTTATTATAGATATTGACTGGATAACGGCCATAATTGCTGATATTGTACATCATTGGCATAAGCGATGTTCTGGCATCAGCCCAAAAACTAATGCAGGCCAGCATAATGAAAATTCCCCCGTAAACAAGTGCCCCGCCCATAACGAAAATAATAAACAAAATCGGGTCGTACCAATCAATAGTAAGACCAAGTCTGAAACCTGCGTAAAACATAATTGCAAGACCTGTTATCGAACCTAATAAAGACTCTAGCTCTAGCCGCTCCAGTATGATTTGAAACAGACTGTGGATGGGCCTCGTTAAAATCCGATCCAGTTCCCCCTTTACAATATACCGCTCATTAAAATCCCAAATATTAAAAAAGGCAGAAAAGACAGCATATGGGACAAGGAAGAAGCCATAAATAAAAATAATTTCATCCCTGCTCCATCCATGGAGCAAACTGGTATGACCAAAAACCACAAGAATAAAGACAAGGTTAATGGCTTGCGCAAGCAAATCAGAGAAAAACTCAACAAACAAATCCGCCCGATACTGCAGTCTTGTTTTTAAATATTGTGACATGTATTGAAAAAACATCGACATGTAAAACATGGCTTATCCCCCTTGAATAATCAGCTGTTTCTTCGCCAAATTCCACAGCAGATAAATTGGCACCATAAGAACAATTACCCAGATAAATTGCTGCCCAATCGCGGTGATAGACTGCGATTGGGAAAAGCCTTTGGTAAAAATCATACTAGGGGTATAGCTGATTCCTTGAAAAGGAAGGAATTTCATCATATCTTGTGCCCAGACCGGAAAGAAACTGATTGGAAGAAGAAGCCCGGAAAACAAATCAATCACAACCCGTTTAGCTCGGATTAGCCCAGAATTATTAAATAAGAAGAAAGTTGTAATCCCCGTTAATAAATTGAGCTCTGTATTAACCAAGAAACTCAATAAGGTCGAGAGCCCAAATAATCCCCAAACACTAGGTTCCCAGGTAAATTGAATCGGGAAGACGATGTACACAATTATGAGACCGGGTGCAGAAAAAAAGAATAACCTAAAAATCCCTTCCCCTAATGCCTGCATCGTCTTCATTCCGAGATAATTGTAGGGTCTTATTAATTCAATCGCTACTTTACCTTCCATAATTTCTTGAGCCATTTCACGGTCAAGGTTATTAAAGTAAAAGGCTCTAGCCATCCAAGCTACTGCCACATAGGAGGTCATTTGAACGACTGATAGGCCCATAATTTGATCTTTTCCTCCATAAATAGCCTTCCAGAGAAAATAATAAGCACCGATATTAATGCTATAAATGAGAATCCCTGTATAATAGTTAGTCCGGTACGCCAACATCATAAGAAAACGAATCCTAATCATTTCTATATACTTATCCAACTTCAACAGCACCCTTTTCATAAATATTGCGAATGATTTCTTCTGTAGAAGTTTCGTTAATTTTGACGTCCTTAACCTTGAAGGCAGCAACTACCTTCCCTATTACTTGTGAAATTAGTTCATCGCTATCTTCCACAGCTGCAGTAAAAGTCTGTTTCTTTTCATCCAATTCCCACTCAACAGGTATTCCATAAGTTAGCTTTTGTATGGCAGTGAGATTGATATTTTCAAGAAATTGAAACTGAAGTTCTTTACGATCTCCCCATTTTTCTTTTAATTCCATTAATGCCCCGTCATAGATCACTTTCCCCTCATCAAGCATGACGACTCGCTCACACAATGCCTCAATATCTGAAAGATCGTGGGTCGTTAACAGAATCGTAGTGTTGTATTTCTCATTAATTTCCTTTAAAAATTCACGGATTTTCAATTTCACCAGTACATCCAGTCCAATGGTCGGCTCATCTAAAAAAAGCAGCGGCGGGTTATGTATTAAAGCAGCGGCAAGTTCACAGCGCATTCTCTGTCCAAGTGATAATTTGCGAACAGGCTTATCTAATAGCGGCTCGATGTCCAATGTTTTAATCACATGGTTCATATGGCTATCATATTGTTCATCCGTTACCTTATATACTTTTTTCAAGAGACGAAAGGATTCTTGAACAGCGATATCCCACCATAATTGCGATCGTTGACCAAATACAACACCGATTGTCTGTACAAATCTTTCACGCTCTTTATGAGGATTCATTCCATTTACAATCACTTCTCCAGATGTTGGAGTTAGGATTCCTGTCAGCATTTTAATCGTGGTTGACTTTCCGGCACCATTCTCACCGATATAGCCTACCATTTCACCTTTTCGGATTGAAAAATTAATGTCATTCACCGCTGGAACCACTTTATAATTCCGCGTTAACAAGTCCCTAAATGCCCCTTTTAAGCCTGTCCGGCTAGAATAGGCTTTAAACTCCTTTCGAAGCTGTTTTACCTCGATTACATTTTCCATTTTTCGAACCCCCTAACGCTTTTCTCTAATGATTTAGTTTAGCTAAATCACAACGTCAACACAACTTTCTCGCATCCTTAGCAAATTATCTAAATGTTAAAACAGCTAAAGGTCAATGAAAAAAGTGCTAGAATGGGAAAGAGACCATTTTAGGAGGGTAAAAAATGCAATTTACTAATTCTGAACGAATACATACTGAAGCATTAGAACACATTGTCGGTGGGGTTAATAGCCCATCCCGATCCTTTAAAGCTGTAGGCGGTGGTGCACCTGTTGTAATGGAACGTGGCCAGGGCGCTTATTTCTGGGATGTAGACGGTAACCAATATATCGATTATCTTGCAGCCTATGGTCCAATTATTACCGGTCATGCACATCCTCATATAACAGAGGCAATCAAGCGCGCTGCCGAAACGGGTGTTCTATATGGAACACCAACACCACATGAGGTGAAATTTGCAAAAATGATTAAGGAAGCTATTCCTTCATTAGATAAAGTTCGCTTTGTCAACTCAGGCACCGAAGCAGTAATGACCACAATCCGTGTTGCCCGTGCCTTCACAGGCCGTGATAAAATTATTAAGTTTGCTGGCTGTTATCATGGGCACTCTGATCTTGTCCTTGTTGCAGCAGGATCCGGGCCATCTACACTTGGAACACCTGATTCCGCTGGGGTTCCAAAAAGCATTGCCCAGGAAGTAATTACAGTACCATTTAATGATATTGAACCATTTAAAGAGGCATTGGAAAAATGGGGATCCGAAATCGCTGCGGTTCTAGTTGAACCGATTGTTGGAAACTTTGGGATTGTTGAACCAAAACCAGGGTTCTTACAGCAAGTCAATGATCTCACCCATGCTGCTGGTGCACTTGTCATTTATGATGAAGTAATCACCGCCTTCCGTTTTATGTATGGTGGAGCACAAGATTTATTAGGGATTCAGCCTGACTTAACGGCTCTTGGAAAAATAATTGGCGGCGGCTTACCGATAGGCGCCTACGGCGGACGGAAGGAAATCATGGATACTGTCGCCCCGCTTGGACCAGCCTATCAAGCAGGAACAATGGCTGGAAACCCTGCTTCCATGCTTTCCGGGATTGCATGCCTTGAAGTGTTAAAACAACAGGGAATTTATGATTACTTAGATCAATTAGGCGCGATGCTTGAAAAGGGAATCCTAGAGGCCGCTAAGGAATATGATATCAACATAACGATCAATCGATTAAAAGGTGCTTTCACTGTATATTTTACAAATGAAACAATCGTAAACTACGAGCAGGCTGAAAACACGGATGGTGAAATGTTTGCAAGGTTCTTTAAGCTGATGCTAAAGCAGGGAATTAATCTTGCTCCATCAAAATACGAAGCATGGTTCTTGACAATCGCACATACAAAAGAGGATGTAGAAGCTACATTACATGCAGTAAGAAATGCATTTTCTTTACTAAAATCCGAATAAATATGCATTTTTTATGCAACAAAAGGAAGTGGAAATCACTTCCTTTTATTTTTTTATTTTCTTGAAAACGTTTACAATAATACCTTACAGCATTTATTACACCATATTTCCGCCTCATTTACCATCCAAATTAATGTATATTTATTTGATTTCTGAAAATTCTTATGATAATATTAGCTTATTATTTTTTTCTTTTTATCCTTATCCTTATTACCTCATTAAAGCATCAACTATTTTCACCCAAAAACAGGATGATCACAATTTAAAAGATTCATAGGAGGTGAACGGCTTTAGCGGCTAAACCGATGAAGCCAAACAATATGACAAAAAAATGGTCCCCTTCCCAATTTAAAGATTTTCACAAACAGGAACATGATGCATGTGGAATAGTCGCCTGTCTTGAAAAGAGCAAAATTCCGACAAGAAAGAATATATTTGCTTGTATCGATGCTCTTGTGACGATGAATCATCGTGCCGGCTTTATTAACGGAGAGGGCGATGGTGTCGGAATCCATATGGATATCCCAACCGAGCTTTGGAAAGAAAAGCTTCTTAAGAACGATCTTGACCCGAACCTTGTTGATAGGGAAGAATTCGCTGTTGGTCACGTGTTTATCAGTCAAAATGTTGACTGGGAATCAACGAAACAAGAACTTGTAAAAAAACTTTCCAACCATGAATTAGAGATAGTTTTTGAAACAACTAATGTCACTGACTCCTCTGCCCTAGGTCCGATCGCTATTCAGGAAAATCCTGTGTTTTGGCAATTTGCTTGTTTGTCAACAACAAAGGGCCATGAATTAACAAAGATTCTTTTCGAAACTTTAATTGATTTTGAGTTAAATGAACACGTCCATGTGGCATCACTTAGTCATCATCAAGTGGTCTACAAAGTAATGGGCGCCGGGGATATTCTCCCTCGTTACTACCATGACTTAGCAAATCCACTTGTAGCATCAACCATGACATTGGGTCATAATCGTTATTCTACTAACACTCTTTCAAGCTTTTTCCGGGTACAGCCCTTTAGCGTCCTTGGTCATAATGGAGAAATTAACACCATTTCAAAACTCCGCGATGAAGCACGAATGATCAATGTACCACTAGTCAAAGACGGTAGTGATTCCCAAGATTTAAGCCGAACCATGGAAACACTAATTTGCCGTGATGGGTATACTTTGTTTGAAGCAATGGATCTCTTGTTTCCGCCAATTATTAATGAAATCAAGGCCTATCCTAAACACTTGCAAGATTTATATACGTACCTTCGCGAAGCATGGGGACATTTTGCCCAAGGGCCAGCTGGAATTATTTCCCGTTACGGGGAAGAAGCCGTATTTAGTGTCGATGCACTTGGCTTACGACCACTTTGGCTGCTAGAAACAGAAAGCTCCTACCTCTTTTCTTCTGAACCAGGAATTATTCCTTCGACAGAGTATGTTAATGATCCGAAACCATTAGCACCGGGTGAAAAGGTTGGATTTAAGTGGAACGGAGAAAAATTAGCAGTTTACGAGCAAAACAGTTTCCAAGAAGAAGTGTACCAGCGCTTTTCTTTGCGCTTAAATATCGAGGAATCAAGAGGACGCTTGCAGCCGCCTGCTTTAGCTAAAACGGTTACGATGAATTACCCTGACAAAATCCATAATGGACAATATAAGGCCTTTGGCTGGGAAAGGGATCATATCCAGTTAATTGAACAAATGGCCGAAAAAGGGGTTGAACCCATTCGTTCATTAGGACATGACGCACCACTTGCGGCCTTGAACCCTGAACGCGTGAATATCGCTGATTATATCAAAGAAAGTGTTGCCGTTGTCACCAATCCTGCCATTGACCGTGACCGGGAAACAGAGCATTTCTCCACCCGTGTTATTATCGGCAAACGTCCAACTTTATTTTTTAAAGAAGAAACGGAAACAGTTGTTGAGCTAACCACACCACTTCTAGTGGAAGGAAAAATAGGTTTTGCCTGTTCGGAAGTCAGTGGTCAGCCAAGCTATGATCAAGTTGTTCAGCATTTTCACCAGCAAAAATTATCTGCCTATATTTCTACCACATTCAAAAAGGATGAAAATGTAGACGATGCATTAAAAAGGCTCGCTAATGAAGCAGTTCAGTCTGTTCAGGCTGGGAAAACGTTACTTATTTTGGATGATGCAAAGTCCCATCAAGGGGATTTATATTGGATGGACCCACATCTTGTTATTTCTGCAATCGATCATGCGTTAGTAAAGGCTGAAGTAAGAAGAGATTGCTCCATTTTGTTACGTTCTGCAGCGATTCGCTCGCTTCATGACATTATTACTGCCTTTGGTCTCGGTGCAGATCTAATTAGCCCATACTACATGTTCTTAACCGTACTTGATGAATCGGAAAAACCGTTATTAAATCTTTATAACGCTCTAACAAAAGGACTGGAAAAGGTAATCTCGACAATTGGCATTCATGAGCTCCGCGGTTATGGCAGACTGTTCTCTAGCATTGGTTTACATGAAGAAATCGCAAAGGTTTTAAACATTGTAAACTTCTTTGGTTCACAAGAACTCAAAACTGACTTTGAAGCGATGAAGCTTGATGCATTGAAAAGAGCGGAAGATTACCAGAATGAGAAAGAAAGGGTCGGAAAAACCTTTCACCTCTTCCCAAGGATTTGGAAAGCAATCGGCGAGGTGGCTGCAACAGGTGACTACAGTGCATATCGTGATAAAATTTCTGAACAAGAAACGGAAAACCCAACAACGATTCGCCATTTAGTTCAGCTAAAGAAGAGCAATAAATCAATTGCACCAAGTGAAGTCAATCTAAGTGTCGGTGATCATGATTTACCGTTTCTGATTTCTTCCATGTCATTTGGTTCGCAGAATGAGACAGCTTTTAGAGCCTATGCTGAAGGGGCAGACCGCTTAAATATGGTCAGTCTGAATGGTGAAGGCGGCGAAATCAAGGATATGCTTGGCAAATATCCGAAAACGCGCGGACAGCAGATTGCATCCGGCAGGTTTGGGGTAAACGCTGAACTGTTAAATTCTTCTAATCTATTAGAAATAAAGATTGGTCAAGGGGCGAAACCGGGAGAAGGCGGTCATTTGCCAGGTTCTAAGGTTACCGCAAAGGTTGCTGAAGCACGGAATGCTACACTTGGCTCTGATTTGATTTCACCATCAAACAACCATGATATTTATTCTATTGAGGATCTGGCACAAATGATTCTTGAGTTGAAAACAGCAAACGACCAGGCAAAAATTGCTGTTAAAGTACCGGTTGTGCCGAATATTGGAACCATTGCTGTTGGGATTGCAAAAGCCGGTGCCGACATTATTACCCTCAGTGGTTTTGACGGCGGAACAGGTGCGGCGAGAATTCATGCCCTGCAATACGTCGGATTGCCGGTAGAGATTGGTGTAAAAGCAGCGCATAACGCCCTTTTAGAGAGCGGTCTCCGCCATAAGGTAGAGATTTGGGCTGACGGCGGTATGAAGAGTGCCATGGACGTCATCAAAATTATGCTTCTTGGTGCAAATCGTGTGGGCTTTGGAACATTATCGATGCTCGCTATTGGGTGTACCACCTGTCGAGGGTGCCATTTAGATACTTGCCATGTTGGGATTGCCACCCAAATTGAATCAGAAGCACAAGCCAAAGAGCATGGACTAAGACGCTTTGTTCCGCGCCAATTAGAATTAGCCGTTCAAGGAATCATGAATCTTTTTACTGCTTTTGGAACAGAATTAAAAGCTCTTGCTGCTTCATTAGGAATCAAAAACTTACAGGAAGCTGTCGGCCATTCTGAATTATTGGAGCAAGCAAAAGGAAAGCAGCAGCTAAGCCTGTCTTATCTTCTAAAGCCACTTGAAATTAGCCAATTTGCAAAAGTGGAAGCGTCGAAATCAATTGAAGAAGTTCAAATGCAGGTAGCTGCAGGCGCAGAATACCTTGATGCAAGTGTAGATCAACTCCTTTCTTCTCGTGAATTCGTAAGTGTTACGTCCGAACAGCGCGTGTTAGGAAGCCGTGTTTCCTGCCACCGTGTCCGTGGAAGATTAGATGGGTCCTACAAACAACTGCCGTCTGTACAGCTTAAGTATAAGGAGGGCTCTATTCCCGGTAACGGCTTAGGCGCCTATAATAGTGAAGGAATTGAAATCACTGTTAACGGCGGCGGTCAAGACGGTGTTGGAAAAACCTCTTTTGGCGGAAATATTCATGTCCTTAAGTCTAAAGGGAAAAATGGCCTTATGCTAAATGGTTCTGTTGGAAAAGGTTTTGGATACGGCGCACAGAAGGGGCTGCTTGTTGCCCAAGGTAATGCTGATGCCCGTGCCGGTATCCGCCTCTCCGGAGCAGATTTAATTATTGGCGGCGGGGTGAAACAACCGCTACCCGAAAAGGAAGCCGGAAACATTGCAGCTAATGCCAATATTAAAGGCTTTGCCTTTGAATATATGACAAACGGTCGCGGGTTAGTTCTAGGCGACCCAGGTCCTTGGATCTGTGCCGGTATGACCGGTGGTGTCGTTTATGTCCGCCAGCTCCCTGCTATGGGCTTGACAAAGGACGCCTTAAAAAGACGAATTGCCAAGGGTGCGAAAGTATCTGTTGTTGACTTAAATGAAAAAGGCAAACAGGATATTAACGAACTTCTTGGAAAATATACCGATATACTTGAGCAAAATGGTCAACTTGAGGAAGCAGGTCAGCTTCGCGGTCTTTTAGCAGACCCGGAAAATCACTTTATCCAAATCCTTCCAGTCAAAGAACAAGCTGATCCGTCCGTTTCCACAGAATGATATAAGAAATACGGATGGTCCCTGGGGCTGGATGATTTTCAAATTCTATGTTTACGATTTATTCTAAGAGACGTCCGCTGTTTAGCGGACGTTTTTTGAGGTACATAAAACTATAACATTACGAATATAAATTCATATACTTTCTCTTGATAAAATGGTTTAATCCATGTATAGTACATATTTGTTCTTCAGTGAGCAATATAGAAGAAAACGACTATTTTTTGAAAGGAATTCAAACGGAATGAAGTTAGGTGCCCGCATTTTAAAAACGGGAATAGCTATTGTTTTATCCCTTTACTTAGGTCTATTGCTGCACTCACCCTCTCCTGTATTCGCTGGGATCGCAGCCATTTTTGCCATCCAGCCAACCATCTATCGGTCCTATTTAACGATTATTGAGCAAGTTCAAGGAAATCTCATTGGCGCAATACTTGCAGTCATCTTCGTCCTTCTATTAGGAAATCATATTATTGTCATTGGTTTGGCGGCTATCATTGTCATTATTATTAATCTTAAATTAAAACTAGAGAATACCATTGGACTTACGCTCGTCACCCTCATTTCGATTATGGAAACACAAAGCGGCAATTTTATTCAGTTTGCTGGAATCCGTTTCTCAACTATTATGATTGGAGTATTTTCAGCATTTATTGTTAATCTCGTGTTTATGCCGCCAAAATATGAAAATAAGCTTTATTCTAAAATCGTTGATGCAACCGAGGAAATTATTAAATGGATTCGACTAAGTACACGACATGATTATGACCATCAGCAGCTAAAAACAGATATAAAGAAATTTAAAGAAAGTATCAATATGATGGATTTGTTTTATAAAATGTTGAAGGAAGAACGCTATTATTTGAAAAAAAATCTTCCGGAAAAATCACGTAAGCTTGTGATTTATCGACAATTAAATGTAACCGCAAAAAAAGCTCTCGATACGTTAAAAAGATTACATCGTTATGAAAATGAACTGTTACAGCTTCCTGAAGACTTTAAGCAATCGATTCAAGAACAAGTCGACAGCCTCATCTATCATCATGAACAAGTCTTACTGAGATTCATAGGAAAGATTCCCACTCCTACTCCAAATCCTGAAGAGAATCTTTACCTAAATAAGCAGGAACTTTTCGACTACTTTTTAGCCCATCAAAAGGAAACTGCCGAGCAAAATAGCCCACATCACTACCATACCATGCAAATTGTCGCTTCTATTATTGATTACGGTGAACAGGTAGAACATCTCGATACTCTAATCACCAGCTTCCATTCCTTTCATCACAACGAAATATCAATAGAAGTAGAAAATGCCGATTAAAAAAGAACCCGTTGCGGATCACATTACTCCGCAACGGGTTCTTTCTGTTCTAACTGCTGCACCTGAAATAAATTATAATAATTTCCACGCTTATTCATTAGTTCCTCATGTGTCCCAATTTCTACGATTTGACCATGTTCAATTAGGACAATCCGATTGGCATGTGTAATCGTTGATAACCGGTGTGCGACAATGAAGGTGGTTCGATCCTTAGCCAGCTCTTCTAGTGATTCCTGGATCGAATGCTCGCTTTCTAAATCCAGTGCTGATGTTGCCTCATCAAGAATTAAGATGGGAGGATTTTTTAAAAATACCCTAGCAATTGCAACCCTTTGCTTCTGACCTCCGGAAAGCTTCACACCTCTTTCCCCCACCTTGGTGTTGTATCCATCTGAAAGATTTAGAATAAATTCATGGGCATTTGCTGCTTTAGCTGCTTGAACGACCTCTTCCTCAGTGGACCCCGGTTTTCCCAATAAAATATTGTCGATAACGGATTCGCTGAAAAGAATATTATCTTGAAAAACCACGCCAATTTTATCACGGAGCGTTTGAACCTTAAATTGACGGATATCCACCCCATCTAAGGTAATTCTTCCTTTGGTGACATCATAAAATCGGGGAATCAAACTGACCAGCGTCGATTTTCCGCCGCCGCTCATTCCAACCAGCGCAATCGTTTCTCCCCTTTTTACATCTAAATGAATCTCTTTTAGGACCATTTCATCTTCTTTATCATACGAGAAAGAAACATGTTCAAAGGAAATATCCCCTTTTACATTGCTGCACACCCTCGCATTTGGCTCATCAACAATATCATATTTCTCATCTAAAAATTCAAATACACGGTCCATGGAAGCGAACGATTGCGTAATGGTGGTAGAAGAATTCACTAACCTTCTTAACGGATTATAAAGTTTATCAATATACGCAAAAAACGCAACCATTGTTCCTAATGACAATTGCTGCTGAATGACAAGATAGGCAGAGTATCCGATAACAATTAAAGGGGCAATATCTGTAATCGTATTGACTACTGCAAATGACTTAGCGTTCCAGCTTGTGTGCTGTAAAGCTTTTTCTAAAAAGTTTTTATTCTGCTTATCAAACTGTGTCTGCTCGTACTCTTCAATCGCAAAGCTCTTGATGACCGGCATTCCCTGCACTCGTTCATGCAAATAGCTTTGCACCTCCGCCAGTGCCTGCGATCTCTTCCTTGTTAAATGACGAAGATTACCAAAAAAATATCGAACGGAAAAGGCGTATAGCGGGAAGAGCAGGATCGATACGACTGTTAATTTCACATTCATATAAAACATAAGAATAATAGCAAGGATAATAGTGGCAATATCAAGCCAAAGATTCATTAATCCTGATATTACAAAGGTCTTTGTCTGTTCCACATCATTAATTACACGTGAAATAATTTCCCCTGCTCTGGTATTGGAATAATACTTGAAGCTTAACTTTTGGATATGGGTGTACATCTGATCGCGAATATCATATAAAATTTTACTAGCCGTCCACTGGGCATAATATTGGCGATAATACTCAATCGGCGGTCTTAGGATGACAAAAACGACAATCATGACTACCATAATGAGCATAAGTTTATTAATTTTCCCATCATGGGATAGGGTTTGATTCCCAACAATATCATCAACCACATACTTAATTAACATCGGGATGATCAACGGGATGGAAAACTTTATTACCCCTATAATGACTGTCCCGATAATCTGCAGTCGATATGGTTTCACAAATTGAAGATATCTGCGAATACTATTCAAAGTAATAGATGCCCCTTCCTTCAGAACATACGAACACCTGTTGATATAACAATCAACAGGTGTTAAGTTTCTAACGTCTGTACGTTAGATATCGTTCATACCAAATATCAATAAAATCTGGTGCAAACGGGCCATTCCGCTGCCGAATCCATTGAATTAATTTTTCCACATTTCTTTTTAAAATTTGATCAATCGCATCTGGATAATTCATTTCACGGCGATGGCGTTCATATTCATCCTCGTCTAGTAAATTAAAGGTCATATCAGGATACACCTTGATATCAAGGTCATAATCAATATACTTTAGTGCCTCACCATCAAAAATGAATGGTGAACTGATATTACAGTAATAATAAATGCCGTCTTCACGAATCATTCCTATGACATTGAACCAGTACTGTGAGTGGAAGTAGCAAATTGCCGGTTCCCTTGTAATCCATGTCCTGCCATCTGATTCTGTAACAAGAGTTCGGTCATTTCCACCAATCACCAAATTCTGTGACCCTTTTAAAACGGTTGTTTCCTCCCAGACGCGATGGATGTGCCCATTATGCTTATAGCTATGTATTTGCATTGGTTCACCTTCTATGGGTACGCCCATGTTCTCCCCTACCTTCATTCCTGAACGCTTTGCAACCTAATTCCTAAACCTTTACTAATTAATGATAAGAGGTAACAAAGTAAAATTCCTATTTTTTATTATTATAACGGTTAAGGACAGAATTTAAAACAAAAGAGCCACAATTCAAGTGGCTCTTTGTAAAAAATTGCGAATTTATTGTGGAAATAGGGCAGAACACGGCAAAAGTGCCTGATTTTCTCTCTAAAAAATTAGACAGACGTGGTTAAGTTTGTTTCTCGATAGGAATTAATAACCTCTTCTGTTTGCTTCTCAAAAATGTGTTGAATCTCTTTCAGCTCTTTTTTCATCAAGAGAATATCATTTTGAATACTATCGAGGTCTGTGGCATTCTCTAAGGTTTGAAGCTCTTCTTCAATTTGTTGGCAACGCTCGAGTTCTGTTTGAAGGTATAGTAATTTTTCCATTGTCGCCATTTGTTCGGAAACCAATCGGTTAAACTGATCCATTTCCCTCACCGCCTTATTTTTTTAAGCTATACTATGTATTCTTTTCCAACTGCTGATTTCCTTTGACTACTTATGTAAAAAGGGAGGAAGTTTTGTCGAAAATCGAAAAGCGGAAGCGCCCTGCATTACAGGAAGAAGGCACTCTTTAACGAAAAGAGCGCCTCCCTAGTGATTAAGTATATTTATTCTTGTCCAAATTGACCTGCGTTTTGGTTTTTACGAGCTTCAGCAGCTTGGTTTTGCTTTCTTACTTCTTGTGCATTTGTTTCACTGCCAAATTCAGTTCCGAACTGACCTTGTGAACCGCCTTGTGCAGATTGAGCATTTTGCTTTCTTACTTCTGCAGCATTGGTTTCACTTGCGAATTCAGTACCAAATTGACCTGCAGAACCTGCACCAGCAGACCCCGCATTTTGTTGTCTTACTTCCTGGATGTTTGTTCCAGCTGAAGTCTTGTTTGGCTGTTGATTGAATTTTGCCATGGTTATCACCTCCACGAATATAATGTATCCATGCTTCGCGGAGATTATCCATTAAAATTACTATTTAGAAATAACTTATACGAGTAATGAAATTCCGCCATCAACAATAATGGTTTGACCTCTAATCATACTTGATTCATCGGATAAAAGGAACATGATGCTATTCACCATATCATCAATTTCTACCATTCTTCCTGCTGGGGTTTTTTCTTTCGCTTCTTGAAGAAGTTCTTCTCGATTAGGGAAATGCTTCAATGCTTCTGTATCCACTGCGCCGCCAGAAACAGCATTAACAATAATATTTTTCGATGCCAATTCAACCGCTAAATATCTTGTTAATGCTTCAAGGGCTGCTTTTGATACACCAACTACTGTGTAATTTTCTAAATAGCGAATGGATCCAAGCGAACTGATGCTGACAATTTTCCCGCCGCCATTTCTTTCCATCAATTTTGCCGCTTCTTGAGCACAGAATAATAAGGCTTTACTGTTAATATTTAAAGTCCAGTCCCAGTGTGACTCTTCCAGTTCCATGATAGGTCGCTGCACACCTGATGCGGCATTATTGACAAATATATCTAAACGACCGTATTCCTGGTCGATTTGAGCAAACATATCTCTAATTTTAGCCACATCTCCCACATTGGCTTTAACAATTAATACCTTTCGACCCAGTGCTTCAATTTGTTCAGCCACTTCTAGAGCAGATTTTTTACTTCTCGCATAATTAATCACGATATCATATCCGGCTTCTGCTAACCTAAGTGCGGTTGCCTTGCCAATTCCTCTGCTGCTGCCTGTTATTAATGCTACTTTTTGTGTCATTTTCTCTATTCCCTTCTTCATGTACAGTTTTGTTACTATTTTATCTTTTCTACGTATAGAAGACAATTTATAAAAGACACTAAGGACAAATTAATCATTTGGGAGGAAGATGTAGGCTATGTATGATGGACGAGATATGACTGAGCTTTCGATGATGGGGAAATCTAATTGGGAGGATTCGGAGCTTGCCTTTTTTCATCATTCCTTGCAGCAAATTGCCCCCTATTTAAACAGTGAAGGGCAGACCATTCATCGTGAAATCATTGAAGAAATTGAAAGCCGCGGCGGGATTAAAATGTGAATGAAAAGAGACCGCGCGTTAGGACGGTCTCTTCTCTTACAAACTTTGATACAGTTTAAACATTTTTTGATAAGGAACAGGGAAGGCATATTCTTTCATTTCTTCAAAGGAAGCCAGCTTCCACTCGTCGGTTTCCGTAAATTCAGAAGTAATGGTCCCAGTGTATACTTTCAAATTCCAAACTAAATGGGAAAATACATGGTCAATTTGACCAATGATTTGCTCAAGATTGATATCCAAATCAAGGGTTTCGTTAAAACGGGTAACTATATGCTCCCGATCGTTTAGCATGGGATGATGGAGCTCGATTGTTGGGAATTCCCATAAATTCGCAAGCAGCCCATTTTTAGGGCGCTTATGAATTAAAAATTTACCCGATGTATCCGTAATGATTGCTGAGGCCAGTTGGACATCACGCGTCTTCGTTTTCTTCGTTTTTACCGGCAGCTCATTTTGGACCCCTGCAAAGAAGGCCTGGCAATGTTCGCGGACCGGACATAATAAACAGGAAGGAGATGTCGGAGTACAAATCAACGCCCCTAATTCCATTAACGCCTGATTAAATGCGGATGGGTCCTCATGGGAAATTAATCCACGCACGACTTGTTCAAATATCTTTCGGGATGAGGGTTTAGCAATGTCATCCCAAATGGAGAGAATTCGTGATAAGACCCTCATCACATTTCCATCAACTGCAGGCTCTGGGATTCCGTAGGCAATACTTAGAATCGCACCTGCTGTATAGGGCCCTACCCCTTTAAGTTCTGCGATTTCCTTTGGTGTATTTGGCACCTCTCCGTTATATTTTTCTTTTACTTCCTTAACCGCAGATTGCAGGTTTCGCACTCTTGAATAATATCCGAGCCCTTCCCAAGCTTTAAGCACTTTATCTTCGTCCGCTTCAGCCAAATCATCAATTGTAGGAAACCATTCAATAAAACGATTAAAATACGGGATGACGGTGTCGACTCTTGTTTGCTGCAACATAATTTCTGAAACCCATACCTTATATGGATCTTGGTCTTTGCGCCAAGGCAAGTCACGCTGTTCATTTTTAAACCAGGCTATTAAATCATTTTGAAAAGCATTTATATTGATATTTTTGAAAATTTCGTGTCCAATTAACATATAATTAGTGCCTCCAAATTGTTAAAAAGGGTATAATAATAAGACATTTTCGTTTTACGATAAGCTAATTTATTTCTTTTGACAAGAAATTATTAAAGGAGGATTTTCCTTTTGGATACTGGAACACATGTTGTAATGGGGATTGCCCTGGGTGGGCTTGCAACCTTGGATCCATCCGTCGCCGCCAGCCACGCTACTGCAACCAGTGTGTTAATTGCCACGATTGCAGGTTCACAAATACCAGATATCGATACAGTGTTAAAACTAAGAAATAATGCCATTTACATTCGGAATCATCGTGGAGTGACACATTCCATACCTGCAGTGTTATTATGGCCGCTCCTCATTGTAGCTGTCATTTACCCTTTCTTTACATCAGCCAATTTATTGCATTTATGGGCATGGACGTTCGCAGCTGTGTTCATCCATGTATTTGTTGATATTTTTAATGCCTATGGCACGCAAGCGCTGAGACCTTTTTCTACAAAATGGGTAGCGCTCGGCGTCATAAACACCTTTGATCCGATTATTTTCGGCATTCATGTTATAGGGATATTTATTTGGATTTTAGGGGCAAATCCGGGCATTACCTTTTTACTAATGTATGCCGTCATCTTTACCTACTATATCAGACGGTATCAAGCAAAGAAACGAGTTTTGGTTGGGGTAAGAGCCATCATCCCTGACGCCACAGAAATCATTATTGCACCAACCATGAGATATCATCAATGGCGAATTGCGGCCATGAATAACCAGCAATTTTTTGTCGGGAAAGCTGTTAAGGATCAAGTGGACATTCTTGACCGCTTTAACCGAATACCTGTCCCTAATACACCTGTCATCGAAGCAGCCAAAAAGGATAAGAATCTTTCAGCGTTTTTATCATTTTCCCCTGTATATCGCTGGGAAGTTGATGAGTACAATGATTTTTACGAAGTTCGTTTTATTGATTTACGCTACCGGAGTAATGGCCACTACCCCTTTGTGGCGGTTGTTCAATTAGACAGGGACTTAAATCGAATCAGTTCATATACGGGCTGGGTGTTTAGTGAAAAGAAATTACGGAAGAAGTTGAGTATAATACCAAGCTAAAAAGCTTTTGACTATGGTCATCGTTTTTTCCATTTTCTTTTAAAATAAGCTTCCTTCAAAGCGTGAATACTAACAGTACGTGGTAAGCACCCGAGGATGCTCTTTGCTTTTCACGTGTTTCTCATTCCCTAAATGGAGGTACCAGCATGAGAAATAAAGAAACAGGATTCCCTAATCAAAATAATAATAAGCTTGAGGGAGAGCCACGAGCAAAAGCAGAATATGCTTCAAAGAGAGCAAATGGTACGATTAATACCCATCCACAAGAGCGAATGCGAGCTTCTGGGGAGCGCGATGACGAATCACCGCAATATTAAAAATGAAAAGCCAGAGATTGAGTTCTCTGGCTTTTCATTTATTTTAACCACTTTAGTAAAGAAATCGGTAGTGCTTCTTCTTTTCCATCACCTTTAAGCCTGTAGCCCCATGCAAAAACGCCATTCATATAATCAATTTTAAAATATTGGCCAGGATCCCCTTCAATTTCATAAATCTCACCGGGTTTAAAAGAATCAGGATTCATTAAATACGCCCTGGCCATTTGCACTTTTCTTTCAAGAACAGCAAACTCATTGACCATTCCCAATTGCTCTGCTTTTCTAGCCTTTTCTTGTATGCTAGCAATTTCTTGCCTTAATTCATGTTCTGACATTGCACTGTAGCGTTTCTCCTGTTGCATCACTTTCACTCCCATTTATCCTTTTATTTTAGTATAGTAATATTTGTACAATTAATAAAGGTATAACTTTGAAAGGAGCCTATTAATGAAGACAATTATTATAACTGGAGCCGGTTCAGGGTTGGGAAAGGAATTAGCCCTTCTTTTTTCACAAAAGGGCTATCACCTTTTATTAACTGGAAGAACTTTGGAGAAATTAACAGAGGTAAAAAAGGAAATTGAAACGATGGGTGGAAAGGCAGATATTCTCCAATTAGATATCCGGAACATTGAGGATATTGGAAACAATGTGAAAGAATTAAGCAGTAGATACACGATTTTCGGTTTGGTCAATAACGCAGGGATTGGGCATTTTGGCGCATTTACGGAAATAACTGAGCAGCAAATAAGCCAAATGATTGATACAAATATCTTTGGGACTATTTTGATGACAAAGGCAGTCCTTCCTGTCCTGCAACACAATCATGCCGGGCAAATTATCAATATTATCTCTACTGCCGGATTAAGGGGCAAAGTGAATGAGGCTGTGTATGTTGCTAGCAAGTTTGCGATTAGGGGCTTTACAGAAAGCCTGCAAAAAGAATATGAAGGCAGCGGAATTAAGTTTAACGCTGTTTATATGGGCGGTATGAATACCCCTTTCTGGGATGAAAGCGACCATATTAAAGACAAATCCTCCCTAAGATCTGCCAAGGAAATTGCCGAGATCATTATGGGCCAGTTGGATCAAGATTCAATTGTAATCGAGAGGAAAAACTCATGACGTTTATTGTCATGAGTTTTCTAATTCAGCAAGAAACCTTTCAATTAGATCGAGTGAAAAACCTTTTCTATATAAAACCTGTTTCATCTTTTGCTGATACTCATACCCAGCTAATTGGGAAAATTTCCGATGCGCCTTTTCACCTTGATATCTGATGGCATTCATCTCTTCATCAGCCTCTTTAGGCATTTCTATTTCACTGATAACCATAGCTATTACCTCAAAAGAATACCCTTTTCTAATCAAGACATTCTCAAGCTTTTGTTTTTGAATTTTAGGTGATTCCTTTGCATACTTTTGAAGCAGCTTTTTGCTTAGCTTCGTTGCTTTTTCAATCTGCTGCTCTAAAGGAAATTCTTCTAGGGCGCGTTGGAGAATCTTCTCTTCCATTCCCTTTTCCCTTAATTCCATTTTGATGACATTAGGGCCTTTATCAGTTGTATTCGCTAGTGTCCTTACGAAGGCTAACGCAAATTCCTCATCATTGATGTATTTTTGAGCGGTCAACCTATGTATAACCTCTTTTATGATTGGTTCATCTATTTCCTTTTTTAGAAGGTAATCCTTAATCTCTTTTTCCGCTCTCATTCTTCTTGCCAAATAATTGACGGCTAGGTTGTAGGCCTTGCGAACGTCATCTTGGTATTGAATTTCTAAGAGTGAAAAATCATCAAGCTCCATTCCCTTTTTTAATTGATGTTTGATGAATACATCACTATCAACACTAAATGCAAATTCTTCGCCTTTGCCATAATCCATGAACACATTAAAACGATCCTTATTTTTCTGCTGCGTGGTGATCTTTGTAATAATGGCCAATTCCTTCACCTCAGCATTACTTTATCATAATTTTCATTGCTAGTTCGATGTAAATAAATATATTTTCCACAAATTAGTATCATTCCTTTCCGAATAGGTAAAAATGGAAATGAGTTTTTTTCTACTTCGCTTGATGACGATTGACTATTAATTGTTGAAAGGAATGAGCAAAATGGCAGAAAAGAAGAAAAAGGATAGGGATAGAGGCAAATATACGCTTTCGAGCATGCAGGAAGTATCCTATCAAAGGGAATTTAAAATGGCTGACCGTGCTGGCGGTTATCATGACAGAAAAACAAAGCTTTAAATCGCTTAAAGATTTTTCCACTAATGAACCTCTTCCTACCTGTAAAAGCTAGTAATGAGGAGCGTTTCCGGCTCCTTATTATTTTTACAAATGAAAGGGGTTTTTCTAATGGGTCGGTCACGAGGACAAAGAAGTCGCGATAAAAATAAAGCATCACTTCCACAAGTGCCGAAAAGCATGAAATCTGATGGAATGGATGTAGAGTATTCACAAGAATTAGCAGATAACGCGGACTTGGAAGCACAAGCCCGCGCGAATGCGGCTAACCAGCGCGCCCGAAAAGGCAAGTAATCCTCTCTAAAGAAAAATGGAAGCAGGTTTGGCCTGCTTCCACTTGATTAGAATTACTTCCTATTTGATACAATTGACTCGAAATTTTCTGTATAGCCGACTAAATCACCCCACCCCATTAAATCTTCATCGGAAATCTTCCACGTATGTTTGTCTGAGTCATTACGAATAACGGCAAAATGTCGTGGGTCTGTAGAATAAACGTGAAAGCCTGCTTTTTTCGATTGATCAATAAACCAGTAATCCTCGGCACGATTTACCTTTTCAAAGCGAACATAATGAAAAATGTCTTTCCTAAACAGTAACGTTGCTCCTGCAACCGTATCTGTCATAGAATTCTCTGTACCATTCACATGAATCAAGGCTTTTTTATTTTTAAAATAAATATAGTAGGAGCTTTTTCCTACGATCGAAACCTGTTTATTAGTAAAAGCTTCGATTGAACTTGCAATATATTCGGGACCGTAATAATCATCGTCATCAAATTTCGCAATAATATCATAACCTGCGTTCATTACCCCAAAATTTAAGCAATCCCCCAGTGTTGCTTTTTCATGCAATTGAAATACCCGGACATTAGAATAATTTTTGGCCTTTTTGATCCATTGGTCAATATCCATCGAATCCCTGTTCAGGATAATGATCAATTCTTTATCTGGCCAAGTTTGTTGTTGGTAATTTCTGAAGACATTATCGATACTCTCTTCTCTTATCGTACACGTTATAATGGAAACCACATTTTCACTCCTTCAAATATTAGGAATTTATAACCTGCTTTAAAAAGTTTGCTAAATTGGGATAGCCGCTTAGACTTTTTGTATCAGCAAGGAGTTCTTTCCGCTGCTCTGAAGTAAAGCCTGAAGCACCTAAGATATTGAAATGACGGATATCGACTTGGAGCATCAGGATGATGGTTTCAAGTATATGGACAAATTTTTCTTGAAATTTTTTAAACTGCTCAGGGCTCGATTGTCCAAGTGCTTTATATTCTCGTAAAATCTTACTCATCGTTAGTAGATCAGTAAGTCCGGTAAGCTCAAGTCCTAGGATGAGGACATCAACATCATGATGTTTGATCGTAAACAGGCCAAAGTTTCCAACTGCTTCCTTCCATTTACTTTCGCCAACGGGATGCTCCTGATGGTAGGTAATTAATTGTTCGCTGACCATGTACTCCGCACCCATTTTGTATAACCGGTATCCTAATTCCCAGTCTTCATAACCATAGTGATAAAACTCTTCATCAAACCCACCAGCCTGGACAATCAATTCCTTCTTGATCGAGACATTCCCGGTAAGAAAGGCCATCCATGGAAACGCAAAGCCTTCTAAATCATTTCCGTAATTTCTTATTATTTGCCGAAACCATGGGAAGGCATTAAAGGCAAGATCTCGATAGGTGTTACGAGTTAAATCGCCTTTATTTAATAATGGGAATGGTTGATCAAGATTGCCATTACGGTTACGAAATCTCGTATATATTTCCTTGTTATTTTTGGATAAATCTGTAATTGCATCTATTTTTTTCTCAGAGAAGGCCGGGAAAACACATGAATAAAGTGCTTTGGAATGCATAACCCCAGACAAAATGAGGTTATTCTTGGTTTGGTGATGCTTATAGTGATTAGCGACAAAATCGGGTTCCACCATCATTTCTGCATCAAGAAAAATCAGCAGGCTTCCTCTTGCAGAGCGAATACCTAAATTCCTGACCTTTGCCCTCCCCAACTTTTCTTTACTATGGATATATTTAAAATGGTATTGCGGGGAATAACCTTTTATTTGATCGTCCGTTTGATCTGTAGAGGCATCATTAATAAAGATTACCTCCATTTTTGCTGGATGAAAGGTTTGGAGTTCAAGTGAATAGAGGGTAAATAGATTAAGCGGATATTTATTTTGTGATGGGATAATAATACTAACTTCAATATCGTGATTGTCCTTATTAACTGTGGATACTTCCGCATCGGTACTTATTGGGGGATTTTGCTTCATCTTTTTTCGCGTATTTTCATTTTTAAAGCTTTTTGACCATGTAAAGCTGTTTTCTAACATGACGCACCCCTTCATTTTTTGTTTTCATCAAATAACTAGTCCCATTGGTCGAGCTTTTACACAATATGATAACCATTTGATTTTGACTAAACTTAAGCCTAGTATAGGTGATTTCGGATACATTTTGTTTTGGAGAAAACAAAAAAAGAGCATGAGAGGCTCTTTTTGAGGGATTTATTTTTATATTGTTAATGCCGTTGACCGAGGAGCAGGAGCATTGTTTTTACACACGTAAACCAAATCCTCGATGACGGCACTTGCCGTTGGAAACATCCCAGCACCTGGTCCTTGAAGCGTGATTTCACCAACAATGTCAGATTGAATACTAACAGCATTTTGAACCCCTTCCACATGGTAAAAAGGATGATCCCTTCCAATCAGTGCCGGTTTAACTGTCGCTTTAATTTGATCACCCGATCTGCTAATAGTAGCAATATGTTTATACTTTAACCCTATTTTTTCTGCCGATTCAATCATTTCACTTGTGATGGTTGTAATCCCTTCCCGCTCCACTTCATGCCAATTTGGTTCATCCCCAAAGGCGATTCTGCTAAGAATCATGGTTTTATAAAAAGCATCAAAACCTTCGACATCATTTGTTGGATTAGCCTCGGCAAACCCGTTCACTTGGGCTAATTTCAGTGCCTGTGCAAATGATTGCTTTTTCTCACGCATTTCAGACAGAATGAAATTTGAAGTCCCATTCAGGATTCCTTGAACTTGTTTTACACGATTGATATTTAATAATTGTCTTAGTGTTTGAATAACCGGAATCCCACCGGCGACTGTTGCTTCATAGCCAACCGATACATTATTTTCATTCGCTAGCTCCAACAGCTCTTTTCCATGATGGGCAAACATTTCCTTATTAGCGGTAATAACATGACAGCCATGGTCAATTGCCTTTTTCAAAAATGAAAAGGGCGGTTCTCTGTCGACGATGGCTTCGACAACAATATCAAGCTGCGGAAGGCAGAGAATTTCTGCAAATTCTGTAGTAACAAGAACCTCCTCACTAATATTTCTTGGCTTTTGCTTGTTTTTTATCAGAACAGCTGCCACTTCCACTTTTTTCCCTAATACCGCTGTTAACTCCTCCGCATGTGATTGAATCGTCCGATAAACCCCTTCACCAACCGTTCCAAAACCTAGAATTGCCACTTGTAATACAGCCATGGTCATTCGCCCCTTTCATTTTTCTGTATACAGGAAAAGCCCTCTTCATAAGAAGAGGGCTAGATTCCTCCCCTTATCTTTCAGGTTAAAATTAACCTGCAGGAATTAGCACCTTTTCAAGGAATACCTTGATGGTTGCCGGGCTTCATCGGGCCTAGTCCCTCCGCCGCTCTGGATAAGAGTTTTATTTAATTTTTCTTTAAATTTCCAAAGTTATAAAAAGAATATTAGCTGAATCTTCTGGTAATGTCAATAGGTTCTTATTAACCTTGCTCAGCATTATTCTTCCAATTTCCCCTCAGCAAGGATAATTTGTTTCATCACCTGTTCAGGAGCTGTACCGCCAAAGCTGTTCCTCACGGCCACAACATGCTCAGGAGCCAATACCTGATAAATATCGTCCCCAAATAATGCACTGAACTCTTGATATTCCTCAAAACGTAAATCCAATAAAAATTTGTTGTTTTGAATAGCATACAACACTATTTTTCCAATTACTTCATGGGCTTCACGGAACGGCAAGCCTTTTCTAACCAAATAATCAGCAATATCTGTTGCATTGGAAAAATCATTGTTGATTGCCTTACGCATCACATCTTTCTTGACCGTCATCGTTTCGATCATTGGTGCCAAAAGCTTTAAAGAGCCTTCTAGTGTTTCCACTGTGTCAAACATACCTTCCTTATCTTCTTGCAGATCCTTGTTGTAGGCGAGTGGCAAGCCCTTTAAGACGGTCAATAAGCCGATTAGATTACCATAAGTACGGCCTGTTTTCCCTCTAAGCAGCTCCGGTACATCCGGGTTTTTCTTTTGTGGCATGATACTTGAGCCTGTGCAGAATGAATCATCCAACTCCACAAACTGAAACTCCTGGCTTGACCAAATGACCAATTCCTCAGAAAGTCTTGAAATATGTGTCATGATGATGGAACCAATCGATAAAAATTCTAGAATAAAATCACGGTCACTTACCGCATCCATACTGTTGGGATAAACAGTTTCAAATCCGAGCAGCTCGGCCACACGTTCACGGTCAATCGGGAAGGTCGTCCCTGCCAGGGCACCTGAACCCAGCGGAAGCCAATTAATTCGTTTTAACGAGTCTATTAATCTTTCTTTATCACGTTCAAACATCCAAAAATAGGCCATGAGATGATGGGCAAACGAAACCGGCTGGGCCCGCTGTAAATGCGTATACCCAGGAATTAATGTTTCTACATTCACTTTTGCTTGAGAGATCAATGCCTGCTGGACATCCTCAAGTAATTTTATTAGTTCTGTTGTTTTTGTTCGTAAATATAGATGCATATCGGTCGCCACTTGATCATTTCGGCTGCGTCCCGTATGAAGCTTGCCGCCGACAGGGCCTATTTTTTCAATTAATAATTTTTCAATATTCATATGAATATCTTCATCGGCTACTAAAAATTCAACCTCGTGATTATCTACCATCTCTTTTATGGATAGGAGACCATCCTTAATTTTCTCAGTATCATCCATTGGAATAATGCCGCATTCCCCTAACATTTGAACATGGGCAAGGCTGCCAGCAATATCCTCTTTTGCTAGTTTTTGATCAAAAGTGATAGAAGCTGTGAATTCTTCAACCAATTTATTTGTTTCTTTCGTAAAACGTCCGCCCCATAGCTTAGACATGTGTGTTTCTCCCTTCAAACTGGGCTATTTTTGGTATTTTTCTTTTTTTTCAGCGAATTTTAAGTGTATATCGGCGAATCGCAAAATACCTTACATTCAATAGAAGTTTGCCCCCGAATTTCCACCTTCGAGGGCAATGTCCATATTATTTAAGAACCGATTCTTTCTTATTAACCTCTGAATATACTTTTGTCGGTAATCCCCAAAGCTTAATAAAACCAACCGCCGCATTATGATCAAAAGCGTCGCCTTTTGCATATGTTGCCAATTCCTCGTTATACAAGCTATGCGGTGACTTACGGCCTACAACCGTATGATTTCCTTTATGAAGCTTGACACGGATTGTACCGGAAACCGTTTTTTGCGTTTCATCAATAAAAGCATCTAGAGCGGATTTTAACGGCGAATACCAAAGACCTTCATAGATAATCTTCGCCATCTGCTGTTCAACTTGCGTCTTAAATTGTGAAACTTCGCGAGGTAATGTCAAAAATTCTAATTCTTTATGTGCATTAATTAAAATTAATGCTGCTGGATTTTCATACACTTCACGCGACTTGATTCCAACTAATCTATTCTCAATATGATCGATACGGCCAACTCCATGCTTGCCGCCAAGCTCGTTCAATGTTTCGATTAATTGTACTAATGGAAGTTGCTCGCCATTTAAGGAAACAGGGACACCTTGTTCAAATTCAATTTCCACGTATTCTGCCGCATCCGGTGTTAATTCAATTGGATTCGTCCAATCGAATGCTGCTTCCGGCGCCTCTGCCCATGGATCTTCAAGAACGCCAGCTTCACAAGCACGCCCCCAGATGTTAGCATCAATCGAGAATGGATTGTCTAAATCAACTGGGATTGGAATGCCGTTTTCTTCGGCATAGGCAATTTCTTCATCACGGGTCATACCCCATTCACGAACCGGAGCGACCACCTTTAAACTTGGATTTAATGCTTGGATGGAAACCTCGAATCGAACCTGATCATTCCCTTTACCGGTACAACCGTGGGCAACAGCTGCAGCGCCCTCCTTTTCCGCGACCTCTACTAATAATTTTGAAATGAGCGGTCTTGAAAGCGCCGATGATAGCGGGTACTTTCCTTCATATAAACAATTAGCTTTCAGAGCTGGAAGAATATATTCCTTCGCTAACAATTCCTTAGCATCTACGATATATGCTTTAACGGCACCAACATTCAGTGCCTTTGTTTTTATCGCCTCTAGATCCTTACCTTCGCCAACATCAAGACCTAATGCAATCACATCATATCCATATTTTTCTTGAATCCACTTTACTGATACGGAAGTATCCAAACCGCCTGAGTATGCTAAAACAATTTTTTCCTTCGTCATCTGTATTCTCCTTGTGTCATGTATGAATTTTTATTCAATCAATAGAATTATTATACAGTTAATCTTATAAAAAATGAAACTATTATGCAAGTAAAAGTTTTAAAATTGACTTTTGTGCATGCAGGCGGTTTTCTGCTTCATCAAAAACAACTGAATGAGGTCCATCAATAATTTCTGCGGTAACCTCTTCACCCCTATGAGCCGGTAAACAGTGTAAGAAAATAAAATCCTTCTTCGCATACTTACACAATTCCTCATTAACCTGGAAGCCTCGGAATGCCTCTAATCTTAACGCAGTTTCTTCTTCCTGGCCCATGCTGGTCCAAACATCCGTCACCACGACATCGGCATCTTTAATTGCTTCCAGCGGATCATTCATAACCGTAACCGTACTTCCTGTAAGCTTACCCACTTGAATGGCCTGTTCTGTTATTTTACCATTTGGCAAATATCCAGTCGGGCTGGCAATGCTTATATTCATCCCCACTTTAGCCGCGCCCTCCATTAGCGAATGGGCCATATTGTTATTGCCATCACCAATATAACAAAGCTTTATACCAGCCAATTTACCTTTGTGCTCTAAGATGGTCAGCAAGTCGGCCAGCACCTGCGTTGGATGCTGCAGGTCCGTTAGCCCATTTATTACCGGTACTGTTGCGTGGTCTGCTAATTCTTCTACTGATTCATGTGAAAAAGTTCGAATCATGATGCCGTCGACATAACGGGATAACACTTTCGCTGTATCGGAAATGCTTTCTCCTCTTCCGAGCTGAATATCCTTCGAACTTAGGAAAATCGCATGACCTCCGAGCTGCAGCATTCCCACCTCGAAAGATACTCTTGTACGGGTAGAAGATTTTTCAAAAATCATTCCCAATACCTTCCCGTTTAAGTGCGGCTGGGGCGTACCTTGTTTCTGCAGTGCCTTTAACTCCTGAGCCGCTTCAAGCAGATAGAGAATTTCATCTGTAGTAAAATCCGACAGCTGTAAAAAATCCTTTCCCTTTAATTCTTGCTTTTTCAATTTATATGCTTCTAACATGTTCAGCACCCCTTTTTTCCAAATCGTAATACTCACAGACTGTAAGGACTTCATTCTCTGACTTGGATTGATTTTGTAAACCACTAGTCGCTGCAATTGTATCTAAATGTGTAAATACAGGTATTTTGTAACGAACTGCATGCTCACGAATTTGAAAACCAAACTTTTGTTTTTGTCGGCCTTGGTTCGGTATATTAATGACTGCTTTTATTGGCTGTTTTCGAAAAAGTTCACTTACATCTTGATCGTCCGTAGCTACCTGTTCAACCGATATTCCATTATTTCGTAAAAACAATGCAGTACCTTCTGTTGCTGCAATCTGATAATCCTGGTTGATAAGATCGCGAATGATTGGAAGACTAGCTGTTTTTTCCCGATCGGAAATAGAACAAAACAGATACTTTTCTTCCGCTTTTCCCCCAAGAGCCGGGAGTGCTTTTTCAAGAGCTGCTTGAAACGTTACGCCCATTCCGAGTGCTTCGCCAGTTGATTTCATTTCCGGCCCTAGCACATGGTCAACGCCCTTAAGCTTACTGGATGAAAATATGGGGGCTTTTACAGAATAATAACCCGGTTCAGGAAGTAAACCTTGAACTTCCGATAAATCGGATAATTTCTCCCCTAATTGGGCACTGACTGCCCAATCAATCATCGGAATACCTGTTACCTTACTGATAATTGGCACCGTTCTTGATGAACGCGGATTTACTTCGAGCACAAAAACCTGATTTTCATAAACCACATATTGAATGTTCATCATGCCGATAACTGGTGCCGATATAGCAATTTTCTCTGCATACTGAATGATCGTTTCTTTTACCACTTCAGACATTGAGATGGGCGGGAACACCGATATGCTGTCACCAGAGTGAACACCGGCTTTTTCAATATGTTCAAAAATCCCCGGAACTACGATTTGGTCTCCATCACAAATAACATCAATCTCACATTCTAGTCCTGGTAAAAATTTATCTACTAATAGCGGCCACATCGCATCATATGAATTATTCTTAAGCTGGGAAATATACTGCCCTAATTCCTCTTCTGAAAAAATCGTAAACATCGCCTGACCGCCAATGACGTACGACGGGCGGACGAGAACCGGGTATCCTAGTTTAGCTGCAGCTTCCACTAGTTCTTCAGGATGCGATACTGTTTTTCCTTCGATATGCGGGATGCTTAAGTCTTCCAGCAATTGATAAAATTCTTTTCTGTCTTCAAGAAGATTAATATTTTCAACGGTAGTTCCTAAAATCTTGACACCCTCTTCTTCTAAAGCATGGGCCAAATTAATCGCCGTTTGCCCGCCGAACTGGATCAATACGCCCTCGACTTGTTCTTTTTCAATGACATGGAGGACATCTTCAGCAGCAAGTGGTTCGAAATAAAGACTGTCTGCAATGGAATAATCGGTACTGACTGTCTCCGGATTGTTATTAATGACAACTGCCTCATAGCCTTTTTTCTTAATCGCCATTGCGGCGTGGACAGAGCAGTAATCAAATTCAATTCCCTGGCCAATCCGAATCGGTCCTGACCCAATGACCAGAATTTTTTTCTTATTTGTTGGCTCTACTTCATCAACACCGTGCCATGTTGAGTAATAGTAAGGTGTGACCGCATCAAATTCTGCTGAACAGGTATCAACCATCTTATAGCCCGGTTTCCAGTCAAATTCTTTCCACTGCTTTCTGACTTGTTTTTCTGGGATATTAAAAATTTGCGATAAAAGCTTATCTGCAACATTATTTCGTTTTGCTTCTTTCAGCAGCGCTGTTGGAACATTGCTCCATTCATAGGAGGCAAGTTCTGTTTCTAACGCAACGATTGAGCTAATTTTGTGCAAAAACCATGGGTCAATCTCGGTCAACTGATGCACTTTTTCAAGCGAGATACCTCTGCGGAATGCTTCAGCAATAACAAATAAACGCTGATCATTGGCGATTTCAAGCAGTTCAAAAAGGACTTCTTCACTTAATGAATGGTTTGTATCGCGGCAAAGTCCATACACGTTCATTTCCATTGACCGGATTGCTTTATTTAAAGCCCCTTCAAACGTCCTGTCGATTGCCATGACCTCTCCAGTTGCTTTCATTTGTGTCCCTAGTGTTCTATCTGCTTCAGGGAACTTGTCAAATGGGAATCGAGGCAGTTTTACCACAATATAATCAATCGCTGGCTCAAACGAAGCAAAGGTATTACCTGTTATCGGGTTCACAATTTCATCGAGGTGATATCCTACTGCACATTTTGCTGCCATACGGGCAATCGGGTAACCAGTAGCCTTCGAAGCAAGTGCAGACGAACGACTTACCCTTGGATTCACTTCAATGATGTAATATTGATTGGATTCCGGATGCAGCGCGAACTGGATATTACATCCGCCAATAATTTTTAGCTCTCTGATTACTTTTATCGAAACGTCACGGAGCATTTGATACTGAACATCTGTTAATGTCTGCGATGGAGCGACAACGATGGAATCACCTGTATGAACGCCGACTGGATCCATGTTTTCCATATTGCAGACAATAATGCACGTATCATTTGCGTCTCTCATGACCTCATATTCAATTTCCTTCCAGCCTTTAATACTTTTTTCGACTAACACTTGTTGGATGGGACTTGCTGCTAAGCCTTTCTTAAGGACGATTTCAAGTTCTTCGTCATTGTAGGCAAAACCGCCCCCTTCTCCCCCAAGGGTATAGGCCGGACGAATGATGACCGGAAAGCCAATTTCTTTCACAAAAGCTTCGCCTTCTGCAAAACTGTGTATGATCGCTGATTCCGGTATTGGTTCCCCGATTTCCAGCATTAGGTTACGGAACCTTTCACGGTCTTCCCCGTTTTTGATTGATTCGACGGAGGTGCCAAGGAGTTTTACATTGTATTTTTCTAATATCCCTTGTTCATACAGCTGAACGGTTAAATTCAAACCTGTTTGCCCACCAAGGGTCCCAATGACCCCATCAGGCTTTTCTTTTTGAATGATTTTTTCAATTGTCTCAACGTTTAATGGCTCGATATATACCTTGTCGGCAATCGCCTCATCTGTCATGATTGTCGCAGGGTTATTATTGATTAAAACAACTTCTATCCCTTCCTCTTTAAGGGCAATACATGCCTGTGTACCGGCATAATCAAATTCTGCTGCCTGGCCGATCACAATTGGACCAGATCCAATAACAAGTACTTTTTTTAGTTTTTTATTTAGCGGCATATACTGTCTCTCCCATTGATGCTAACTGTTTTACGAAATCTTTCAGAATATATTCGGTATCACTTGGCCCAGGATGTGCTTCCGGATGAAATTGTACGGTTTGGATAGGAAAGTTTTGATGCTTCAGACCTTCGATTGATTTGTCATTTACATTTCTGTATGTGACATCAAAAACTTTTTCATCAATGCTTTCATCAACGACGACATAGCCGTGATTTTGTGCTGTTATTTTAACCTTGCCAGTATTTATTTCCTTAACCGGATGGTTGCCGCCGCGATGGCCATATGCAAGTTTTGTAGTTTTAGCCCCATAGGCAAGGGCAATCAGCTGGTGTCCTAGGCAAATTCCTAGTGTTGGAAATTGCTGGCTTATTTTCTTAATCTCAGGGAACCACTGTTTTAATTCCATGGGATCGCCAGGTCCGTTACTTAACAGGACACCATCGGGATTCAGTGCTTTTACTTTTTCAAAAGAAGTATTGTATGGCACAATCGTCACCGCACAATTTTCTTCTAATAGCGCATTTAGGATCGACTTTTTATAGCCAAAATCATATAGAACGATATGTGGCCCGCTATTTTTGAAAAATTGTGTCTTCTTTGTTGATACTTTGTCTACCCAAAATGCCTGGTTTCCTGTTGTTGGCAAGTTTGTTTTCTTCTTATAGCTTAAGTACCCTTTAACAGTACCGCGACTGCGAATGGTTTTCACGAGAAGTCTCGTATCAACCCCTGCGATTCCAGGAACCCCTGCCTGTTTAAGTTTTTCCGAGAATTTATTAATTGATTGATAGTGGCTCGGTGTTTCACATAAATCGCCAATGATCACTCCTGATAAGGCAGGTGAAATACTTTCATCATCGATAGCATTAATTCCATAGCTTCCGATAATCGGATAGCAGAAAGTAATGATTTGGCCGGCGTATGATGGATCAGTAATAATTTCTTGATAGCCCGTCATGCTCGTGTTAAAAACTACTTCTCCGAGCGAATCCTTCTCTGCACCGATTAGAATGCCTTCAAACACTTCTCCCGTTTCCAAAGTAAGATAACCATTCTCCAAAATACTCACGCGCCTTTCTCTATACTTTGGAAAGCACTTTCCAATTTGTTGGCAAATTCATTCACTTCTTCTTTTGTGGCGGTCAACGGAGGCAAAATCCGTACCACATTCGGGCCTGCAGATAAAATTAGCAGATTGTTTGCTATCGCTTTTTGGACAATTTCTAAGGCGCTGGTCTCGACAACCAACCCTTTTAGCAGCCCGGTACCACGGATTTCTTTTATAACAAGGTACTTTTCTTTTAGAATTTGAAGTTGTTGATCTAAATACGCTGATATGTCGACAACTTGTTTGAGTACGTCACTTTCAAGGATATGTGTAATGGTCGCAAGCCCTGCCGCCGTCGCAAATGGGTTCCCGCCAAATGTACTGCCGTGGCTGCCCGGCTCAAACCCCTTTGCTGCTTCTTCTTTTGCAATAATGGCTCCGATTGGAAATCCTGAGCCGAGACCTTTGGCGATGCTGATAACATCCGGTTCAATACCGTATTGTTCGTAGGCGAAAAGTGTACCCGTTCGTCCGATGCCTGTTTGAATTTCATCCACCATTAGCAGAATTTCGTTATCTTTACAAATTTGGGCTAGTTTTTTCACCCAATCTGGGTTGGCAGGAATCACTCCTCCTTCGCCCTGGACAAGCTCTAGCAGGACCGCGGCAGGTTTGATTGTCTGAAGCTGATCAAGTGCTCCACTGTCATTAAACGGCAGGTAGCTGAATCCGGGCATGAGCGGAGAAAATCCCTGTTGAATTTTTTCCTGGCCTGTGGCGGTTAAGGTGGCTAACGTTCTTCCATGGAATGATTGCTGAAAGGTGACAACTTCGTTTGAGCCACTTCCCTTAACATTGTTAGCATATCTTCTTGCTAGTTTAATGGCTGCTTCATTCGCTTCTGCCCCGCTGTTACAAAAAAAGACTTGATCGCCGCAGCTGTTCGCCGTGAGCAATGCTGCAAGCTCCTCTTGGTTTGGAATGTGGTAAAGGTTTGAGCAGTGCCATAGGTTTTGTAATTGTTCTTCAAGTTTTTCTTTCACTGGATCGGGAACATGCCCTAGGTTACAGGTGGCAATCCCAGAAGTGAAATCTAAGTATTTGTTTTCTTGATCGTCCCAAACATAACTTCCTTTTCCCTTTACAAGGGTGATGGGGAAGCGTGCGTATGTTGGCATTACCGGTGAGATTTGTGAAACAGTTGGGTTGGCAGCCATTATGCAATCACCTCTTCTAGAACTATTTTTGTTCCGACATTTTTTCCATTTGTATAATCTAGTAAGCTATTTTTTTCAAATCCGTTTATGATTCCAACCTCTGGTATATTATGAACCAGCCCGTCAATCGCTGCCGTTACTTTAGGAATCATACCGCCGTAGATTGTTTGATTAGTAATCATTTCTTCAATCATTTGTTTTGATACTCTATCAAGTTTGGTTTTCACACTATCTTTCTCGATTAAGATCCCAGGGATATCACTGATAAAGCATAAATTTGCTTCAAGTGCTTTGGCGATTGCTGATGCAGCAATATCACCATTAATATTGTAGCGCTGGCCGCCTGCATCAACCCCAATTGGAGAAATGACAGGAATATATCCTTGATTTACAATGCCTGCAATGATACTTTCATTCACTTCGACCACTTCGCCGACAAAACCTAAAGTTTCAGCATCATGACTAGGTTTTGCTTTCAACAAGGTGCCATCAACACCACTTATTCCAATTGCTCTTCCATTAACTTCAGCAATATTTCTTACTACTTGTTTATTAACCATGCCGCTTAAGACCATTTCAACAATATCTAACACCTCGTGGTTTGTTACTCTTAAACCATTCACAAAGGTGGTCTCAACGTTTAAGTTTTTTAATAACTGATTAATTAAAGGGCCACCGCCGTGCACGATTACCGGTACCCATTCACCAGAATGATACATCTTCACAACGTCCTCATAAAAAGACCTTGGCAGATTTTCTAACACACTTCCGCCGCACTTAATGACTAAATATTTCATTTTCACTTCCCCCTTAAGTGCGGTAAGATGCGTTAATTTTTACATAGTCGTAAGTAAGGTCGCATCCCCAAGCAGTTGCGCTGTACTCGCCTTGATGTAAATGAACATAAATAACAACATTTTCATTTTCCAAATAGCCTTTTACTTCCTCTTCATCAATCGGACAAGGCAGCCCTTTTTCAAATACTTTGTATTGCCCTAAAGAAACCTCCAATAAATTCGGCTCGATTGGAACCCCACTGTAACCGGCAGCCGTTACAATTCTTCCCCAATTTGGATCTGTACCGTAAATAGCTGTTTTTACAAGATTAGAAGAAATAATTGATTTTCCTACTGCTCTAGCTGCATTTAGACTAAAAGCCCCCTCAACTTGCACCTCAATTAGTTTAGTTGCTCCTTCGCCGTCACGGGCAATTTTTTTAGCTAGTGATTCGCAAACGATTTGTAATCCCTGTTTAAAAATGCCCCATTCTGGATGGTCCATCGTCAGTTGCTTATTGTCAGCTAAACCGTTTGCCATTACTAACACCATGTCGTTCGTGCTGGTGTCTCCATCGACGGTTATCATATTAAATGTGGTATTGGTTACCTCTCTTAATGCATGTAGAAGGTCTTCCTGGGCAACACTTGCATCTGTTGTAACAAAACCAAGCATCGTCGCCATATTTGGATGAATCATTCCCGATCCCTTAGAAGTTCCCCCGATGCTCACTTGTTTACCATCAATGGTAAACTGAACAGCAATCTGTTTTGTACATGTATCAGTTGTTAAAATGGCTTGTTTGAAGTTTTCTTCAAATTCATATTCTGTTTTAAGAATGTTATGGATTCCCGTCTTAATACAATCCATAGGGAGCAATTCGCCAATGACTCCAGTTGAGGTAATTGCTACAAGGTGATCTTGAATTCCCAATTGGCTTGCAAATTCTTTTTGCATTTCAAGTGCATCAGCTACTCCTCGCTCGCCAGTGCAAGCATTGGCATTACCAGAATTCACGAGGATCGCTTGAGCTTTATTTTCTTTTGCAATACTTTCTTGCGTAACAAGTAATGGTGCTGCTTGGAAAATATTTGTGGTATACACACCGGCAACCGTGGCTGGCACTTCAGAAACAATATACCCAAGATCAAGTCGTTTTCTTTTAATACCACAGTGCATTCCGCCTGCTTTGTACCCTTGTGGAACTGTTATACTCCCATCCTCTAGAACAACAATTTCATTTACTGATGTTGCTTGCGCCAATTTTATTTCCCCCTTATTTTTCCCTTTGGTCGTATAACTAGGTATCTACTAATTTATGAATTTTAAGGATACAATGGAATATCTGTAAGTCCTGTCCGTTCATCCCATCCGTTCATTACATTTGCATTTTGAATTGCCTGACCAGCTGCCCCTTTTACTAAATTATCGATGACGGAAATGACCGTTAAGCGATTAGTTCGTGGATCCACATAAAGGCCGATATCACAAAAATTACTGCCAAGTACCTCTTTAGTGGTTGGAACATTTCCAATAGGCCGAACCCTCACAAAGGGATGCTTTTCATAAAATTGAGTATAAATTTCTATAACTTCCTCTGTTGAAATATAATCTTTTAGATTCATATACATCGAACACATAATACCGCGTGACATCGGAACCAAATGTGTCGAGAAAGTAATGGCGATCTCTATCCCTGTTTCATCTTGAAGGACTTGCTCAATTTCGGGAATATGTTGATGCGCTCCCAGCTTATAAGCTCTGACATTATCATTTATTTCCGCATAATGTGATGTTAATGTAAGTCCCCTGCCTGCACCAGTTACACCTGATTTTGCATCAATGATGATTGACTTTTCATCTACAAACCCATTTTTTACAATGGGTATTAAGCCAAGTGTCGTTGCAGTAGGGTAGCAGCCTGGATTAGCTAGCAGATTAGCAGTTTTTATTTCTTCTGAATAAATTTCAGTTAATCCGTATGTTGCCTGCTTTAAATAGTCCTCTGAGGCCGGTAAATGCTTATACCATGACTCATATTCTTCAGCACTCCTTAGACGAAAATCTCCAGATAGATCTATACACTTTTTACCTTTTTCTATCATCTTTGGAACAAGCTTGCTGCTTACCCCTGATGGTGTTGCAAAAAAGACAATGTCATTTTCTTCACTTAATCTATCTGCATTGAATGTTTCAAGCGGTTGAACCATTATATTAGAAAGGTGCGGATACACATCGCTAAAATTAAACCCTGCTTGGGAGTTAGAAACGACAGAACCAACCTCCATGTAAGGGTGTTTATTTAATAACCTGACTAACTCAATTGACCCATAACCTGTGCCACCAATAATTGCAGCCTTCATTTCTTCAACTCCCACGTTGCTTATATAATGAATTATTATACATACATGTATATAATTATTCAATATTAAAATGACTTAATTTTTTGCGTTTACTGAAAATAATCAAGTTTAATAATGAAAACGTTTTCATTTCGGTGTAAATTTAGATACAATTTTTATGCATGATTATTAAAAAAACAGCATCCTTTTTGAAAATGGATTGCTGTCCTTTTATAAGATTATTGAAGTAGGTTTAAAATATTTCTTAATTCATTCACTCCAATTTGACCTGGTGCCGATCCCTTCCCAGAAGCTCCAAAGGTTATGGCTGATCCAAACGATCCCCCTGCAAGGCGGCTGATAATCCCCCTAGTTCCCATAGATATCGTAATAAATGGCCTGTCTGCATAGTTTTCATTCATTGTATTGGTTGCTTCCAATAAAGTCAGGACATCCGAGGAATTAGCCGGCATGACGGCAATTTTTGGTAAATCTCCTCCCCATTCCTGCGCCTTCCTTAATCGTTCCACTATTTCCTCTCGCGATGGAGTCTTAATGAAATCATGATTAGAAAGAATAACAAAAACGTCATTTGCATGTGCAGTGTTAATTAGGTCCTTCACTTCGATTTCTTCATTAAACAACTCTATATCAATGATATCAACCATACCGCTTTCAGCCATTGCTTTATTTAATTCAATGTAATATTTATTGCTTATTTCTTTTTCGCCGCCTTCCTTTTTACTTCTGAACGTAAAAATTAGCGGCATATCTGCTAGAATAGCACGTATTTCACCAAGGGCCTCTTTCACGTTTATCATACTCTCTACATGATTAAAAAAATCTGCCCGCCATTCCACAATATCCAAATCTACTGTTTTTAAAAATGCAGCCTCCTCGATTAACTCGGTTTTCGTTCTTCCTATTAAAGAGACACAAATTTTTGGTGCCCCTTCACCAATTGTAATTCCTCGTACTGTTACTGTTTTTTTCATTATCTACCCTTCTCTATTACTGTATTTATGATTAGATCGGCTATTTCCCCAGGAGTATGACCATCCGTAATCACTTTCAAATGATGCTTTGCATACACTTCCTGCCTTTTATAAAAGAGCTCCTCCATTTCTGCTAATGACTTTCCTTGCAATACTGGGCGGCTGTTTATAATTAGATTGATCCGCTCTTTCCATTTTTCAAATGACAAGTCTAGTAAAATAACATAACTGGAATCCATGCACAGCTCTCTAATGTCTTCTTGCAAAAAGGCACCGCCACCTAAAGACAAAACCTTATTCGTTTGTTCGCATAGATTGGTGATAACACTTTTTTCTTTATCTCGAAAAGCCCGTTCTCCGATTTTTTCAAAAATATCTGAAATCCTCATTTCATACTCTTTTTCTATTTCCTCGTCGACATCAATAAATTCACGACCAAGTTTTTCTGCAACCATTCTGCCGATTGTCGTTTTTCCGACACCCATAAATCCGATAAAAACAATGCTTTTATTAGTCAATCTTTCCGATCCCCCTATTAATCTAAATTAAGAAATTTCAGTTTTTAAATTGGGATTATTATATCCCTAAATCGTGTTTAAAAACAACAATCTCAAGTGGTTATGCTGGGATAAGTATGATTATTATTGATGTAATAATCAATGCTAAACATACTTCAAATTGTAAAAAAACTAGGCGGTGATTGTCACCGCCTAGTTTTTCATTTTCGGATCGAGAACATCCCGGAGTCCATCACCCATTAGGTTAAATCCAAGTACCGTCAGCATAATAGCCATCCCCGGAAAAATTAATGTCCAAGGGGCATTGGTAATATAGTTTTTCGAATCGGCGAGCATTTTCCCCCATTCAGGCGTTGGCGGTTGAGCACCTAAGCCAAGAAAGCCTAAAGCAGCGGCTTCGATAATGGCAGTGGCAATCGCCAATGTTGCTTGGACAATTACCGGAGAAATACTGTTAGGCAGAATATGTCTCAGAAGAATTCTTATGTCCTTCATTCCGACAGCTCTAGCTGCCATAATATATTCCTCTTGTTTCACACTTAAAACCTTTGATCTGACAAGCCGGCCAAAATTAGGGATGTTGATAACAGCGATCGCAATGAGCGCATTTTTCAGGGATGGTCCAAGGATTGCAACAACGGCAATCGCTAAAAGGATACTTGGAAAGGCAAGCATAACATCAAAGATTCGGGAAATGATCGCATCGACCCAGCGCCCATAGTAACCTGCCACAATTCCAAGCAATGTTCCAAAAACAACAGATCCCAACACCGAGAAAAATCCGACCCATAAAGAAATTCTTGCCCCGTAGATCACACGAGAAAAAATATCACGGCCAAAATCATCGGTTCCGAACCAATGTTTACTTGATGGTGCCTGCATCCGATCAGCTAATACCTGTTCCTTAAATCCATATGGAGCAATCAAAGGAGCGATGATGGCTAAAATGATAAAAAATAAAACGATACATAATCCTGCCAATGCTAAGCGATTTTTATAAAAGGATTGCCATGCCTCTTTCCATGGTGGTACCAGCTTTTCCTCGGCAGGTGCAACCGCGATGTCTGCAATGTTTTTTGCTAATTCTGCCACTTTTGATCCCCTCCTTATTTTGTAAATTTAATTCTTGGATCCACTATGACATACAATAGGTCAACGATTAGATTGATAAGGACAAATATAGCCGCAATAATTAAAATTCCAGACTGAATGACCGGATAATCACGGTAGCCAATGGCGTCGTATAAATAGCGGCCAATGCCCGGCCAGCTAAAGATCGTTTCTGTTAGGATCGCTCCACCTAGTAGCAGCCCCGTCTGCAATCCAATAACTGTGAGCACAGGAATGATGGCATTTTTGAGCGAGTGCTTGTACACGACCCAAAACATTCTTAATCCTTTTGCTCTAGCAGTACGAATGTAATCTGATTTCATTACCTCAAGCATCGTGGCACGGGTCATCCTTGCGATAATCGCCATCGGGATAGTGGCAAGGGCAATACTCGGTAAAATGAGATGCTTGATGACCGTAATAAATTGAGTAAAATTGCCTTGTAATAAGGTATCAATCATATAAAGATTAGTTATTGCTGTGATCGGATCCCGAACATCCTCTCTTCCTGTTGTCGGAAGCCAGCCTAACTCAATGGAAAAAGCCCATTGTTCCATTAAACCAAGCCAAAAAATCGGCATCGATACACCAATTAAGGCAAGAATCATGGCAGCATAATCAAACCATGAATTTGAAAACCAGGCACTAATAATACCAGCATTGACGCCAATAACAATGGCGATAATCATCGCAACAATGGTTAATTCCAATGTGGCGGCCAGGTAAGGCCATATTTCTTCATTAATCGGTAACCTTGTCTCCAGAGAAACACCTAAATCCCCATGTAAAAGAGATTTTATATAATCGAAATATTGTATGTACCAAGGCCTGTCCAGCCCTAATTGAGCTGTCAAATTGGCAACTGCTTCCTGCGTTGCCCTTTGCCCAAGAATAACTTGTGCCGGATTCCCCGGAATTGCATGAATAATGGCAAAAACAACAAGGGTCATTCCGATTAATACTGGAATTAAGGCTAGTATTCGCCGGACTGTATACGTTAACATAACCATCACCTCTTTTGAAAAAAATACGAAAATAGAACCCCTCTACTTCGATGTTCCATCGGATTTTCACCCAAAACAGAACCATCACTCCGCCTAATGGTAAGAAAAGGGGAGGCAATGCTCCCTCCCCTTTTCCCCCATTACTATTTAAATTCAACTTTACTTAAGCATTCTGATCCAGTTGGATGCGGGATGTAATTCAGTACATCTTTAGACGCCGCTAATAGTGGTGTTGAGTGTACAAGCGGTACCCAAGGTGCATCATCATGGATGATTTCTTGAGCCTTTTTATAAAGCTCGTTCCGTTTTGCTTGATCTGTTTCTGTTTGCGCCTCAATTAAGATGTTGTGTAGTTCATCGTTGCTGTAGTAAGAGTAGTTGTTGCTGCCAATGGCATCTTTATCAAGCAATGTGTAAATGAAGTTATCAGGGTCACCATTGTCACCTGTCCAGCCAAGCATAAAGGCATCAAACTCTCCTTTTGTTGCTTTTTCTAAATAAGTTGCCCAGTCTACTGATTTGATTTCTGCAGTTACGCCAATTTTGCTTAAGCTTTCTTGGATAACTTCAGCAACCTTCTGTGCTTCAGGCATATATGGACGAGCTACAGGCATTGCCCATAAATCCATTTTAAAACCTTTTTCATAACCTGCTTCCTTCAATAGCGCTTTTGCCTTTTCTAAATCATATGGATACTCTTCAATGGCGTCGTTATATCCTTCAATGGAAGGTGGCATAGGGTTTTTAGCTGGAAGTGCTTTGCCGCCATAGAACGCATCAATGATAGACTTTTTATCAATAGCATAATTAATTGCCTGACGAACAAGCTTATTATCAAATGGTTTACGAGTATTTGTTAATCCAATATAGCCAACGTTCATTGATGGACGTTCGATAATTTGCAGTTTGTCGTCAGACTTAACTGTTGCCTCATCAGAATTATTCAACCCATCCATGACATCGATTTCACCTTTTGAAAGGGCGTTAAGACGAGCAGCATTTTCCGGAATAACGCGGAAGATGATTTTGTTTAACTTCGGTAAACCTTCTTGCCAGTAGTCTGGATTTTTTTCAACGACAATACGGTCTTTCTTTTTCCATTCAACAAATTTAAATGGACCGGTTCCAACCGGATGGCTTCTGAAATCATCGCCCCACTTTTTAACAGCTTCAGGACTGGCAATTCCAAATGGCGACATCGCTAAGTTTTTCAAGAAAGGGGCCTGCGGACGTTTCAAGACGAACTGGACTGTGTACTCATCAAGCGCTTTCACTTCTTTAATGACATGCCCTTCATCCGCTTTATAGCCGCCAAACATGGTGTAATAAGGGAATTTCTCTTCATCCCCATTCATCCAGCGATCAAAGTTAAAGACAACCGCCTCTGCATTAAAATCAGTACCGTCATGGAATTTCACTCCTTGACGCAGGTGGAATGTGTACGTTAATCCATCCTCAGACGGCTCCCACTTTTCAGCAAGTCCCGGTTGGACAGTAGTATCTTTTTCGCCATACTCAAGTAAGGTTTCGAAAATATTTTCAGTGACTTTAAAGGCTTCTCCCTCAGTTGTAGTGATTGGATCCAAAGAAGTGGAATCTCCACCACGGCCATACACAAGTGTATCCTTTTTGGAACCATTGCTTGTGGCTGGCTCTTTTTTGCCGTCAGACTCGCTGCTCGATTTGCTGTTACAGCCAACTAAAAACATGCTGATGGCTAATAAAGAAATCAACAGCAGTGTAAATGACTTTTTCCTCATAAGCTTTTTTCCCCCTAATTATTTGTTTTTTATCATAAATGCCGCATATCATTTGTTATATAAGTGACATGCCACAAAATGACCATTTTCTACGTGTTCTGCTGGTCTAGCAGTTTTGCAAATATCCATTACCTGTCCGCACCTTGTGTGAAAGGCGCAGCCTGATGGAGGATTTGCTGGACTTGGCAGTTCCCCTTCAATTAATATGGTTTTCTTTTTTAAATCAGGATCTGGCACTGGTACAGCGGAAAGAAGTGCCTTCGTATACGGATGCTGTGGATTTTCATAGAGTTCTTCACTATCGGCTAATTCTATTAATCTGCCTAAATACATCACGCCGACACGGTCACTGATATGTCGAACAACACCTAAATCATGTGCGATAAATATGTATGTAAGCTGGAACTCTTTTTGGATGTCCTTCATCAGATTGAGAACCTGGGCCTGAATCGAAACGTCAAGAGCGGAAACCGGTTCATCCGCAATAATTAGTTTCGGTTTTGTCATCAATGCTTTGGCAATCCCAATCCGCTGGCGCTGCCCGCCGCTGAACTGGTGGGGATACCTTTTAGCATGGTAACTGCTAAGGCCAACAACCTCCAGCATTTCTCTTACCTGCTTCCTGCGCTCCTCTTTCGTTCCGATTCCATGAACAATCAGAGGCTCCTCAAGAATTTGCTCGATCGAATGCCTAGGGTTTAAGGAAGCATAAGGATCCTGGAATACCATTTGAATTTCCCTACGTGTTTTTCGTAATTCTGACTTTGACAAACTGGTAATCTCTTTATCTTCGAAAATTATTCTTCCATCACTAGCCTCAATCAAGCGCATGAGTAATCGGCCAGTCGTGGACTTCCCGCAACCACTTTCACCTACAATCCCAAGTGTCTCTCCTTTTTTTACATAAAAAGAAACATCATCAACCGCTTTGACTTCCCCTTGTTTTCTCCCAAGAAGCCCACCAGTGATTGGAAAATACTTTTTCAAACCATTTACTTCAAGAAGAAACTCCGACATGTTTGTCACTCCCCTCCTTCAAGGTATGTAGGAAACAGCGCACTTCATGCCCGTCTTTTTCCGTATTATATAATTCCGGTGTTTCTTCATGGCATTGACCAAATACCTCAGCACACCTGGCCGCGAATTTGCAACCCTTTAGAACTGTTCCTGGAGCAGGAACTGTCCCCGGAATACTATAGAGCCGATCCTTTTTTCTGCTTAGGTCTGGGACGGATTTCAAAAGTCCCTTTGTATATGGATGCTGTGGGTCCTTTAGAATTTTTCTGACATCACCCTGTTCAACGATTTGGCCTGAATACATCACAATGACCCGCTCGCAAATTTCCGCTACAACACCTAAATCGTGGGTAATGAGGATAATCGATGTATTTGTTTTCTGATTTAAATCCTTCATTAATGCCAGTATTTGTGCCTGGATAGTGACATCGAGAGCCGTTGTGGGCTCATCTGCAATCAGTACCTTTGGATTACAGGCCATCGCCATCGCAATCATGACCCGCTGCCTCATTCCACCTGAGAGCTGATGTGGATGGTCTTTAAGAATTCCTTCTGCTCTTGGAATGCCTACAAGCCTTAGTAATTCTATACTTCGTACCTTTGCTTGTGATTTATTGAGATCGGTATGTAACCGTATAGCTTCCATCAACTGATTACCAATCGTAAACAAAGGATTCAACGAGGTCATCGGTTCTTGGAAAATCATCGAAATCTGATTTCCGCGGATTCTTCGCCATTCCTTTTCTGAAATATTTTTCAGGTCTGTTCCTTCAAAGATAATTTCTCCATGCTCAATTTTTCCTGGAGGAGACGGGATAAGTCCCATCGTGGCTAATGATGTCACACTTTTGCCGCTCCCGGACTCGCCGACAATCCCAAGAATTTCTCCCTCTTTCAATTCAAAACTGATCCCATCTACAGCAGCGACAAATTTCTTACCTGATTGGAATGAAACCTTTAAGTCCTTTATTTGAAGAATAGGGTCTTTATTCACATTTACACCTACTTTATGTATTCTATTCAATCAATTTCTCGAAATATTAT
>NZ_JAANMZ010000037.1 GCF_011250555.1 Bacillus sp. MM2020_4 | reverse complement strand
GGGAGCAAGCTCCCAAAGATCCGCTCGACTTGCATGTATTAGGCACGCCGCCAGCGTTCGTCCTGAGCCAGGATCAAACTCTCCAAGAAAGTTGATTAGCTCATTTGTTACGTTGGCTTAGTTTCATATATATATTGAAACTAAAAAATATTGTTTGTTGACGTTTTTGTTTGTTTAGTTTTCAAAGGACAATTCGTTACTTCGTTTAGAAGCAACTTTATTACTATATCACTTCGTCATCACGATGTCAAACACTATTTTGAAATAATATTTTTTCGCGAGGTGATAAGAATAAATACTATCATAACCAATCATTCATGTCAACTGATGATAAAATAAATTTTTTAAGGAATAATTAATTTCATTGATTCCCCTCATCAGGATTACTATATTACTATTATACTTAATCGAAGTCAACCACCTTTTAAGGAAAGATGAAAATATAATTAGTATTGTGGAGAAAGAGATGCTCATATTATACAATTATTTAATGATATGTAAAAAAGTGTGGTGAACTCCTTGTTTAAGATCTTATTAATAGAAGATGATGCAACATTATTTAATGAAATAAAAGAACGTTTGACTGGATGGTCTTATGATGTTTACGGGATTACCGATTACAACAAGGTCATGGAGGAATTTTCAGCGGTAAAACCTGATTTAGTCTTAATTGATATTCAATTGCCAAAATTTGATGGCTTCCATTGGTGCAGAATGATCCGCTCCCATTCGAATGTGCCTATTCTATTTTTGTCTTCACGAGACCATCCGACTGATATGGTGATGTCAATGCAGCTTGGTGCAGATGACTTTATTCAAAAACCATTCCATTTTGATGTGCTGATTGCCAAAATTCAGGCCACACTAAGGCGTGTTTATAATTACAATACCGAACAGATCACCCTTAAAACATGGTGTGGTGCCACAGTAGATTATGAAAAAAACACGGTCAGCCATACCGCTGGAACAGTTGAACTTACAAAAAACGAAACGTTTATCTTAAAAAAGCTGATTGAGCAAAAAAATAGGATTGTCAGTCGCGAGGACTTAATTAAAAGTCTTTGGGAGGATGAGCGCTTTGTCAGTGACAATACTTTAACTGTCAATGTCAATCGACTGCGAAAGCGATTGGACGAGCTTGGATTAGGACGTTTTATCGAAACGAAGGTTGGGCAAGGTTACATCGCGATTGAAGAGGAAAATAATTATGATTAGAGATTATTTAATTGAAAGGCGCAGCTGGATCTGTCTCTTTTTCGTCATTCAAACACTAATTCTATTTGTCTCATATCTGGATTCGGCGATTCCCCTAATGCCGCTCTTCTATATTATTTTCCTGTCAATGCTTGTATTTTCTATGTTTTTGATTTTTCGCTATCATAAGGAAACAAGATTTTATAAAAGTTTAGCGGAGTGGGAAAACAATCTAGATTTAACTACTATAGCAGAACCTGAGAGTCCGTTTGAGAAAATGGTCGAACAAAGCATCGTGAACCAAACCGTACTACTAAAAAAAGAGGCAACGGAAAATCTACTGATGTTAGAACAGGAGAAGGATGAATTGTTAGCCTGGATCCATGAAGTCAAGACACCGTTAACTGCGATGCATTTAATGATTGACCGTCTAGACAATGAAAAGACTCGCGCCCAGTTAAACCACGAGTGGCTGCGGATTCACCTGCTCTTAGACCAACAGCTTCACCAAAGGCGTATTCCTTTTATGGAAAATGATTTATATATAGAAGAAACTGACCTAAAGACCTTACTTTTTAAGGAAATTAAAATGTTACAGTCGTGGTGTATGCAAAAAGGATTAGGCTTTGAAGTTGATTTGGAGGTTGCAACAGTATTAACAGATGCCAAGTGGCTCGCCTTTATGCTTAGGCAGTTGTTGACAAATGCGGTGAAATACAGTGATTCGTCCGACATACTCATTAAAAGCTATCATAAAAATGGCCGAAATGTTCTTGACGTGACCGATTTTGGACGCGGCATCGACCCTAAAGACCTGTCACGCATTTTTGACAAGGGCTTTACCTCAACTACATCTCACCTTGATCAGGCTGCAACAGGTATGGGGTTGTATTTAACGTCAAGAATCGCCAAGCCGTTATTAATTAGTATTGCTGTCGACTCGCGACTTGGAGAAGGAACCACTTTTACCTTAACCTTTCCAAAAAGGAATGATTTCGTCGATATTGCAGGCATGTGACAACAATGTCACATGCTTTTGTTATTTGTTCGCTCAATCGAAGGATTGAATTTGTCAGGGTATTTATAATAAAAGTATCGAATAAGAGGAGCGTGTGTTGGTATGAATATTTTGGAAGCCACTAAAATTCATAAAAGTTTTGGCAATAAATTAAATAAACAAGAAGTATTAAAAGGGATTGATATTAACGTTGAAAAAGGGGAATTCGTCAGTATTATGGGTGCCTCCGGGTCTGGAAAGACCACTTTGCTCAATGTACTTTCTTCCATTGATAAAGTTAGCGGCGGCACGATAAATATCGAGGGAAAAGAAATGACCGCAATGAAAGAGCGTCAGCTCGCTGAATTCCGCAAACATCATTTAGGGTTTATTTTTCAAGATTATAACTTGCTTGATACACTGACCGTCAAAGAAAATATCCTCTTGCCCTTATCCATTTCAAAGATTTCAAAAAGGGCTGCAGATGAAATGTTTCAAGCAGTGGCAACGGAATTGGGGATTTCCGATATCAAGGATAAGTATCCGAATGAAATCTCCGGCGGTCAGAAGCAACGAACCTCTGCAGCAAGGGCATTCATTCATGAACCAGGCATTATTTTTGCTGACGAGCCAACCGGTGCTCTTGATTCTAAATCAGCTTCTGATTTACTAAACAAATTAAGCGAAATGAATCAGAAGCGCAAGGCAACGATTATCATGGTAACCCATGACCCAGTGGCAGCAAGCTATAGCAGCAGGGTTATTTTTATCAAAGACGGACAAATTTACACACAATTAAATAAGGGCGAACAATCCAGACAGACGTTCTTTCAAGACATTATGAAAACGCAAGGTGTATTAGGTGGTGTCCCAAATGAGCGTTAAGCAACTCATTTTTCGAAACTTGAAAAAGAATTTGAAAAATTATTATCTTTATGTGTTTGCGTTGATTTTTAGTGTTGCCCTTTATTTTGCTTTCGTTACTCTGCAATATGACCCGGCGATGAATGGTGCAAAGGACACCATGAAAGGTGCCGCTGCTATTAAAGCAGCATCTGTCTTGCTTGTCGCGATTGTTTCGATCTTCCTGTTGTACGCCAATAACATTTTTATTAAACGCCGCAGCAAGGAAATTGGCTTATTTCAATTGATTGGGATGACTAAAAACAGAATTTTCAACATCCTAACGGCTGAGAATTTCATCCTATATTTTGGTTCACTTATCATCGGAACTTTTATTGGCTTTTCCATTTCACGTTTAATACTGATGATTCTGTTTAAAATTACGGGAATTGATGCGATAGCTGCCCTTCATTTTTCGACGAAAGCACTGATTCAAACCGTAGTAGTGTTTTGTGTCATCTACCTGTTCATTATGCTAATGAACTTTGTGTTTATTAAAAGACAAAGTATCCTATCATTATTTAGGGTGATTTCATCCACCGAAGGAAAAGTAAAAAAGATGTCGATCTTGGAAATCATCATTGGGATTATTGGTGTGGTTTCAATCATTTCAGGTTACTATATTTCATCGAAATTGTTTAGCGGCGATTTTACCACGATAACTAAGCTTTTTGGGGCGATGATTTTTATTCTCGGGTCCGTTATTATTGGAACCTATCTTTTTTACAAAGGGTCTGTCAGTTTCATCTTTAATATTATTCGGAAAAAGAAGGATGGTTATTTAAATATTAATCAGGTATTATCGCTATCCTCGATTATGTTTCGAATGAAATCGAATGCTCTATTATTAACCATCATTACAACTGTATCTGCACTTGCGATTGGATTATTATCATTAAGTTATATCTCCTACTATTCAGCGGAAAAAATGGCTAAAGATCAAGCCGCCGCAGATTTTTCATTTGTAACGGAAAAAGATGCATCAACATTTACGAAGGCTTTAGCCGCTGATGATATCCCGTTTAGTGAAAGAAAGATTGATGTTATTCAAGTGGATGCGAATCTGAAGGAAATATTGGACATAAACATGAAAGAATTAATGTTTGATTCAAAATCCATGAAAATACCTGTTATTAGTGATCAGGATAGTAAAAATATCGATGTAGCTAAAGGGGATACGATCTTTACTGGTTACAATGATTTACTGCAAAAATTTATGAGTCTAAAGGATTCTGGTCCTATCGAATTAAAAGGGCAAAACGAAAGGATTCCGCTCCACTATTTGGGGCTAAAAAAGGACTCCCCCATTTCTAGTTATTTTACCAATGGCGGGCAGCCAATTGCCATTGTCGATGAAACGGTATTCGAACGGTTACAGAAGGATGTTAATCCGAAAATTCAAAGTGAATCCTCGCTGTTTATCGGAATTACATTAAAAGATGAAGCAAAACTTGATAAAGCAAATGATATTTTCAAAGGGATTTTCGACGATGACAACTATTCGAATTATTCACGGCTGGATATCAGCAATAGACAGAAACAAGTGATGGGTCTCGTCATGTTTATCGTCGGTTTTCTCGGATTAGCCTTCCTAATTACTTCTGGATGTATTCTTTATTTTAAACAAATGGGTGAAGGGGAAGAGGAAAAGCCGAATTATACGATTTTGAGAAAGCTTGGATTTACTCAGGGCGACCTGCTAAAAGGAATTCAGGCAAAACAGCTGTTTAACTTCGGCATTCCATTAGTCGTCGGCCTCTTCCACAGCTATTTCGCCGTGCAATCAGGATGGTTTTTATTCGGCACAGAAGTGTGGACACCGATGATTATCGTCATGGTCATCTATACCGGATTGTACTCGATTTTTGGCATCCTTTCCGTTCTTTATTATAAGAAAGTGATTAAAGAGGCACTTTGATGAAGAACAGGTATTTGACCCTTATTTAGTTTTAACGGGGTTGGGTGCCTGTTTCTTTTTTTTGTTATAATGCTAATGAGAAAGGGGAGAAGGTGTATACATGAAAAAGAAATTAGCATTCATTGGAATTGGTATTATCGTAGTTTTTCTACTGTTGCTCGGCACCTATAAATTAATGAATTCAAGAACATTCCAGTTATTCGGCGGTCTTACCGCTCAAGTGGAGACGGAGCAAAAGGTTGTTGCGTTAACATTTGACGATGGACCTACTAAGAATGTCGATCCAATTCTGCCACTCTTGGAACAATACCACGCAAAAGCGACCTTTTTTCTGATTGGGAATGAGATGAAGGACAATCCTAAGGAAGCCCAGAAAATTGTCGATGCGGGTCATCAAGTAGGTAATCACACCTATTCACACAAGCGGATGATTTTCAATACGCCTTCTTATTTTAAAGACGAAATTGAAAAAACAGATCAATTGATTCGCGAGGCCGGTTATACGGGTGAAATTGATGTACGTCCGCCAAACGGAAAAAAACTGGTTGGTCTCCCTTTTTACCTTAATAAGCATAATCGAGACACCATCACATGGAATTTGGAACCCGATACCTTTTACACTTCTGCCACTGACAAAGTCAAATATGTGCGCAATCAAGTAAAGCCTGGTTCAATTATTCTGATCCATCCAATGTATGACAAAACAGGAGAAGAACTGAAAACCATTGAAGGAGTTTTGAAGGCACTTACCGATGAGGGCTACAGGTTCGTAACCGTAAATGAACTTCAGAAACTAGCTGGCGATAACTGAATTATGTGACCCCAAAAATGAATAGAAGCAAAAAAAGCAGCCGCTAAAAACGACCACTTCAATACGTTGCATATAGCACAAATGGTGCCTGTCACCAATTGCACCTCTGCCACCTTGCAAAACTACTAATTGGTGCCTGTCACCATTATCAATATACCCCACTTGCTAACCTGCTTATGCTTGTTTTGGTAATGGGGCTGCTGATTCTTTTGTTTCTTGTTTTCTTATCATATGGACTAGTCCATAGACTAGTGGTGTGGTTAGGATGGCTGCTCCAAATTTAAAAATATATTGGGTTAGAATCAGACTTCCGAGGATAGCGATTGGCATTGTTCCATAGAAGGCGATGGTAATAAAGATGGTTGTATCGATCAACTGGCTCAGCATTGTGGAGGCATTGTTGCGTAACCATAGCTTTTTTTGTCCATGCATACCTTTTAATTTATTGAACACAAATACATCCAGATTCTGGCTAACCGCATAGGAAATTAAGCTAGCAATGATCACGCGAAAACTTCCATTTAAGATCGTTTCGAATGATTTTTGATCCTGAAATACTGGTGCGGCCGGCAAATGAATCGTAATCGTAATGAAGATTAGGGCAAGGATCTGCGTAATCAACCCTGCCTGGACAGCTCTCCGTCCTTCTTTTTTTCCATAAACCTCGACAATCACATCAATAAGTGGATACGTAAAGATATAAACAATAACAGCCGCTGGCAGCATCGCAAAATCCCCAATGCTAAAAAGCTTAACAGCAACGATATTTGCCAAAATTAACAGACCTACAAAAATTCCATTTAAATAAAAAATCATTTCTTCAACCCTTCCTTTACCGATTATCGACCTTTTCAGGATAAAGATCATGGTTCATTAAACGGAAATTAGCCATTTCCTCATACTTGGTGCCTGGCTTTCCGTAGTTGCACCATGGGTCAATGGAGATTCCGCCCCTTGGAGTGAATTTCCCCCACACCTCAATATAGCGAGGGTCAAGTAATTTGATTAAATCGTTCATGATGATATTGACACAATCCTCGTGGAAATCGCCATGATTACGAAAACTGAAAAGATATAGTTTCAAAGACTTGCTCTCGACAATCTTTTGATCGGGAACATAGGAAATATACATCGTGGCAAAATCCGGCTGACGAGTCAGCGGGCAAAGACTTGTAAACTCCGGGCAATTAAATTTCACGAAATAATCACGCTCAGGGTGCAGATTATCAACTGCTTCCAGTACTTCAGGTGCATACTCAAATGAATAGGTAGTCCCTTGATTTCCTAATAATGTTAAATCCTTTAATCCTTCTTCAGGCTTGCGGCCAGACATAAAAAAACCCCCAGTAAAAATGTGTCCCCCACACTTTTTCAAGAGAGTTTCAACTAAATATTCTATGAAAACCTTCGGAATAAAAACAAAAAAGCCATATCCGATAATGGACATGGCGTAGTAGCATGTATCCATAGTTTTTTATAGAGGGTTTCAGCTATAACCTCTCCCGTTCAAGTACGGGTATTCTATTCATTCCTATCATAAAGAACAGTTTGGAAAACGTCAAACAAAAGTTTTCAGTCGAACGTGACAATTTCCCTTTTAATTACGTACTGCTGGTATTTTTCAAAATCATCTTGATTACATTCGATTGTTAACTTTGTGCCGGCGCCTTCGTAGCTTATCATTAAAACATTTGCATTCTCATTTAGGTAGGAAACTAAGCGGCCATCGTCAAAAGGGATTAACATTTCACAACGAATCGGACTTTTAAAGATTTCCACATTGATGACATCAACTAATTCGTCTATTCCTACACCTTGTTTTGCGGAAAGATAAACGGTTCGACCCTTCACGGCAGGAAATTCCCCTTCCGCTAAGTCAGCCTTATTATACGCAAGAATGGTAGGTATTTGATCAATTCCCATCTCTTTTAACGTATTATTCGTCACGTTTATGAGATTTTCAACATGCGGACTTGAAAAATCAACTACATGGATCAGCAAATCCGCAGTTGCCACCTCCTCTAAGGTGGATCGAAAGGCCTTCACGAGGTGATGCGGCAATTTATCTACAAAACCGACTGTGTCAGACAGCAAAAACGGCTGGTGATTGGCTAGTTTTATTTTTCTGACAGAGGTGTCTAATGTTGCAAATAACATATCTTTCTCAAACACTTGTTTCGTTTGTGATTGATGGGATTTACCCAGCATCGCATTCATAATGGTAGATTTGCCGGCATTTGTGTAGCCTACTAAAGAAACTAACGGAACACCGCTTTTTTTCCGTTTACTGCGCCGGGTTCCCCGCTGTAAGACAAGTAGTTCTAATTCTTTATTTAATTCAGCAATCTTAGCCTCAACTTTTCTTCGATCGAGCTCTAACTTGGTTTCACCGGCACCTCTATTTTTCAAACCTACTCCCCCGCCTTGACGCCCTAACGACTCCCGCGAGCCAATGATTCTTGGGAGCATATATTTTAGACGTGCCACTTCTACTTGTAGCTGCGATTCTCTCGTCTTCGCCCGTTCGGCAAATATATTCAATATCAACATCGTGCGATCAATCACTTTTCTATCAAGCTCTTCTTCAAGATTGCGAATTTGCGAGGCCGATAGCTCATCATTAAATAAAACTACATCCGCATCTGTCACTTCAAGAAGCCGTTTCGCCTCCTCGATTTTTCCTGTACCCATATAATGTGATTTATTGATGCGATTTAAATTTTGCGTCATTTCCCCCACCACTTCCATATGACAGGCAGCAGCCAGGTTCCCCAATTCCTTCATAGAATAGGGAAAATCAGCTTGGTGATTGATATTAACACCAACAATAAGTGCAGTTTGTTTTTCTCTCATGGTTTATCCCTCCTTTTTAAAAACAACAAAAAACACAGACGATCTGTCTGTGCAAAGTAAATGGATGAATGCATCACGAAAAGTACCCTAAAAGGGAACAAAAAATAATCTGGTTAGATTGTTGGTCTTCGAATAATGAAAATGACTCACTTATAAAGAAGGACATTCTCATATTCCAAATATATTTTTAAAGACAGCAAAAAAGAGGGTCGTAGAGGGCTCCTCTTTTTCACATACCGTAAAATAAAGGTTTCCTTAAAAAGGCAGACCAATCCCATTTACTCTGCACAGGCGGCAGAGACTTTGAACGTATTTAATTAACGGTTCAAATTTTGGAATCGCAATCTGCAAAAATACACGAGGAAAACCTCCATTTCTTTGTAATTACATTTATCATATCATCACAAAATTTGGAAATCAATGGCTATTTTAACTTATCGTTTAAAACATTTTCTTCTAGGACGGAAAATTTATCTCCGTATACTTTGGTAATATGCTTTTCTCCCCAAGCACATAGGGAACTTAAAATACTGTCCAGACTCCACCCATATTCGCTTAACTCATATTCTACCTTTGGCGGGACTTGATTGTATACAATTCTGTTGATTACGCCATCCTCCTCTAATTCCCGTAATTGCTGGGTCAACATCTTTTGGGTGATGTCCGGCATCAAGCGTTTCAATTCACTTGTCCGCTTTTTGCCGTGTGTTAGGTGACATAGAATGACGCATTTCCACTTTCCCCCGATTACCTCGAGTGTGGCTTCCACCGATATATTGTATTTCTTTTTCTTCATACTAAATCCCTCCTACTTAATAGGCACCAAAAGGTACCTATCTAACTCAAAGGTACCTATATCACTTTAAAGTGCGTACTTCTCTTTTATCTCCATATATCCCATAATAACATTTGCCGGTTGAAATATCTCGTATTCATTTATTTAACTAGTTTGCTTTCAGCAAGCCTATCTATACAAGGGCACAATTTTAGGAGGGGATTACAAATGTCTATAGATAAACGTAGGAGTACATTCGCGCTGCTGGCATTGGCTATGAGTGCGTTCGCTATTGGAACAACTGAATTTATCAGTGTTGGTTTATTACCGCTTATTGCAGAGGATTTACAAATATCTGTTACAACAGCCGGTTTGACTGTTTCCCTATATGCTTTGGGGGTAACATTTGGGGCACCCATTTTAACATCTGTAACATCGCGCATGTCGCGAAAATCTTTATTACTCTGGATTATGGTTATTTTTATAATCGGAAATGGCCTTGCTGCCAGTGCGACGAGCATTGGTATTTTACTAACTGCACGTGTGATTTCTGCTTTTTCACATGGCGTCTTTATGTCTATTGGTTCAACGATCGCAGCCGATTTAGTTCCGGAAAATCGTCGGGCCAGTGCAATATCCATTATGTTTTCAGGTCTGACGGTTGCAACCGTCACGGGAGTACCCTTTGGCACCTTCATTGGCCAGCAATACGGCTGGAGAATGGCCTTTATCATCATTATTGCTGTCGGAGTGATCGCTCTTATTGCAAACAGCATCCTTGTTCCAGCTGATTTGCAAAAAGGGACTCAGTCCACCTTTCGTGATCAATTCAAAGTAGTAACAAATGGCCGGTTATCGCTTTTATTTATTATTACTGCGTTAGGATATGGGGGAACTTTTGTGGTTTTCACCTATTTATCACCAATCCTGCAGGATATAACGGGTTTTAAAGAAGGAACCGTTGCCTTAATCCTTCTTGGCTACGGCATTGCGATCGCCATTGGAAACATGGCAGGCGGGAAGTTGGCTAATAAAAATCCTATTAGGGCCTTGTTTTATATGTTCATCGTCCAAGCCGTTGTCCTATTTATCTTGACGTTTACTGCACCATTTAAGATCGCGGGATTAACGACGATATTCTTCATGGGGCTGTTGGCCTTTATGAATGTTCCGGGACTGCAGGTGTATGTCGTCATGTTGGCAGAGCGGTTCGTGCCGCGTGCCGTTGATGTTGCTTCCGCTCTTAATATTGCCGCCTTCAATGCCGGAATTGCGATTGGATCCTACCTGGGCGGTATGATTACTGATTCTATTGGACTTATTCATACCTCTTGGATCGGTGCATTAATGGTTCTGGGGGCGGTAATCCTAACGGGGTGGAGCTGGAGTCTTGAAAAAAAGGACCGTAAAGCTAGCGACGCTAACGTAAAAAGTGTTATTGCCTAATACAAGCTCATGTTTTTTCAAAAATAATTGGAGGTTTACTTTACGATGATGAAAAATTTGCAAGATACAACAACATTAAATAATGGTGTAAAAATGCCTTGGTTTGGTATTGGGGTATTTAAAGTAGAGGAAGGACCCGAACTTGTTAACGCGGTGAAATTTGCCATTAAACACGGCTATCGCAGTATTGATACGGCCGCCATTTATGGAAATGAGGAGAGCGTAGGACAGGCAATTCGTGAAGGGGTCAAGGAATCCGGTATCACGAGAGAAGAACTTTTTGTCACATCAAAAGTTTGGAATGCTGACTTAGGCTATGAATCGACCCTTACTGCCTATGAAACTAGTCTGAAAAAACTTGGTCTTGATTATTTAGATTTATATCTCATTCATTGGCCTGTGGCCGGGAAATATAAAGAAGCATGGCGGGCATTAGAGGCTCTTTATAAGGAAGGCAGAGTGAAAGCAATTGGGGTAAGCAACTTCCAAGTGCACCATTTAGAGGATTTAATGAGAGATGCGGAAATAAAGCCAATGATTAATCAAGTAGAATACCATCCACGATTAACACAAAAGGAATTACAGACCTTTTGCCAAGAACATGGGATCCAAATGGAGGCATGGTCACCATTAATGCAAGGTCAATTATTGGATCATCCCGCTCTACAAGAAATGGCGAAAAAATATAACAAGTCAGTGGCACAGGTTATATTGCGATGGGATTTACAGAACGGTGTCATGACCATTCCAAAATCGACAAAAGAGCAGCGAATCGTCGAAAACGCAAGCATATTTGATTTCGAACTATCAAGAGAGGATATGGAACAAATAGATAGGATGAATCAAAATCATCGCGTAGGGCCTGACCCAGACAATTTTGACTTTTAAAACCAAATGGATTGCAAAGGGAGAGTCATCCCTTTGCAATCTTACTATTTGTCACCGTCAAAGACACCATCTACTTTTTTTCATTCCAAACAATCCGATATAAATCATGTCTTCTATCGCTCGATTGCCGCAATGAGCCGGTATTACGGGAGCGTCTTAGTATCTCCAGATCGACATCTCCAACTACGACGGTGTCTATATTGGCATCACATTCTCCAACGATCCCATCCCTGGCAAACTCAAAGTCTGAAGGTGAAAAAATTCCAGACTGGGCGTACTGAATATCCATGTTCTCCACATGTGTTAAGTTGCCCACAGTCCCTGCAATACAGGTATATACATTATTCTCAATCGCCCTTGCTTGGGCGCAGTAACGGACACGCAGGTACCCTTGACGATCTTCTGTACAAAACGGGACAAAAATAATATTGGCCCCATTATCAACGGCTATCCTTGCGAGTTCAGGAAACTCGATATCATACGAAATTTGAATAGCAATTTTTCCGCAATCGGTGTCAAACACATTCATTTCATTTCCATCCGATATTCCCCACCACTTGCGCTCGTTTTGGGTTGAGTGAATTTTGTACTGCTTCTCAATCGTTCCATTACGACGGAAAAGAAAACCGACATTGTACACATCCCCATCCTCTTCAACAAAATGGGATCCTCCGACAATGTTGACATTATAACGGACTGCTAGTTGTGTGAACAATTCAATAAATTGATCCGTATAGGTGGCTAGCCGGCGGACAGCCCGATCCGGTCGCTTTTCTTCTAGAAATGACATTAATTGCGTTGTAAAAATCTCAGGGAATACTACAAAATCCGATCTAAAATCCGCGGCAACATCTACATAATATTCGACTTGCCTGCTAAAGTCCTGAATGGAATCTATTTTTTTCATCATGTACTGCACAGCACAGATTCTAACAGGAAATGCAGTTCGATAAATTCGTTTGCTTTTCGGGCGATAATCAACATTGTTCCATTCCATTAAGGTTGCGTCAGAAGCAGAGGCCTTATCATCAGGAAGGTAACTTGTATTAATACGTTTTATTGTAAAGCCCTGTAAGAGCTGAAAAGACAAGACAGGGTCATAGATGCTATGTTTTTCAACCGCCTGAACATATTCACGAGCGGTCATTTCATCCTTGTATTTATGATAATTTGGGATTCGTCCACCAATAATGATGCTTTGAAGATTTAATCTGACCGCAAGTTCTTTACGCGCCTCGTAGAGACGGTGCCCAAGTTTCATGCGGCGATATTCCGGATCCACCATTACCTCTATCCCATATAAATTGAATCCATCAGGGTCGTGGTTGGTGATATATCCATTGTCTGTGATGGTATCCCAGGTGTGCTGGTCGTCATACTCGTTAAAATTAACAATTAAACTAGAACATGAACCGACAATTTTGTCCTCATATTCCACACAAAACTGTCCCTCTGGGAATATTCGAATGTGACTAACCAACTACTCCCGTTTCCACGGTTCCATATTTGGAAAGCAAACTTTCCCTAATGCAATAATTTCATCAACGTCTTCTAGGCGAATACTTCGAATAATGATTTTCTTTTCGTATTTGGACATATCTGTATCTGGCATATTTTCACACCCTTAATTAGATAACAAATAAATATGATGGTTATACGTAATTAAGGTTCCCATTACATTGAAATATTAACTAATTATTTGGTGCCTGACACCCTTTATACCCTTGTCAACTTGTTTAACTTTTATGGTTCATTGCTTTTCTTATCTCCACTTTTCAATGAGATAAATATGAGAAGTATAGTCTTTTTTGATCAGCGGCATGGATAGGCCAATCTCCATTAGTTCATCACCAAAGTAGGCCAATTCCCCGTTGTTTATTTTGTATTTTAGCGTTGGATTTAACCCGCGAAATTTTAAACGAAAAAATGGCGGATTAGGTGTTGCCAGTGTTTTGTAGTAAAAGACAACTGCCTGTTCCTGGTTCGGCGCAACATACATCAATGCTGTGTCCATTCCTTCAAATGGACTTAACAGCCGATACAGGTCACCGAAAAGAACAATTTCCTTTATTTGATGGTAAGAATTAATTTGTTCAGTCACCACTGCTTGATCAGCATTACTCAGCTTATCCACATGAAGTTCAAAGCCCAAATTGGCTGCCATCGCCACATGACACCTCATTTGCAGCGGTGTTACCCTTCCTACCTGATGGTTCGGCACATCTGAAACATGCGCTCCTATCGTGATAGCGGGGTAGATCATACTTGTTCCAAATTGAATTTTTAATCGTTCGACCGCATCCGTATCATCACTTGTCCACGTTTGCGGCATGTAATAAAGCATACCTGGGTCAAATCGGCCACCGCCGCCCGAGCAGCTTTCAAACAAAATCTGCGGAAAACGTTCAGTTAATTTTTCTAAAATTCGATACAACCCGAGCATATAACGATGAGCTGTTTCCTTTTGTCTTTCAGGGGGGAGCGCAGCCGAGCCCACCTCCGTCATATTTCGGTTCATATCCCACTTCACATAGGAAATTGAAGCACTGGAGAAAACCCTTGTAAGGGTTTCGGTTAAAAAAACACATACATCTTCCCTGCTTAAATCTAGGACAAGCTGATTTCTCGACAGTGTTCGGTCACGCTTCGGCACATGCAGACACCAATCTGGATTCTTCCGGTACAAATCGCTATCAGGCGAGACCATTTCCGGCTCTACCCATAATCCAAATATCATTCCTTTTTTTTCTACATAGTCAGCAAGCCCAGCTAAACCGTTGGGTAACTTTTTCTTATAGACAGTCCAATCACCCAGCGAGCTTTTATCATTATCTCGGTGTCCAAACCAACCGTCATCAAGGGCAAACAGTTCCATTCCAAGATTTTTCCCAGCATCCGCTATTTCCTTTAATTTTTTTTCACTAAAATTAAAATAAGTGGCTTCCCAATTATTGATCAGAATCGGTCGCGTTTTATCCCGATAAACACCGCGGCACACCCTAGTGCGCAACATTTTATGAAAAGTTCTCGACATTCCGCCAAGGCCATCCGAGGAATAAACCATTAGTGCTTCCGGGGTTTGAAATGATTCCCCTGGCTTTAACACCCATATAAAATCAAAATGATTGATTCCGATATTCAGCCTCGTCGTCTCAAAAGGATCTACCTCAATGGAGGCCTGGAAATTTCCGCTGTACATGAGACTAACACCATAAACATCGCCATATTCCTCGTCGGCGCCTTTCGAAAGCAAAGCAATAAAAGGATTATGTTGATGGCTGCTAGCGCCTCGTGCAGAGGAAATCGATTGTGTCCCATGGTGCAGCGGCAGCCGTTCGATATGCCGTTCCCGTGCCCATGTCCCTTGTAGGTGAAGCCAGTCCCAATTCGACTCGTGGAAATCCACTGACATGCTCATACATTTATGGATTTCAACAGGATGGCTGCCCAGATGCTCGAAGGACACGGACCTGGTAATGACATCTAGGTCCCGGTAAATTGTATAATGTAGATTCACCCCAATCCCCAGTATGGAATCTACCATGGTAATGACGAGTGTGTCTGCCTCAGCCACATCTTCAATATAGGACGATGGTAACCCGCTTAACATGGGTTTTCCGCTCATAATCTGATGAGAATCATAGACAAATTCTGTCATCGTTGAGCCATCATTAGTCCGAAGTTGAAAGGCAGGAGCTCGGAAATCCCCGTTCCCAAATGCCGGATATTCCTGCGGAAGTGTATCGAGTGAAAATCTTGGATCAGCGGGCTCCTGTGTTGGCGAAAACGCCCTGCCCTTGAATGTAAGGATTGATGAAGGCTGTAATACCTGAACACGCTTGCCCCAAAATAAATGGGCAGGATACTTTCCATGAACAATTTGAATCAGATAACTGACATTGCTGTTATATAAATGAAACACTCGCTCTGCCTCATTCCACACAATCGGCATCGTAACACACTCCTAGAAAATGAAAATAAATTTTTACTATTATATCGGGAAGTATGGTAAAAATGGTGACAGGCACCTATTACTGTATTAATAGCGGGATAATGTTTAAAATTTTGTGGATGCTATGGTTGGGAGGTTTTTCTTTTCCTTTTTATGGTGTTATTTTTTCAAGAATTGACTGTAGGGCGTGTGATGATGGAGTATTTGAATTCCCTTATTGAGCATTTTGGCTATTTTGGAATCATTTTGGCTTTATTCGGTGGTATTGTTGGCCTGCCCATCCCTGATGAGGTTCTGCTGACATATGTGGGCTATACTGTTTTTGCCGAACAAATGGTTTTTCTGCCTTCACTTTTCTGTGCTTTTATTGGGGCATGCAGTGGAATTACGATTAGCTTTATTTTAGGTATCAAATTAGGAATACCCTTTTTACATAAATTCGGTCCTAAAATTCATATCACTGAAACTAGGGTTGAGAGAACAAGGATATTATTTAACAAATTAGGTCCTTTCCTACTCTTCATTGGCTTTTTTATTCCTGGGGTGCGGCATATTACTGCCTATCTTGCTGGGATCAACCGCTATTCCTATAAAAAATTCACCTTATTTGCTTATTTGGGAGCGGCTATCTGGTGTTTTACTTTTATCACTTTAGGCAGATTACTTGGTGAAAATTGGATGCATGTTGAAGCATATCTTTCTCGGTATAGTATCTATTTAATCCTACTACTTCTTTTAGGGTTCATTATTATTTATTCCTATAGGAGAAAAAAAAGAATCCTAAAAAATGCTTCATCGTGAACCTAAAAAGGAACCTTCAATCCAAAGATAGATTGAAGGTTCTGCGTTTTATTACCATCTTCAAAAATTAACTAAAGACCAGTTCTTTTTCACTTAGACCAAGTGTCACTGCCGTTGAGGTTTGAATCTTGTCCAGAAGCTCTGGGTTCTCCATTAGTGAAACACCATGAGAAGGAATCATTTCTTTAATTTTCGGTTCCCACTCTTTCACGTGTTGCGGGAAGCACTTTTCAATGATCTCAAGCATCACGTGAACAGCAGTAGAAGCACCCGGTGAAGCCCCTAATAATGCTGCAATCGAGCCATCGGCCGCAGTAATTACTTCCGTGCCAAATTGTAGCGTGCCTTTGCCCCCTGCTTCAGTATCCTTGATAACTTGAACACGCTGGCCGGCTACTACTAAATCCCAATCCCCACTTTTAGCATTCGGGATAAACTCACGTAACTCTTCCATGCGTTGTTCTTTTGATAACATTACTTGCTGAATCAGGTATTTTGTTAGCGGCATCTGTTTGGCTCCCGCCGCCAACATCGTTAGAACATTATCCGGTTTTACGGAAGTGATTAAATCCATATTGGAACCGGTTTTTAAGAATTTAGGTGAGAAACCGGCAAATGGTCCAAATAACAACGATTTTTTATCATCAATATATCTTGTGTCAAGATGCGGAACAGACATTGGTGGAGCACCCACCTTAGCCTTGCCGTATACTTTTGCATGATGCTGCGATACAACTTCTGGATCATTACACACCATAAAGATTCCGCTTACAGGGAATCCTCCAATATGTTTGGACTCAGGAATACCCGTTTTTTGCAGTAAATGTAAGGAACCGCCGCCTCCGCCGATGAATACGAATTTTGCCGCATGGCGTTCGATATTACCGGTAGCCATGTTCCACACTTTTAATTCCCATGAACCATCGTCCGTACGTTTAATATCCTCCACACTATGCTCATAGTTAATCTTGACGTTTTTACTCTCTAAGTGATCAAACAACATACGTGTTAAAGCACCAAAGTTGACATCTGTTCCAGAGTCGATTTTTGTAGCCGCAATCGGTTCGCTCAATGTTCGGCCTTCCATGATCAGCGGAATCCATTCTATCAGTTTGTCATGGTCCTCAGAAAACTCCATCCCCTTAAACAGAGGATTGTCCGAAAGCGCTTTAAACCGTTTTTTCAAAAAGGCTACATCCTGTTCTCCCTGCACTAAACTCATATGAGGGATTGGCATGATAAAGTCCTGCGGATTGCGAATCAGATTGCGGTTTACAAGATAAGACCAAAATTGTCTTGAGAGTTGAAACTGCTCATTAATATTGATAGCTTTGCTAATATCCAACGATCCGTCTGGTTTTTCAACCGTGTAGTTAAGCTCGCAGAGTGCCGCATGCCCCGTTCCCGCATTATTCCATTCATTTGAGCTTTCTTCTCCAGCATTTGCAAGCTTCTCAAACACTGTAATTTCCCATTCCGGTACTAATTCTTTCAAAATCGTCCCTAAAGTCGCACTCATGATTCCGGCGCCAATTAAAATGACATCTGTTTTAGTTTCGCTGTTGTTCATTTTTATCAACCTTTTCCCCAGGAATTTGCAGAAAAGATATAGGCATCACACCAAGCTACGGCCGCCACCTAGTCAAAACCTTTTCTGTATCAATTTTTACCATTTCACCGTGAATACATTATTAATAGATTTATATCTCTTATTATATGATAATTTTAAATTATTTAAAAGGTTTTAAAGGTGGGAAGTATGCCCACAATGTCTAAGAACGCAAATAAACCAAAGCCATAACCCATCTACATGTAAGGGTACGGCTTTGGTTGCCTTTATTAAGAGTATTTTTTTCTTTTACCAGCCACGGCTGGCTCCACCCCCACCGGAGGATCCGCCCCCGCCACCGCGGGAACCTCCCCCACCTCTGCCGCCACCACGGGTAATGATAGAGAGGAGCAGGTAGGTGAGGGTACCGCCAAAGAACCTAAAGTCGAGAAATACGACAACCACCACGAGTAGAATGATCAGCCAGGACGGGATCGGAATTCCTCCCCCTTCGTCCTTTGATACCGCAGGACTTTGATTCGGCTCTGTCTGCGCGCCACCCTCAATACCATATTCAGCGAAGACTTCTTGTGCAAGAGCCTTATAGGTCTCTACTACCGCGCTATTCGGCTGTTGATTTTTCAAATAGGGAATGGCGTATTCATCAAGAATTCGTCCGGCCTTTCCATCAGGAATCCTGCCCTCCAGCCCATAGCCCACTTCAATTCTCGCTACCCGTTCTTTCATCGCTAAAACAAGCAATACACCATTGTTTTCCTTTTTGCTGCCGATTCCGTATTGCCGAAATGCCTCGTTCGCAAATTCCTCTATTGCTCGGTCGCCAATGGTGTCGACTGTCAATACAGCAACCTGTGCGGTTGTTTGATCTTCAATACTTCTGCCTAAATTGCGTAAATCAGCTTTTTCAGTTTCGGTTAAAACACCAGCAAAATCCTGTACATAAATATCTCCTACCGGAGCAGGAATACGGATATCCTCAGCAAGTGCAGTTGCTGCACCCAGAAAAAAAGTGAAAAACACCAAAATAAAGCTGAAGACCCTTTGTACCTTCATTATCCATTGCCCCCAAAGTCAACCTTTGGTGCTTCCCCGGCTTTAGGATCCGCTTTAAAATATTCCTTTTCATCGAACCCGGCAATTCCCGCAATAATGGATCCCGGCATTCTTTTTACCTTTTTATTAAATTCTGCTACTTGATCATTATAATCTTTCCGGGCTACGGCAATACGATTCTCAGTTCCAGCAAGTTCATCCATTAATTGAGTAAACTGCTGATCCGCTTTCAAATTTGGGTAATTTTCAACCACCACGAGTAATCGGCTTAAAGCACCTGATAATTCAGCATTGGCTGTCGCTTCCTCCTGCGGCGTGTTGGCACCGGCAAGTCGGGCACGCGCATCTGAGATTGAGGCGATTACTTCTTTTTCATGTGACGCATATCCTTTTACGGTACTCACTAAGTTTGGGATTAAATCCAGCCTTCTTTGCAGCTGATTTTCGATTTGAGCATGTGACTGATCCACGTTTTCTTCCAGATTGACAAAGCCATTATAGCTGGACATGAACATGAGGCCGAAAATAACAATGATGCCGACCACAATGCCAATTCCTACCCATCCTTTTTTCAAATGAATCACGCTCCTTTCTCACCTATAGTATATATCACTTAAAAAATAAGTTCCCTTTTTAAGTAATAAAAAAACCATACTCGTTGATCCGCTTACGAGGAGTCATTTCCCATTTATTTTTCCAAAAAAATCATAGTTGAATCGTGAATTTCTGATCCTTGACGGTATCCGTTGTGTATACTCTCTCCACATATTGGATTTCCTTTTCAGACAGTAACAAAACCGTCGAACTCCTCGTCCCGTACTTCTCACTTTTAATAAACAAAGGCGAGAGCATTCTTTCCATTTCTAGTGAAACTCCTGTTTTTGGAAGAGATTCATCCTGAGCAGGATCGGAATTTTGCAGGAGTAGAAAAAGTTTCTCTACCAGTTCTTCCTTCTTGCCATGAATGATTTGGGTCAGACCCTCCTTCCCTTTTTGCACTTTAGGCCATTCGCTATTTAATAAATGATTGCTAACCCCATATAGTCCTGGTTCAAGCTCTTCAAGCTTGTTGCCGATATTCGAATAATAAAATAGTTCATCCCCGTCGCCGGCCAATAAATTATAACCTGGGAACAAGTCCTTATGACGTACTATTTGTTTCATATAATCCTTACTATCCCCATTGTATTTCAGTGCATCCGCGACTAATTTTCCGCGCGAATGCTTACCATCCGTCGATTCCCTCGGATTCCGATAATTGGTCAAAGCGGCGAAGCGCCCAGAGGCCGTGATTCCCATCCACGTCCCCATTTTTTCCAAATCTCGTCCCGCTAGGATTTCGGGCTGATCCTCCCAAAAATGTGCGGGAGCAGTTGGTCTTTGATAAAATTCATCACGATTTGCCGCAACAATCAGCTTATATTCAGGATGAACTTGATAGGCAAACAAGATTAAACACATGGACTATCACTACCCTTATTGGAAATTTCACCTGGAATTGAAATACATCTATTTATAACGTTCTTCCCTATTCCTTATTCGGCACCTCCCCTTTAAACCCTTTAAAAACAAGTCACAGGACGTAATAATGGTGTCAGGCACCGAATGATTTTTTCTATTTCGAAGAAAATAATCTTGTTACGTTTTTTTATAGGTATGCCCAAAGAAAATATTTTTGTGACGTTCGGTCATGATGTATGGTAAACTAGCCCACGACTTGTATTAGAATTTGGAATTATAATGGAGTGGTTTTATGAGTAAAGCTAAAGCTAAGGCAAAAAGCGGAATTGGTAGAGGAACAGGCAAGAAGGGCTGGAATCGCTGGCAAGCTGGGGCCAATAAAGCAAAGAGTTTCAAACCCTATGTTAGTAAAGGTGTTAAGAAATCCGGAGACACTTCTGACACTGCTAAAAATGATTGATCTGCCTTGAAGCATAAATCGTCATTGCACTCGTGATGTTTATTTTATCAGTGGTGAAAAGTCCCCAAACCCATAATCATAAGGGATTGGGGACTTTTTAATAGCCCAACAGCCTATTTAACCACTAATTGAATTTGATTTCCCGAGGGATCACTCGTTACATAAAAATCAGTTACTTCCTTAACCGCGGCGCCAACTTGATGTAGTTGGTTGATCACGGTCTCTCTTGCAGCTTCATCAGGAAAGACAAGTGTGTACCAGTTTAAACCCACACTATTTGGCGGCGGTGGAGGTGCTCCCACTCCCTGCCATGTATTGATCGCAATATGGTGATGATACCCGCCGGTGGACAAAAATGCCGCCTGGGGATAATAACTAACCACATCAAACCCAAGCCCTTTTGTGTAAAATTCTTTTGCCTTTTTAAGGTCACCTACATGCAGATGAATATGACCCATAATAGTCTCAGAAGGGAGACCATTCCATTCTGCATCACTTTCCGCCAAAATTCCTTGTGCGTCCAGCTGCTCAGTCGCCATTTCCACTAGATCGTTTTTCCATGTCCACTCAGAAGAGGGACGATCTCGGTATACTTCAATTCCATTTCCGTCTGGATCATTCAGGTATAACGCTTCGCTTACATAATGGTCGGCTGCGCCTAATGGATACCCTGTCTGAACCAAATGCCGTAAAAATACAGATAAATCTGCCCTTGATGGCAGCAAAATCGCAAAATGGTACAGACCAGAGGTATTCACTGTCTTCGAAATAACATCATCAGGCTGTTCCAGCGTTAATAGAGGGGTTTTCCCATTCACCGTTAGGACCGCTTTACGATCCGTTTTGTCCAACACCTGAAAACCCATGATATTTTGATAAAAAGTCACTGAATAGTCTAGGTTTTTTACATTAATATTTACCTCACCGACATATACGTTTGGTTTTTGGTGAAAATTCTCCATGATTCATCCTCCACTTCTTCCTTAGAAGTTTTATTTATTATTCTATATCCCATCTATTAATTCATTCATTGTATCGTATATTTATCTCGAATTCAATTATTTTTAATTTAAAGTATATTTTCTATGTAAAAAAAGTAAAAAGGGTGTCAGGCACCACTAGCGTGGCGCCTACACCCTTTAGAACGATTAGGCTTCTACAATATCGGGTTGTTGGTAAATGTCTGTTTCGATATCTCCTGTTGCTTTGCTTGTTAGGACGCCTGCAGTCATGGCACCACTGACGTTCAGGGCTGTTCGACCCATGTCAATTAGCGGCTCAACCGAGATCAATAAACCAACAATCGCAACCGGAAGATTCATGACCGATAATACGATTAAGGCTGCGAAGGTTGCCCCGCCACCAACACCGGCCACTCCAAATGAACTAATTGCTACGACTAGAATCAGAGTGAGAATAAAGGATATACTTGTCGGGTCAATGCCAGCAGCTGGTGCAACCATGACTGCTAACATCGCCGGATATATTCCGGCACAGCCATTTTGGCCGATAGAAAGTCCAAATGACCCGGCAAAGTTCGCTATTCCTTCAGATACTCCGAAATCCTTCGTTTGTGTTTTGATTGTCATCGGCAGTGTCCCTGCACTTGTACGTGAAGTAAAGGCAAACGTTAATGTTGGCATAGCTTTTTTCACATAATTCACAGGGCTAAGTTTTGCAAATGAAATGAGAAGTAAATGAACAATGAACATGAGGATGAGCGCCACATAAGAGGCAATAACAAACTTGCCTAATTTTGCAATGGCCGCATAATCACTTGTTGCTGTCACCTTGGTTATGATAGCCAAAATTCCGTATGGGGTAAGGCGAAGAATCAGGGTAACCACCCTCATGGTAATCGAGTAAAAGGTATCAATAATTTTGGCAAATAAATCAGCATGATCCGGATCCTTCCGCCTTACTCCAAGGTAGGCAATCCCAATAAAGGCTGCAAAAATGACAACTGCGATTGTCGATGTTGGACGCGCTCCCGTTAGATCTTGAAACGGATTACTAGGAATTAATTCAACAATTTGTTGCGGCAGGGTCATGTTTTCGATGCCCGCCACTCGTTCCACTAACTGGTCATTACGTGCTTTCTCGGCATCACCCTCACTGAGATGAATCCCATCAAGACCAAATCCAAGCGCAGATCCAATACCGATGGCTGCAGAAATAGCGGTGGTTCCAAGCAGGATTCCGATCACAAGGAAGCTTATTTTTCCGATATTCTTCGTTAACTTTAATTTAGTAAAGGCACCTACAATCGAAATGAAGACAAGCGGCATGACAACCATTTGTAAAAGTTTAACGTAACCGAACCCTACAACGTTAAACCAATCGATTGAACCTGTAGTAACTTCATGTGTTGTTCCGTATATTAAATGAATAACAAAGCCAAAAATAATACCTAACCCCAATGCAGTGAACACACGTTTTGAAAACGAAACATGCTTCCTTTGCATCATGAATAAACCTAAAATGAGCAATAGTAATACAGCAACATTCACGATAATAAGAAAAGTATTCACACTATTCCTCCTTTGCTAACATACTGAATACCGAATCCCTAATCCACATAATCATATCAGTCAAGTCGGAATTTAAATTAATCTTAACCTTTTTCCCATTACCATCAAACGTTTGATATGTAATAAATATGTCACCATGTTAAGAAATATACCAAGCTAAAAAAAGGTGTCAGGCACCGTCTGTGGACATTGTCCACAGACGGTGCCTGACACCCTTTCAACTATTATCAACTTGCTAACGGAAGTTTAATTTCGACTGTGGTTCCATGTTGGATTTGGCTTTTATAGGTGATGCTGCCATGGTGCTGTTTGAGTATTTTATGGCAGATCATGATACCAAGCCCCGTTCCCTTTTCTTTTAAACTGTAAAAGGGCTCGCCTAATCGAGGAAGCAATTCCTCGGGAATTCCATAGCCTTGATCTTGAATAGAGATCACGCACTCATCTAACAGTCCTTTATTCAAATGGATGTGCACGTCCCCACCATTCGGCATCGCCTCGATGGCATTCTTTAATATATTTAGGAAAACCTGCTTTAATTGATTCTTTTCAGCAGTAACAATAAGTGGAGCTTCCTCAAATTTCAAGTTAAATTGAATGTTATTCATAAGTGCCTGCGGTGCAAGGAGCTCGAGCGTATTTTCAATTAGCTCCCTAATATTTGTTCGGTCCAGTTGAACCGCTTGAGGTTTCCCTAATGTGAGAAGCTCGCTCGTAATGGCTTCAATCCGTTCTAATTCACTTAAGAGCAGGTCATTATATTCAATCGAACTATTTTCCGCTTTATACAGTTGGACAAATCCTTTTATTGTTGTGAGCGGATTACGGATTTCATGTGCCACTCCTGCTGCTAGTTCCCCAACAATTGATAGCTTCTCAGATTGCAAAAGAATTTCTTCAGACTTTTTCCGTTCAGAGATATCTCGGCTAATAAGCACAATGTTCTCGATTGCTTCTGTTTCTCCCCGAACGGGCATACAACGGGACTCAAATTCAATCCAATGCCCTTCCTTGTGCCTTAAACGAAATTCCATCGTTTGTGATTCTTTTTGTTCGAACATCCTCATAATGGAATTTCTAAACATCGTCACATCGTCAGGATGAACAATCTTACATAATTCAAACTTTTCCAGGTCACTGGTCGGGAATCCTAAAACCATCTCATGCGAAGGGGAGAAATAACTAATCGACTGCTCCTTATTCATCAGCATGATCAGATCTGATGTGTTCTCCGCGATGAGGCGATACTTTGATTCACTTGATTCTACCAGTTTGTACATGTCCGACAATCGATTATTTAGTCGATGCAGCTTCACATATGATTCAATAAGTAGAACCCCAACGATGACGCCTAACATGACAAATAAAAGATATTGAAGATGAAAGAAAGGTTCATCTCTAAATACGTGAAAAATAATTGGTACATTTATCACATAGATGACGAGATATGCCCCATATAAAATCATACATTTTTTTACTGCGGTAAGCTGTTTTGTAAACAAATGGATGAGAGAAAAAACAACCATAATGGTGGTCCAGCCAATAATTGCCGTGCTCCAATGACCACTTAAAAAAAGTCTTGAGATCAATGCGAAGATCCCCGTTATGAATCCTGAAACAGGTCCAAAGTAGGCAAAGACCAAAATAACCGGGGCATAGCGGATGTCGTAGGAATAATCTGCCTGCTGAAAAGATAACATGACGAGGATCACAGAAACAATTCCTCCGTATAATCCAACTCCCAAATGTACCTGTTTCAGTGGTTTAAGATTGATAAATGAACGGATGACTAATGGCGTGCTAACCAAAAGCGAAAATATCGAGAGATTAATAATGTAGTCTAAAAGAACCAACTGACTCCCACCCATACTTTGTCGAATTTGTCATATTATTCTCTCTTATCTTAAACTAGAATTATTACTATTTCTATAAGGAAAATATTCTTTTTATTAGTACCTTGGGTCCGGTTGACGCGGGAAGCAATATGAAGAAATTCACATAGCCTTCCATTGAACCTTTTATATGGATGTTAGTTTTCCCTAGTTAATATTGTACATTTTGCATTTCTCATAAAAACGGGTCTTCCCTATCTCCAAAAGCTTGGCCGCTTCCTGTTTATTTCCATTCGTAACGGTCAATGCCTGTAAAATGGTTTCTTTTTCAACCATGGCTAGCTTTTCCTTTAACGGTGTTATCGGTAACAGAACGTCATCCTCAGAGTTTTTACCACTCATATTCTTTAGGTCGCTTCCCTTCCATTCCTGATCCCGTAAATATAAGGGGAGGTGGGACACTTCGATTGTTTTGCCATCTAGAACATTAATAGCCCGTTCAAGCACGTTCTCAAGCTCACGAATGTTACCGGGCCATGAATGTTCCATGAGCCGTTGTTCCACTTCTGGAGAAATGGCAATCCCTTTACGGTAAAACTTCCCTGCTAACTTTTTCAAAAGGTTTATTGAAATGAGTGGAATATCCTCTTTACGTTCTTTCAATGGGGGGATCTCGATTTTAATGACATTTAACCGGTAATATAAATCCTGACGAAACGTTCCTTTCACTACCAGTTTCTCTAAATCCCTATGTGTTGCAGCTATGATTCGTACATCGACAGGAATGGCTTTTTGTCCGCCTACTCGCAGTACTTCTTTTTCCTGCAACACTCTTAATAGTTTACTTTGCATGGTGAGGGGCATATCGCCGATTTCATCAAGAAAAAGGGTGCCATTGTTCGCCAGCTCAAACTGTCCCTTTTTTCCGCCCTTTTTTGCTCCAGTAAATGCGCCGTCCTCATAACCGAATAATTCCGATTCTAGCAGATGCTCCGGAATCGAGGCACAGTTGATGGCAACAAACGGTAGTGTCCGGCGCATGCTGCTGCCATGGATGGCATGGGCAAACAATTCTTTACCGGTGCCTGACTCCCCTATCAGTAAAACAGAAGAGTTGCTGGCAGAAATCCGTTCTGCTAATTTTTTTGCAGCAAGAAATGGCGCACTGTTTCCAATTAAATCGTGAAAATGATATTTACCTTTTAAATCCTTTTCCACCCTTGTTTTATAATAGGTTAATTCATCTGCTAGATTTTGAATCTTTGTTTTATACATCTGCCATTCCTCAGGACTGCGAAACATAACGGTCCCTAAGGTGCCTACTATTTCCCCCTCCACTATTAGCGGAAAGCGATTTGCAACCATTTCACTTCCATTGATCGGATGAACGGCCGCCAGCTCTTTTTGGCCAGTTTTGGCGACGATGTGCATACGTGTGTTTTCAATCACGTCTTGAACAGGTCGGTTGACGGCCTCTTCCACGGTTGTTCCTAGAAACTCACAATACGCGTCATTTATATAAAGAATAATCCCTTCACGATTGGTCACAACGATTCGTTCAGCTAATAGATTGATAATTTGCTCGTGCCAACCCTGTGGTATCGCTTCCAATCCTATGTTCATCTACCCACACCCTTGCCACCTTAATTATGTTTATTATAACAAAGGACCATGATGAAATTATAAAATTAATAATTTTCACAAAAATAGAATCCTATTCAATGATTGAATAGGATCTCAACTTACGATTATTGTGCCGTGTAGCCACCATCAAGGATGACCGCTTGACCTGTGATCCCCCGTCCTTTATCACTAGCCAAAAAAACCGCATAATCAGCAATTTCTGAAACAGATAATAGCCTTTTTTGCGGAACAAGCGGCAAGAGCACTTCATCAATGACACTTTCCAAACTGACATTTCTTGTTACCGCTAAATCGGCTAATTGATTTCGAACTAACGGCGTATCCACATAACCTGGACACAAGGCATTAACGGTAATTCCGCTTGTTGCACCTTCTAGGGCAGCGACCTTTGTTAACCCAATCACCCCATGTTTTGCACTATTATAAGCTGCTTTACCCGCAAACCCGATGACCCCATTAATGGAAGCCATATTAATTACCCTTCCAGAACCCTGTTTCTTCATAATAGGAAAGACATGCTTTATACCGATAAATGGTGCAGTTAACATGATTTTAACAAGCAATTCAAATTTCTCCGTTGGAAATTCCTCAATCGGTGAAACAAATTGCATACCGGCATTATTTACTAAAACATCGAGGCTTCCAAAAGTTTCATAGGCTAATTGAATGCTATTTTTAAAAGCTTCCTCATTTGTTACATCACATGGTGCTGAAAGGACTTTGAACCCTTGCCTTCTTAATTCAACTGCAACTTGTTCACTTTTTTCTGTACTTAAATCAGAAATGACCACCTGTGCCCCTTCTTGTGCAAACGTCTTCGCCATTTCCAATCCTATCCCACTTGCAGACCCTGTAATAAATCCTGTTTTTCCCTCTAATGTTTTACTCATGGCTGCCCTCCTATAAATAGTAGACCTTCCTTAAATAATTCCAAATATCGTGTAAAGAGCGATAACAAAGAACACCGCTATTGTTTTAATAATCGTAACAGCAAAAATATCTCGATATGATTGCTTATGGGTCAATCCTGTAACAGCAAGCAACGTAATAACGGCACCATTATGCGGAAGCGTATCCATACCACCTGATGCCATTGCGACAACACGATGCATAACTTCTGGCGGGATATTTGCAGCTGCAATCGCCTGATTATACTTATCGGCCATTGCTCCTAAAGCGATCCCCATACCACCAGATGCGGATCCTGTCATTCCGGCAAGTGTACTTGTCGTAACCGCACCATTAACAAGCGGATTCGTGAACGTATCAGAAATACCGTCACTAATTTTCGCAAATCCTGGAAGCGCGGCAATAACACCGCCAAATCCATACTCAGCTCCAGTGTTCATCGTTGCGAGCAAGGAACCGCCAATGGCCGTATTAAGTCCTTCTTTAAAGCCCTTTGTTACCCTTCTCCAATCGTATAGAAGCGATGCAAGAATCCCGACAATCAGTGCCATTATAATAGCCCAAACCGCGGCAACGGATGCCACGTCAACGGAATAGGTTTTTAAGCCAATTGCTGAAAAATCAAACCCATTTGGATACCATTTAGGGATATAGGTAATAAAAAGTTTATTCGTTACCCCGACAAGTATGAGCGGAATAAAGGCAAGAATTTGTCTTGCTGCGGATTGCTTTGATGTTATATCGGGAACAGCTTCCATTTCTTCAAGCTTGATGTTTTCGGCTGCGGCGGCATTTTCAGCACCGAAGCCAAAGTAGCCCTCACCCGCTTTTTCTGCCTTCTTTCTTCTCGACTCTAGGTAAAGTAACCCGCAAGCTAAAACGAAAATAGCTCCAATAATACCAAGTGTTGGTGCGGCATAAATATCTGTTTTAAAGAAAGAAATCGGTATAACATTTTGAATTTGTGGTGTACCTGGTAATGCATCCATTGTGAATGTGAAAGCGCCCAATGCAATCGTACCTGGAATCAGCCTTTTCGGAATATTGGCCTGTCTGAACATTTGAGCGGCAAATGGATAAATGGCAAAAACGGCTACGAATAAACTTACACCGCTATACGTTAAAATCGCACCTAATAAAACAATCGTCAGCATGGCCCGTTTGGCACCTATCAGATGAACAATTGTTTTTGCAATGGATTCTGCAATCCCTGACATTTCCACTACTTTTCCAAAAATAGCTCCTAATAAAAAGACTGCAAAATAAGATTTAATGAACCCGACCATTTTTTCCATGAATACACCAGAAAAGAACGGTAACACATGACTTGGGTCAATGAGTAAAACCGCAAGCAATGCACATAATGGCGCAAATAGAATAACAGAAAACCCGCGGTAGGCAACGAAGATGAGCAGCCCAAGCGCCAACAGAATAACAAATAACCCCATGTACATCCCCCTTAGAATAGTGTTAATCTCCAGATATCACATCATCCGGTTAGAAAGCGTTTACAAAAGATATCACTTTAGTAAAAAGCTCTCCCCTTACTAATTTGCAAGTATCATGCCAACATAACATAATCCGATAATAAAGACCCGTTTTTCCTAATTCTAGCAATATATAAACATTTCTCCTATGAAAATAGGGATAAATATCCTATTTGCTTTCCTTTCTTTTGTCTACTTTCCTGGAATTCTCCTTTAGTTGGAATTCCGCAAAACCGGAAAATATCCGGTTTTGCGGAATAATTTTTTCGGTTTTACGGAAACGAAAAAAACAAGTGAAGTTCATTGCCTTTAGATCTACCTTCGCACGATGTATGCCAATAAAAAAGCGAGGAGCTGCTTTTAGCTCCTCGCTTTCCATTTCAAAATGTGTCCACCTGGGGAAGACAGGTGTTCATTTATGGTGCCTGACACCCTACTCACTTGCCCTACTATATCCAATTCTTTCAACAATCTCTTGACCCTGGGGTCCTTGCATCCATTCTAGGAAAGGTTTTATGGCCTGTTTTGGGTTGTCTTTCACCGTAATGGCGTAGAGGGAGGCGGTAAAGGGGTATTTCCCGCTCGCGATGTTTTCGGGATTTGGTTCCACTCCATCAATGGCCAGCAGTTTAATATTCGGATTCTTTTTCATCCCGGTTGCGAAGAAACGGAATGAAAAGCCAATCGAAATATCATAGTTACGATAATCAGCTACCTGTTCAATAATTCCACCCATCCCCTCAGGTACGTCCTCCTTTAGTGGCTTCATGATTGGGGTATCGCCCATAATTTTTTCTAAAAGTGTTTGGCTGCCAGAATTTTTTGGACGCTGAAAAGCAATAATTTTCTCTCTCTTCCCGCCAATCCCAGACCAATTTTTTACTTTTCCGGAGTAAATCTCTTGAATATCGGAAACTTTTAAGCTATTGACTGGATTACTTGGATTAACAAAGAAGACAAAGGCTTCCTTACCAATGGGCGTCATGACCAATTCTTTCCCATCCTTTTTCGCCATTTCCAGCTGTTCCTTCGATGGTATGGCACCAAAGTAAATATCTGCTTCCCCAGATAATAGACGTTCATAGGCATAAATAGTATTAGTAAAACTGACAATCTCCCCTGCCCTGTCCATCTCTTTTCCAATATTCTCATAGGCTGCGTTGGCAAATGCCGAGTAAACCGGAAAAGCCGCTTCTGCTCCGTCTAAAATCGGCATCTCGCTTGGGTTCTTAATGGTAAATGTCGATGGCGCCGCCAGCTTTGGCAACTTATTAGCTAGATTCGTCACCTCATATGGCGTTAAGTCTGTACTAGAGTAGCCGCCCCCATACTGAAAACCATAGGATGGTAAAACCGTCTGACTACGGTGCCATTGAACCGTTACGCCTGTGCCTATTGCAAGAAAAAAAACCAACAAAATTGGCACCAGCTGTTTCCGATTCATAAAGGGCCGCACCTTGATTATGATCGTTGTTATCAATACCCCGCCGAAAAATGCTAACTCGTAAGCTAGCGGTGCCCATAGAAATAATCTTCCTTCACCGGAAAACATCGCAAGAAAATAGATGGGTGCTAGTGCCAGGTGAAAAATGCTATAAAAAAGCCAGGAATTTGCCCCATAAAACCCACCGCTGATCAACATAAACACAGCCCATAAAAGGGCAGTGTAGGCAAGCGGCAAAAAGAAGAGTGTGATAAGTTCTGGCAATCCACCTGACCGAACTCGTCTTTTACTTATAAAAAGTCCCGCGAGAATACCGCCGGCACTTAGAGGCAGAAGTGCAGCCATTATGATATCATCTAGTCCCGAGCCCATTAACAAAAACGCAATGATTGACAATACAAGAGGTACCACACCAAAATTCAATAATAAGAGCCATAATTTTTCCCCCAACATCATCCGCCCTTTCAAAGAAAACGTCTATTTTATGGTGTAATTTTACACTATTATATGATTTTTTACAACTTTGTTTTTATAATAAAAAAAGACTCCTCCGCCAGGCGGAAAAGTCTGTTAGTGAAATTCATCTATGATTTTGATAACAATGTAAGCACAGTATCTAAAATGACATTAACCCCTTTTTCACAATCCTCCCAGCTTGTTAGTTCCTCTTCACAATGGCTTTTCCCATTAATACTCGGAACAAATAACATGGCAGTTGGGACGTAGCCCGCAATGAATTGAGCATCGTGCCCGGCACCACTAACCATTCTCTTATGAGAATAGCCCAGCGATTCGGCGGAATGCTCCAACAGCTGGCAAAGTCCTGGTTCAAACCAAACTGTGTCACGTTCCCATAATTTCGTCGTCTTAATCTCGCAGCCCTCGCCCACGCCTAAATGCGGCAGGCTTTGAATGAAGTTCTTAACGGTATCGACGATTTCCATGTCTTTGTGCCTTGCTTCAAGGGTAAACACAACCTTATTCGGGATAACCGTATGGATACTCGGATACACGTTTACTCGACCAATCGTAAAGACTAACTCTTCATCCAATACACCTAAACGGTTGCGGATTTCGTTAATTAAGTTATTCGTTGCAAACAAGGCATCCTTTCTCATCTTCATCGGAGTCGTCCCGGCATGATCCGATTCTCCTGTTACCTCAATTTCATAGCACGCCATTCCTACCACACATTCGACCACGCCAATCGTCAAGGCTTCTTTTTCCAAGATTGGCCCTTGTTCAATATGCAGCTCTAAAAAGGCACTAGCCTCCGTCAACCGATTCTCCACATCCCCCTCGTATCCAATGGCTTTTAGGGCCGCCTCAAAAGTAATTCCCTCCGAATCTACCTTTTTTAACATGGCAGACTTATCAAACTTGCCTGAAAGAACACCCGATGCCATCATCGAAGGTTCAAACCTTGCCCCCTCTTCATTGGTAAAGTTGACAATCGTAATCGGAATTTGCGGTTTAATTTGATGATCAATCAGTGTTCTAACGACTTCTAACCCGGTTAATACGCCTAAAACACCATCAAAGCGGCCGCCTTTTTTTACCGTATCCAAATGGGAACCGATCAAAATGGGCGGTTTATTTTCAATCCCCTCAAGGGTTGCGTACATACACCCCATATCATCAACTGTGACCGTTAAACCCAAGTCCTCGCAACAAGCTGTAAAGTAATCTCTGACTCGGCGATCCTCTTCTGACAAGGACAACCTTGTTACTCCATTGTTTTCTGTCCGACCAAAGTTTGCAAACCTTTCTAGCTCCTGCTGCAGTCTCTCTCCATTGATTACGAGCTTTTGTTTTTGCATTATTAAACACTCCCCTTTTTAAAAAAACTGATACTAAAGTGTGCTTAAGTATGTTTTCGTTAAATGTTTAATAAGGTGGAACGACGGTAGCAATAAAATATATGAATATTCAGTTAACATATTAATTATACACCACTGTCTAGGCCTGTCATTAGACAAAATATAAAACCTTTCCTATGAATTATCTTATATTGTGTAAGGGGGCTTAGATTTTCTTACCTTGCCCCGCTGAAGCTAAATATTCTTTCAGTATTTCAATAAACACTTTTAGTGCTTTTGTTTGAAAAAGCGATCGGGTAAGGATGGAAAAGTTCCGTTTAAAAGGCAGTCCTTTCACGTGCATTTCTTCCAAATAGCCATTGGTTAACTCCTTATTTAGCGCCCAGCGAGAAACTAAACTGATCCCAAGTCCAGCCTCAACTGATTCCTTAATCAGTTGTGTGCTCCCAAATTCCATTACTTTCTTCGGAGTAAATCCATTTATTTGAAACAGTTTATCTGCAGCCTCCCTTGTTCCTGATCCCTCTTCACGTAGGATCCACGTTTCAGCGGCTAGTTCTGAAAAGTGGATTTCATCTTTCTTCTTCAATAGGGGATGGTGGGGTGCAGCAACCATGACCATTTTATCTTCAGAAACGATTTCTATATTTAAATTATCATTCTTTACCACCCCTTCAATAATCCCAATATCTAATTGATATGAACTCACTAAATCGATAATTTCCTTTGTGTTATAAATCTTAATGGATGGGCTGATATGTGGCGACTGCAGCCTCATACTAGCAATAATATGCGGGAGGATATATTCGCCGAATGTGTAGCTCGCCCCAATTGTAATTGGACCGCTTGCGCTAGTTGTCAGATCATCTACTAGATAGTGCATTTTTGTATAGAGTGCTACTATTTCCTTGGCATGGTGGTAGACAATCTCACCGGCCTTATTTAAACGGACAAACTTATTGCTCCGTTCCAATAATCTTGTCCCGACAGCTTCTTCCAATGCCCGAATATATTGACTGACCGCCGGCTGTGTCATATGTAGTTCCTCCGCTGCTTTAGAAAAGTTTTCTTTTTCCACGACCTTTATAAACACATCTAAATGTTGATCCACCGTTTCGCCTCCATTTGTCTGTTCTATTTATATCCATTTGCTTATTATCCCTATTATATATCTTTATTTTACTTATACATGAATCAGGAGTATTCTAGGGAGAGAAAAATTAACTGAGGTGATAGTTTGGGGAGTGAAGGGGCAACAAAATTACCTTTGAACGAACAGGACTTCCAACAGCAAATAATGTCGAAGCCGAAGCCTTCCGGATGGTTATGGTTATCAGGAATCACCTTTACCATAGTGGTTGCGGCATTCGGTTATCTATTATCAAAAGCCCCTGGCTTTGATCATGTGGGGCCGCTTGCCTGTGCCATTGTGATTGCTGTCTTGTATCGGCAATTTTTTGGTTATCCTGAAAAATTACGTGCAGGGATTCAATTTTCTTCAAAACGGTTTTTACGTTTTGCGATTATTTTATACGGATTAAAGCTGAATATTGATATTGTGTTTCATCAAGGACTAGGTCTGCTTGCACGTGATGTAGGTGTCATTGTCTTCGCGATATTATTTACCATTTGGCTGGGGAAGTTGCTGAAAGCTGAAAGCTCTCTCATCCTGCTCCTTGGTGTTGGTACAGGAGTGTGCGGAGCAGCAGCCATTGCAGCCGTTTCACCGATCATCAAAGCAAAGGATGAAGATACAGCAATAGGGGTAGGAATTATTGCATTGACGGGAACTATTTTTTCCATTACCTATACGATTCTTAGGCCTTTCCTTCCATTATCAGCCATTCAGTACGGAATATGGAGCGGCATTAGCCTTCACGAAATCGCCCATGTCGCTTTAGCCGGTGCGCCGGCAGGTCCTGATGGGTTGGCCATCGCTCTTTTAGCAAAATTAGGTCGAGTGCTGCTGCTAATTCCGTTATGCTTTATCTTAATGTATTGGGTAAAAAGGAAAAGTGCTGGGAGCGCTGGGGATACAAGAATTGAATTTCCGTGGTTTCTGATTGGGTTTATTCTGATGAGCCTATTTGGAAGTTATGTACTTGGAAAATCCATTCCGGTATCGAAAACTGCCATGGATGGGGTTGCAAATGCCACAACCTTTATTTTGACTTCTGCGATGGTCGGTCTCGGTTTGAATGTAAGCTTACGCGACCTCCGAACGAAGGCTGCGCGGCCACTGATGGCCATGTTGATTACGTCTGTTATTCTTTCTGTTATTACCTATTTTATTGCTTAAAAAAGTTTAATAGAATACTATCAATTTGAAGAAAAAAGGGAAGCTTCCTAGTGGCAACTTCCCTTTTTTGCTCATTGCTATTTCTTTTTAGCGTGTTTGCGCATGTCGAAGGCTACAGCGACGATGATGATTAGGCCTTTTACGATGAATTGGATGTATGGGCTTACGCCTAGGAACGCGAGTCCGTAGTTGATGACTTGGAAAATCAACACCCCTGTGATAACGCCAGGGACGGTTCCAATCCCACCTGATAGGGAGACACCACCGACTACGCAGGCGGCAATCGCATCTAATTCATACATGTTACCTGTGTTGTTCGTTGCACTACCTACACGTCCAGCTTCAAGGGTACCTGTTAAGCCATAAAGAAGACCGGCAATCGTGTAGATGATAATTAGATACTTTGCGACGTTTACACCGGAAACTTTGGCCGCTTCCGGGTTGCCACCGATCGCATACATGTTTTTACCGAGCTGGGTTTTATTCCAAATCACCCAAATTATGATTGAAACAATAATGGCATAAAAAATGAGATATGGAAATTCATATTCCCCTAGTTTAAAACCGCGTTGTGCAAAGGTAGTAAACTTTTCGCTCAAGCCCCCGATAGGTTGTGCACCGTATGGCGGACGGTCGAAGTAAATCGAAGATAATCCGTATACTCCAATCATCATACCCAATGTCGCAATGAATGGCGGTACATGAAACTTCGAAACAATCACACCGTTTAAGGCTGCGATTAAGCCTGTTGCAAGCATGGCAATAATAATCGGGACAAACAGTGGTAATTCAGGTAAGTTGGGATACATTTTGTAAGCATAATCCCCAGCCTGCAGCATGGATGCCGAAATAACAGCGGCAAGACCAACCATCCGGCCAGCTGAAAGGTCGGTACCAGCTGTAATTAATATCCCGGCTACGCCAAGGGCAATAATGACCCTTGATGAGGATTGGGCTAAAATATTGATTAAGTTCGTCATCGATAAAAAGTCAGGAGATGCAAAGACAATCCCGACTACGAGAAGGACTAACACTACATATATGACATTATCAACAAGCCATTTAGATACATTTTCTTTATTTGAAGCCTTTGTGTTCATTCCATCGCCTCCTAGTACAATGCTGCTAATCGCATGATTTCTTCTTGTGAAGTAGAAGACGTCTCTACGATTCCAGCTGCTTTTCCATTACTCATGACTAAAATTCTATCAGTTACGCCTAAAAGCTCAGGCATTTCGGACGAGATCATGATGATCCCCTTTCCTTCTGAAGCTAATTGGTTAATAAGTTGATAGATTTCAAACTTTGCCCCGACATCAATTCCCCGTGTGGGTTCATCAAGCAATAATACATCCGGCTTCGTTAACAGCCAGCGTCCGATAATAACTTTTTGCTGATTTCCGCCCGAAAGGCTGCCAATCGACGTTTTTTGCGTAGGCGTTTTCACATTCATGGAATCGATGACCCATTGTGTATCTTCCTTCACTTTTCCGTCTGAAAGAAAGGGTCCTTTTCGATACTGGTCCATGTTGGAGATAATCGAGTTGAAGCTGATGCTTAACTCTGGAAAAATACCAGTCGATCTTCGTTCTTCTGTTACAAGGGCAAAACCGTTTTTGATGGCATGCTGTGGCGATAAATTTTTTACCATCTTGCCATTCAATTCAATCGTTCCGGATTTCAACGATCTCATGCCAAAGATGGATTCCAGCACTTCCGTCCGTTTCGAGCCAACAAGGCCGGCTATTCCTAAAATTTCGCCCTTCCTTAACTCAAAGCTTACCTCTGAAAAAGAAGGCTGTGTTTCCGCCGTCAAATCAGATACCTTCAGGATCATTTCTCCCGGCTTGTTTATTTTTTCAGGAAAGCGCTGTGATAAATCACGTCCCACCATCAACTTGATGATTTCATCTGTGGTTAATTCCTTGGCACTTTTCGTGGCAATATACTGACCGTCACGCATGATCGTCACTTCGTCGGAAATCTTCAAAATTTCTTCCATCTTGTGTGAAATATAGATGATGGCCACATTGTCGCTCTGCAATTTCCGAATGATGGTGAACAAATGGTTTACCTCATTCTCCGTTAAGGATGATGTTGGTTCATCCATAACGATAATTTTTGAACCGTACGAGACGGCTTTCGCAATTTCCACCATTTGCATCTCCGAAACCGATAAGGTGCTCACCTTACTGCGGGGATCAATTTGAATATCTAATCCTTTGAAAATCGCCTTTGTGTCCTCATACATTTTCTTCTCATCAATGAAGACACCTTTTTTCGGATAGCGCCCAAGCCAAATATTATCCATGACATTGCGCTGCCTTACCTGGTTTAATTCCTGGTGCACCATCGAAACGCCATTTTCAAGGGCCTGCTTAGAATTAGCAAATGCTACTTCTTTTCCTTCAAAGAGAATTTTGCCTTCATCCATCGAATAAATCCCAAATAAACACTTCATTAAGGTTGACTTTCCTGCCCCGTTTTCGCCCATTAAGGCATGTACGGATCCAGCCTTAACCCTGAGTGAAACATTATTAAGGGCGACGACGCCGGGAAATCGTTTGGTGATACTTTGCATTTCAAGTAAATTGGTTGTTCTCGATTCAGACATGTGCGAACCTCCTCGCTTACCCATTTAAAAAATATGAGACTTTGAATAGGAGTCCCATATCTATTGTAGTAATCTTTTATTCAGTCATTGTCCCGCTTCAGGTCGAAGCAATGCCCCGAACGAAGGAAAAGCAGAATCTTTTCCTTTGTTCGAAGCGCGCCAGAGGGCCAGCATTTGGCAGCCCTCGGACCGGCGCTTCCTCTCAATCTATGCTTTTACTAAAACTTATTTATATGCGTCTTTACCAACTTGAATATTATCTTTTGTTACCTCAACGTAAGGAACACGAACGGCTTTCTTATCGTCAAGCTTCCACTCAGTTCCATCTAATACGTCCTTACCGTTTGCAGCATTTGCAGCAAGTTCAACAGTTGCTTTTCCTTGGTTTTTCGCATCATTTAAAATAGAACCGACCATTTTTCCTTTTTCAATCATATCAAGTGCCTCTGGAATCGCATCAACACCCACTACAGGCATAAACTTGTCACCAGAGAAGTATCCTGCTTTTTCAAGTGAAGCAATTGCTCCAAGTGCCATACCATCGTTATTGGCAATGACAAACTCAATTTTTTCGTTGTATTTTGCTAACCAAGCATCCATTTTTTCAGTTGCTTTCGTTGCATCCCACATTGCCGTATCCATTGCTAACTCTTCTACTTCGATACCTTTTTGCTTTACTGTATCCACAGCAAATTTCGTACGAGCTTCAGCATCTGGGTGCCCTGGCTCCCCTTTTAGTAATACGTATTGAAGTTTTCCGTCTTTGTTTTTATCATACTTATCTTTGTTTGCTTCCCATGCCTTAGCGATTAATTCACCTTGAAGGACACCTGATTCTGATGAGGTTGTTCCAACATAGTACGCTTTATCATAGCCACTTAATACGCTTGCATCGGGCTCTTTGTTAAAGAAGATAACTGGAATATTCTTTGGCTTCGCCTTGTCCACAATCGTTTGCGCTGCTTTTGGATCCACTAGGTTAATAGCTAACGATTTTGCCCCTTTAGCAATAAGCGTATCTACTTGCTCAATTTGTTTCGCTTGGTCATTTTGCGAGTCATTCAGCATCAGTTTTACTTTATCTTTTGCGGAATCTTCCATGGCACGGCGTACGTACGACATGAAGTTGTCATCAAACTTATAGATCGTTGCCCCAACAGCAGGAAGATCGCCGCCATCCTTACTCTTACCAGAATCTGAACCGCTTGTTGAACTGCTGCAACCAGTAGCTAATAGAATACTAGATGCAACCGTTAAAGATAAAATTAACCCCTTTTTCTTCTTACCCATGTTATCAATCTCCTTTTTCTATTTAGTAAAGACCCTGGTAAGCTGCTTTTCAAACCGCTTAACGTAGCCTCCCTGTAAGCCCTTACACATATGGTAACATCGGTGTCGTCATTACAATAGTTCCAATCAATAGCACATTTTTGTGAATATCTAGATTATTTTGTAATCGTTTGCAATAAAACTGTAATATTGGTGAAAAAAAACGACCAACCCGTATTATAGCGAATTGGCCTTTGGAAAGTTTAACTTACTGTTACTTTTCGGTATTCTGTTGGTGATAATCCTGTTGTCTTTTTAAACACTCTACTAAAATAATTGGGATCCTTGTACCCTACTGAATAGCAGATTTCCTTCAAACTTTTCCCTGAATCGGCCATTTCCCTTTTGGCATGATTGATTCTGATTTCCGTTAGATAATCAATAAAGGTCATCCCAAACCGGTCTTTAAATAACTTGCTTAAATAAAACGGGCTAAGCTCCACATATTCGGCCACTAATTCCAAGGTAATCGAATCATCATAATGATGTTCAATATATTCCTTTGCCTTATGAAGCATTCCCTTTGCATGATTGTTTCGCCATACCTGGACCTGCTGGACGATTGACACGAGATGGGATTTCCCCTTTTCGAACATTACCTGGATATCAACAGATTCATTATCTACCATTGACCGTTCATTGCTGATTCCTAGATCATGAAGCATACGGGAAATGAGAATAAACAATTCATCAAATGACTTTTTCACCATTGGTGCTTTGACCTGCGGGTTATCTTTAAGGGTGGTCACAAACGTATCAAAGGTTAATAAAACCTGATTGACATCTCCTTGCCGGACCGCATCTAATAGCTTTTTCTCTATTTCAAGGACACCTGATGCCGAAGCAACTTCCGTAGGAAGGGACCCTTGTTTTTCGCAAAAGAAATATTTCCGATTTGGCATGTTTAACAGCTGTCCAAGTGCTAAAACTGCTTCATGATAGGATTTATGTAGCTCATTGGCATGGTTGTAAGGGAGACCCACACCAATCCTCAAATCACAATTAAACTGTTCCTGATTGAAAAGAGTAAGCAGATTTTCAATGAATGACTGTGCATTTGATCGAAAATGTAGCTTTTCCGTTGCTTTTTTATATAAAAATAAAACGGGTACCTGTCCATCCGTGATTGGTCCAATCATGACCTGATATTTTTTGACTATTGACTTAACGGCAGCTTTAACCCATGAAAAACAGGTCTGTTTTTCAGTTGGATAAAGTTCTGTGTTTCCTGTTGCCTGAAAAGAAAAGAGCATGACATGCCCAGAAATGATTTCAACCCCTAACAGCTGTCCCCATTCATCAAATGTCATATCTTCAACCTGATTCATCAGGAGGGAAGTAACCCACTCTTTTTGCGCAATGGAAACAGCCCGTTCCAAATTCTCCCGCAGGCTTTGCTGCTCTTCTTTCTGGCGGCGTTCTTCTAGAATTTCGCCCGAAACGCGCTCTACGGCCGCAAGAATATCCTGTTTACTGCTTGGCTTTAACAGATATTCCTTTACCCCCTGCTGCATGACTTCTTTGGCATATTCGAACGTGTTAAAGGCTGAGACCATGATAAACCGTATGCCGGCATCTAGTTTTTTGATTTCTTTGACTGCTTGGACACCATCAACACCGGGCATTTTTATATCCATAAAAATGATGTCAGGCCGGTGCTGGACAGCCATTTCAATCGCCTTTCTCCCATTTGGAGCCTCTCCAATCACGATTACGTCTTCCCCGGAGGTGTTTATTATTTTCGTTAATGCTTTTCTTTCAAGGACTTCATCATCCACAATCAGGATTTTCAACAAGTTAGCTTCCTCCTTTTACCACATTCGGAATCGTCAGTCTAAAATTGGTGCCCTTTTTCAACTCTGATTCAATTTCGACAATGTCGTTCCGTTGGTAAAAGAGCTGAAGCCGTCTAATCACATTTTTTACACCAATACCAGTTGAGTGACCCTTTGATTTTTCAGGTTCGTATACCTCTTCCGAGTCTGCCCCTTCGACATATGTGAGCAATCTTTTCTTCGTAGCCTCATCCATCCCATCCCCATTATCAATCACTTCTACATGGATTCGATCTTGCTTGCGGTAAATGCGGAGGCGGATTTCAGCATTTTCTTCAAAGGATTCAACCCCATGTATAAAGGCATTTTCAACTAGCGGCTGAAGAATGAGGCTTGGTATTTCAGTATCTAAACAATTGTCGTCGATGTCCGTTGCAAATTCGATCCGTTCGCCAAATCTTGTTTGCTGAATAAAAAAGTACTCCTTCACAATCCGCACTTCCTCTCTCAATGTAGAGGCTTTATTAAAATCACTGAGATTATAGCGCAGAAGGGCTGCCACTGATACAATCAAACGCGATGTCTGTTCCGCTTCTTCTAAATACGCCATCTTTGAAACTGTATTCAATGTATTAAACAAAAAATGTGGATTTATTTGATTTTGTAAGCTGCGTAACTCCAATTCTTTTAACAGCTTGTCTAATTCTGACTTTTGTTTAATTTCCGTTACAAGCTGTCTAAGATTCATACGCATTTGGTTAAACGTCTCCGTTAGCGGCTTTAGCTCGTCCTTTGTCGTAATTTTAATATCCGCTCCCGACAAATTTCCTTTGGAAATTTCCTTCGCAGCCCTAGATAATAGACTAATCGGCTTCGTGATTCCACCGGAAATCCATAACGCCAGCAACGTGCTCAGAAAGAAGGCCGCGGCAAACAGTGAAATGGACATCAGTTTATAATAATGGCTTTGCTTTTCCATCTGGTCATAGAAGTTTTGGTAGTCCGTTAATTTATTATTTAATAGCGCCAATGTACTCTCCTGCAGGAAAGAAGCAATTTTTAAGACTTCATTAAAATGATCCGAATAATGGTTAATATCATCTTTTTGGAAAGCCCCTACGGTTGCATCACCTTCATCTAAAAAACTATCAATCATATTTTTATAGTTGATGAGGGTTATATCATTGGTATTCATTTCTTGATAGAGTCTCTTTTGATCCTTAATCAGCTTGATCTTTTCTTTGCGATAATCTTTCAAATAAGATTCTTCCTTATCTAAAATATACGCATGCAACTTTTCGGTCATGACATTTGTTCGTTGTGAGATATCATTTAACAGCAGAAATTGTTCAAAGCTATCGTCATATTCATTCAAAAGTTTTTCACTGCTATTGTAAAAAATGAACCCAACAGAAGTTAATAAAACTACGAGAACGATAAAATAAAGGAGCAATTTCGATCTGATTCGAAATAACATTATTGAATCTCCTCCATTCGTTCCCTAGAAGCGGGCGGTAAATCTTCTACCCTTAGAATCTTGGTATTTGTATGGATAACGGAGGGTACCTTTTTTCCTTCAATATAATCAATCATCATTTTCACTGATTCATAGCCCATCTCAAATGGCTCCTGAACAACAGTTGCATCGATGACCCCTTCACGAATATATTTTAGCGTTTCCGGCAAGGTATCAAATCCCATGATATAGATGGGGTCGTTCTTCCTATATTTCTTGACCACTTGAGCAATTCCTATCCCGTCAAGGGCACTTGTCCCGTAAAATGCATTGACTTCGGGGTGTTCCTGCATTATTTGATAAGCCTTTTCCGAAGCTTGGACTCTACTAATTTCTGATTCTTGTATATCGATGATATGAATATCCTTTTCTGACTTTACTGCATCCTGAAAACCCTGCACCCGCTTAATCTGATGATTCTTATAAAAGCTTCCCGTAATAATCGCAACATTTGCCTTTCCCTTTGTATCAGCCACAAATGCCCTCCCGGCTAAATAACCGGAATAATAATTGTCTGTTCCGATATAGGCCATTCGTTTACTATTGGAGGCATCGGTATCGACTGTGATGACAGGGATCCCTTCCTCAATGACCCGATTAATTAACGGTGTAAATTGATCGTCACTCAATCCTTGTGTCATGATTCCATCTACTTTCGATGCCGCTGACATTTCAATCGTTTTTAAATGATCCTCAATATTGGCTTGCTTCGGCCCCACGTATTCCAGCATAACCCCATAATCCTTTGCCGCTGCCTTTGCCCCCTTCTCGACAAGTCGCCAATATTCATTATCAAGCTCCTCCGGGATCAGAACAAAATGATAATGATACGTTTCTTTCGGCTTTTTCTCGCTTGGCAAGTCATGGGTCACTACCTTAATGCCGTAGTAGATCGAAAAGGAGAAACTCACTATGAAAAATAACACCCCAAACGTATAGGCCGTAATCGATAATTTGCTCATAAAAAGTCTCCAATCCCTCTGCACATGTAACCGCTACCAACCTAGATACAAACATTATACGAAAAATCCCAATTTTCGACAATAACAAAAACCCACCAACTATTTGGCGGGCTTTTGGTTAAAAACTGCTATTTCGAATGACAAGTTTGGTGGCAATAAAGATTTTTTTGGCAGTCTTTCTGCCATCAACTCGTTCCAAAAGAGTATCCACGGCTGTTTCGCCCATGAGTTCCGTATACACCTTGACCGTGCTTAAGGATGGGTAAACGTATTTAGAGATACTGATGTCGTTGACTCCGATGATGTTAACCCTTTCCGGAACCGCGATCCCTTCCTCCAATAGGGCTCTAAGTGCACCGACGGCAATCGAGTCATTCCCGGCAAAAAAGGCAGAAGGCAGATTTTCACCATGCTGCTGTATGGCCCTGCACATTAAGGAATGACCATCATCAGCGGAAAAGGTTCCACAATACATAAGCGCTTCATTTAATAACCCTTTCTCTCCTAAATAGCGCTTGAATGCCAGTTCCCTTTGATCCTCAATGATAGAGGTCTTGTCCTTAAAGCCTTCTCTCCCGCCGATATAGCCGATTGTCTCATGGCCTTTTGCAACAAAGTGTTCCAGCACCTTCTCAGTTGCCTTTTCAAAATCAATGACGATTGAATCAAACTGCTCCTCATCAGGTGAAGAATCGACAAAGACAATATGATTAGCAATGGAATGGAGCTCTTTAACTTGGTTTTCACTAAACTTTCCAATCGCGACCAGCCCTTGAACCTCATCACTCTTCAGCATTTCATAGTTATCCTGAAAGTACTTATCTAATTGAAAGCCCAGTTGCCGGCACCGATTTTCTACGCCAAGACGGATGGACATGTAGTATAAATCCTCAAGTTCTTCTTTTTCGGTGTACCACTGCAGCAGCGCAATCTTCCCGGACTCCTGTTTGCGCACTGGTTTCTTCTTATACGAAAGCTCCTCTGCTGCTTCAAAAATCCTCTTTTTCGTTTCGTCGCCGACAGAAAGCGTCGTGTCATAATTCAACACGCGGGATACAGTCGCAATCGAAACACCCGCAAGTTGGGCAATATCCTTAATTGTAGCCATTCAATCAATCTCCTATTGTGTTAGCAAAAAAACGATATGTTGTTGTGGAATAGTATACTTCCTTCGGCTGTAAAATAACAGACGGAAACTCGGGATGATGAATGGCATCAGGGAGTCCTTGTGTTTCAAGGCAAACACCTAAATAATTTCTTGCACGAACACCCGCGATCGAGTAAGGAGCTTCTAATTGATTTGATGTATAGAGCACCACACAGGGCTGATTCGTTGTGACTAACATGGTTCGGCCGCTTTCCTCATCACTTAATATGATTTGATTTTCACCCTCTTTTGTAAACATAAGCGGATGATCATACCCGCTCCCGACCAGGACATTCTGTGGATGTGTTGATTTCTTTCCCGCGCTTAACCAGCGGCCGTGTTGAAAATCAAATGGAGTATTCTTCGAATTCAACACTTTCCCCGTTGGAATAAGATCGGGAGCCAGCTCTAAAAATCGATCACTATCCAGCTTTAGAACATGTTCAGAACAGTCTCTTTTTAAATTGCCGCTAAGATTAAAGTAGGAATGATTGGTCAAATTGACGATGGTCGTTTGATCTGTTGTTCCTTTAAAGGTGGTCATGAATTCGTTTTTATTATTTAAAAGATAGGTGACGGTCGTATCTAAATTGCCAGGGTAACCTTCTTCACCATTTGGACTATGGTATACAAATTTCACACCAACTGCATTTTCTTCTTGTATGAATTCCGTCTTCCAAATGACTGAACTAAAGCCTTTTTTCCCGCCATGTATGTGGTTGGGATGCTCATTGTCCGCAAGGAGGTACTCTTCACCGTCCAGTTCAAACCTGGCATCTTTGATTCTTCCCGCTACTCGGCCAACAACCGCCCCGAAGTAGGGGGACAATTCTACGTAATCCTTAAACTCTTCAAATCCAAGCACCACATTTTCAAAGTTGCCGTGACGATCAGGGACAATGATCTTTGTAATCACACACCCGTAATTTAGACAATTGACAGTCATCCCTGAATCATTGACAAGCGAATATTCCACGACAGACGTACCTTCATAGTTTCCAAATACTCTTTCTTCAACTTTCATTTATACTCACTTCCTACCTTTTCATAATGACTTGATAAAGCGCAGGAACCCAGCTGCTCCCTCTTCATCACGCTTAAACACACCGGCGTCCTCTAATACTCTCAAAAACTTCTTCCCTACTTCTTCGCGCACAACCGCTTCCACATTGGCTTCATTAATAACTGCCTGATAGCATGCCTTTAATTCTTTTGCCCACTCCAAATGATAGTCGGCAACTTGTGCATCGGCCCTTCCTAGGATGAACCTTTCTACCTCTTCAAGTTCCACCTTCAAACGAGCCGGTAAAACGGCCAGTCCCATCACCTCAATTAAGCCAATGTTTTCCTTTTTAATATGATGTACATCTGAATGAGGATGGAAGATCCCAAGTGGATGCTCCTTATTTGTCCGGTTGTTACGAAGGACCAAATCTAGTTCAAACAGATCACCATTCTTCCGAGCAATCGGTGTAATCGTGTTATGCGGCACCGCACCAGTTTTCGCGAAGATACCTACCGTTTCATCACTGTAATTTTTCCATGTCGCTAAAATATGTGCTCCCGCATCTACAAGTGCTTCGACATTTCCAGAGCGCAGACGAATCACCGACATTGGCCATTTGACAACGGCACACTCCACTTCCGGAAAATTCCCGATTGTAAACGTCCAATCCTCAACAGCTTTCGCCATTGCAAATGGATAATTCCCGCCTTGATAATGCTCATGCGATAAAATCGAGCCGCCAACAATTGGTATGTCCGCATTGGATCCAAGAAAGTAATGCGGAAATTTCTCAACGAAGGATAAGAGTCTTGCAAACGTCGCCGGGCTGATCTTCATATCCGTATGTGTTTCCGATAACACAATACAATGCTCGTTATAGTAGACATATGGAGAATATTGCAAAAACCAATTCTCCTCCACTAAATCCACCCGAATCATTCGATGATTGGAGCGGGCTGGGTGGCCGATTCTTCCCGCATATCCTTCATTCTCAATACAGAGGAGGCAGTTCGGGTAGTCCGTTTTTTGGACCGCACGCTCCATTGCAATACTTTTTGGATCCTTTTCCGGCTTCGATAAATTTATCGTAATATCTAAATCGCCATATTCCGTTGCAGTCTTGTATTCGATATTTTGACGAATTCGCTTCATCTGGATATAGTTGCTGTTTTTACTTAACTCATAAAAATACTGTGTAGCCTCATAAGGCGCCTGTTTATATTTTTCGTAAAAAACCTGATTCACCATAGAAGGCCTGGCCATAAAACAGTTCATGATTTTACTAGCAAGGATTTCCTTTTCATCAAAAATATCCTCAATGATTCCTTGTTCGCAGGCATACCCGACAATTTTCTCAAGCAGGTCTGGAATATCCAGCCCCTTGCCCGCAGCAACTCCCGTTTCCTTATATTCCTGTAATTGAAGTAACCACAAAACTTGATTCCGGGCATATATTTCATCTTCCGGTTCAATTAATTGAGTGGCAAGTGCTTGTGTGATTAATTGGTGGATATATTGAAATATCATCCTAATCCCCCCGATTCTTAGTCATTATTAGGAACCTAGCTCAATTTCTTTGGCCCCGTCACCAATGCTGGCAACATAAAATTCAGCCTCGTAACCAATCCTTTCAAGATACACAGCACCCACATTGGCAATAAACGGTTCAACTTCTTCGTTCTCCACGACGGCGATGGCACAACCGCCAAACCCAGCTCCTGTCATTCTTGCCCCTACTACTCCGGGCTGCTTCCAGGCAGCTTCCACGAGTGTATCTAGTTCCTCCCCAGTTACCTCATAGTCGTCTCTTAGTGAAATGTGCGATTGGTTCATCAATTGGCCAAACGCCTTTAGATTTCCAGCCTTTAATTCTGCTAATGCCTTCAATGTTCTTACGTTTTCATAAACCGCATGTTTTGCTCGCTTGCGGACCGTTTCATTAGGTATTAATGATTGGTTTTCATCAAACTCAGACTCTGAGAGCTGTCCAAGTGCTTCAATTGGAAGTCTTGGCTGTAGCTGTGCTAGTGCCTCTTCGCATTCCGCTCTGCGTTCGTTATATTTAGAATCCGCTAACTCTCGGCGCTTGTTCGTATTCATGATGATGATTTTGTGACTTTCCAATTGAATCGGTGCGTATTCATATGTAAGCGTCTGGCAATCTAGTAAAATACCTGCATCCTTTTTACCCATTCCAACTGCAAATTGATCCATAATACCGCTATTAACACCAATGAATTCATTCTCAACCTTTTTGCCCAGCTTGATGAGATCAATCCGAGGAATCTCCAAACCAAAAAGTCCGGCAACAAGGACTCCCGTTAATAGTTCAATCGAAGCAGAAGATGACAGGCCAGCTCCATTTGGAATATTGCCCTTGATGACGCACTCAAAGCCTGTTGGAACTCCATACCCTGCTTCAAGAATGTAGCGGATCATCCCTTTAGGATAGTTCGCCCAATTGTGTTCTTTATCATAATCTAGTTGGTTTACATTAAACTCAATAATCCCTTTATCAGAAATATTTTCCGAGTACAAGCGGATTAGTTGATCCTCACGCTTCCTCGCAACCGCATAGGTTCCGTACGTAATTGCACATGGAAATACATGACCGCCATTATAATCAGTATGTTCGCCAATTAAATTTATCCGGCCCGGAGCAAAGAAAGCACGCTCTGGTGAAGTTTTAAATATTTCTTTAAATGTTGTGATTAGCGCTTTAACGTTCATTTTCATATCCCTCCAATGAATGTAATCCCTTTCACTTTTATGAAAAGTTACTACCGTCCTTAACACTATTTTACTTCTGATGATAAAATCATTCAATAATTTTACTAAAATTTTTACTAAATTTTTTATAAAA
>NZ_JAANMZ010000036.1 GCF_011250555.1 Bacillus sp. MM2020_4 | reverse complement strand
GAAAAAACAAGGGTTAACTCTCAATAAGAGGGGTAAATACTGTTAAAGTGGAGGATTTGGCCAAATATTTATTTTGTTTTTTCATAAAAGGAAATATCAATTTTTTAATAATAAAAAAATATTCATATTTTAGACAATATTTCTCACCAAAGGGTTGCATTTTTTAGTGCATAGGTCTAGAATTGTAAGCGTTTAGTACATATCCTTTCTTCAGTTTCTTTTGGTCTTTAAAGCAATAAAAAGGCTGATTTTTAGTGAATTACTAGGATAAGTGCTACACTAATAAATGATTTAATCTACTGATTTTTTACATATCCAAAGGGGTGTAAGGAAATGATCAATCAACTTTCGTGGAAAGTTGGCGGACAACAAGGGGAAGGTATTGAAAGTACTGGGGAAATCTTTGCAATCGCACTGAATCGCCTAGGATATTACTTGTATGGTTATCGTCACTTTTCATCACGTATCAAAGGCGGTCATACAAATAATAAGATCAGAGTAAGCACAACAGATGTACGCTCTATTTCTGATGACCTTGATATCCTTGTAGCATTTGACCAAGAAACTATCGATGTAAACTACAAAGAGCTTCATAGCAAAGGAGTAATCCTTGCAGATGCAAAATTTACTCCAAAGAAACCAGAAGATACTGAAGCAGCAATGTATGCGGTTCCTTTTACAGAAATTGCAACCGAGTTAGGGACCTCCTTAATGAAAAATATGGTGGCAATCGGTGCGACTTCAGCTGTTCTAGATTTGGATATTCATGTTTTTGAAGAGGTTGTCCGGGAAATTTTTGGCAAAAAGGGCGACAAAGTAGTTGCTAAGAACATGGAAGCAATCAATGCTGGTTTTGAGTATATGAAAGAAAAAATGGATTCCGCTATTCCAACAATGATACTTGAAAAAGCAGATGGCAAAAAGCGGATGTATATGATTGGTAATGATGCAATCGCATTGGGAGCATTAGCTGCAGGCTGCCGCTTTATGGCTGCTTACCCAATCACACCTGCCTCAGATATCATGGAATATTTGATTAAAAAACTTCCAGCAGTTGGTGGAACTGTAATCCAAACTGAAGACGAAATTGCAGCATGTACCATGACGATCGGTGCTAGCTACGGTGGAGTTCGTGCAATTACAGCTTCTTCAGGTCCTGGATTATCATTAAAGATGGAAGCGATCGGACTTGCCGGGATTACAGAGACCCCGCTTGTTATTGTTGACACACAACGTGGCGGTCCTTCAACAGGATTGCCAACAAAACAGGAACAATCCGATTTAATGGCTATGATTTATGGAACACATGGGGAAATTCCGAAAATTGTAATGGCTCCAAGTACTGTAGAAGAAGCTTTCTATGACACAGCGGAAGCATTTAACCTTGCGGAAGAATATCAATGCCCTGTAATTGTTTTATCTGACCTTCAATTATCTTTAGGTAAACAAACAGTTGAACCTCTTGATGTTTCAAAGGTTGAAATTAGACGAGGTAAGCTCGTTGCGGAAGAACTTCCAGAGATTGAAAACAAAGGATATTTTAAACGCTATGAAGTTACGGAAGATGGTGTTTCACCTCGTTCGATTCCTGGTATGAAGAATGGTATTCATCACGTAACTGGTGTTGAACATGCTGAAACAGGAAAACCATCTGAATCGGCTACAAACCGGATTGCACAGATGGATAAACGTATGCGCAAGGTTGAAAATATTCGTTTTAATACACCGGTTTATAAAAATGCACCACATGAAGATGCAGATCTTTTAATTGTTGGATTTAACTCTACTCGCGGTGTAATTGAAGAAGCGATGACACGTTTAGAAAAAGACGGCTTGAAAGTAAATCATGCGCAAATTCGTTTAATTCATCCGTTCCCATCTGATGAAGTGCTACCGCTTATTCGTTCAGCAAAGAAAGTTATTGTCATTGAAAACAATGCGACTGGACAATTAGCCAATATTATGAAAATGAATGTTGGTCATGCTGAAAAAATTACAAAGTATGTTAAATATGATGGTAATCCATTTCTACCACACGAAGTTCATTCAAAATGTAAGGAGTTGTTCTAAATGGCCACTTTTAAAGACTTTCGAAATGATGTTAAACCGAACTGGTGCCCTGGCTGTGGCGACTTCTCCGTACAAGCGGCAATGCAGCGTGCGGCAGCAAATGTAGGTCTAGAACCACAAAATTTAGCAGTTATTTCAGGTATCGGTTGTTCTGGCCGTATCTCTGGTTATATCAATTCATACGGTTTTCATGGAATCCATGGTCGTTCACTTCCGATTGCCCAAGGTGTTAAAATGGCCAATCGTGATTTAACGGTTATTGCTTCCGGTGGTGATGGTGATGGATATGCGATAGGAATGGGACATACCGTTCATGCCATCCGTCGTAATGTAGATATTACCTACATCGTCATGGATAACCAAATTTATGGATTAACAAAAGGACAAACATCACCACGGTCTGCCGTAGGTTTTAAAACAAAATCTACTCCAATGGGGTCAATTGAACAATCTATTTCCCCAATGGAACTGGCTTTAACAGTTGGAGCAACCTTTGTTGCACAAAGCTTTTCAACTGATTTAAAAGACTTAACAGCCTTAATTGAAGCTGGTATTAATCATAAAGGTTTCTCTTTAATCAATGTATTTAGTCCATGTGTAACTTATAATAAAGTCAACACTTATGACTGGTTTAAGGAAAACCTTACGAAGCTTGCTGACGTTGAAGGTTATGATCCATCAAATCGTGAAATGGCGATGCAGACATTAATGAAGCATAATGGCTTAGTTACTGGACTTATCTACCAAAACACGGAGCGTCCTTCTTATCAAGAATTACTTACTGATTACTCTGAAGAACCATTAGTGGATGCAAAATTAACTTTAGATCAATCACACTTTGATAAACTTGTGGCAGAGTTCATGTAATAAATGAATAAAAAAATCCCGTTGAATCGTATTCGCGGGATTTTTTATGGCGAATTTAGTGAAATACATCACATAAATAGTTACTATTTCTCTATATAATTATCTTATTTACGTTAATGTGATTAATGTCATTTGGGAAGAATCTTGATGCGGGAGCGTTTACAGGGTTTTCTATTGTTTTCATAAAGGTAAACCTTTATACTATAATAATGTGCAGATATAGCGGTTATATTCATGTTAATGCACAGGTAAAAAATAACATTTGGAAATCCAATAGACGGTAAATAGGAAATTTTTAAAGAAAGGGGATTTAAAATAGATGAATGAAGAACAGCGATTAGAAGGTCAAAAAGTGGCAACTGAAAATTCTTCGGACAAAAAATCCGCCAAGGATTACAGTAAATACTTTGAACAAGTCATTACCGCACCTTCCTTAAAAGAAGCAAAAAAACGTGGTAAAGAGGAAGTAAAATACCATAGTGACTTTGCCATTCCAGAAGAATTCCGGGGAATGGGTGAAGGGCGTAAGTTTTATATCCGTACCTATGGCTGTCAAATGAATGAGCACGATACAGAAGTAATGGCCGGTATCTTTTTAGCATTGGGTTACGAGCCCACTGACAGCACAGAGGAGGCAAACGTAATTCTCTTAAACACCTGTGCTATTCGTGAGAATGCCGAAAACAAAGTATTTGGCGAGCTGGGCCATTTAAAGGCATTAAAAACAGAAAAACCGGACCTACTTATCGGCGTTTGTGGATGTATGTCTCAGGAAGAATCCGTTGTTAATAAAATCTTAAAAACGTATCAACAGGTTGATATGATCTTTGGTACCCATAATATTCATCGCTTACCTAATATTTTACATGAAGCATATATGTCAAAAGAAATGGTTGTCGAAGTATGGTCAAAGGAAGGGGACGTCATTGAAAACCTTCCAAAAGTTCGCCGCGGTAAAATTAAAGCATGGGTAAACATTATGTATGGTTGTGATAAGTTCTGTACGTATTGTATCGTTCCTTTCACTCGTGGAAAGGAGCGGAGCCGTCGACCTGAGGAAATTATCCAAGAGGTCCGTCAATTGGCAGCACAAGGCTATCAGGAAGTCACTCTCCTTGGTCAAAACGTAAATGCCTATGGTAAAGACCTTGAGGGTGTTAACTACGGTCTTGGGGAGCTAATGGATGATTTACGTAAAATCGATATTCCAAGGATTCGTTTTACTACAAGCCATCCACGTGACTTTGATGATCGTTTGATTGAGGTTCTTGCCAAAGGCGGTAACTTAATGGATCATATCCATTTACCTGTACAATCTGGATCCACAGACGTCTTAAAAATAATGGCTCGTAAGTATACAAGAGAACAATATTTAGAGCTTGTAAGAAAAATTAAGGCGGCAATTCCGAATGTTGCATTGACAACGGATATTATCGTTGGTTATCCGAACGAGACGGACGAACAGTTTGAAGAAACGATGTCCCTTTATCGTGAAGTGGGGTATGAATTGGCTTACACATTTATTTATTCTCCACGGGAAGGAACTCCAGCGGCAAAAATGGAGGATAATGTTCCGTTGGAAGTGAAGAAAGCCCGCCTGCAGCGCCTTAATGCACTTGTAAATGAGCTGTCTTTAGAAGCAATGAAAAAACATGAAGGTCAAATTCTTGATGTTCTTGTTGAAGGGGAAAGTAAGAACAACCCGGATGTCTTAGCTGGATATACTTCAAGGAACAAGCTTGTAAACTTCGCTGCTCCAAAGTCAGCTATTGGAAAAATAGTAAAAGTAAAAATTACAGAAGCAAGAACATGGTCATTAAACGGAGAAATGGTGGAAGAATTAGAACCGGTAGAGGTGAAATAAAGTGGCAAAATATACAAAAGACGATATCGTCGCTCGTGCGACAGATCTAGCACGGATGATAGCAGAAACTGAGGAAGTTGACTTCTTCAAACGGGCAGAAGCACATATTCATGATAATCAAAAGGTGAAGACGCTAATTGCCGATATCAAAGGGTTGCAAAAGCAAGCTGTTAACTTACAGCATTATGGAAAACCAGAAGCGTTAAAGAAAGTAGAAAATAAAATTGCTACTATTGAACAAGAGTTGGATGACATTCCTGTGGTACAGGATTTCAAACAATCACAAGTTGAAGTGAATGAACTACTTCAACTCATTGCATCAACGATATCTAATACGGTTACTGATGAAATTATCCTTTCAACAGGTGGCGACGTGTTACTCGGTGAAACGGGTGCTAGCATGCAAAATGGCGGCGGATCTTGTGAAGGTCATGATGATTGTGACCATGATCATTAACCACAAAGACCAGACTTCTAAATGAAGCCTGGTTTTCTTTTTTTTTACCCATACCCCCGAATGATTCAGCCCCACATTCCTTCATTTTAAAGTACATGCATGAAAGGCACACACCTATAAATCCCGCATAAAATGAACTATGACTAAACTTTTAACCAGTATTCGCAAAATTATATATCACACTAGTCTACAATTTAGCATACGATGAAATGAAAATGAATGAGGAGGGTTCGCGCGAAATGGGAGAATATAGAGAGATAATTACCAAGGCCGTAGTAGCGAAAGGACGGAAATTTACCCAGTCCAATCATACAATTAGCCCGGCACACAGTCCAACAAGTATTCTTGGCTGTTGGATCATCAACCATAAATATAACGCGAAAAAGGTTGGCAAGACCGTAGAGATACATGGCTCATATGACATCAACGTTTGGTACTCATTTAATGATAATACCAAAACAGAAGTAGTGACCGAACGTGTTCAATATACGGATGTCATCAAGTTAAAGTATCGTGACCATGATTGCCTCGATGACAACGAAATTTGTGCTCGAGTGCTGCAACAGCCTAACTGCTGTGAAGCTGTTATTTCCCCTAACGGTAACCGAATCATTGTCCATGTCGAAAGGGAATTCCTTGTTGAAGTGATTGGCGAGACGAAGGTTTGTGTCCGTGTCAGCTCTGAGGGCTGTAAAGACAATGACGAAGATTGGGGACTGGATGTGGACGATGAAGAATTCGAAGAACTAAACCCGGATTTCTTGGTCGGCTCTGAAGAGGAATAAAGACACTAGGAAGGTAATACTTCCTAGTTTTTTTCTTTTAACTAGGAGAGAAGTGTTGATATTACTAACTTTTCGATGCCCGTTTTTCTTGCGAAAATAATAAAGTGACCAATAAGTGACCAAATTATAATAATTCATTAAGTAGATCACTAACATTTTCTTTGTCTGCATCAGTTAAGTGGCTATAAGTTTTAAATATTAATTTAATATCAGAATGTCCAAGTTGCACCTGAACAACTTGAGGATTTGCTCCTTTACTAATCATATAAGAAGCGTAAGTGTGACGAAGGCCATGAAGATTCAAAGATGGTAAATTATATTTTTTTACGATTCCACCCCAAATTGTAGTCAACCTATCAGGATGCGTGGGAAATCCGTTAGATTTGGTAAATAATAAATTGATTGGTTTTTCATTTTCATCAAGCAATGGATTCCAAGCAGAACCAGAAGCATCTTTTAACTTAATTTGTTGTTCCGCATATTCCTTTATTTCCTTCATGAATTTTTTGGGGATATTAACAATTCTAGATCGCTTTGATTTTGTATCCCCAAGAAATATTTTTTTTGTTTCTTTGTCGTATTTTAATGTTCTATCGATTAAAATAGTGCAATTATTAAAATCGAGACATTCCAATCTAATTCCAGCGATTTCTGACATCCTCAGTCCGCCTAAAGCAGCTAATTTAATTTGTATACGGTCTTTTGGACGCACATTCTTTAAGACATCTAGTAAATGTTCAAGTTGTTCCTTATTATAAAATTGAATTTCACGTTTCTCTTTTTTTACTTGTGGACTCCGTACGTTTTTCATAGGATTTTCTTTTATGATCTGCCATTCTACGGCTTTAGCGAAAACACTTTTAAGCACGTTGTATTTTCCTACTAGGTTTGATGCTTTCTTTTCTTTTTGTTCCTTAAAAAAAACAACAATATCATAAGCTTTAATCCTTGCCATTTTAAGTTTTCCTAACGCATCAAGAACACCATCGTTTAATCGATTGTTATATGCATCTCTGGATCCTATGGCCAAGTCAACCTTTACGTAATTATCCATCCAGCGGGTTACAAATTGAGAAAAGGTGATATTTTCTATCCTGATTGATTTCGTTTTTTCTTTATTTGCAACTTCAATTTCAAATTCGGTAATGGCCTTTTTTATAGATCGTTCTGAAATCTTTTTCATTCGTACTGTTTTAAAAAATCTAATCCGTTCACCAGTGAGTTCATTGTATCCGTGTTCAACTGTTATTTTTATCCCAGGTAAGCCTTTTTTATTAGGTCCTAGTTCTTCGTAACTTGCCATGATTAATCACCCCAAATATTAAAAAGAAAGGCGGAGTGTCGTCCGCCTAGGGTTTAAAGGTCCCTTGTATAGCGAATTGCTTTACCTATTATTCTGGCTGGATTCTCCTCATTGATAATGTAAGATGGGAAGGCAGGATTATCAGGCAATAACATAATTACATTACCTTGTTTTTTTACTCTTTTCAGAGTTGCTTCTGTATCGCCATTTACTAAGACTGCTGCAATCTCACCATTTTCCACATCTTCCTGCTTCCGTATCAATACGAAAGAACTGTTAGGAATTGTAGGTTCCATTGATTTTCCTTTGGCTTCTAAATAAAAGATTTTCCCACTTGGTAAAGTATCTGGGGATTCATTTCTGTACCCCGCGAAGTTTTCTTCAGCATAAATTGGATCCCCACAAGCAATAGTACCCAATACCGGCACCTTAACTGTTTGAGGCATTATTTCGTACAAATTGGATGGCCGTTCTTCTATTAGTTCTGTCTTTTCAACATGAAAAAAATCTGCCATCATTTGTATTTTGTCAATTCGTGGATATTTTTTTCCTTGGGTCCAATAAGAAACAGATGTTTCACTTACTTTTAAATGATCTGCTAAATCTTTTTGGTCAATCCCTTTGGTGTTCAGTAACCTTTGAAGGTTTTTGGAAAACACTTCTCTCTGACTGCTCAATTTTTTCATCTCCTTCCACCTTTTCATTATAAACTTTAAGTTATTAATTTTAAACGCATTTTGCAAAAAAAATTAACTTTTAGTATTGACAGTTAACTTTAAGTTAATTATGATAAATGCATAAGATAAAAAAACGAGGTGATAACATGCAAATGTCACTAGAGGCTTTGCGAGTAAACAAAGGAATGACTCAACAAGATGTAGCTGATAGACTCGGAGTCTCTCGAAACACCGTAATAAAGTGGGAAAGTGGTGAAGTGAAACCTAAAGAATTAGTCATATACGCACTAGCCAAACTGTATGAAGTAGATTTGGATATGATGCGGGTTCCTGTTTAATTTTTTTTACTCTCCACTTAACTTTAAGTTAATAAACGAGGTGGTCTTTTTGAGAAAAGTTAGAGGAGTAAAAAGTGTTTGTGATTATCTAAGTTCCATTCAATGTCCGATGAGTGAATCAACCATTTTTCGTTTGATGCGGACGAATGAAGTGCCGTTTTCAAGACCAGCTCCAAGGGTTGTTATTTTTGACCTTGATGAAATTGATTGTTGGATAGGAAATGCTTCCAAAGAAAAACAAATTACTAACTAAAAGGAGGTTTTAAAAATGAAAAAAATCTCAAAAACAGAAGCTATCCAAAGCATGAATGAAATCGATCATAAAGTCATGGCCCAGGAATTAGAATCAGTTTTCAATTCGGATCAACGAAACGGTCGGGAAATGACTAATCATTTTTTCTTGGATAGTGATAATTCTATCGTCCTTGAAATGTATTGGGATAAAGTTCTGGTTCAAACGCTACGATTTAGTCGGCATTGAACCAAATTTCGTCGTAAAGGAGAAGATTGAGTGAAATATAAATTACAGCCAATAACCCTAAAAGAGGCTCAATTATTCGTTAATGAGTATCATCGTCATAACGTTTCTCCTCAAGGACATAAGTTTTCAATTGGATTAAATAATGGTGAGAAGATCATAGGGGTTGTAATGGTTGGCAGACCTGTTGCTAGGCATAATGACGATGGTTGGACGCTTGAAGTCATTCGTTGCTGTGTCATTGAAGGTTATAAGGATGCGTGCTCAATGCTATATGCTGCCTCTTGGAGAGTAGCAAGAAATTTAGGATATAACAGATTAATTACCTACACTTTGAAAGAAGAACCTGGATCTAGTTTAAAAGCAGCTGGTTACAAAATTATTGGAGAAACAAAAGTAAGACCTAAAGGATGGGATACTCCGTCTCGGCCAAGAGTAAAAGCCGAACGTTACCCAGAAGGGCAAAAAACGATTTGGGAGATTAATTAAGACGCATTACGAAACAAAATTTACACCAAGCCTATCTAGGCTCTTCTTTTTACCATTATGGCGAAACTTGATGAACGAAATTAGTAATACCTTAAGGAGGTGATGAATAGCGTGGGCATCGCAGTGACAGGAATCATCATTATCGGGTTAATGGTTGTTGGTCATGCGGCGGTTTGGGCATTTGGATTAGTTAATGAGGGAGGGGAGTAAGTGAGAAACAAATATCCTGGTACCTGTTATAGATGCGGAAAGGTAGTCGCAAAAGGCGAAGGGCATTTCGAGCGGTATTTAGGTGGCTGGCGAACACAACATGCTGATTGCGCAATTAAATACCGTGGTACTAATCAGCATTTCTTGAGGGGAGGTGAGACAAATGGACAGAAAAACGCTTGAGCAAATGGAAAAACAAGCAATAAAGGCTCGGGAGATTGTTGATGAAATTGAAAGTCTGGAAAGAGCAATCGAAAGAGTTGCTAATGCGGATGAAGTAGATTTTTCGACGAATGAGTTACTGTTTTGTGTGAACGTTACAGACAAATCCACGGTTAAGTTATTAGCAGAAACATTTGCTGCCATTGCAAAAGAAGAAATCCAACGGCTAGAACAAGAACTAGCTGAATTATAAGGAGGAGTTAATCAATTTGAGGGAGGTGATACATATTGAATAAGAAGGAAAAATTAGAAGAATTAATTCAAAAATTCCAAGCACTAGGGATCAAGATCGACTGGTGTAAAAGGTTTTTCGAGCAATAAAAAAGACCACTCCGTTAAAGTGGTCCATAAAAATTAAGACAGCTTAATTATAGCACGACTTGGAGGTTGAAGGAATGAGTCATAAAAGTATTGATTTACCATTATCTCGGTTAGCTAATGGTGCCATTCAAGAAAAATTAGATATTGAGCTTCAAAAGGTATTCGATAACATTCATGATCCTAACACAAAGGCAGAAGATAAACGTGCCGTAACGATTAAACTGGAATTCGCTCCTGATGAAAATCGGCAAACAGTAAAAGTAAATAGCAACATTTCTATTAAATTAGCAAATGTCCGCGATGTTTCCATGACGGTATTAACTGGCAAGGATCTCTCAAATGGAAAAATCGAAGCGAAAGAACTTAAGTCGAATGTGCCAGGGCAAACTTATTTTGATGATGAATTAACTCCTAAAACAGATATCGGTGTTCCGGTAGATGTCATAGAACGTGAGTTAAATAGAAAAAAAGTTATTAATCTTCAAGAAAATAGGGGGTAATGATCCATGTTAAAAGAAGCCATTAAGTTTTTAGTAGATTTATCAATTCAGCCGGACGAAAGATTCGTAGATATCCAAGATTCAGAAGGGGAAAATCGTTCATTTGTAATTGACAGTGAAGGTGCAGCTCGTGAAATTAAACCTCTTGTAACTCGTGCATCCGAATCATTACGTATAAATACCCTGACTGGATTGGTCGACTATGTGAAAGCTAATCTCGAAAGACAATCTTCTAATTTTTACTTACAGATATTAGACGAAAAAACCGTACTTCTTAAAGGGGTACTTGATATTGATGGCGGCCGCGAAACCTTAGTTACTGCTGAGGCGATTGTTCCTAAATTTAATTATGGATACTTCCATAATGCTGAAGAACTGATCATTGCTTTTCAATCCAAATTTACGACTACTAAGGACCGTGAGTTGCTTCTGAAAGTCATTGGCAACGTCAAGGAAGAAAATGTACGTCAGACTGGAGATAACGGGTTTTCTCAAGCTGTAACTATCAAAACTGGCGTTGCCTCTGCTGACGATGTGTTGGTTCCTAATCCAGTCACTTTAGCACCATATCGCACTTTCCTTGAAGTAGATCAACCAATGAGTGATTTTGTTTTCCGAATGAAGGATGGTCCGTCAGCTGCCATTTTTGAAGCCGATGGTGGTGCATGGAGAAATCAGGCTATTTCCAACGTCCGTGAATATTTAAAAGTTGAGTTAGTTGAAGAAATTGAATCCGGAAAAATTACTATCATCGCTTAAGGGGGAGGGAATCAAGATGATAAAAATTAACAAACTCGAAATAGAAAATGTCAAACGTGTTAAGGCTGTCAAAATTGAACCTTCGCCAAGTGGATTAACTGTTATTGGTGGGGGGAACGGTCAAGGAAAAACAAGTGTACTGGACTCCATTGCGTGGGCATTAGGTGGTAATAAGTATCGTCCTTCTCAAGCAAATCGTGAAGGATCTGTCGTTCCTCCACACCTTCATCTAGTTCTTTCTAATGGGCTAATAGTCGAACGTAAGGGTAAAAACTCTGATTTAAAAGTTATTGATCCCAACGGTCAAAAAGGTGGCCAACAACTACTTGATAGCTTTGTAGAAGAACTGGCCATAGATTTACCTAAATTCATGAATTCGACCAGCAAAGAAAAAGCGAACATCTTACTTAGAATTATTGGTGTAGGGGACAAGCTTTTTGAATTAGAAAGAAAAGAGCAAGAAGTCTACAATCAGCGCCGAACCATCGGTCAAATTGCAGATCAAAAAGAAAAATTCGCAAGAGAACAGCCTTATTTCTCTGATGCTCCAAAAGAATTGATATCTGCCTCCGATTTGATTAAACAGCAGCAAGAAATTTTGGCGAGAAACGGTGAAAATCAAAGAAAACGTAAAAACCTTACACAAATTCAAGCTCTGTATGCTAGTCAAGGACAAGAGATTCAAAGATTAGAAGCACAATTAAATCAAGCGAAATTAGCGTACGCGAAAACTGGCGAAGATTTAGCTATTGCACAAAAAGATGCCCTTGATCTAATTGATGAGTCGACTGAAGCATTAGAATCCAATATCCAACAAATTGACGAGATTAATAGAAAGGTAAGGGCTAATCTCGATAAGGATAAGGCCGAAACGGATGCTGCTGAATACAGAACGCAATATGCACAATTAACCACTACTATTGATGATGTGCGTAAACAAAAAACTGATTTACTGGCCAACGCCGATCTACCCCTACCAGGATTATCAGTTGCAGACGGTGATCTGATTTATAACGGTCAAAAGTGGGACAACATGAGCGGTGCAGAGCAGCTTAAAGTTTCTACTGCTATTGTCCGCAAATTGAAACCCAACTGCGGTTTTATCCTACTAGACAAATTGGAACAGATGGATTTGAATACCTTAAATGAGTTTGGACAATGGTTAGAGCAAGAAGGATTACAGGCCATTGCTACTCGAGTAAGCACGGGGGAAGAATGCTCAATTATTATCGAAGATGGTTATGTCGCTGGACAGGAGAATATACCAGTCCAACCGCCACAACAACCCGCGGCTGAGCCTAAAACTTGGAAAGCAGGTGAATTTTGATGCAAGACTTTGAAGTGCTTGATGGAAAAATTGAAAAGGCTAAAAAGGTTGTCTTATATGGTCCAGAGGGAATTGGAAAATCATCATTAGCCGCACAATTCCCGGATCCTATTTTCATAGACACAGAAGGTTCTACGACCGAACTTAATGTAAAACGTGTAAAAAAGCCAACAAGTTGGACAATGTTAAACCAACAAGTGGATTGGGTCAAATCAAAAGTAGGCACATATAAAACACTTATTATTGATACGGTCGATTGGGCAGAAATGCAATGCACTGAATTTGTATGTTCACAACACAATAAAAGTGGTGTCGAGGATTTCGGATATGGAAATGGATACGTTTATGTGAAAGAGGAATTAGGTCGTTTCCTTAATAAACTGAGTGATGTTGTAGAAGCTGGTATTCATGTTGTGCTTACTGCACACGCTCAAATCGTTAAGTTTGAGCAACCAGACGAAATGGGCTCTTATGACCGTTACCAATTAAAGCTAGGAAAAAAGACAAGTTCTCAAACAGCTCCTTTAGTAAAAGAATGGGCAGATATGGTGCTATTCATCAATTACAAAACGTACAGCGTGGCAGTTGATGACAAGGGCAAGAAGCACAAGGCGCAAGGCGGAGTTAGAACGGTCCACGCTACTCATCACCCTGCTTGGGACGCTAAAAACCGCCATGGCTTGCCTGATGAATTCCCATTAGATTACTCATATATTGCACATATTTTTAATGGAGTACAGCAGGCGCCAACTCAAACGGCAGTACAAAGTTCAGCACCACCAGTACAACAACAGATGCAGCCGCCTGTGCAACCGACTCAACCGCCAGTTGATCCAGTGCCCGCGCCTGCTAACCCGACGCCTGTAAATACTGTCAAATTAAATCCTTTAATTCCACAGTCATTAAGGGATTTAATGCAACAGAATGGAGTCTCAGAAGAAGAAATTCAAGTGGTGGTTAGTCAAAAGGGTTATTACCCAATGGATACACCGATCATCAATTATGATTCTAGCTTTATTGAAGGAGTGTTGGTCGGTGCATGGGCGCAAGTTCATGGCATGGTAGTGGATTTTAGAAAAACTCTACCATTCTAACAAATTTGAAGGGCGTGAACGAGATGAAAGTATTTGTTGTTCAAATCGATAATGGACAAGAATATAGCGACTATGCAGATTGGATAGATGGTATTTTCAAATCATTCAGATCAGCTTCAAAACACTTAATTGATAAAGGATTTATTCCTTATGCAATTAAAAATCAATTAGGTGAATTTATTCTTAATTTTGAAAACCCTAAGGTATCTGGTGCTGTTAATCAAACTGCTTGGATTACTAAATTTGAATTAAATGATTAGGAGGAATTAATGATGAATCAAGAAAGAGAATTAGGTTGGGATGATGAGATAGAAAAGGACGGTAGTGATTTTATATTGCTACCAGCTGGAGATTACAACTTTACTGTAACGAAATTTGAACGTGGACGCTTTGCTGGTAGTGCTAAAATGCCAGCTTGCAACCAAGCGAAACTCGAATTAAAAGTTCAAAGTCCAGAACATGGGGATGTAACTATTTTTCACACATTGCTTCTCCATACAAAAACAGAAGGGTTTTTATCAAACTTTTTCGCTGGTATCGGTCAAAAGAAAAAGGGAGAAAAATTACGAATGAATTGGAATACTGTTATTGGTTCAAAAGGGAAATTGAAACTAAAAACAAATAAGTTCATAGGCAAAGACGGTGTAGAAAAAACAAATAATGAAGTCCAAACATTCTATTCCTATGAAGAAGCTTTCCCGCAAGGACAAGCACAACAAGGTTATCAACAACCTACACAGGGATATCAACAGCCGCAACAACAGTATCAACAACAGCAACAGCCAATGCAGCAAACACCTTTTCCAACAAATAATAACGGATTTGTTCCGGGGCAATTCTAGGAGGTTCTTGATATATGAAGCTCAGAGATTACCAACAAGGTGCCCGGGAAGCTATACAAAAAGAGTGGGAAGATGGAAAAAAGAAAACATTGTTGGTTCTGCCGACAGGATGTGGAAAGACGATAGTTTTCTCAAAGGTTATTGAAGATAGAGTAAAAAAGGGCGAGCGTGTTCTCGTCCTTGCCCACCGGGGCGAATTATTGGAACAAGCTGCCGATAAATTAGAAAAATCCACTGGATTAAAATGTGCAACTGAAAAAGCAGAACAAACGTCAATTGGCAGTTGGTTTCGTGTTGTGGTTGGTAGTGTACAGACTTTGCAACGTGAGAAACGATTAAATCAATTTAGTAAAGATTTCTTTGACACCATTGTGATCGATGAAGCACATCACTGTATTTCAGATGGATATCAGAGGGTGCTTAGTCACTTTGATGAAGCAAATGTCCTGGGAGTTACTGCTACACCAGACCGTGGTGATATGCGGAATTTAGGCACTTACTTCGAGAGCTTAGCATACGAGTACACCTTGCCAAAAGCAATCAAATCAGGATATTTAAGCCCAATCAAAGCCCTAACGATTCCGTTGGAATTAGATTTAACGACAGTCGGTCAACAGGCGGGTGATTTTAAGTCTAGTGATTTAGGCACAGCGCTGGATCCGTACTTGCATCAGATTGCGGATGAAATGGTAAAGAATTGCATGAACAGAAAAACAGTTGTCTTCCTTCCATTAGTTAAGACAAGTCAAAAGTTCATGGAAATCCTGAACAAAAAGGGATTTAGAGCAGCTGAGGTAAATGGGGAATCCAAAGACCGTGCTGAAATTTTGGAAGATTTCGATAAAGATAAATACAACGTATTGTGTAATTCCATGTTGCTAACAGAAGGATGGGATTGCCCGTCTGTCGATTGTGTAGTAGTCCTGCGGCCGACAAAAGTTAGAAGCTTATATAGCCAGATGGTTGGGCGCGGTACCCGATTATTTGAAGGTAAAACTGAATTATTATTGCTTGATTTTCTTTGGCATACAGAACGTCACGAGCTTTGTCATCCAGCCCATTTAATTGCTGAAAATGATGAAGTAGCTAAGGCGATGACGAAACAAATCGAAGAAGCTGGTATTCCTTTAGATTTAGAAATGGTAGAAAAGCAAGCTGTCGAAGATGTTGTAGCCCAACGTGAAGAAGCCTTAGCTAAACAGCTAGAAGAAATGAAGCGTCGTAAACGGAAACTGGTGGATCCACTTCAATTCGAAATGAGTATCCAAGCTGAAGACTTATCAAGTTATGTTCCTTCGTTCGGATGGGAAATGGGCCCACCTTCCGAAAAACAGGTTAATACCTTAGAAAAATTGGGTATCTTGCCTGATGAAATCGATAATGCTGGGAAGGCCACAAAACTATTAGAACGCTTAGATAAGCGCCGTGAAGAAGGATTAACCACACCTAAACAAATTCGTTTCCTAGAGGGCAGAGGATTTGAACATGTAGGTACCTGGTCATTTGAAGGCGCCAAGAAATTAATTGACAGGATTGCGGCAAACGGATGGAAGATACCAGCTGGAATAAATCCTAAAGAATACCGCGGAGATAGCGAAAAAAGCGTAGTGGATATGTTCGGCTCATGGTGATGACAGTCATGTGTGACGAAATGACTAATGAAGTCAATATTCGATTTGGGTAGGAGGGCAAAGAAAGTGGAAATCAGACAAACCAGTACCTATCGTCCATATAATCGCAATAATTTTGAAGAAAAGCCACCTGGTAAACCAGTAGGAGAAATAGAAGTAGTGCCGTTTGGCTATCCGAAGGATAAATTTAATCCATTTATCGTTTATTTGGTCGTAAGTCCCTATCGTCGGGACTTTAATAAAATTGTTGATCAGATTAATCAACAGCGAAAAGCAAAACTACCGGCATATGAGAGAGATTTGTTCAATAGCTGCTTTAAAAACTGGAATAAAGGGAGCGAATGAAAATGAGTAATTTAGTTAATTGGGCAAAACAAGAATTAGAACTTATCGGCAGCCACGATGATGAAATGCAACAAATGATGAACAAAGATATTTTACAAATAGTTGAAGCGTTTTCTGATCAAGGTCATAGCGGATTTAGTGCTGGATATGCACTCAACCTTATTAAGCGACTATTAGACTGGAAACCTATTACACCACTCACCGGCGAAGAAGACGAATGGGGAGAGGTTTATTATACAGACAAAGAACAAACCCAACAAAATAAGCGTTGTTCGGCAGTATTTAGAAAATACAAAGATAATTCAACAGCTTACTATATTGATGGAAAAGTCTTTTCTGATGACGGAGGAGAAACTTGGTATACGAACCGTGATAGTTTCGTACCAGTGACATTTCCATATCTGGTACCGGAAAAACCCGAACGGATTGTCTTAGAAAAATAAGTCATGAAATTTGGTTGTCTTGTTGTCATAGCAGCAGATGTTATTCTATGGATCTCATTTATCGGATGGATAAAACTTATTTATCGAATACTCACTTAGGAGGTACCAAATGGTTAGACAAAAACCAAAAGGTTACAGCCAACGACAACAAGACAGACACCTCGAAAGACTGAAAAATAAACAAATGAGGCAGAAAAAAGGAACCACGGTTATTCGGATAGAGGATAGGCAGGCGGAACATATTGCTGATGATTTTTCCCAATTAATTGTTGAGAAAAAACAGATGCAAAGTGAATTAAGGACACAGGCTAGTTTGAATAATCGGTTGATGAAGGAAAAATCATTATTAGCTAAAAGAGCAAAAAATATGGAACGAAAAATATATTGGCTAATGATCGCAGTTTGTGTGTTGCTAGTGATTATTGCTTCTATCCTAGAGTAGGAGGTTGAGTTATATGAGTGAACCAGCATTTAATGGGGCGGTAAAAGAAGGCTTTGAACGAAGATTCACTATCATTAATGAAAGAGATTTCCAAAAATATGTCCCTAAATCCTTACAAGAGGATTTCCATTTAGAGTTTAACAATATTGCAGATTGGATTGAAGAAGGTCGTACAAAAGATGGGAAACAACTTTTTAATAATTATATAGTCATCAATCTGGATGAACCGTACATTAATGAAATTATTGAGATTATGAAGCGTAATGGACATTGGGAGAACCGGTCATGAGAGTCATTGGCCGTAACCTAATTCCAGAGGAAGCACCAAGAAATACGCTTCCTCCCCTCTCATGGGGAGATAAAGCGAAGATACGATATTACCATTTTCGAATGAAGCGATGCAACAAGTTGGCTGAGAAATATGGAACTTCTTCATCTCAAATTTATGGGCTACTCTGGGATGCTGCTGTTTCAAAACGAGCCTCTTATTACTATAGGGAACAGGTTATTTATGTAAGGGCTGAGATACGTGAGGGTAGGAGGCGAATGATGTAGTGCAACTAGATTTGTTTAGAGAAATCATAGTCGATAACTTTGCTGGTGGCGGTGGAGCTAGTACTGGTATCGAAATGGCAACAGGATTATCGGTGGATATTGCTATTAATCATGATCCAGCTGCCATAGCGATGCATAAGGCAAATCATCCTGACACAGAACATTATTGTGAATCAGTTTGGGATGTGGATCCTGTTAAAGCTGTTAATGGGAGAAAAGTTGGGCTTGCTTGGTTTTCACCTGACTGTAAACATTTTAGTAAGGCAAAGGGTGGTAAACCAGTAGATAAAAACATTCGTGGATTAGCTTGGATTGCAGTCAAGTGGGCGATTGCAGTAAAACCCCGCGTAATTATGCTGGAAAACGTTGAAGAATTTAAGACCTGGGGCCCGCTGAAAGACGGGTATCCAGACGAATCAAAAAAAGGACGTACCTTTCAATCTTTCGTTAAGTCTCTCGAGGCCTTGGGCTATGAGGTCCAGTTTAAAGAGTTGAGAGCATGTGATTACGGTGCGCCTACAATCAGAAAAAGGTTCTTCATGGTTGCTAGATGCGATGGAAAGCCTATTGAATGGCCGCAACCGACTCATGGGGATCCGCAAAGCTTGGCCGTACAAACAGGGAAATTAAAGCCTTGGCGTTCTGCTTCAGAAATAATTGATTGGGATATTGGTACACCGTCAATTTTTGAAAGAAAAAAACCTTTGTCAGAAAACACTCTTAGGAGAATTGCCAGAGGTATTCAAAAATTTGTAATTGATAATCCGAGTCCGTTTTTAGTTCAGGTAAATCATACGGGGTCTAGTCATCATTACTGCCGTCCACTTGATAAGCCGTTTCAAACGATTACTTCTAAAAATGGATATGGCCTTGTGACTCCATTCATTTCTAGAATTGGTCAAACAAACTTTGGTGGGGACAGGCTTCAATATGACATAGAAAAGCCATTAACCACTATTACCACTAAAGCCGAGCATCTACTTGTAAATCCTGTCCTTATCCAAATGGGGTATGGAGATCCAGAGGGTAGGAGAGTCCTAGATTTAGATAAACCATTGGGGACCATTACCGCAGGTGGAAATAAGTTTGGATTGGCAACTGCTTTTATTGCCAAACACTATGGAGGTAATTACACAGGACCAGGTACTGATATAGAGACTCCATTATCAACCGTTACAACCGTAGATCATAACGCATTAGTTACAGCCTTTTTGTTGAAATATTACGGGGTTGATACAGGACAAAAATTAAGCGAGCCATTGCATACCGTCACCACAAAAGACAGATTCGGCTTAATCACAATCAAAGGAACCGAATATCAAATTGTGGATATCGGAATGAGGATGCTTAAGCCGCATGAATTATTTGCAGCTCAAGGTTTTCCTGAAAACTACATCATCGATCGTGATTGTAACGGAAAAAGTTATTCTCAAGCTAAACAAGTGGCCAGATGTGGTAATGCAGTTCCGCCACCATTTGCCGAGGCGTTAGTAAGAGCGAATCTACCAGAGTTTAGCGTGAAGCATAATCGGTATAAGCCAGCAGTTAACGATTAGCCTAATCTATCAAACTCTAGGAAAATTAGCCTATTTAATCTAAGGAGTTGTTCCTATGGACGATGCAGATTTTGCAGCACTTACAGAAAAGTTAGGTACCGTAACCCTTCAAAATAAGCAGTTAAAAAGGGCTAACCTAAACATGAAGCGAGAAGTTAAGCAACTCCGCAGACTCGTTAAGAAGTTGAAGGATGAAGAAGCCATGAATCGGAAACCCCATTATAAAAATGGGCGGCGTGGAACTAAGTTTAATGGATAGAGGGTGGAATCAATGGAAGTTATTTATGCACACCCGGGGTGGACCACGATTTGGTTAATTATTATCGTTACCGTTTTAAGTGGAGCTGGACAGAAGGATAAGTCGTAGTCGAACCAAAGTGCGCAACAAATTGCAAAATCCTGAGCAAGAATGTAACAAAATAAGGAAGATACAAATAGGAAGATGAATTGTGGGGAAAACCTCTGAATAGGCAACTTCAGAGGTCTTAAATGAATTAAGTGATAATAGTTGTATCGCTAGTTGGTACGAAGTTTGTAACAGCTAAGACAACTGGAGAATTTTGTTCAATAGTTGAACCGGCAGGAACTGTAATTACTAATTGTCCTACACCTGTACCACCAGGTGTATAGGCTAATAAGTCCTCCATCTGTAGTACGCCGTTAACATAAACATTAAAGTAACTATTATCAGCTGCTAAATCTGGAAGTGTAGTAGCATTTGCTCCTGTGTCAGTCCAGAAGTCTCCAACAGCAATTGTTAAAGTACCTGCACCTGTTACAAGGGTAGCAGCTTCATTAAAGAACCTTTCGACAGTTGGAAACGTGTCAATAGTTGAATCGGCAGTAATAGCAAGTTTCATTATTTTAAGAGGCAAGATAAAACCTCCTTTCTAAGTTTCTAACATATTATGCGTTAAATATTTATTTGTATAAACTTTAGTTTAAATAATAAAAGACCAAGCACATTATAAGAACTAATTTATAAAATGTTGTGGGAGCATATGAATGGAATTTTTGGAGGCGAAGAATCAATGATACGTAAAAATTGTACTGGTATAGATAATTCAATAAAGCCATTTCTAACGATCCCGATTATGCCTACAGAAGAGGTTCGCTATCGCGTTCCTAAAAAAGTGGAAGTTTATGAGTATTACACAGTTTCAGATGGACATTCCAGAATTTATAAAGAAGAAGATGGAATCATTGAACTAGGTAAACAAGTGATTCTAGACCCTTGCAAAGTATCATACATGAATCTTTTTATTAACGGAGTATTACAACCTAAGGAAAGCTACGATGTACAGAATGGAATAATTAAGTTGAAAACAGTAGACGTGCCACCAAAAGGAGCACCAGTGATACTTCAAATGTTTAAAGTATGAATTTAAAAGTATATTAATCTGTTCATGGTGAGAACACAAATCAAAAATCACCAATGGAATGATTATTATATTTGGTTGAAATAAGGACAAGTAGTTTTAAGAAAAATATAAATCTAATACGCAGTTCGATGAAAAACAGTCGTAAAAAAGACAGGGGTGATTTTAATGAAAATCCCTTGGCATAAACGAATATACGCTTTATATAAGGGAGATCAATTCCTTTCAGAAGGGACGATTCGAGAAATTAACAGGGAAACCGGGAAATCCATAGACTTTCTCAGATATATGACCTCGCCATACTATAATAATGTCCGCTGCGGCGAAAGTAGCCGTCGACTTAGAATGGTTTCCTTGGAAGATGACTAAAAAAGGAGGTCAATCCGTGAAACAGACATTTGACTATCCACAAATATTCTACAACGAGGTCATTTATCATCTCGAATCGAGATGGGATAGAAAACTAAATGACCATGAGAAACATGTGCTTATCGAAGGTTACAAGTTTGGCAGATTAATTGAATCAAAAAACGAGATTAGAATACTGGAAGTGAAATAGATGGATGGTTTTGTAGGTTTACTTTCCACCATAGCCGTTGTAATGATGGCTGTCGGTGGGGCGATTAAAAAATACATGTAGGGAGGTCTTAATTATGCCATCAGAACCGTGGGAAATCATTCACGAAATTGTTCCGACACCTACGAGTCATAAAAAGAATGATGTGTCGAGAAAGTCCTTAACTTCATTGGAAAAAGTCATGTTCAAACAAGATGATTATGGATTTGATAAGTATCAAAAGCCATTGAGTCACAAAATGAATTATAACTGGATGACTATGGAGAAAGAAGAGATAGCAGATTTTTTGAAATATCTTCAATGTGAAGAAGATCGTAAAGCAGATGTGATTCATATGTTAAAAATGGGATTGCGGTCAGATGTACCAAAAGACTATATAGAGCTGGCTCTTGAGCTACTAACCATAGAAGGGACTGGGAAGTAATGCCTAAAATCCTACATGATACAGATAGTTTGAAATACAAAAAGCAGCTGGCAGAGTTTATGCAATCTATTAATCCAAAACCAAGTCTTGAAGATATCGAGAAATTAAAACAGCGGTTGTTGGAGAAACGGAGTGAGGCAAGTGTTGCTATCCGGGAATAAAAGGTTGCAGGTCTATAAAAAGTACTTTGAAACAGCAAGAGATAACACGCATTTAGTTATGCATCGAGGATATGCGCTTGCACTGGTAAAAATGATTGAAGAACTTCATCAAGAATACCTCACATTGTCTCAGTCAATTGTTGAAGAAGATACGATGATCCAACAGCTGCAGGAAGAAAACATCCAACTAAAGCACAAATACTTCGATGCTGATGATCAGCACTAATTAGGACTGCCATGAAATTAACGGATGAAGAAAAAGAAAATTTGGCAGGAAATAATTGGCGGTATATTCATTACTTTGCTAAAAAATATCATTCTTCACAATGGGATTATGAAGAGTTAGTCAGCGCGGGCACTCTTGGTATGACACAAGCATTAAACACTTTCGATACAGAAAAAGAAATAAAATTCAGCACTTACTCAGCTAGATGTATCACTAATGCGATTTTTATGTATATGCGGCGCGAGAAAAAACACCTTGGGAACATTAGTATTGAACAGCCGATTTCCACAGATGAAAGGGGGAATGATTTAACCATAATCGATTTGTTAAGCGTAGAAGAAAAGGAATTTGATTGGAGGGAAATAAGTTCGACAGTAAATAAAGTATTAAATAAGTACCCAAACAGAACGCGGAAAATCTTGACGTTATTTTTTGAGAATAAAAATCAACGTGAAATAGGAAAATTACTTGATTTATCTCAAAGTTATATTTCAAGAATTATCAAAGCGGCCTTGACAGAAATAAAAAAAGAGTACTGGAGAGGAGAACCACAAATGGCGGTTATCACGGTTGAAGAATATAAAAAGTTGAAAGAGGAAGGTTTGACGGATACCCAAATAGCTATCAAGAAAAACACTTCTCCATCATACTTGTCGGCACTTAAAAAGAAATGGGATAAAGTCCAAGAACGACCTGTTGAGATGGATGAACAAGTTCCGGAGACTCATACAGTAGCGGTAGACAAAACAGCTGAATACGAGTCACAAATCAAACGATTACGAGAGATTTGCGAAGAAAAATCATCTGCCGTTTTTAGCTTGCAAGAAACATTAAAAGAATATCAAAGTGATGGAGAAAAGTATGAAACCGAAATTCTTGAACTAAATAGAAAAGTCTCAGATTTGGAATCTCTTCATGCCACCTGTGATGATGTGGAGTCAGAAGTTGAGATCCTTAGAAAAGAAAACGATGCTTTGCGTGAGGAAAATTTCGCTTTGAAATTCTTTGCTCGTCGCTATTTAGCAGTATAAGGAGGTCTTAACCATGAAAGGGCCTGAACCCTTACCGATTCCTAATCATTTTACAGTTGATTGGTATCGGGAGCAGAAGGAATTAAGAAAAACTGACCATGAGATCGCAGCTTCCTTTTTTATCTCTTATGCACTTTTGCAAAAATGGAAGAGAAAAATCGGATGGGATTTTGATAGTAAGTATTCTGGCAGACGATTGAATCCCCATACAGAGAAAATGAAAGAATTGAATGAACAAGGTTATAAACCAGGGGAAATTGCGACCATGTTTTCAGTGACAAGAGAAACAGTAAAGAATCATTTAAAACGGGCTATGGCCATCGATGTGGAAAATGGCGAGAACAAATGGTTTTGATACGATGGGATCTCGCCACAAATAACCAGTTATGGACCATTATCGAGAGTGATTGGGATATACCTTACCTACACATTGAGGGGTTGGTAACCGAAGCATTAAACCGAAACCTATTTGACCATCTGATTAAGCATCTAATCAATAAAATGTTCCCCCGCTGGGAAAACGAACGCAGATATCACTATTACGATTTATATTCGATTGGCTACATTGGTGTTGTCCAAGCATTAAAAAATTACAAAATTGGCAAGGGTTCCTTTAAAACATTCGCTTATATTAACATAAAATCCGAGTTTTCACATCACATTAATAAGATAAAAACGGACAAGCGAAAACATTATGAAACTATGGTTTCTCTCGATGTCCAGAAACATGATGAAAATGAAGAAAGTTTTTTGGAATCATTAGTGGATAAGAGTCAGGATCCAGAGAAGATTGTCCTCAACAAACTGTTTTGGGAAGGGGAGTTTCGGAAAGTATCTGAAAACGAAAAAGAAGTATTACTCCTCTTCTCTCAAGGTTTTAGCATGAATGAAATAGCCAAAATCAAAGGGTATAAGGGAGCTGCCTTCATTAGCCGACTGTTTCACCGAGCGATAAAGAAAATAAACCCACAGGCCGAGAAAATGAATGTCAAGCATTCTGGATTAATGACAGTAACAAAGTTGGCTTAGGCAATAAATAAGGAGTGATAAGTATGTATCGAGTAGGTGACTGGGTGGTTGAAAAAGAAACTGGTCGTATTGGAATCCTTAAGAATAAAACTTGGTGTGAAGTCAGTATTCGTTTTGGACAAGCTGTAGCCCTTCGTCATCCTGATCAAATTGAACTCGCTCCTTTGGATATTCATTCAGTTGACATTTTGGCTATGCAGCACCTTGCCGTTGATATCGGGGATCGGGATTGGTTTATGAGGTTGGGGGAGAGATTGGAAAGTGAGATGAAATCATGATTTATCTTTACGATCCTAGAACCAATATCTTAACGGAGACCACATATAGTTATCTTTCCGAATTGACAGGGATGTCAAAGGGAAATCTGATGTCTTATAAATCTTCCAAAAAGCGGTTAGGGAAAATTAGTTGCTACATTGTGGATGAAAACGTAACTGTCCAACAACGGAAAGCCTGGTATGAAAAAGAAAAATATCACAATGAAACATGGAAAGTGATTGATGGTTCTGATGGTATTTTTCTGGTTTCGAATCACGGACGCTTTCAGAGAGTCTATAAAAATCATACCGGTTTCCTACTACCTACACTTAAAAAACGAGGCAGATTTTTAGAAATTAAGGTCAGGTTCAAAGGTATTTATAAAAACTATCAAGTTGCTAAATTGGTAGCTCATCACTTTATCGAACCACCAAGCTCAGGCGAAGTGCTGCACCATAAAAACTTAATCAAAACAGATAATTTTGCCGGAAATTTAGAGTACATCTCAAGAGGCAAATTGGGTGGGAAAACTGGTCATAAATCGAAATGTAAGCCAGTCATACAACTTTGCCGATTTACAGGGGAAGTGCTTGAAGAATATAGGTCAGCTCGGGAAGCCGGAAGGAAAAGTTTCGTTTCTTACCAGTCCGTCATGGATTGTTGCAACGGCAAACATAAGCATAGTGGTGGGATTTATGTGTTTAAGTGGGCGGAGGAGTATGAAAGTGATTTTTGAAAGGAGATTGAACAATGAATATAAACGACTCAATGGAGTTAATGAAAAAATACAATAAATGTCCAGAGTGTGGCAATGACAAGATTGGTAGCGGAGAAGGAACACTCATTATTGAGGACAATGTTTTTGAACGTTCTTGCAATTGCGGATGGAAAGTAATTGAGGACAGAAGAATTAAATGCGTTGCCTATGCGACAAAGAAACTAAAAGGAAAAACATCTGGAATTTACGAAGTTGCCATATACGGACAGGGACATAAGTATTTGCCTTTAAATGAATTGAAGGAATTATCAGGAGTAAAGCAAGTTAGCCAAACAAAAAAAATAGAGACTTGGTTAAATACCATTGAAGGCCGCAAATGGGCTTTAACAGTAAAAGAAGCAAATATTTTTTAATAATCTCAAACCACACACCAAAGAACCGACTCACTAACTACTAAACTAGGAGTTGATCTTGGATGAATCAATCTAAAAAGTGCGTTGAGTGTGGGGACCACGTTCCCCCGTACCAAAATTTCCTGTGTGAAGAGTGCTGGCGAAAAGCGTTGAATGAGAAGTTGGATATAGAGGATGAAAAATAGAACCAAATTGTGAAGTAAGGAGTGATGAAATGGAAGTGAAATTTGAAAACGGACTATTAGTAAAAAGTATAAAATCGGCTGTAATTCTTGAAGCTGATTTAAGTCACAGTGAAATATTCAATTTTAACAGTACCGAGTTTGAAGAATTCACCATGTGCATCCAACAAATGGCTAAAGTATCTTGGAAAAATATCGTTCCGAAGGAGGAACAAAGTGAAGCATCTGATTACTGGGAGTATTATGACAAGGAACTCGACAATAATGGCTATTTAACATTAGGTACCGGTCATTTATCAATTAGAAGACCATGCTCGGAAAATAAAAGAATTTATCAATTCAACAAAAGGAAAATGGAGTCATTTTTGTACGATTTGCAAAAGGAAATGACAGTTTAACTATTACGCATTCCGACCTAAAAAGGAGACCAAATAAATGAACCTAGAAAAAATGTTGCACATGCAGAAAACATTAGATGACCGCATCATCAATGAAAAAGGGTTAGAGAATATTGACTTATTTCCTAATACAATACTTGCCTTAAATGTCGAGCTTAGCGAGTTCGCAAATGAAGGCCGCTGGTTTAAGCATTGGAGTGATGATCAGGAGCCGAGGACTACGATGAAATGTATTTATTGCTCCGGGAAAGGTGAAGGATTTTTCAGCGGGAAGGTTTATACCGGTTCTAAAGAAGTGTGCGTTTTCTGTTCAGGATCAGGAAAAAGTACAAATAAAAACCCTATCCTCGAAGAATTTGTCGATGGTGTTCATTTCTTCCTATCGATTGCTATTCAGAAGGGATGGACAGAATCCTTATACATCTATGAGGAGGCGTTGCTTGAAATCAAGGAAACCGGATTTGATGGTGGGTTAACAGGAGCATTTTTGGAAATGCAGTATTTACTTCTTAATTGTTATATCAATAATAAGCCGATTGAAGCGATTGAAAAGAGCCTTATGATTTCCACCAATGAATTTTATTTTAAAAGCGCCTGGTTCCTTTTCATGGCGATTGGTCTATATGGGTTTCACTTTACTCCAGAACAGATTGAAGCTGCTTATGTGGAGAAGAACGCTGTTAATCATGAGAGGCAGGATAACGGGTATTGAAACTAATTTCGAAATAAGGAGATTGAATAATGGAATATGAGGGTCAATTAGATTCAGAAAAAGGGTATTGGGCTGACGTTCATTATTATATGGAACAGAATAATTGTGATAAAGAAACGGCTATTAAAGCCATCGAAAAGATTTATGATGATTATTCAAAAAATCGTAATGCGTAATTCGAACCAATATGGATGTAGTACAAATAAAAAAATGCTGATAATAGCCAGCATTTCAAGTGTTTATTCTCCATTATTTGATTAATTCCCATTGCCAGCCAATTAACCCAGAATTTAAGTTAAAAGGCTGGCAACCCTCTTTTTTTGAAAAATAATATTACAACCAGCTGCTAAGCCAGTAGTCGAATAGTTTCAGAATTGCACCAATCGTGACGCCAGTACCTACAGCAACAAGGATTTCAATGATTTTCTTTTTCATGCTAATCACCCTCTATTTGTCCGAGGGAGTGCCAGTTATTAAAGTATACGTTTTCAATCACATGATTATGAATGATTTTCAAATTAGTAAAAAACGAGGTGAATAGATTGGAAGCAAAAATGAACACGGTAAAACAATTAACAGGTCAACGATTTGGTAAATTAACCGTTATTCAGCGTTCAGAAAAAAACTCAAAAAGTGGGAACGCAATGTGGGTTTGTTATTGTGATTGCGGAAACCAGGCAGTTGTAATAGGTAGTCATTTACGTTCAGGTCATACAACTAGTTGTGGGTGTAATCGAATTAGTGAAAAGTCTATGGGACATTCACAGGAACGCCTTTATAGAATCTGGAATGGAATGCATAACAGATGTTATGACCCTAAACACGATCGCTATAAATGGTATGGGAATAAAGGTATTTCCATCTGTGATAAATGGCATGATTATCTAACATTCAGAGAGTGGGCTTTAGAACATGGGTATTCTAACAATTTAACAATTGACCGTATAAATCCCAATGGCAACTATCATCCGAATAATTGTCAGTGGGTTGATATGAAAATACAGGCTAACAACAGAAGTAACAATCGAATTATTAAATATAAAGGTAAGAATTATACAGCAATCCAACTAGCAGAAACGTGCAATTTGCTACCTCATACGGTATATAATCGTTTGAAACTTGGCTGGAGTGTTGAGCAAATCGTTGAAATACCAGAAAGAAGTGAAGATTATGGAAGGTAAATTAGACCTTATTTCATTGCTTGATTACATCGACCCCTCATCTCTTGATTACTCTGCTTGGATGTCTGTTGGAATGGCCTTAAGACAAGAAGGCTATACAGCGAGCGATTGGGATGAATGGAGCAGAAGGGATGGCATGCGATACCGTCCTGGTGAATGCTTTAAGAAATGGACTACATTTGAGGGATCAGGTATCACTGGTGCGACTATAACCCAGATGGCAAAAGATAACGGATGGATGCCGCGGTCGAATAGAGAAGAACGTGAATTAGGCTGGGATGATGAGATTACCGGCAACGATGATTATGTCATTATCGATAAGAACTGGATTGAGGGAAAGGAAATTAGCGAGCCTGCCGCATGGAATCCAGTGAAAGAAATTACGACTTATTTAGAAACATTGTTCGAAGCATCAGAAAACGTGGGATATGTCGTTTCTACTTGGCAAAACGATGAGGGTAAACATTTACCCACAAAGGGAAATTATGATAGAACAGCCGGAGAGCTAATCCAATTGTTCAATCAATCTGATGGAGATATCGGTGCCGTCTTAGGTGATTACAACCCCGAAGCTGGCGCCTGGATCCGATTCAATCCTTTAGATGGTCAAGGTGTTAAAAATGAAAATGTCACTGAATTCCGATATGCATTAGTTGAATCAGACACAATGGATTTAGCAAAGCAGAATGCCATTATGCGTGAATTGGAATTGCCGATTGCTGTCCTTGTGTACAGTGGGAAAAAGAGTATTCATGCCATCGTCAAAGTCGATGCTGCCAATTATGATGAGTATCGAAAACGTGTCGATTATCTATATGATGTTTGTAAAAAGAACGGTTTAAACATAGATAGCCAAAATCGAAATCCATCACGGCTGTCTCGTATGCCTGGTGTGGAACGGAATGGCAAAAAGCAATTTATCATTGATACTAATATCGGTAAAAATAATTGGGAAGAATGGCACGAATGGATTGAAGGAATAAACGATGACCTGCCGGATCCTGAAAGTTTAACAGATTACTGGGATCATATGCCGGAGCTCGCACCGCCTTTAATCGAGGGAGTGCTTAGGCAAGGGCATAAGATGCTTATGGCCGGTCCATCGAAAGCTGGTAAGTCGTTTGCCTTAATCGAATTATCAATTGCTATCGCTGAAGGTACCAAATGGCTAGGATGGCCATGTACAAAAGGGAAAGTATTATATGTCAATCTTGAGTTAGACCGAGCTAGTGCCCTGCATCGATTTAAAGACGTATACCAGGCTTTAGGATTAAGGCCGAACAACATTAATAATATTGATATTTGGAACTTGCGTGGGAAATCCGTACCAATGGACAAGTTAGCCCCGAAATTAATTAGACGGGCTCAAAAGAAAAACTATATCGCTGTTATTATTGACCCGATTTATAAGGTACTGACAGGGGATGAAAACAGCGCTGATCAGATGGCTCACTTCACGAATCAATTCGATAAGATTGCTACTGAATTAGGTTCCAGCGTTATTTACTGTCACCATCATTCTAAAGGGACACAAGGAAATAAAAAATCAATGGACCGTGCATCCGGTTCAGGTGTATTCGCCCGGGATCCTGACGCATTAATTGACTTAGTTGAACTGGAATTGACTGATGCTTTAATCAAGCAGCAGGAAGGTGCTATTGCCGCCACAATCTACGCAAATGCAATCAGAAAAGCAAACTATGATTATTTCGATGAACATGTCGGACTCGATGATCAGCAAAGTGTTAGCCAAATGAATACGCATGCTGCACGTGTTTTACAACCTGAACAACTAAAACAACTAGAAGCTGAGATTACTAGAGCTGTTCAAAGCGTCCGTATTCGGTCAGCATGGCGAGTGGAAGGTACATTGCGTGAGTATCCAAAGTTTAAGCCAGTTAATATGTGGTTCCAGTACCCTGTCCATAAAGTTGATGATACCGGCTTCTTAAAAGACATCGAATTGGATGCCGGCGGACCGAGCTGGAAGAAGAATTTCCAAAAGAAAAAGTCACCCCAAGAAGCAAAAAAAGAAAAGACTGCTGCACTTGAATCTGCCTTCGAAGCATGCGGGATTGAGGAGAAAATTACAGTAAATGCCATCGCTGAATATATGGGAGTTTCCGAAAAAACAGCTAGAAGACGCATTCAAGAACATGGGGGTTTTTGGATATCAGAAGGTGAAGTAGGCAGAAAAACCAAATAAAAAGGAAGGGACAAACTCGATAAAAGTCATTTGTCCTTACTAGGGACAAAGTCGAATATTCGCATGTCCCTACAAGAGACAAACTCGAAAAATACTTCTGTCCCTCTATCTGGACAAACTCGAAAATTATCGAGAATGTCCCTTCGAAGGTCAAAGTCGGTAAAATATCGAGTTTGTCCGAGGGACAGACAACCCTATTATAAATAATACTATTTTCCTGTCCCTCCCTGTCGGTCACTGGGGTAAGTAGTCGTGCGTCAGCTATCGCACGACGACTCCTTCCCCTGAACGTGACAAAGGAATTTTTTCTAACAAAAAATAAAAATGAATCTAGGTGATTGATTTTATGCTAGACCATATATGGAGATATCAAAGGAAACAATTGGAGACAGGAAGAAAGTTGCCGCCATCATATCACAAGATGCCAGACCAAGAGTTTGACATCGAGAAGAGTGAGGTTGCGAAGTGGTTGATCAATCAACCAGAAATTTTAAATTTCGTAGTGGAAATTATGAAAAAGTCTGAAGCGATAGTCTATAACAAAGATACAGAAAAGTGGCATGGTGTTGATTATGAAAATAATTTATGTCCGCATGATGATGAATGGGTAATTGTCCAGTTTGCAGACATTAGGAGGCCGACTTAAATTGATTACTGAATTTTTTATGCCTATGGAAAAGGTTCCAACTGTCACCCATCAGCAGAAACAAGTTCACGTGGTAAATGGCAAGCCGATCTTTTATGAGCCGGAAGAACTGAAAACAGCACGTGCGAAGTTGATGGCTCATCTCGGGCAGCATGTTCCAGAAAAGAAATATAACCATTCTATTCGCTTGATGACGAAGTGGTGTTTTCCTATAACCGGCAAACATACAGACGGCGAATACAAATATACCAAGCCTGATACAGACAATCTGCAAAAACTATTAAAAGACTGCATGACCGAATGTGGATACTGGAAAGACGATGCTTTAGTAGTTTCCGAGATTGTTGAAAAGTTTTGGGCCAAGATGCCTGGCATTTACATTCGAATCGAGGAGATCTGATGGACTATAAAGCTTTTTATACCGAAGTTGCTGAGTGGATCATGCAAGCTAATCAAATGGCCGTAAAGAACGGACTAGACAGTGATGCTTTTTGGAACTGGGTCACTTCTTCAATGGGGGAAATGAGTAAGCGATACAACAATAATCAATTGGTCATAAAACAAATGGCCATGTTGTACGAGTGGTTAGACGAAGTCTACGCAAAAGGGAGGAATAAGCAAAATGGATAAGGACGAAAGAGAATCGATTATTGTACAGCTGGCCTTTATGCAAGGTGTTAATCCGTCGGTATTTGAAAAATATACAGATGACCAGTTAGAGAAAGCAATGAATTCGTTGTATGGTGAAAGAGAGGTCTGATGATGTTGACAACAAAAATAAATTACAGCTTATCCAAAGCATCGTTCAAACATATCGAAGCTGAAATTTATAAATACAAAAATACCGTTGAAGAAATAAAAAAACTCAGGTTCAATATTATTCAAACTACTCCTGACGAAAATGTTGGTGGCGGACGAAGTGGACGTATTTCTAATCCAACAGAAATGATTGCTACTCGATTGGATACTCATAAGCAACTTGATTATTTAGAGGAGATCGCGTATGCCATTGAGACGATCTATAACATTTCTCCTCAGCATATTCGTAAGTTGATACAAGCCCGTTATTGGAATAAAGATTTATCCTGGGACGGCATTGCACTCGAACTCCATTGTAGTAAACGTCAAGCCCAACGATGGAGAGACAAAGTGGTGAGAGATATTGCAGAAATGTTAGGATGGAGATAAGTAAAATAAACCATGTCGCTATGATGTCACTTTCGATGTCTAAAATCATGGTAAGATGATAGTGTGAGATATTTGTTGAAGTAGGGAAAAAGACATTATCGTTGTGAGGGCGATGGTGTCTTTTTGTTTGTAACCGTGGTTTTAATAGAGCAATTAGTAAGTAGGTACTAGGAATGCCTGAGAATCAAAAGTTACAGGGGTGTCAACTTCTGCGTTCACCACGGAGAGATGTCCCAAATTTCGGGGGTCGTGATTCGTGGGACGAGCTGTCTTATAAATTTTCTATGCAGGATACGGATGTTTCGTTTATCGAAATGTATGCAAGAATCACGGGAAATAACTCATTGATTGATAACAAGATCACTGTTATATCAACGTTGTATAAAACAATGCATAATAGATAATTACGAACAGCTTACAAACGTTGTTATATCAACGTTTGCTTCAATGATTAATTGCGCAATAGATTTATTTTACGCAATTATGTTGAATAACAATGAATTAATATACGGTTAATCATATACAGTAATCATGAATAAACATGCGTCCAAATTGTTTTAATTGTGTACAGAATACACACAATTAAGACCCTGGGGGGTGCTTTATTGGACTAAAGTGTCCCCTGGTCCCCGAACATTTCTACCAAAATTTTAAACCTCGGGGGCATTTTTACTAGAAAGGGGCTGCGGAAATCGTGACACGAGTGACCTGTGACGAATGTGAAAAAGAGTTTCCGATCCATTTACGAGAATTCGAGCATCCGGCTCATAAATTCAAAGGCTATGTCATCGAAACGTATTTCCGTTGTGCTCATTGCGGCCATAAATACATTTCTTACGTGACTGATAAGCAGGCTCGAAAAATGCAGAAGGACATCAGACAATTACATGAGCAGATAATTAAGAAAAGCTATAAAGGGTTGTCGGAGGAAAATTATAAAAAAGCTATCGATGAACAGTACTCAGTTTTAGAAATAATGAAATCCGAGTTGAAGGCAAGAATGGACGGTTTGAAAGAATTAGTGGCATCCGAGTAATTGGGTGCTTCTTTTTATTTTGGGAGGTGGACGAACATGGAAGAGGTTATTTTGACTGAAGAACAATTACAAGAAAAATTAATAGAGTGGCAAAAACGACTGCGACTCCAAGATTGGATAATTAAAGCGCGTATCTGCCGGATTCATAATATTCCTAACGAAGCAATGGCTTGCGTAATTCCAACACTATCTAAAAAGATGGCACTTATTAAAATCCTGGACCCTAACGACTATGATCCTGACCTAGTGTTTCCTCAGGATATGGAAAATAGTCTTGTTCATGAGTTATTGCATTTACATTTCGAACCTCTTGGTTTGGATGATGATAAACATACCGAATTAGAGCAAGCGATCGAATGTATCGCCTCTGGTCTGCTAAGTGCTATACGCTCTTAGAAAAATAAAAAGGAGATGTTGTGACATGGCTGAAAAGCGCGAGTCGAACAAAGGATTAAGTGTAAAGGTGGATGTTGACGTATCCGATGCTTTAAAAAGTTTAAAAGCATTGAAGCGTGAAACGAATGACGTAATTAAGGGATTAGATACACTTACCAGGTCTTTGCAAGAAACCAGATTGATTAGTCTTTTTACAACTGCGGAATTACAAGACGAATTAATAAAACGTACAGGTGTAAAAGAATATGTTATTGATGCACATGGTAGGGGGGCAAAGATTCAAATCGATAATGGCCATGAGGTTGGCATGGTTTTGGTAGAAGGTCCTGCCCGAATAATAGTCAACACAGATTAGGAAAGGAGTAGATTTCCATGAGTAACCAACGGTTTCAGTTTGATGAGCGAAAGTTGAAACCAGGACAGCGACAGGCGGCTGCTTTACTGGTGGAATACGAGTTCACCAAAAAAGGTGAGAGAAAGACAAAAGAACAGATTGCGGAAGAAGTTGGAATCAGTCGTAAACAAATTCATCAATGGGACACGACAGACAACAACTTTATTGCTTACAAAAACCATTTAGCATCTCAAATTGTCGACTCTCAACTATCGCTAGTGTATTCAAAGTTAATTGACGGGATCAAGAACGGATCCATGAAGGGCATCGAATTATACCTTAAGCGGATGGGTGAACTTAACGATAAAAGTGAGGTCACAATTAACGATAATCGTAAAGAAGAGTCGTTTGAGGATAGGAAGGCGGCATTACTTGAACGGCTTGGTACTAATGGCGATGACTCAGGTGTTTAAAAAGGAGGTGCGCTGTTTTGGCGTTTGTGGATGGAGCATGGCTCGACCGACCTGCGCGACAACAGCGCATCGACGAGCTGGAAGAAGAAAATAAACTGCTTCAGAAAGTTATAGCGGGCCCGGAAGCAACAAATTATGACCTTGATCAGCTGGAGCTTAACCTGGAGTTATTGGAAAAGTTAAAGCGGGTCCACCGGGCTGAGTATGATTTGCTGTATATGACATATGAGTATTTTAGCGATGAGCGCAACCCGGAAAATGAATCGAACTTGATTCCAGCGGGTCAGATTTTAGAGGATGCTGCGGAGTTTCATCAGGAACTTTGCGGTCTTCTTGACGAGATAACCGAGGGCATAATTGATACGAACGTAGGCTGGTCAGTGGGACGGAATCATGCCAAGACAGCCTATCTATCAAACTCATATTTGTGTAAAGAAGTCGTCTATCGACACAAAAAATATATTGTAGAAGTTTCCGAGACGACCGATGTTGCCGGAGACTTTATTAAATGGACCGTAAACCAGCTGAAGTTTAACCAAAAGCTTCGAGATGATTTCGGTCCATTGTTGCATCCACGACCAGCCATGAATGAAGTAGACAACAAGTATGAATTCATTACGTCGACAGGAACGAAGGTGGAAGCAAAAGGGACAGGTACCCAGATGCGAGGCTTGCGGCACTTATCGTACCGTCCGGATTTATTTTTGCTAGATGACCTGGAGTCAGGGGAGAATACCTCGACTGCAGAAATGCGTAAAAAGAATCTGCATTGGTTTCGATCCGAAATGTTGGAGGCTTTAGGTTTTGGCGGCACATGTATTTATATGGGGACCATCGTGCATTACGATTCACTGTTAAATCATGTCCTAACAAAACGTAAAGACTTTACATCACGTAAGTTTCCGGCGATTCTGTCCTGGGCAAAGCGGGAAGACCTATGGGAAGAATGGCGGCAGCTATACAACGAAGATAGGGAAGACGCGAAAGAACGAGCTGACGATTTTTATGAAAATAACATAGAGGAAATGCTTAAGGGTACCGAGGTATTGTGGCCCCAGCGTTATTCCTACAAGTATTTCATGGAAAAACGTGAGGATATGGGTACCCGGGCATTTAATCAGGAGTATCAAGGGAATCCAATCGACGAAGAATCTCAGGTCTTTAAGCCCGAGCAAATGGTCTATTACGTCGAAACTGATTTAGAGGATAAAGAATTCGATTATTTCTGCGGGATTGACTTTGCTATGGGGAAAGAAAAGGGCGACTATGGCGCAATTATCTCGTTGGCCAGAAACCGAAAAACGCAAATTTGTTATGTGGTGGATGCGTTTATTGAACGGGTACACCCCGATAAGTTACTAGAAAAAGCAGTTGAATTGACTCTTAAATTCCAGTATGAGGGTATGGCCGTTGAGGCGCAGCAAGCACAGGAATGGTGGGCAGAGAAACTAGAAGAGGCATTACAAAAAGAAGGGTACCCATCGAAAACTAGACTTAAACAAATCAAGCAGCGGACGAGAAAAGCACTGCGGATCGAGTCTCTTTTGCCTGATATCCAGACGGGGAAAATTCGATTTAAGAAAATTCAGCTATTGCTTTTAGAAATGTTTGAACTATATCCGAACCATAATCACGATGACGGGCCAGATGCATTGCAGATGGCTTTTTCTATTGCTGGCGGAAAGAAAAAACGGAAAGCCGGTAATGCTGGTTCTTATCGATATGCAAATTAGAGAAAGGAGGGGATTACCATCGTTTTTCCTGACAGAAATTTAATGAACCCCTTTGTTTTTGAACAGCCTCTACAAATCGCACTAGGTTACAACGAATATCAGCGAATTGTTGAGGAATTACAGCTCTATAAACGATATGAAGGCTCGATTAATGTCTGGACAGCCCATGAGAAACCGAAAGACCTGGACTATGAGCCGACGCAATTAAACATAAATTATCTGCGAAGATTGGTTGATACGATAGCGGCATGGCAATTTGAAAAGGAACCGAAAGTATCCGTTGCTCCGGAAGTCCTAGATGATCCTGCACTTATGTTGTTACCAAATTATGAGCCATCAGACGAACAACAGACAGAGAATAGCCGGTCAAAAGCGAAAGAACGTCTCTTGCAGTGGGTATGGGATGATAATCGCATGCACGAAAAGTTGCTAGGTGCAGCCAAAGACCGGTCAATAAGCCGTACCGGTGTCTATGCGCGTTTGCACTACGACAAGCGGCGCGGAGAATTAAAAATATTGTGGCATCCGTCGTATGAAGTTATTCCAGTTTATAACGAATGGGATACAGATCAGCTCGATGCGATTCATTTTTCTGCTTGGTTAGATGAAGAAGGAACAAAGCTATGGAAACTATCTTACTACCTAGTGTGGAAAGGTGAAGAGGACAACGGCTTTTATGATTGCGAAATTGAAGAAGCTGTATATGATTCAGGATTAAATGTCGTTGATAAGAGAGTAGAAAGACAATCAATGGGTTTGGATTTTATCCCAGTTGTGCCCATTCCTACCGAGAAATTATCAGGTGACTTACACGGTTTTTCCGAGTTGGAAAAAATGATCGATATTGCTGATGAAATCGACATAAAAATGAGCGACTATTCGGATGCTCTACGCTTCGAAATGTTTGCTATTACGCTTTTAGTCAACGTTGAAGAGGATCCTAAGAATCCATTAAGGATTAGTCCATCAGCTAAATGGAATCTAGGTGAGGGAGAAGAAAACAGTAACCCTGACGCTAAAAAGCTGGAGAGTGGCTTTAAGTTCAAGGAAACGATTGAGGCCTATCTTGATCGCATGTATGAAGCATTACATGAAATCAGCGAAGTGCCTATCGTTAATACAGCGGAAATGAAAACTGGCGGGATAAATGATATGGCGCTAAAGCTATTATTCTCGTCAATTATTTCGAAAACGCAGCGGTCATGGATTATCTGGCAATCCCGTTTACAAACCTTGAACGAGTACATTTTGCGGTACATGAAAGCCAGGCAAGAGCATTCTCGTTTTAAATACGACAAAAAATGGCTTTCTCAAGTGGATGAGTATTATTACAGTAAAATCATTTTTGGTTTGCCGTTGCCGCAAGACCAAAAAGCATTAGTCGAGCAGTTGGGCGAGGAAATTGCTACGCAAATCGAATCGATTAAGGGCGCTATTACTCGTAGCGGTAAGGAAAACGCCGAGGCTAAATTGATGGAGATAATTGCGGAGCGTAATTTAATGCGGCAGTCGCAGGATCCGTATAACGAAAATAATAAAAATGACAATGGGGAGATATTAGATGAGTAAAAATACAGTAACTCAACAACAAATAACAGAATTGTGGACTTCTTCTAAATGGGAAGTAACAAAATTAGGTGAAAAAACATGTGTAGTTTCATGCACAACTCCAAGTGGATTTGTGATTGTAGAGTCTTCCAACTGTGTTAATCCTGCAAATTACAATGAGACAATTGGTTATGAAATCTGCAAAGAACGAATTATCAACAAATTATGGGAATTAGAAGGATATAAATTGCAATCACACTTCGCTGAAACCGAAGGATATACCACTGAAGATCTTGCGGAAGTAGGAGCAGAGTTTGGTTTTGATGTTGCACTTGCAATTTTAAAAGAGGGTGGAAAGGTTGCTCGCAAAGGCTGGAATGGTTCAGGTATGTTTGCATACTACGTTGAACCAGCAAGTTATCCAGCAAAAATGGAAGTAATCAAGGGAGTCTTCGAAAACGACATGGTACCATATCGTGGGTACTTCGCTCTTAAAACAGCTCAAAATGATGTAGCCACATGGGTACCAAGCGGTTCTGACATTTTAGCGGAAGATTGGGTAGTAGTTAAATAATTTAGGCTAAGGATGAGAGTTCCTTAGCCTTTTCTATGTATCTCGAAAATTGTCCTACGATATGACAAAAACTATCGGTTTATCAATCTAACAGCCTACTCGGGCTATAAACGTGGGAGGAAAAACACATGTTTAAAAATTATGTTTTATCGATGCTAAATGGAACATCATATCAACCAATTTTAGCCCCTGATGGCGGAGGAGGCGGTACACCACCACCTAACCCAGAACCACCTAAGCCTGCCGACAAAACTTTTACACAAGAAGAGCTCGATAAAATTGTTGCTGATCGTTTAGCACGAGAAAAGAAAAAATACGCGGACTATGACGAGAAAGCAAAGAAATTGGATGAGCTTGAGAAAGCGGAGGAAGAACGTAAAAAACAAGCTATGTCAGAAGCTGAACGCTTAAAAGCCGAAAAGGAAGAAGCTGATAAAAAGGCAATCGAAGCGGCTGAACAAGCGAAAAAAGCCCAGGACGCAGCTAATCAACGAATCTTAAATACTGAGATTAAAAGTATTGCCCGCTCCCTTAGTGCTAATGATCCTGCGGATGTTTTAGCGCTCCTTGATAAATCATCCGTCGAAATTGACAATGATGGAAACGTCAAAGGTGTAGAGGAAGCGGTAAAAGCACTAAAGGAATCAAAGCCATGGATGTTTAAAGCACCAATTGGTGCAGATGCTGGAGGCGGTGGAAATCCTGCAAAACATCCAAACCCGAATGAGTTAACCGTGAAGGAAAAAGAACTGGAAGACCTAAAGAAAGAAGCTCTTAAAAATCCTCGGTTGGCAGGGAAAGTAACAAAATTATTTAACGAAATTTTGGAATTGAAGAAGAAAAAATAATAATTTTTAGGAGTGGTTTACATGCCAGTACAATTAACGTATGATTTCCAACAACAAATTCGCCAAATGCAGGCGAATGTCGATTTAATTTTAGCGAAGGCTCCGGTATTATTCGGTCTAATCGGAACAGGTGATGCTTTAACACAAACTAAATTCGAATGGCAGAATGACTACCTCAACAGTGACATGGGTATTGTAAAAACGGCTGCTCTAGCGGCAGACACTAGCATTACTTTAAAAACAGGAGAGGCTCGTAAATTTACCGTAAATGCATTAGTGCAAAACGGCCTTGAAGTATTACGTGTTACTGCAGTAGACGAAGCGACTGACAAAATCACAGTTACCCGTGGTTTTGATACTACAACTCCGGAAGCCATTGCAGCAGATGCAGAACTGAAAGTAATTGCACGTCCTCGTCCTGAAGGAGAAGACACTTTCCGGAAAAATGAGATTAACGACCGCTTGGTGTCATTTAACTATTCTCAAATTTTCAGCCGTTATGCTGCAGTATCTCGCACCCAACAGCAGGTTAACACTTACGGCGTTGAGGACGAGCTCGATTACCAAGTCAATCTTCGTCTCCAAGAAATGGTTAGGGAGCAAAATAACTCTTTAATCTATGGCCGTAAGTATGTTGGTTCAGCAAGCCAGCCTCGCACAACTGGCGGGTTGTTCGCATTTGCGAATGAACAAGGATCTTTTAATAAAGATTTTGCCTCAGCTGAGATCAGCGCTAAAGGTTTAAATGATGCAGTAGAAGCTGTGTTTACTCGTGGTGGGTCTGTTAATACCATCCTTTGTGCACCAAACCAAGCACGACAAATCACTAAACTAGCTGGAAACACTATTCAGACTAGCCGTGGCGAAACACAAACTGGCCATCAAATTCTTTCTTTTGTCTCTGATATGCCTGGTGGCGCAATTTCCAGCGTCGTTGTTGATCAAAACATGCCTAAGGACCGTGCGCTTTTACTCGATGTTGATAAAATCAAAGCACGTTATTTAACCGAAGCGTACGACCAAGACGCGACATTAGCCGGTGGAGACTACTTCTCTCGTGTAATTCGTACTGAGGTAGGTTATGAAATCAAAAACGCAAAGGAATGCGTCGCTGTTCTTTCTAACATTTCTAAGACTATTTCCTAATGAGAGGCGAGCCTTTGTGCTCGCTTTTTCTTTCAGTGAAAGGAGCTATATATGGCAAAGTATAAAACATTACCAAACTACGAACTTTTTCGTCCAGAGATACATGTAAGATTTAATTTTGACGGTATCTATGAAACTGAAGACAAAGATGAAATTAAATATCTTAATAAGTGCGCTCCTTTTATAGAGCGTGTAGATAAACCGAACAAAAAGACGGGAGAAAAAGACCTAGATAATGGCAAAGAAAAATAACGGAGGTGACTCCGTATGGAGATTTATGGACGGTTAGAAAACCGTTTAAATAAAGTACCAGGCATCACTTTATCTGATATAGGTTCGTGGTCAGCAGAAGCTGAAAAAGAATCCGGTCTCACAGAAGAAGAAAACGAAAACGCAGTTTTTTATCTTGCACTTGCTATTGCTTACGAAACTATTGCTGGCAATGCTGCACATTATTTTAAATTTACTGACGGTGAAGAATCGGTGGACAAGTCGAACATCTTTTCGAACTATATAAAACTAGCAAAAGAAGCCCGAAAACAATACCGGAAACAGGTAAGGGGTCGCTACGGTGCCAGTCAATCTCATGTGGCTAGGGCGGATGAGTATCATGAATAATCAGGAGAAATTAGATGACATTTTTAAAAAGCTAACTGTAGGTTATAAAAAGCTAAACAAAGACCAAATTGCCTTTGCAATCAAGGAAATTTCGAGGGTACGAGGCGATTTAGCGGACATACTTGCAGATTATGCTGGAAAAGATGGCGTAATCAAAAAGCAGCGACTTTCCCGTTTACTTCGTGAGCTTGATGAAGTCGAAGTATTGATTCGAGAATATGGAACAACGGCTATGGATGCCATTATTCGTGATTCTGCAGTCTTTGCTTCTACCGGCATTAATGTAGGTCTAGCAGCTATTGGTGCTAAAGTTGTTGCTCAAATGGAACGTTTAAATCGTGACGTCTTTGAGTATGTCGTAAAACGTTTTGGTGAGGATGGGCTAGTGTTATCTGATCGTGTTTGGCGTCTAAGCGGGGATATGCGTGATAATTTATCGAAGGTGATACGTACCGATATCTTAAAAGGTGAATCCGTCAGTACCATGATTGCGAACATACGTCGCGTGCATGAGAACGAGACCTGGAAGATAAAAAGATTAGTCGTCACGGAAGGCAATACAGCTTATCGGACTGCTACAGCCATGAACGCTAGTCGTAGCGAAGTTGTGACAGCATTACGTGTCCATCGTGGATTAGCGAATCGCCCAGAACATCGTTGTACTCAACTAGAAAAACTAGACAGGTACGGAATGGGTCCAGGACTTTATCCTCCCACTGATCAGGAAATCTATAAGATGCATGTAAGTTGCACCGGTTTTCTAACTTACGAACTAAATGAAGATTATCTCTAGGGGGTGATTACGCTGTTAACACAGGCTGATATTGATTTTATGAAACAGACGCGCATGGAAATAGTTTCAAATCGTGAAATTCCTATCGTATTGATTTATGATGTTGAAGGGATTAAGGATCCTATAACTGATGAGGTTATCGGTGGAGAAGAAAATGAAAAGTCAACAACAGGCGTAGTCACTGAAATTTCGTCTCAGGGTACGATTGACCGTTTTTTGACCAATGGTATCTTGGTAGAAAAGGGAGATATCTGGTTTAGTGTCGTGATAGAGGAGTTAGTTGATATCTATGAAACCATTACAGGTGCCATTTATGATGGCAAACACTATGAAATTCAATCTAAGGACAAAAAAGGTATCGGTGAGAGAAATCGTGCAGAGTTTGTTGGGAGACTGATTTCATGAGTAATCGACTATTTACCGTGAGGGTTACAGGGCTTGATAATGTCTTAAAAGCTTTAGACTCAGCTGAGCTAGCCAGTGACTTGGATCAAATAACAGAGACCTATGCGCGAAAAATGGCCAACGAATCTGCAATAGGTGCTCCAAGGAAAACTGGTAAACTTAAGAATTCCTTTCCTCCAAGTGTTCAAAAAGAGGATGAATGCGTGTGGGTGTTTGGTTCTGATTTACCTTATGCTTTAAGGCAAGAGTACGAGCACCGAACGAAAAAAGGATTTGTTCGTAAATCGGTTTGGAATAATCGTGAGGCGTACAAAAATAAAATCCGAGAACGTCTAAGTCGAATGGGGCGCTGATTAATATGCAATTAAACCTGCAGCACTCTATAAAAACTCACTTGGAAGCAGAAACAGGTATCCCAGTAATATGGGTGTACGATGGTGTAAAACTACCTGCAGAAAAGCCCTTTATTACTATCGAACAGATGCAAAATAATAATGAAATTATATCGAAACTTCGCGAATCGATACAAACCACGTATCGGTTCCAGGTTGGGTTACATGCAAATTCAGCAAGTGAGCGGTCACGTAAACAGGAAGAAATACAACAGATATTTTTATTTGCTGAGATGGAATTATTAGACGCAGCTACACCGGGCAAATCGCTCGGTTTTTTTAATACAAATTTAACAGCTGAAGTACCTATGCCAGCTGATGATTTAAGTGATAAAACAAGCTATCATCGTGTTTATTTCGATATCGAGGTAGACATGACATTTAATAGGAGGCGGTTATAGATGGCAATCGAATATCGTGGTGAGGAAATATTATTTGCAGTATCCATTCCACCTGAAACTACAGGTGAACCCACAATTGTGCGGCCGTTTAACCAAACTGGTGGTTCTACGAATATTTCTGCTGATTCTATCGATTTAGATACAAAGGACAAAACAGGTTCTGACTATGGAAAAGTAACTCAGGAAGTCTCTCTTGAGGGTGTATTGTCCGAGGGAGATCCGTTTATCCCTTACATTAAAAAGGCTATTCGCAAAAAGGAATTCGTAAAAATTTATGAAATTGATACCCGCACGAAGAAAGCGGAGTCTGGGATGTACATGATTTCATCCTTCGAAAAATCTTTTGGTAATGGTGATTTTGCGACTTATTCATTAAGTGGATCTTTAAATGGTGAAGTAACAGAGGAAACATTAACAGAAGTGCCGGAAGGTGCGGAGTAAGAACTAAGGCGAGCTTTTAAACAGCTCGCTTTTTTAATTTTGAATATTACCGAGAGGGGTTTTTATAGATGGCACGTTTTGAGGTTGAAGGAAAAGAATACGAACTAAAGCTAAATTTTGAAAGTGTAAAGCACTTGAATGGACAATTTGAAGGAGGTTCTATGGAACTGATTGGCCGTGCCATGATGGGAGATTTAGATACCTTCACCAAAATTGTTCACGCCGCACTTTTTCATGCTGGCCAGAATTTTTCTTATTCGGTTGTAGAGAAAGAAATCGAAAAAGCATTTAACGAAGAAAAATTGGACATGGACTACGTTTTTAAAATTTCGAATGAGGTAGTCCTAGAAAGTTTTTTCTACAAAGCAACAGCGGACAAGCTACTCAAGAGCGATCCGAAAGCGGCGGAACAGTACAAAGCACTAATGAGCTAAAGAAAGAATTCGAAATAGACCAAGCAATATTTGATGGTTGGAGGTACTTAGGCCTCCGACCAAATGAGGTAATGGCTCTTACGCACAAAGAATTTCATATCCTCATGAAAGCTGAGAAAGAGCGCGGTTTTGATGAGATGGAAAAAGAAGCACGAATCGCTATTATTCGAGAATCTGCTCATAGGGCAAAGAAAGCAAAGGCAGCGGATTTGTTTAAGCGGCCTATCGGAGAGATGGATGAAGCTGTGTTACAAGAAAAAGTTGACCAAGCCGAGCATGCTTCTGAATGGTTATCGCAATTTGAATTCAAGTAACCAGGAAGGGAGGTAAGCCATGAACATCCCAGGAATTGTAGTTAAAATCGGTGCAGATATATCAAACCTAACAAGTAACCTTAGAACAGCCACCGCGCAGGTGGCTAATTTTGTAAGGGAACAAGAAAGAGGATTTAAAGCTTTAGGTGATTTAGGAAAAATTGTCACAGGTTTTGGGGTAGCAACCGCAGGCGGATTAGGTATGGCAGTTAAAACAGCTGCTAATTTTGAATTTGCTATGAGCCGTGTGGCCGCTTTAAGTGGGGCGACAGACAAAGAATTAAAACAGTTAACAGCTACTGCGGAAAAGTTAGGTAGGGAAACGAGCTTTACAGCATCCCAGGCGGCAGAAGGTATGCAGTATTTAGCGATGGCCGGTTACAAAACAAACGATGTAATCTCGGCTATGCCTGGCCTTTTAGCAATGGCCGCAGCGGGTCAAACAGAATTAGGAGAGACTGCGGATATAGCTTCCAATATTCTTTCCGGATTTGGTTTAAAAGCAAGCGAAACAGCAAGGGTTGCTGATATTTTAACTAAGACTTTTACTAGCAGTAATACAGATTTACGTATGCTAGGTTATACGATGAAATATGTAGGACCTGTTGCTAAAGCCTCAGGACAATCCCTTGAAATGATGGCGGCATCGGCTGGTATTTTAGGTAATGCAGGTATCCAAGCAGACTCAGCTGGTACAGCGCTGAGGATGATGTTAATCCGTTTAGCAAAACCTCCAAGAATGGCAAAGGATGCTTTAAAACAACTGGGTATTACTATTAGTGACTCCCAGGGAAACATGAAGGATTTATCCGTTATTATAGGAGAATTGTCAGAAGCTACAAAAGATATGGGTGAAGCTGATCGACTTGCGGCGATTGCTAAAATATCTGGAACAGAGGCGTCTGCAGCAATGCTAGCTTTAATGGACGCAGGCCAAGGCACTATCGAAAAGTTTACCAAAGAACTTGAAAATTCGGGTGGGACCGCTGAAAAAATTGCGGCTAAACAGTTAGAAAACTTGAAGGGTCAATTGATTATTCTATCGTCCGCTATAGAATCAGCGGCAATTTCGTTTGGTAATGCCTTGCTGCCAGCGTTAAAAAAAATTACAAGTGGTATTCAATCGTTTATGAATTGGTTTAACGGATTAAGCGAGGCAACAAAGAGTTTTATAGCCATTAGCGCCGCGCTTTCAGCAGTATTCATGCTAATTGTCGGCCCGATGCTAATCATGGTGGGATTTTTACCATCTATCATATCCGGATTTAGTTCGATTGCTCTAATGCTTGGTATGACCTCTAAAGCTTTACTTAGAGTTACTGCTATTTCATTTGGTTGGATTTCGGCCATTTTACTCATTGTGTCAGCTTTGGTCATTGCCTATAACGAGTGCGAATGGTTTAGAAACGCAGTAAATGCAGCCTTGTCATGGATTGTCAAAGCGACAAAAGCTGTAGGTGAAGCAATTAAGATAGCGTTCGGTGTAGCAGTTGATTGGTCTATTCAAAAGATTAACCAGTTTAAACCTGCTTTTTCTGCAATAGGGTCATGGTTCAGCGAAGCATTTATCGGAGCACTGTCAGCGATATCTTCTTTTTTTAGCAAACTTAATGAGAAGTTCGGGATAGTTGAAAAAATTGTAGATTATGTTAAAAGTTCATTTGATACAGTTGGCGGAATCATAGCAACCATATCCCCTCTGCTCGCGCGTTTGGCCCTTGGATTCTTGGGAGTATCAGGACCTATCGGTTGGATTATAGCGACTGTCATCAGCTTAATGGCTACCCTTTTTAAGCTATCAAAAACAAATGAAGATGTTCGTGCGGCATTTGAGTCTGTGTGGAACGGTATAAAAACTGTATTTACGTCTGTTTTGTCGGTCGTTAAACCGATACTTGATGCATTTGCTAAAGCATTTATTGAGTTAGCCCCTCAGTTTGCTGAGACTGGTAGAGTGATAGGGGAGAGTTTAGTAACATTGGGTCCGACTTTTTCACAGTTAGGTCAGGCTTTTTCGGGTTTAGTTGTTGCAATCATTAGTCTCTTACCGAATTTTATGGAAATCGGAAAAGCAGTTGTTCACGTCGCTGTTACAGTATTACCACAATTGTTAAGTGTCGCAGAACAAGTGTTTAAAGGCATGTTAACAATTGTTAGTAATGTTTTACCGATTATCATAAATTTAATAAACACAATTGTGCCTATTATCTTAGCAATCGTAACGAATGTGCTTCCAATGCTGTTAAAAATATTCGTAAGCGTGTTCCAAATGATAGTTTCGGTAATTGTCGCAGTCATGCCGGTTATTATTGGATTGATCCAAGCGTTAGTACCGGTAATAACGGCGATTGTTACAACAGTACTACCGTTGTTGCTCTCGATTATACAAGCGGTATTTCCAGTCATTTTAGCTATTATTCAGGCAGTTATTCCAGTGGTTATAGCAATAATAAAAGTGGCAGCTGACATCATAACAAATGTACTGGTTCCAGCGATTGCCTTTATTTTATCCATTGTACAAGCTGTTTTTCCGGTTATTGTTTCAATTATCGATGCCGCCCTAAAAATTGTGATGGGCATCATCAAGGTAGTAACAGGCATTATAAAAGGCGACTGGAGTACAGTTTGGAGTGGGATTAAGAGTATCTTTGCCGGTGTATGGGAAGCGATTAAGGCTATTGTTATCGGAGCAATAAACTTGATAAAAACAATTATTAGCGGAGCCTGGTCATTAATAAAAGGACTAACAGAAACGGTTTGGAACGCTATAAAATCCCTATTTTCTTCGGTCTTATCCGGGATAGTAAGTATTGTCACTTCTGGGTTTAATGCTATGGTTTCTATTATTGGTTCAATTTCAAACACAATAAAAGATGTTATCCAAACAGCTTGGAATTCTGCAGTTAGCTTTTTGCAGAGTATTGATTTAGTGGAGATCGGTAAAAACATTCTGCAAGGGTTAATTAAAGGTATATCTTCGATGACCGGAGCTGTAAGGGATGCTATCACTGGAATTGGAAAGAAAATTAAAGATGGATTTACGTCGTTTTTCCAAATCCATAGTCCATCAAGACTGATGTCGAATAAAGCAAAGTTTATCCCTCTCGGCATTATCGACGGAATCAAGAAGATGCGAGGCCGGATTGTAGCTGCAACTGCTCGAATGTCCGAATGGATGACTCCTGATATCCCGAGTGTTTCTATGGCTTATGACACCCCATCTGGCAGCTATGCTTCACTTAATTCTGCTATTAACGGAACTGTGGAAGTAAATCAACGGGACTCAGCTTTAATCAATATGATTGTCCGATTGGAAAAGAAATTAACAAATTTAAAGGTGGAAATGGATTCGCGTGAAGTTGGTAGAATTGTAGAACCGACGGTAACTGAACAACAAGAATTTAATTCAAATCGAATGAAAAAATTTTAGGAGGTGGTCTCATTGCTAGTATCTGTCGAAAACATGATATTCAACGGAATCGATTTATCGCAAAGGTTTAAATCTGAAAAAGGTTATTTTATCGTAAACGATGTTCGAGGGCGTGGGATCACATCCGACGATATTCAGTTATTAAAGATGCCTGGAATGCCTGGTGCGTTTGTATCTGAGGAGAGCATACCAGAAAGAATCCTTGAAGTGGACATTAGCTTGAAAGGAGAAACATTTGAAGATTTACGCAAAAAAATTGAGGAATTAAGCTCAATTTTACATTCTGGTATTTCTCCTATAATTTTTGCTGATGAAATTGATAGAGAGTACTATGGGAAACTAGGAAAAGTAGAGGATCGAAATGAAAAATCTTGCTTATATCAAGCCACACTTTATTTCACCTGCCCTGATCCCTACAAGTACGGGGCAGAAAAAACAGCAGACACCCTAAACGGCATGGCAACCATCATCAACAATGGTACAGTCGAAACCCCACCCATATTTACGCTAAACGTCATCAAGCCGACCACTTATATCGATGTGGTAACAGACGATGCTTATATGCGGTTAGGACAGATACCTAGTGCTGATAATTCCACATTCGACCCTGTTACAACTATTTTGAATGACCCATTATCATCCACGGTTGGATGGGCACCAACTACCTTTCCTGTTGATGTAGGTGTGATAAATAGTGATGGTA
>NZ_JAANMZ010000035.1 GCF_011250555.1 Bacillus sp. MM2020_4 | reverse complement strand
GAGGGCACTGAAAAAGTCCACCTAAAAAATGTAAAAAGGGTATAATACCTCATTCATTGAGGGAATTATACCTTTTTTGCTGTATAATTATAGTATCAATTTTAACGGGTGGGTATTATGATACAAAATCAACAATCAATGATTTTTAGTCCATATATGGGTATTTATGATTTAGTTGTTCCAGAGGATAATCTGTTACGCAGATTTAATAATTTGGTGGACTTCTCTTTTGTTTACGATGAACTTAAAGATAATTATTGCCAAGATAATGGTCGAAATTCTATCGATCCTATTCGTATGTTTAAATATTTATTTTTAAAGACTATATTTGACCTTTCTGATGTTGATATTGTTGAACGTTCTAAATATGACATGTCTTTTAAATATTTTCTTAATATGGCTCCGGAGGAGCCTGTAATCAACCCAAGCTCATTAACCAAGTTTAGAAAACTTCGTTTAATTGATATAAACCTGTTGGACATGCTTATCAATAAAACCGTTGAAATTGCTATTGAGAAAGAAATCATCAAAAGTAAATCCATTATCGTGGATGCCACACATACGAAAGCCCGATATAACCAAATGTCACCAAAGAAATACTTACAGACCGTTCTAAAAAACTAAGAAAAACTATTTATCAGATAGATGAATCTATGAAAAGTAAGTTTCCCGACAAAAATACAACCGATGTTTTGGAAGATGAAATCGAATATTGCCAGAAACTCATTGACGTAATTGAAAAGGAAGAAACTCTTATCCAGTACCCGAAAGTAAAGGAACAGTTAAACCTTCTAAAAGAAACAGTTACCGACGATATCGAACATTTGCAGAGCTCTGAAGATAAGGATGCAAAAGTGGGGCATAAAACTGCTGATTCATCGTTTTTTGGTTATAAGACTCACATTGCAATGAGCGAAGAAAGAATTATTACAGCCGCAACAGTTACTACAGGGGAAAAGAATGACGGAAAACAATTAGAAACATTAATTGATAAAAGTATCCAAGCCGGAATAGAAGTTGAAACAGTAATTGGCGATGCAGCTTATTCTGAAAAAGGAAATATCGAATATGCCAATAAAAATGAAATAAAATTGGTAGCTAAATTAAACCCTTCTGTTACTCAAGGTTTCCGTGCAAAAGAAGATGAATTTGAATTTAACAAAGATGCTGGAATGTATGTCTGTAAGGCTGGACATATGGCAGTTAGGAAAGCAAAACAAGGCAAAAAAGGTGAAGGTAGAAATCAAGTTCATACGTACTATTTTGATATAGAAAAATGTAAACACTGTCCTTTTAAAGAAGGATGTTATAAGGAAGGGGCTAAAAGTAAATCATATTCCGTAAGCATAAAATCAAACGAGCATACAGAACAGGCAAAATGTCAAGAAAGTGAGTATTTTAAAGAAAAGTCCAAAGAACGGTATATAATAGAGGCTAAAAATAGCGAATTAAAACACAGACACGGGTACGATGTTACAAAATCCTCGGGTCTAATTGGCATGGAATTACAAGGTGCTATGGCAATATTTACTGTGAATTTAAAAAGAATATTGAAATTAATAGATCAAAAATAGAGGCAAAATAGTCCCTTTGAAAAAGAAAGACGACTTAAAATTCAAATTTATGAATTTTAAAGTCGTCTTTTTTGTGTTGGGCTTTAGAAATTCTTGAAAAACCGAAGGTTTTTCAGTGCCCTCTGTAATGGGGTTTGTTTTTTTTGTGGAGAAAAATAAAAATTCCTCAGGCCATTACTTCATATTTTTGGAAGAACGGCCATTTTTCTAAATGTATATGTAAATAATTTACAGTTAAATGGAAATAATGAAGGTAAGAAGAATGTGAAGGAGACTGCTAGTGAGTCTGAATCTTATCTATGGAGCCATTTTTATTTTTTCTGGACTAAAATGGGGGGATTGGAAAAATTGGCATTCCTTTTACCCTACTTTCCTGTTCTTAATGGTGGGAGATCTCGTCTATCAATTTTTATTTTTTAAGCACAGTATGTGGGAATATGTTCCTGTGGGAAACGAAAAAAACTGGGCAACACACACTCACATTGCCATCCTGATCATGTTAATAAAATATCCTGTTACGATTAGTATCTTCCTAGGACATATGCCCAAGGCAACATGGAAAAAGATCATACATATTCTGGTATGGACATTGATTTATACGATCAATGAATTCATTGATTTGAAAATAGGATCGATGGTTCACAAAAATGGCTGGAATTTGGGATGGTCAACTTTTTTTAGTTTTGTCATGTTTTGTGTACTAGCTGTGCATTATAAGAAGCCTCTTTTAGCATGGATTCTTTCAGCAATCTATGCCACCTTCTTATGGAATGTCTTTGATATACCACAAAGTATATTAAAATAACGAAATGAAGGTATCCGCTTCTTGGGAATACCTTCCTTAATTGTGTAAAACTATTTGAAAATAGAAATTTCTCTTATTTCGTCGAATAATATTAGCAGGAATTTGAGGGATATTATTAGAATAATATAAATATGATGATAGAAAAAGGGGGGATTTGCTTGGGTATCCAAGTGGTTGAGAGAGAAGAAATAAAAGTGGTTGGTATTTCATGGAATGGTACATATTCTGAGTTAGGAATAATCCCTAATTTATTTGAAAAAATGATGGAACGGATGGAAGAGGTTTCCTATCAGACGAAAGAACCGTTTTTAATTGCACCGTTTCATAGCAGGGAAACGGAGGTTACCTATTATGTCACAAAGCCAGTTGAAAAAATTGATGAGATCCCAGAGGGCATGGTTGGCTTTACCATCCCTAGGAAAAACTATGTATTCACTGTCCATAAAGGCAGTCATGAGGACATTGAAAAAACATACCAGAAACTGTCTGTTTGGATGGCCGAATATGGGTATGAAAGGGACTATTCTGCATTAAGTCTGGAAATCTTTAAAGAAGAGAATAAATTGACTAACGCTATAGGCGATCTTCATTATGAAATTTATTTACCGGTAAAGGCCTATAAGGGATAGAAAAAAAATATATACAAATGATTTTTTTTATATGATAATAGATTTAAACAAAAAATAATATTTTGGAAAAGGTGCAAAAAAGTCAGTAGATAGACTTTTTGCTTAAAAGGGAAGTTGGTTAAAAACCAACGCGGTCCCGCCACTGTAAATGGGAGCAACCTATCGAATGTCACTGTCCAAATGGATGGGAAGACGTAGGGAGCGATGAACATGAGCCAGGAAACCTGCCTTTTTCTTTGCGCCAAAAACCTACGAGGATAGGAGGTGTGGAAGACTAGACTATATTTACTTTGTGTTAGTAATTAAATCTAATCATACCCGCATCCCCTTATAATAAGGGGATGTTTTTTGTGTTTTAGGTAGAGTCTAGTGTGGGGCGAGCAATTTTATCTTTTTGTTAGATAGTTAATTATTCAGAAAGCAGGGAAATGATATGAAGAGGATTTATTCACTATTGCTAATTGCCTTGTTAACATTAGGAGTATTAGCAGGCTGTGCAGAAAAGCAAGAGCAGGTTAAAGAGGATAATAAGGCGAATGTTGAAAATAAAACAGAGGCTGCCTTTCCGGTAACGATTAAAGATGCTAAAAGTAATGAGGTAGTCTTAGAAAAAAAACCTGAAAAAATCGTTTCACTGATCCCAAGTAATACGGAAATTGCCTACGCGTTAGGGCTTGAAAAAGAAGTAGTTGGTGTTTCCGATTTTGATAATTACCCTGAAGAGGTTAAGAAAAAAGAGAAAATAGGCGGTATGGAAGTTAATCTTGAAAAAATTATTTCATTACAACCCAATTTAGTATTAGCACATGCCTCTACAGCGGATAATTCTAAAGCTAGCCTGCAGCAGTTAAAAGATGCCGGCATTGCAGTTCTTGTTGTGAACGATGCTCAAAATTTTGACCAAGTGTACGATTCCATCAGTATGATTGGCAAAGCTACTGGAGAATCGAAGAAAGCGGACGAGCTTATTCAAGTGATGAAGGAAAAGTTGGCTGAAATTAAGGCACAGGCGAACGATATCAAAGAAAAGAAAAAGGTATTTATTGAAGTTTCACCTGCACCGGAAATTTTTACAACTGGGAATAATACGTTCATGAATGAAATGCTAACGATGATCAATGCCGAAAACCTAGCAGCCGATCAAGAGGGCTGGGTCCAGCTTGATCAAGAAGAGATCATAAAACGTAATCCGGATGTAATCATTACTACATATGGCGGCTATGAAAAGGAAAAACCGGCCCAGCAAGTAGTAAGCAGAAAAGGCTGGGAAAATGTCAATGCCGTAAAAAATAAGCTAGTAATCGATGTAGATTCTGATCGTGTGACACGTTCAGGCCCTCGAATTGTTGAAGGAGTAGAAGATCTTGCGAAGGCTGTTTATCCAGAAGTATTTAAATAATCCATATATGGCTTTTACCCTGGCAGGACTATTCCTGTTCATTTCCATACTTCTAGGAATCTCCATCGGAACTGTTTCGGTTCCGATGGGAACGATTATTCACATTATGATGGCTAAGCTTTTTGGATTACCATCACTAGATGTCATCGATTCAATGCAAACAAGTATTGTGCTGAATATTCGCTTGCCTAGGGTTCTATTAGCGGGTCTTGTTGGGGCGGCTCTTGCGATAGCGGGAGCGGCATTTCAAGGCCTGTTACGGAATCCATTAGCAGATCCATATACATTAGGGGTCTCATCCGGTGCTTCCGTTGGGGCTGTACTGACATTGTTCTTTCATTTATCCATCCCTTTTATTGGGATGTTCACATTGCCATTATTGAGTATTCTATTTTCATTTTTTACCATATTCCTTGTTCTTGCCTTTGCCAGGAAAATTGAACGATCAATGAGAGTCGAGACGATTATTTTAACAGGAATTATTTTCAGCTCTTTTTTAGGTGCATTTATTTCACTTATGATCGCTTTAACCGGTGATGAGTTACGGCAAATTATTGGCTGGCTCCTGGGCAGTGTGTCAATGAGGGGCTGGGAATACATAAAAATCATCTTACCGTTTTTTATTTTGGGTTCAGCGATCCTCCTTTTTAATGCAAAAGAATTAAATGCGATGTCATTTGGGGAAGAGCGTGCGCAGCACTTAGGTGTTAATGTCCAGAAAAGAAAGCTCATCATTCTTTCTGCTGGTTCTATATTAACGGGAGCAGCAGTTGCTGTATCAGGGACGATTGGTTTTGTTGGATTAGTTATACCCCATCTTTCAAGAATGTTATGGGGACCCGATCATCGCTACCTTCTTCCACTATCCATTTTAATCGGAAGTGGGTTCTTAATTCTCGCTGACCTCGTGTCCAGAACCATTATTTCTCCAACAGAATTACCGATTGGGGTTATTACTGCTTTAATTGGTGCACCAGTTTTTGCGCTGATTCTGCTCCAAAGAAAACGGATGGAAAGAAGTGGATAGAATATGCTTAGCGTTCAACACGTTTCGGGTGGTTATGCAGATGAATCCGTTTTAAAGGACATTTCATTTCAAGTAAAACGAGGGGAATTGTTCGGGATTTTAGGCCCAAATGGAAGCGGAAAAACGACCCTTTTAAAAATGATTAGTGGGATCTTACCGTTTAAACAAGGTGATATTTTCATAAATGGAAAAAGGCTTCAGGAATATGGAATCAAACAGCTAGCACAAATGGTCGCTGTGCTTTCGCAGCATTCTTCACAATCGTTTTCCTACACGGTTAAAGAGACCGTTTCACTTGGTAGATATGCTCATCAAAAAGGCTGGTTTCAAACATGGACCAAAGAGGACGAGGATGTTGTTCAACGAGTAATGGACCAAACTGGAATATCGTTATTTCAACAAAAAAACATTCAAGAGTTATCTGGTGGCGAAAAACAACGGGTATTCCTTGCGCAAGCATTGGCCCAGGAACCTGAAATTCTTCTATTAGATGAACCAACAAATCATTTGGATTTATCTTATCAGAAGGAACTTCTTGACCTTTTAACACACTGGACAATGGAGAAGGGGTTAACGGTCATCTCGATCTTCCATGATTTAAATCTAGCTGGTTTATATTGCGATCGATTGCTGCTGCTTGAAAAGGGAACCATCAATAGTAATCATATTCCGAATGAAGTCTTAAGAGAAGATAGAATTAGAGAGGTTTACCATACCAAGATTCAAAAACAACCCCATCCGAAGGTGGCAGCGCCGCAATTGGTGTTACTGCCGGAAGTGGAACGGAGAATGGAAAACTTTGATATTACTGAAGAAATGATACTGGTTTCAAATGAGTTCATTAAATTGCAATCCCCTGCACCGTTAAGAACCATGTCTTCAGGTGTGGTCGGGGCGGGAACAGGCTGGTATCAGACATTTGTTAATCGCCACGTCAGGAAGGACTATAATTGTGATGACCATCGAAGGGAAATGGCGGCCTTTTTAAAGGATAAGGGCTTTGAACCATCAGCGACTGTTGGGATGATGACAGCTGTGGTCCTTGAGGATGTTGCATACCAAAGGGTCAAACAGGACGACATCTCGGTTTTAGTTGTTGTCACAGCAGGGGTTGGAAATGCAATTGATGCCTCAAAAAGTGAAAGGCATGACCTCATTCAACTTCCAGGGACGATTAACACATGGATTTTCGTAAATGGTGAATTAACAGAGGAGGCCTTTATTCAAAGCATCATAACTGCTACGGAAGCAAAGGTAAAAGCGATGCATGATTTAAAGGTAATGGATAAGGTCACAGGAACGATTGCGACTGGAACGTCAACGGATAGTATTTTAATTGCGGCTACCCAATTTGGGAAGGAGCTAGAGTTTGCTGGAACGATTACCCCTTTAGGCAGGCTTATTAGTAAAGTTGTGTATCAATGTACAACAGAGGCGATTCAAAAGTCACAAAAAAGGAAGCACCAATGATTCTTTATCACTTAATTGCCATTTTGACTGCTTCTATCCTTGATTTGTTTGTAGGTGATCCACCCAATTGGCCGCATCCTGTAAAGTGGATTGGAAAATTGATTTCACATCTTGAAAAGCGTTGGAATTCCGGGGAGTTTAAAAAATGGAACGGTCTAGTCATGCTCCTTTTTGTTTTACTATTGGTCTTCACGATTGTATTGATGGTTGTTTTAATAGGATACAAGATTCACCCCCTTGTAGGAATCGCTGTGGAAAGTATAGTTATATCTACCACCATAGCCCAAAAAAGCTTGAAGGAAGCGGCTCTTGAAGTCTACCACCCATTAAAATCCGGGGATCTGATTGAAGCCAGAAAGAAACTTTCTTATATTGTGGGCCGCGATACGAATGACCTTGATGAAAGTGAAATTGCAAGAGGGGCGATAGAGACGGTTGCTGAAAATACAAGTGATGGTGTGACTGCCCCTTTGTTCTGGGCACTCATAGGTGGTGCCCCGTTAGCAATGGTCTACCGGGCAACCAATACATGTGATTCGATGGTGGGGCATTTGAATGATAGATACAAAGAGTTCGGCTGGGCATCTGCTAAATGGGATGATGTGATGAACTGGATTCCGAGTCGATTAACGGGGATGATCATGCTAATAGGAAAACTCCCATTCAGGAGTGATCATCGCAAAGCCTGGTCGATTTTAATTCGTGATGCCAAAAAGCACCCGAGCCCAAACAGCGGCTGGGGTGAGGCGGCAGTGGCTGCTATTCTAGGTATTCAATTGGGCGGTATCAATTATTACAAAGGAATGATTTCTAATCGTGCAAAAATGGGAGAGGCTCATTCTCCTATTCAAGCCGATCACATCTTAAAGGCGAATGACATTTTAGGGAGAACTGTTTTCTTATTTTTATTACTATTATCGATCGGAGGGATGCTTGTTGAATTGGCCGTCACATGGTTCTAATCCCCAATACCTATATAAAGCAATGGGGCAGCCACTCCCAGTGGATTATACTGATTTTAGCGCGAATATTAACCCACTTGGACCACCGTCTTCATTGAAAGAGAAGTGGCCGGAGTTTTATCAGGAAATTTTTGTTTACCCAGACCCGCATGCTATAAAATTAAAAAAGATAATTGCACAGAAAGAACGTATTCCTGATCAATCAATATTAATTGGGAATGGCGGGGCAGAGTTGATTTCCTTGATTGCGAGGTTGCTCACAGGAAAAAGGGTGTTGTTGATCCAGCCAACTTTTTCCGAATATGAAAATGCCTGCAAGGCAAACAATTGTGATGTAGTGTATCACCAACTAAGGGAGCCAGATTTTGATTTAAACCTTGATGAGTTGCATAAAAAAATAGAAATTGCTGATGCATTGTTCTTGTGTAACCCAAATAATCCAACAGGCATTCAGTATCCAAGTTCAACGATTATTTCATTAATTGAGAAATGTGAACAGCAAAAATGCTTGGTGATCTTAGATGAGGCATTTTTCGATTTCTTAGAAGAGTATGAATCATTTATTCCATACATAAATACATGTTCAAATTTAATTATTATTCGCTCAATGACCAAAATGTTTACAATCCCTGGAATTCGACTGGGATATTTAGTCGCACTGCCTGCGATTGTAGAGAGACTAAACTCCCTGCAAGCACATTGGAGTATTAATACTCTTGCATTGTTGGCAGGTGAACTGTGTTTACAAGATGAATCCTTTATTCAATTGACACGGGAATATATCTGTGAAGAACGGAAGAGGTTGTTTACTTTTTTTAAACAACACGGATTTGTCGTATCTTCATCCAAAGTGAATTTCTATTTATTGAAGGATCCACTGTTGGATGATCAGTTTCCTTTGTTCGAATTTCTACTTAACAAGGCTGTCATTCCACGGCATACCGTTAATTTTCCCGGTTTGGAGGGGAAATGGCTTCGATTTGCCATAAAAGGCAGGGAAGCAAATACTTCACTAATGGAGGTGTTGGCGGATTGGCACAATCATCATTAATCTTCATTACCGGCGGTGTTAGAAGTGGAAAAAGCAAAATGGCTGAAAAACTGGCAATCGAGATGGCTGGTAAAAATGGCGGCCGATTAACCTATCTGGCAACGGGGGTCCCATCAGATCAAGAAATGCAGCAACGAATTGACAGGCACAAGGGCGATCGGTCCGCTGGGAACTATTGTTGGCAAACCATTGAGCAGCCCGTTCAGATCGGAACACTGTCCGATTCTGTAGTAGAGAGTGATATCATTTTAGTAGATTGTGTGACAACTCTTTTGAATAATGAATTATTTTCTACCCAAAGAAGGTGGGACGAGTCTTTTTTTACATCTGTCAAAGATTCGATTATTACTGGAATTCTATCGCTAAAAAGGCGGGCAGAAGCCATAATTGTTGTAAGTAATGAGGTTTTAAACGAGCCACTAATCGGAACTGACCTTGTTTTTTTATATGGAAGATTATTGGGACAAATCCATCAAACATTAGTAAATGAAGCGGATCGGGCTCTATTAGTGGAGGCTGGGATCCCCATCGTAATGAAGGAAGTGGAACGATGAAAGGAATCATGATTCAAGGTACTGCTTCAGATGTCGGTAAAAGTTTAATTGTTACGGCATTATGCCGGATATTAGCAAACGAGGGTGTGAAAGTCGCACCCTTTAAATCGCAAAATATGTCAAATTACACCTACGTTATAGCAGGCGGAAAAGAGATTAGTAGAGCACAAGGAATTCAAGCAGAAGCGGCCAGATTAATAGCAACTGAATGGATGAATCCAATTGTATTAAAGCCACTTCCAAGCCAGAAATCTGAAGTGATTTATTTCGGAAGATCGATAGAATTACTTTCTGGAAGGGATTACCGAGAACACTTTTACGAAAAGGGTTTGGAGGCAATTAAGGAATCACTAGACCAATTAGAAACAGAATATGAGATGTTAGTGATTGAAGGGGCTGGCAGTCCAGTAGAAATAAATTTAACCGATCGCGAAATGGTCAATATGAGAGTGGCAGAAATGGCGGACGTTCCAGTAGTGCTTGTAGCTGATATTGATCGCGGCGGAGTCTTTGCCAGTATTGTTGGAACGCTCGAACTGCTAAACCCTGTCGAGAGGCAAAGAGTAAAGGGATTAATAATTAATAAATTCCAAGGGGATCTTACATTATTCGAGGATGGGATTCAGTGGCTGGAGGAAAAAACAGGCATTCCTGTAGTAGGTGTCTTGCCATTTATTGAAAATCATATGATAGAGGTTGAGGATTCGTTGTCAAAGGAAGTAGAGGTAACGGTTGAAAGAATTACTGCAGATGAAAGATATGAGAGCCTTGCTGCGGAGATGAAACGTCACCTTAAATGGGATCTTATTCAGGATATCATCCATCAATGGGGCGGAAGATGAAAGAAATTTTAAAAGGATTCATGATTAACCTGCAATTTTTTACGGCTATTCCCATTACGCGGGAATTACCAATGGACCAAGAACATCTGAGAAAAGCCGTGCAGACTTTTCCGCTAATTGGTTTATTTCAAGGAGTTTTTTATGCATGTCTATTTTTTGCTGTTCATCAATTTACTCCTTTTTCTCATTTAGCTACTGCCTTCATCCTTTGGCTGGCAACGATACTTCTAACGGGAGGAATACATCTAGATGGCTGGATGGATGCGAGTGATGCTTACTTTTCCTACCAGAATGTAGAGAAAAGACTTGAAATCATGAAGGATCCAAGGTCAGGTGCTTTTGGTGTCCTTTCGGTTATGGTGTTATTATCGTGCCGATTTTTATTTATCTATGAGAGTACGTTAAATCCTACTCCCTTACTATACATCTTTATCGCTGGAATCCCGTTTTTGAGTAAAAGTAACATGGGTGTCCTATTATTAACTGTTAAAACAGCAAAAAGTGAAGGTCTGGGTTTATTATTTCAAAGTGCAGCAAAACCACAGGTATTATGGATCTATCCTTTTTATCTTATTGGCTTTCTGTTTCTTGCCCTGTTTTGGTCTGACGGTGGCATTCTTATTAGCATGTTGATTTTAACCGCTACTGGTTGTTTATTTTTTTGCCGCCGTTATGCTGTGAAATGGTATGGTGGAATAACGGGAGATGTGCTGGGAGCTTCTGTGGAAGGGACTGAGTTAATCTTATGGATGACCGTGTGGTTATTGCATTATTTCGTCATGGAGTAACAGAAGAAAATAAGCGAAAGGCTTATTTAGGATGGAATGATTCCGAATTAACGGTTGAATCTGCCAAAATGTCGACCAATAAGAACTATGAATCCTATTTTTCTAGTGATTTGCAAAGATGTATCCGCACGGCAAAAATATTATTTCCCACAAGTATTCCATATCAAGTAAAAGAGTTACGGGAAATGAATTTCGGTGAATGGGAAGGGAAGACATACGACGATTTAAAGGAAGACCAGCACTATTGTCAATGGTTGTCAGACGTTGTGAGTGTCTGTCCACCTAGAGGTGAATCTTTTCATGAGTTTACTAGCAGGGTGCAGGCTGGCTGGAAAAGAATAATGGACGTTGTCCTTCTTCAACGGCTAAAGAGCTGTGCGATCATCACCCATGGCGGTGTGATTAGATATCTTTTAACTAAATATGCACCGGATGAGAAAGGCTTTTGGTGCTTTCAAGCACAGCATGATCAAGGGATTGAACTTGTTTTTTCGAAAGAAGCTTTAAAGGGGGATGGACGATGCACTTCATTACTGGAGGTGCCTTTAATGGTAAGAGAAAATGGGTAAAAAAGGAATATAATAGGAACCAGGAAAAGCAATGGCTATCTGCCTATAACAGTTTTCCGCTGCCCTTCACTATACCAGAAAACCACCTTGTTGAGGTAGTTCTTGAGGGAATAGAGGTATGGTTGAAGGAGTTGACGATGCAATATGATGCTGACCGTTGTCGCGAAATTTGGAACGGATGCTTAGAGGCGTGGATTTCATGGGAAAAGGAAAGGGCAGAGCGAAAATTGATTGTGATTGGGACTGATATTACAAAAGGAATTGTACCAGTCAAAGAAGAAAATAGACTATGGCGAGATGTAACGGGATGGGCCTATCAGGATGTAGCAGCTAAATCAGACAAAGTTGATGTCATATGGTATGGATTAAACAAAACAATTAAATAGAGGGGGAATTTGAAATGAGAATTTATACAAGAACAGGTGACAAAGGAAAAACAAGTATTATTGGCGGTAGGGTAGATAAAGATGATACAAGGGTTGAGGCATACGGAACAGTTGATGAAGTAAATTCCTTTGTAGGGCAGGCCATCCAGGAACTTGATCAGGAAATTTTCAAGGATGTTCTTGGTGATCTGGAAAAAATTCAACATGAATTATTCGATTGCGGGGGCGACCTGGCAAATGTTACGGAAAAACGGGAGTTAAAGCTTCAGCAAGAATCGATTGACTACCTGGAACAGAAAATTGACGAATATATTGCAGAGGCACCAGAACTGGAACGGTTTATTTTACCTGGTGGTACGAAGCCATCAGCCTCCATTCATATTGCTAGAACGGTTACAAGGAGAGCAGAAAGATTAGTGGTAAAACTAGTAAAAGCTGACCCGAAAACTCCCGAAATTGCCCTGCAATATCTAAATCGTTTATCAGATTATTTTTTTGCCTTAGCAAGAGTCATTAACTTCCGACTACATGTGGGTGACGTGGAATATGTTCGTAGTGCTAGAGTGTTTAGGGATGGGAAGCGCAAGGAGGAAAAGTAGATGAAAGGTAAAATAGTCAGCTGGCTCGCCATGTTTACTGCCTTGTCTGTTGTCGGCGCTGTCATTAAGATTCCCGCAATTATTGGTACTGTAGCATTGGATGCCTTCCCAGCGCTTTTGGCTGCAGTCTTACTGGGCAGTGGCGCGGGAGCCATTGTAGCTGTATTTGGGCATTTATTATCTGCCGTAGTAGGCGGGTTTCCATTAGGCCCTATGCACTTTTTAATCGCAGCGGAAATGGCTTTACTTGTGTGGCTTTTTGGATACCTTTATAAAAACAGCAAAAAGGTTTTAGCAAGTGTGCTTTTTATCCTTGGGAATGCCATTGTAGCACCGATCCCGTTTATTTTTATACTAAATAAAGGCTTTTATTTGGCGATTGTCCCATCCTTGCTGATCGGATCGATCATAAATAGTGGAATGGCATACATTGCCATTCCACGACTCTCGTCCCTGTTTTCAAATCCATTCATGAAGAATGAGGCAAACCAATGAGGGATATTTTAACCATTCCCATTCATGCGGAGGATTCACTTATTATCGCTTGTGATAATAGCGGAGGAATTGGGATGAAGGAACAAGACTTTGTTCAGGTTCCATACGAAACAGTTACCTATTACTCCTTTAGAGTTGCGGTCATGGAATGCATGGCAGCAGGGGGGCAGCCCCTATCTGTCGTTCTTAACAATTTTTGTGGAAATGAACCATGGGAAGAACTTTTACAGGGCGTCAAAAAAGGAGCAAATGAACTTGGGTTAAAAGATATTTCTATTACAGGGAGTACGGAAAGTAATTTTATGATGCTGCAATCGGCAGTTGGATTAATGGTCCTGGGACGGAAAGGTTTGAATAAAAAGTCTGAGTTGTTATTCTCTAGCAATTGGACTTTTGCCGTAATAGGCTTACCTTTAGTTGGTCCTGAAGTGATGGCACAGAATGATGAAATCGTTCCACTTTCAGTCTTTCAAGAGATCAATCAGCTAAATGAAGTGTTGATTTGGTCTGTTGGTTCGAAAGGCATATTATCCGAATTGAATCAGATATTTATCAATAAACAGTTTACCGCTGAAAAGATCGTCACAAATGTCGATCTTTTAAAATCATCAGGTCCGGCTACATGCTTTATCGTTGTTTATGATGCCGATCATGATGAACAGGTAAGGAGAATAGCCGGGGATTACTTCCATTCTTTAAAAATAAAATAGCACGCAGCGATTGCGTGCTATTCTTTCATTCCTTTCACTTTTTCCACTATTGAATCAATCCCTTTGCCAATCGTATAAAATGCCTTTTCCAAGCCATTCTTCCATCCTGGGGCTTGTTCTTTTATCACTGATCCTATTTTTTTGGCATTTTCATTTAATTCTTTGCCAATCTCTTTTGCCTGATCATGGATGCTTTTATCTGGGGCTGCCTCGCCGGCAAGCTGAGCATTAATCGATGTCACGTCAAAGCTTTCCTTTGGAAGGAGTGGCAATGTTTCCCTCATGATTTCTTTGAAAATCGGTACCACATTAGAAGAACTTGAACTTGGCAGATAATGTACTCGGTCTGTTTGATCGTAGCCAATCCAGATAGCGCCCACAATGTTTGGGGTATAGCCGACCATCCACTGATCCTTTGTTCCATTCACATCCCCAAATGGGAGCTGGGTTGATCCTGTTTTCCCGGCAATTTCCATATGTGGAATATGTGCATTCTTCCCTGTTCCAGATTCTACTACATTTAGCAGCATGGATGTCATTTCATCTGCCACCTTTTTAGAAGTAACATTGGTTGTTTTCGCTTCCCGTTCGGCGATGGTTTTCCCGGTTGGACCGACGATTTTAGTAATTAAGTGGTGATCCTGGCGTTTTCCTCCATTTGCAAAGGTCGAAAAAGCATTTGCCATTTGCAGCGGGGAAACTCCTTTACTCATGCCGCCAAGGGCAATGGCCAGATTTTTGTCTTCCTTCACTGTGGGAATGCCAAAACGTTTTAACGAATCTATGCCTTTATTCAAGCCTATTTCATTTAACAACCATACGGCCGGAACATTTAGCGACTCTTCAAGCGCTTTATAAAGTTGAACCTTTCCTTGAAATGTCTTCGTAAAATTCTCTGGTTTGTAATTTCCAAATGACGTTGGTTCATCGACAAGTTCGGAAGAATAGGTGTAGCCGTTTTCAAGGGCAGGCGTATAGACAGCAAGCGGTTTAATCGCTGACCCCGGCTGAGCCTGTAGCTGGGTCGCCCTGTTAAAACCGCGAAACACATGCTCACCCCTGCCGCCGACAAGTGCTCTAACACCGCCTGAGGCTGGATCCATTAGCACAGACCCGCTTTGGACTAAAGTATTTCCTTTTCCTCTTGGAAACAAGGAGTCATTACTATAGACTTTTTCAAGTTGTGCTTGCAGGTTTTGATCCATTTCTGTATAGATGCGATACCCTCTTGTTAAAATCTCTTCTTGGGTGAGTCCATATTTAGAAATAGCTTCGTTTAAAACAGCATCCACATAATAGGGATATTTTCGCTCCACAAAGCTGCCGCCGCCATCCTGCAGCCGAATTTTTTCTTTTTTCGCTGTGTTGTATTCTTGGGAAGAAATAAAGCCAAGCTCCTTCATTTTTCCTAAAACAACGTTGCGTCGTTTCATGGCTAGGTCATAGTTATTATAAGGATTAAGGTAATTTGGTGCATGCAGGAGTCCAGCTAACATCGCTGCCTCACTGATCGACACATCTTTAATGTCCTTATTAAAATATTTTTTTGAGGCACTACTGATACCCCAGGAGTTGCTGCCAAAATAAACCTGGTTGATATACATTTGTAAAATTTCCGCTTTGCTGTAAACCTTCTCGATTTTTACAGCTAAAAATAATTCTTCTGCTTTTCGCTTATAGGTGCGTTCAGGTGAAAGGAGGGCATTTTTGGTCAACTGCTGCGTTAACGTGCTGCCGCCCCCAGTAACCCTTCCGGCAAACAAATTGCTGAAAAAAGCACGGGCAATTCCCTTTACATCAAAACCGCTATGTTCATAAAAACGCTCGTCTTCAATTGCGACAACGGCATGTGGAACATATTTCGGCAACTCCTCGATTTTTACCCCTTTTGTCCGATTGGTGGCAACATTACTTGCCACCTTGCCAGTATGGTCATAGATAACTGTGGGCTGGCTAAGACCTTCTTTCAATGATTCTACATTCGCCCTTGTTGCCAGCCAGCCGAAATAGAGGATGGTACCTAATACAACAACAAGGAGTAGTAATAAGATAATTTGTGTTAGATGTCTTTTTTTCCAGAAACGAACGATCATGTCCCGAAAAGGGTGTAATTTCTCCATGTTATCTCCTGACTATTAAATAGAAATTTTCGCTTCATCTATTATAAATTTTCTGGTAGAAAAAGACCAATAAAACTGTTTTTTTTTCATCTATTGAAAAATGTTTTTGAGGGATTTAAAAAAACTGTAGGGGTCCAGGCAATTTGTTACGTCTAATAGTGTGAAGTGATTGGGAGCAGGAGGAAAAAATGATTACAATAAAAAACTTACGTCATGATTTTGTCATTGGAAAAAAGGGAAGACAAACGATTATTCCGGTACTAAGAGATATTTCTTTCACCGTTGAAAAGGGAGAAATTGTTACCATTGTTGGCAGAAGCGGGTCAGGAAAATCAACACTTCTAAATCTAGTAAGCGGTTTTATCCATCCAAAAGCGGGTGAAATTTGGATTAGGGGCGAAAAGGTAACGGATCTAAATGAAACGAAATTTGCAGATTTTCGGATAAAAAATCTGGGCTTTATTTTTCAAAGCTTTCAATTGATTCCAAGTATGACCGCCTTTCAAAATGTTGAACTCCCGTTGATCTTAAAAGGGGTTAACGAGATGGAAAGAAAAATACAAACTGAAATGATGCTGGCGAAAGTGGGGTTACTAGATTATCAGGATCATTACCCTGGAGAATTATCGGGTGGTCAGCAGCAGCGCGTCAGTATCGCACGTGCCTTAATTGTGAATCCACCGATTATTCTTGCCGATGAACCGACGGGGAGTCTTGATAGTGAAACAGAGGAAGAATTGCTAGACTTCATTCGGGAACTGAACCGGGATTTGGGTATTACATTTTTAATCATTACTCATGATGATAAGGTGGCAGATATCGGGAGCCGCAAGATTGAATTAAGGGATGGCCGCATTGTTGAGGAGGTGCTGGCATGAAGGTAAAAGACCAATTCCGTTTCGTCCGACAAAATATGAAGAAAAATAGAACGAGAGTGTTTATGACGATTCTCGCTACTGCAATGGGCTGTGCGTTCCTGATTGTTCTCGCCTCCGTCGGCTTTGGTTTACAGAAATCGGTAGTGAAGGAAATTACGGAGCGTAGGGTAATAACGCAAATTGATGTCCATGGCCAAGAATTAAATGATCAAGGCGGGTTTCGTCCTTTAAACGATAAGGATATCCGCAAATTTGAGAAGCTAAAGGATGTAAAAGCTGTTACCAGACGAAAAATGCTCCAGCAGGGCGGTACCTATACGATAGGGAATTATCAAGAACAAACGGAAACGTATGTAGCAAACTTTCCATCAGAGGTGAAAGCGGGGTTTGAACTATCAAAGGGACGTTTGCCCAAAAGTCAAGATGAAATCGTGGTTGGCTATAATTTCCCGCTTAATCTAGCTCAAAAAGATGCTCCGGATGATATGTATGATGAAAAGGGGGAAATAAAAGCGGAGTATCGTTATACGGGTAAGATAATTGGCGAAAAGATTGAATTAACGATCCTACAATATAAAGAAGGCAAACAACAGGAAAGAATAATTCCTTTGACAGTGGTCGGCATTTCAAAGAAGCCAACGAAGGTTTGGGCCGAGGATCGAAGTATCTTTATTTCCGAACAAACGTTAAAGGAGATTGAGGCTTTTACAGGGACGCCAAAAGGCTACCTGTTAGATGCGAATAGTGAAGTTCCGAAGGATTTAACTACGCAGAAGAATTCTTATGATGATGTCAAGATTTATGCGAAAAATATGGAGGCCGTGCAAAGTATTTCTGATCAACTAACAAAGGAAAAATATGCGACCTATTCCGTTGTGAATGAATTGAAGGAAGTGAATATGGTCTTTTTGATCGCAAAAGCCGGGCTGATTTTTATCGGAACGATTGCCATTCTCATTGCTTCAATTGGTATCTATAATACGATGACCATGGCAGTAACGGAACGGTCACCGGACATCGGCATCATGAAGGCAATAGGCGCTAGTCCCAAAACGATTAAACGGATTTTTCTACTTGAAAGCAGCTATATTGGCTTGATTGGCGCCGTTATCGGGACAATTGTGTCCTATGGTATCAGTTTCGCCGTCAATTTTGCCATTCCGCTAATTATTAAACAAGCATTTGGTCAAGAAACAGAAATGGATATCGTCTTTAGTGAAATTCCGCTTGTATTGCCAATCATCTGTGTAGTTATTTGTTTTGGTGTAACGATTCTTTCTGGATACCGTCCGGCACAACGAGCAACAAAGGTCGATGTATTAAAAGCGATGCGTAGAGAAGTGTAAATAAATAAGAAACCGAGATAATCATGGGCAATCCTGTTCCGGTCCAAGCATATGTTAGCAGAAAGACCTATAGCATATTGGGAAGGGAAGGGATGAACTTATGATTAACTGGAAAGTGCGGTTTAGAAATAAAAACTGGGTAATTGCTTTTGTGTCTCAAATTTTAATTGTCGCCCAGGTAGTGACAGCCTGTTTACATTCTTTAGGTTTAGTCGATTTTCAAATCACCGATGCAATCCAAAATTCCATTTTAACATTTGTAAATGCCGTATTTGTCCTGTTGTCCATGTTAGGAATTGTTCAGGATCCAACCACGAAGGGTTACGGTGATAGTGAACGGGCCTTAACATATAAGGATCCGAATTAAAAAAGAGGCGCTAGCACCCAGGTCGGCGGCATATGCCCTGGAGCTGGGCAAATCTCAAAAAGTCAGGTTCAAGCGTGAACCTGACCTTTTTCGTGAAATAGATTCCATATTCTCAAATGAGACAGAAAATTCCGAGCCCGATTTAACCACAATTTGGTAATTGTTTGATACAATAGGATAAACAATCCTTTTGAAAAGGGGACCTTCTCATGTGGACTTCTATTATTGTGATTGCCGGATTTTTCAGCCTATTAATGGTGTTGGAGGAATCCATCTATTATTTTTGGAATCGCTATGTGTACGGCCCAAATGTGGAAAGGAAAAGAAAGTGGAACAATAGACTAAAAGCAGTTTGGCGTTTTTTCAAGAGGAAACAAGTTGTAGAAATTCATGAAATGAATAAGGAAAAGAGCTCGCAATAGGCATTGAGCTCTTTTTTTGTGGCTCATTTTTAATTAGATGGCGGGCTACTTTGGCGTTTCTTCTTTATAAAAGACAATAACGCCTGAAGAAGGAAGAAGAGAATAAACAAAATCACAATAATATATTCCGCCGGCTCCATGACCCGGAATGGATTTATGGTTTTCCAGATGACACCGTTTGGTGTGACCCCCATTTTAAGATCTAAAAATATCATGAGGAAAAACATACCAAATGCTAACAAAGTGGCAACAAAAAATTGCTTCATTTATTTCACCTTCAATCCACATTACTCTTATATTTTCACTTAATGAATTCTTTATACTCGAAAGTATTATGGTAAAAATGGATAAACATATGCAGCTTGGGGAAAATACCCAATATGGATTTAGTTGAAGTGGGGTGGAGCTTGTGTCGATTTTATCAAGTATGTTGAAAAAGAAGCAAAAAAAGCGGCAGAACGATAATTATCGCCAAAAGCAAGATCCACAAAAACCGGAAGAATTATCGATCCTGACGGATTATCAAGAAAATATTACGCGCATAAAGGAGGAGTTTGGCAATAGCACGGATATAGTCTTCCGTGAATTTAAATTTGATCGTAAAAAAGGAAATTGTGTCTATGTTGATGGGTTAGCTAACGAGCAATTGGTTAGTGAGTATTTCATGGAGTCTTTAACAGAAGAAGAATTAACACATAACCTTTTCGATTCTTTTCAATTATTGGCAGAAAGGTCAGTAAGCCTGGGAACTATTCAGATTATCACAAACTGGAATCAGGTATATGACATGCTCCTGTCAGGAAATACTTTATTTTTCTTAGATAGCTATAACAGGGCCATTAGCGTGGAAACAAAGGGATGGGAGAAGCGCTCCATTACGGAACCTTCCACCCAATTGGCCATACGCGGTCCTAAGGACTCTTTTACAGAAACATTCAGAACCAATACTGCTTTAATCAGACGAAGAATTAAAAGCCCAAATTTATGGTTGGAATCCATGAAAATTGGCAGGGTATCTCAAACAGATGTCGGAATTATGTATTTGAAAGGGATCGCAAATGAAAAAATTGTCGAAGAGATTAAGGAGCGTTTAAAAAGAATCGACATCGATTCGATCCAGGCGTCGGGATATGTGGAACAATTGATTGAGGATCAGGCATGGACAACCTTTCCGACAACGTATCATTCCGAAAGACCGGATGTCGTTACATCACATATACTTGAAGGCAGGATTGCCGTGATTGTGGATGGGACACCTTTTGTGGTAACTGCTCCCGCCATTTTTATACAATTTTTCCAGGCTCCAGATGACTATTATTCACGATTTGATATTTCAACCGGTATTCGTATTTTAAGGATTTTATCCTTCTTTATTGCTTTAATTGGACCAGCCGCTTATATTGCGATAACAACCTTCCATCAGGAGATGATTCCAACATCAATGGCGATTGCGATTGCGGCACAAAGAGAAAATGTACCCTTTCCTGCCTTTATCGAGGCATTAATCATGGAAATTCTCTTTGAAATCTTAAGAGAGGCTGGATTAAGGCTGCCAAGAGCTGTTGGTCAAGCAGTTTCTATCGTTGGGGCCTTGGTCATTGGCCAGGCAGCAGTCCAAGCCGGGATTGTGTCAGCTGTTATGGTGATCGTGGTTTCTTTGACAGCTATCGCCAATTTTTCCACGCCAAGTTTCGCCATGGCGATTGCTGCCAGGCTTATTCGTTTTATTCTGATGGGCTTAGCAACCGTTTTGGGTCTTTACGGGATCATGTTGGGTTTGATGTTTATGGCTATCCATTTATGTTCACTACGTTCATTTGGCATCCCATACATGATGCCTTTAGCACCTTTCAGCATCAAAAATCAACAAGATGTCTTTGTTCGTTTTCCTGTATGGGCAATGAAAAATCGGCCAATGTTTATCAGTAAGGGGAATACCGTAAGGACGGGAGAACATCAAAAACCAGAACCGCCAAATCAAGATGACAATAATCAAACATCAAATGGTGAATCATGATGAAAAAGATCATTTCCATATCAGTACTAGTGTTACTATTATTACCTACTCTAAGCGGATGCTGGAATCAAAAGGAATTGACTGATTTAGCCTTCGTCATGGCAATGGGAATCGACAAGGGTGAAAATAAAAAATTTGATGTTTCGTTTCAAATTGTGAATCCTGGGAATGTGTCTTCGGGTCAAAATGGCGGGGGACAAGGCCTGCCCATTGCTGTTTATAAAAGCTCCGGGGATACCTTAACAGAGGCAGCAAGAAAAGCGACAAAGAAAATATCGCGGCGCTTATATTATGCACATACAAATTTAATTGCTGTAAGCGAAGAAGTAGCCAGGAATGGACTCCTTGATATTATGGATGCATTGGACAGGGATCCGGAATTTAGAACGACAACAGAGCTAGTGATTATGAGAGATACTTCCGCAGAATTATTAGTATCTGCACTGGCGAACCTTGATAAAATGCCAGTAAATAAGATTACGAAAGAGATTAAAGCGACAGAAGCGATGTTTGGTGAAAATATGAGTATTAATATCGATGACTTCCTAAACGGGCTTATTAGTAAAGGGAAGGATCCGATTGTGAATGGTTTTAGAATAACCGGCGACAAGGAAATGGTAGGGAAGGCAAAAGAATTAGAGACTACAAAAGCAATGTCTGTCCTTGCCGCTCATGGATTAGCCGTTTTTAATAAAGGGAAATTAATCGGCTGGATTGATCATGAAAAGGCCCGCGGCGTGATTTGGATTTTGGATCGGGTTAAAAGCACTTCTGTGAATGTCGATTGGAATGGCAAAAAAAATGCGATCACAATGGCCGTTTTACGAACCAAAACAAAGGTTTCAGTTAAGATTAGAAATGAAAAGCCAGTTATCCAAATTGCCATTGAAGATGAAGGCTGGATTAGCGAAGCGAATACGGATGTAGACTTAACGAATCCAACCGAAATAGAGAAAATAGACAAGTTGGTTGAAAAGGAGATAAAACAGCAAATCGAAGCCACCGTAAAAAAAGCGCAAAAAATGAAGAGTGATATTTTTGGATTTGGGGAAAGCGTTCATCGGAAAAACCCGAAATTATGGAACAAATTAAAAGCTAATTGGGGAGATCATTTTGCGAATCTTGAAGTAAACGTGAAAGTTGATTCCTATATTCGCCGTGAAGGAATTCGGACTAAGCCGTTTTGGTCAGATTTTAATAAATGACCCTTAGAAAAGGGGAAGCCGCAATGGAAAAGGCAAAAATAAAAGGGTCACAACTGTTTATATTAGTGGTCCTCTTTGAAATGGGGAGTGCGATTCTTATTGTTCCGGGAGTTTCGGCAAAACAAGATGCATGGATCGCTATCTTGATAGGACTAGCTTGCGGCTTGCTACTATTTCTTATTTATTACCAGCTTTATTCTTTTTACCCTGGGTTGCCATTAACGAGTTATGTTCAAAAGATTACTGGGAAATGGATGGGAAGGGGGATCGGCCTGTTATATATCATCTATTTTATGTACTTCGCGACAAGAGTATTGCGTGATTTCGGAGAATTATTAACGACTACTATTTATTTTAATACTCCGCTCATTGTGATTAACTCGTTAATGATGCTAACGATTATATATGGTGTCCATAAGGGGATTGAAGTAATGGCAAGGGTCGGAGAGTTGTTTTTCGGAGTTATATACTTTATGGCATTGGCTGGGTTCGTCTTCATTTTATTCTCGGGGATTCTTCATCTTGAAAATCTTCAACCCGTGTTAGAGTATGGATGGAAGCCTGTGTTTATCACCTTTCTTCAAGAAACGAACTTGCGCCCGTTTGGAGAAATGATTGTATTTACCATGCTGCTACCCTATTTAAATGAGAAAAAAAAAGCAAAGTCGGCTTGTATGTTCGGGATGGTTTTAGCGGGAATTAATGTTACTATCACTGCTGTTATTAATGTGGCCACGCTAGGTGTAGATCTATTTGTACGCTCGAATTTCCCTTTGCTAACGACTATTGGCAAAATTCAGTTGGCTAATTTTTTTGAACGACTTGATGTCTTATTTATGCTTTATTTAGTGATCGGTGGTTTTTTTAAAATCTCTATATTTTTCTATGCGGCGGTAGTGGGAGCAACAGACCTATTTCAATTTAAAAACCATCAGAAGCTCAGTTTCCCTATTGGATTAATTATCCTGTTAGCATCTGTCACGGTATCCGCTAATTATGCGGAACATATTAAGGAGGGGATAAAAATGATACCCATCTATCTACAATGGCCATTTCAAATTATCATTCCCTCTATTTTGCTGGTCGTTGCCTTTCTTCGAACCCGAAAGGAAAATTCAATAGGCTCTTAAGGTTGTTTGGTTTCATAACTACTATTTAATTAAAAACCCTTAGAAAAGGGGCTAACGCAATGGAAAAGGCAAAAATCAAGGCATCCCAGATGTTTATCTTGGTAGTTTTGTTTGAAATGGGCAGTGCGATTCTTGTGGGTCTTGGAGCTTCCGCAAAACAAGATGCGTGGATATCGATGTTATTGGGCTTAGCTGGTGGTTTATTGCTATTTCTTGTTTATTATCAACTATATAAATATTATCCTACACTGCCATTAACGAGTTATGTGCAAAAAATTATGGGGAAATGGATAGGACGGCTGCTTGGCTTGTTGTATATTATCTATTTCATCTATTGTTCGACACGGGTATTGCGTGATTTTGGTGAATTACTCACAACCACTATTTATTTTAATACCCCGCTCATTGTTATTAACGCCTTGATGATGCTGACCATTATTTATGCGATTCATAAAGGGATTGAAGTGATTGCACGAGTGGGGGAACTATTTTTTGGTGTCATCTACCTGATGGCAACTGCTGGCTTCCTTCTCATTCTCTTTTCTGGGCTAATTCATTTGGAATATCTTCAGCCAGTTTTAGAATATGGCTGGAAGCCAGTGTTTATCACATTTATTAGGGGCACGATTACCTTTCCATTTGGGGAAATGGTTGTTTTCACCATGTTGCTTCCCTATTTGAATGATCATAAAAAAGTAAAACTTGCCTGTATGGGTGGGATGATTCTGGCTGGAATTAACGTAACGATAACGTGTGCTATAAATGTAGCTACGTTAGGGGTAGACCTTTTTCAGCGCTCGAATTTCCCGCTGCTCACTACGATAGGGAAAATTCAGTTGGCTAATTTTATTGAACGACTGGATGTTCTATTTATGCTTTATTTGATGATTGGCTGTTTCTTTAAAATCTCGATCTTTTTCTATGCCGCGGTGATCGGTGCAGCAGAATTATTCAAGTTTAAAAACCATCAGAAGTTAAGTTTTCCCATTGGTTTAATTATTTTAATAGCCTCTGTAACGATTTCCTCTTCATATGCGGAACATATTCAAGAAGGGTTAAAAGTGGTACCTGTTTATTTACATTGGCCATTTCAAATCATTATTCCCCCCATATTACTTATCATTGCGTTTAGTCGGAATCGAAAGAAAAAAACAACAAGCTCGTCATGAAAGGGCTTGTTGTTTTTTCTGTTTCCTATCGTTACCATGAATGGCTGGGAGGGTTATATGAACGGATGTTCCTTGATTTATCTGACTGTCAAAGCGAATGGTGCCACTATGTGATTGAACAATTTTGAAGCTGACCGTAAGTCCTAAACCTGTTCCTTTTTCCTTAGAAGAATAGAAGGGCTCACCGATTTTCTCTAATCGCCCCTTGGAAATCCCGCAGCCATTGTCCTTTACTGTAATAACAACCAGATCCTTTTCAAGTAGTTCTAATCCGATTGAAACGGTTCCACCATTGATTGATGCTTCAATAGCATTTTTTATGATATTGATAAACAATTGTTTTAGCTGGTTTGGCTCACAATCAATGTATATTTCTTGTTCCGGAAAAACAGACACGATTTGAACATTATAATAAGACGCTTCGGTTCGGAGTAACGAGATGACATCATTCAAAAGCTTTTGAATTTCAGCCTTAGTAAATTTAAGATGCTGCGGCTTAGCTAATAGCAACAGTTCTCCAACGATGTGATTGATTCGATCTAATTCATCCGACATAATTTGGTAATAAAGTTGATGCTTCTCGTCCTCCACTTGCAACAGCTGGACAAACCCCTTCAAGGAAGTAAGCGGATTGCGGATTTCATGGGCAACACTAGCTGATAATTCCCCGACAACAGAAAGTTTCTCTGTTCTTCGTAGGCGCTCCTCCGTTTTTCTCAAGATGGTAACATCTTTGCCATACCCAATAATTCCCGTAATGTTGCCATTGATAATGATGGGAAGAGACGTACATTGTAAGGTAATCGGCTTTCCATTCTTATGTTGGATTTGAATCTCATACATAACCGGCTTTACTTCCTCTACAACAGCGGAAATAAAGCGGCTTAGGAATGGTTTGTATTTTTTGGCCAATATGGTTTTGACACTTTTTCCAATCATTTCATTCCGATTGAAACCAGTGATAACGTCAAAATGGGGGTTGAGATTCGTAATATTTCCATCCAAATCCAACATATAAACGATATCCGGACTGTACTCAAATAAGGATTTATATTGCTGTTGGCTTTCTGCCAATTGTCTGGCCATTTCTTTTTTTTCGGTAATATCCCGACCTATAATGACTAATCCCTGCCTTGAGCCGTCGGAATGAAAAAGCGGGACTTTGATGGTATCAAAAGTTTTCGTTGAACCATCAGGAACAGGGAGAACTTCCTCAATCCGGGTGATTTTTCTATTTTCCCATGTCTCCTCATCAGAAATCTCACAAAACTTAAGGGCATCACCATAAAAGTCTGTATATTCGGCTAGTTCCGAGTCCTTCTTCCCACGATAATCTACGTTTTCAAGCTGGAACAACTGTAAACCAAAATCATTCGCTTCAATCCATCTTCCTTCACCATCTTTGAAGTTAACAAAGTCAACCATGGAATTGATTAACGTGGATAAACGATTTTGACCTTCTTTAGAAACAGTTAATTCCTGCTTCTTATGAAGGAAAAAGTAAATGAATCCGCCCGTTACGGTAATATATAGTATTTCCTTCGATCTCTCAACCATAGGAATATAGGAGGAAGGCACTAGCTGATGGATGATAAAATTCGATACATTTATCCAAATTAAACTAGTAATAAAGTAAAGGAAAACTAGCTTTTTTTTGCTCATAAAATCTCCAGTTCTTTAAAGTTGGTACGTTTCCCACCGTGTATAAATAGTTTTTCTACTATTGTATATCATACTAGATATCGGGTTGTTTTGGAATGAATTTTAGACGATTCTTTTCCCAAGGATCAGTAAGTCTCTCTCGATTCCATCAAGTTCTGCCACATTTGGCAAGTGTGCCCACTTTTCAAAACCAAAGCGATGAAAAAGGTGAATACTAGGTTCATTATGACCAAAGATAAAACCAAGCAAAGTCTTGATTTCGAGCTTAGGACAGGCATCAATGGCTTTTTGGATAAGAAATTTGCCCAGTTTTTTTCCACGGAAATCTTGATCAATATAAATACTAATTTCTGCAGTAGCATGATAAGCAGGTCTGCCGTAGAACGATTGAAAGCTTACCCAGCCACACAACCTACCATCCATCTCTACCACCCATAAAGGACGAAAAGTTGGAGAATGTTCCTTAAACCAATTCATCCGGCTTTCTACTGATACGGGCTCTAAATCTGCCGTTACCATTCTGCTAGCGATGGTTGAATTGTATATGTCGATAATTTTTGGCATATCATGTAATTCCGCGTCCCTGATAGTGAAATTTGCAAACATAATCGTTCTCCATTCAAGTTTAATTTGATGTAATTAATGATATAGTTCTGAACAAGCATTTTCAATATGAAGTTGTTTCGGAATAAAGGTAAATTTTTTGACAAAAAAAGACCCTTTCCCGTTTTACCGAGAAAAGGCTTTTTCATTTTCGTTTCGAATACCTTAGCCACTACCAGCGATGGGCCTTGGCATTGCTCCTTAAGATGATTGTGTTTTGCGTCATTTGCGTTTGTCCATTCACCTGTGACTTTTGGCGTTTCGGCCTCGTAAAGGTGTGGTGAAATAACTCCGAGTGCGGATCTAAATGATCTTTGTAGCTCATCTAAAATCACCTCATCATAGGATACTTTGAAACGATGATATTCTATCTGAATATCAAACATATTATTTGTAAAAAAACAGGCAAATATCCAAGAAAGATAAATTTAATTAAATTTAGCCTTGTATTATCCGAAATTTCAGAATAAAATAAAACTAACATACCAACCGGTAGGTATGTATCCGGTGATTTTTGCATATTCTTTTTTTAGGGGTAAAAGCTAGATTTCAAGATTAAGAATGGAGTGATTGGTGTGTATTTACGTTTGACGGATGAACAAAAAATGGTCCAGAAAACAATTAGAAGATTCGTAGAAAAAGAGCTCATTCCACTTGAAAACGATGTACTGAGAAATGAAAGAGAAGGGAAGCCAAGTCTCCCAGCCGGAAAACTAAAAGAATTGCAATTAAAAGCTAAGGAAGCGGGTTTTTGGGGAATTAATACACCTGAAGAATACGGCGGCGCTAACCTTGGGCAAATGATGATGGCCATTGTTTTAATGGAGGTATCCAAAACATTTGTCCCTTTTCAGTTTGGCGGTTCTGCAGATAATATTCTTTATTACGGAAATGAAGAACAAAAGAAAAAATATTTACTTCCTACAATTAATGGTGAGAAGAAGTCATGCTTCGCGATGACCGAGCCTGGTGCAGGATCTGATACAAGAAATATTAAAATGACCGCTGTGAAGGATGGAAATGACTGGGTGTTAAATGGAGAAAAGACCTTTATCACCGGTGGAAATGAAGCGGACTTTGTCATGGCGATTGCCATCACAGATAAAAAATTGCATCAATCAACAAATGGCCGGGAAGGCGTCACTTGCTTTATTGTCGATCGTGCGATGGGCTGGAAATCCGAGTATATACATACAATGGGAGAATGGGGCCCAGCCGGATTAGTATTTGAAAATGTCCGTGTTCCGGAGGAAAACATTCTCGGTGAATTACACAAGGGCTACAATCTTGGACTCGAATGGATTGGCTTTGCCAGATGGGTGGTAGGGGCAAGAGCAGTCGGTTCTGCAGAGCGCCTATTACAAATGGCGATTGATTATGCGAAAGAACGGGTTACCTTTGGAAAACCAATTGCAGAACGGCAGGCCATCCAGTGGCAGATTGCGGATTCAGCGGTTGAAATTGAAGCAGCTAAATGGCTGGTTTTAAACGCTGCCTTTACGCTTGATAACGGGGAAGACAATCGTCACTTAGCTTCGATGGCAAAATTATACGGTGCCAATATGGGGAACAATGTCGTCGACCGTGTTCTGCAAATTCATGGCGGCATGGGTTACACAAGGGAATTGCCGATTGAGCGCTGGTACCGTGAAGCAAGGCTATGGAGAATCTACGATGGTACGGATGAAATCCAGAAGATGATTATTGCACGTAATCTTATCAAGGGTCATGTAAAGGTTGGGCAATACGTTTAAATCTTTACTGTAAGCGTTATCTATTTAATTTTAGGGGGAAGAAAAATGACAGGCAGATTTGCAGGTAGAGTGGCATTGGTAACAGGCGGAAGCCGAGGTATTGGGAAAGGGATTGTTGAACTTTTTGCACAGGAAGGCGCTAAGGTTGCCTTTATCGATTTAAATGAAGAGGCATTGAGCGCGACAACGAGTGAATTAAAAGAAAAAGGCTATGATGTCTATTCAAAGGTTGCGAATGTTGTTGATGCGGAGCAAGTGGAAGCCGCCGTTAAGGAAGTTTATGAGGCGTTTGGTTCCGTTGATATTTTGGTCAATAATGCTGGAGTTATTCGCGATAATCTGTTATTTAAAATGACAGAGTCCGATTGGCAAACGGTAATGGATGTGCATTTAAAGGGATCCTTCAATGCCGCTCGTGCGGTTCAAAAATACATGGTGGAACAAAAATATGGGCGGATTATCAATATTTCTTCTACTTCAGCTCTTGGTAATCGCGGTCAGGCCAATTATGCCGCAGCTAAGGCAGGCTTGCAGGGCTTTACGAAAACGCTGGCAATTGAGTTGGGTAGATTTGGGATTACAGCAAACTCTGTTGCACCTGGATTTATTGAAACCGAAATGACGAAAGAAACAGCAGCAAGAATTGGGATTCCATTTGAGCAGTTAATTCAAGCAAGTGTGGCTGCCATCCCTGTCGGTCGAAGCGGGAAGCCGGCAGATATCGCTAATGCTGTTGCCTTTTTTGCTGATGAGCCATCATCCTTCGTTAATGGTCAAGTGATTTATGTTGCTGGCGGTCCGAAAAATTAATTTGTTGTGAGGTGGAGTTGAATTGTTTAAAGACCAGATAGGCAAGATTTCAAACAAAGTTAAGAATGTCGTTGAAAGAGGGGCTGTTAAGAACTTTGCAGTAGCCATTGGCGACCCTCACCCTATCTATGTTGATGAGGAAACTGGCAGACGTTCCAGATATAAAAACAATATTGCCCCGCCAACCTTCCCGAGGGTATTTGATTATGGGGTCATTGAAGGATTAAATCTACCAAATAAAGGCTTGATTCATGGGGAGCAAACCTTTCACTATGTCCGGCCATTATTGGTTGGGGAAGAAATTTACTGCTATTCGATTGTGAAAAAATATTTTGAGAAAAAAGGGAATTTTGGCGAGATGGGATTCCTCGTACTTGAGAGCTTTGGTGAAGATTTGACTGGGAATACCATTTTTAGTTCAACCTCGACGGTTGTCATATCGGAAGCTGTGAGGAAGGTGTTGGTGAAATGAGTACACTTTTAGAATTACAGGTTGGTGAAGCAGTAAATGAAATTCAACTGGCGCCTGTTTCAAGGATGGACCTCATTAAATATTCCGGTGCTTCAGGGGATTTTAACCCGATTCATACGATTGACGAAGAGGCTAAAAAGGCAGGTTTACCAGGAATCATTGCCCATGGGATGTGGACAATGGGCAATTTGGCGAAACTGTTCACTTCCTTTTATGAGGAAGGGTTTGTTCGCGATTACTCGATCCGTTTTAAAGGAATGGTGTTTTTAAACGATGTGATTACACTCAAAGCAACAGTCAAGGAAAAGCAGGAAAAGACGCTGCGCTTTGCTGTCCAAGCTGTTAACCAACAAGGGAAAGATGTTTTGCAGGGTGAGGTTGTGTTTCAACAATATTAATGAATGAATGATGACATTACAAAATTGTCCCAGCACCAATAAGGTATCCTTTTGCTGCTGGGTTTATTTTTGTAAGGCCGGGGCAGGGCTCTGCTTAAAGAATGAAGAAGGAGGAGTTAAGGTGAATTTCAGCTATTCTGACAAGGTAATCGAGTTACAAAAAAGACTAACAGTATTTATGGATGAGTATATTTATCCAAATGAAAAGCTTTATGAAGAACAAATTGATAAAAAAGATCCGTTTTCCAAGATTCCGCCAATCATGGAGGAATTAAAAGATAAGGCAAAACAAGCGGGGCTATGGAATTTGTTTTTACCAGAAAGTGAATATGGGGCCGGCTTGACTAATACAGAATATGCGCCGCTTTGTGAAATTATGGGCCGGTCAGCGATTGCTCCAGAGGTATTCAATTGCGCTGCCCCTGACACCGGGAATATGGAAGTCCTCGTCCGCTACGGAACTGAAGAACAAAAGGAAAAATGGCTTAAGCCTTTATTAGACGGGGAGATTCGTTCATGTTTTTCGATGACGGAGCCGGATGTGGCGTCATCGGATGCAACGAATATTCAGGCTAGTATTATCCGAGATGGGGACGAATATGTCATTAATGGAACGAAATGGTGGTCATCAGGTGCAGGAGACCCACGCTGTAAAATTGCGATTGTGATGGGGAAAAATGATCCAGACGCTCCAACCCATGAACAGCAATCGATGATTCTTGTCCCGCTTGATGCTCCGGGGGTAACGATGAAGAGAATTTTACCTGTTTTCGGTTATGATCATGCCCCGCATGGCCATGCCGAAATTGAATATAACAATGTCCGGGTACCTGCTGCCAATATGCTATGGGGTGAAGGGAAAGGCTTTGCCATCGCCCAGGGTCGATTAGGGCCGGGAAGAATCCATCACTGCATGCGATCAATTGGTGCAGCCGAACGGGCATTGGAAGAATTATGTAAGCGTGTACAGAGCCGAACGGCCTTTAGGAAAAAGCTTTCTGAGCAGGGTGTGATTCAGGAATGGATTGCCGATTCGCGCATTGAAATCGAACAGGCCAGGTTGCTCACGCTGAAAGCTGCGTACATGATGGATACCGTTGGAAATAAAGAGGCGAAGGCGGAGATTGCGATGATTAAAGTAGTTGCCCCAAATATGGCCTTAAAGGTAATTGATCGGGCGATTCAAGCCTTTGGAGCTGCAGGTGTCAGCGAGGATACACCACTTGCGGCAAGCTGGGCGAATATACGTACTTTAAGGTTGGCGGACGGACCGGATGAGGTTCATCGCAGAGCGGTCGCTAGACAGGAACTTAAGAAATACCGTTAAATTTCTTTAAATATAAGAAACGCCGCTGACCAGGGCGCCTACGCTTTTCTAAATAGGGGGAATGATTCATGCATGTGAAACAGCTGTTTGATTTAACCGGTAAAGTTGCGATAGTAACAGGTGGAGGCAGGGGCCTCGGACAGCAAATCGCCGAAGGCTTTGCTGAAGCGGGGGCGAACGTGGTGGTCTGTTCAAGGCATGTTGAAGCCTGCGAAGAAGTTAGTGAAGGCTTGAAAAAGCTTGGGGTTGAGAGTCTTGCCCTAAAATGTGATGTCACCAATCCGGAGGACGTAATAAATGTCGTTGAACGGACGATGGAGAAGTTCGGACGGATCGATATCCTCGTTAATAACAGTGGGGCTTCTTGGGGGGCTCCTGTTGAGGAAATGCCGCTTGCGGCATGGCAAAAGGTCATGAATGTGAATGTAACAGGCACCTTTTTAATGTCCCAAGCGGCTGGAAAAGTGATGCTTGAACAAAAGTCAGGAAAAATCATCAATATTGCCTCGGTTGCCGGATTAAAAGGCAGCAATCCTAAATATATGAATGCTATTGGCTATAACTCTAGCAAAGGTGCGGTTATCACTTTTACTAAGGATTTAGCTGTGAAATGGGGCCCGGAAGGAATTTATGTGAATGCAATCGCCCCGGGCTTTTTCCCGACAAAAATGTCTAAAGGGTTGCTCGATCAGGGTGGTGAGGCGATCCTTGAAGGGACGCCATTGCGAAAGTTTGGCTCGGATACGGATCTTAAAGGGGTTGCCTTATTTCTAGCATCGCCCGCATCAGACTTCGTGACCGGGGATGTGGTCGTTGTCGATGGCGGGGCACATGCGATGTAGATTCATCAATTTTACCAGGAGGGATCCGGCGTAATGAAAAGAGATGCTGTAATCGTTTCAGCTGTTAGAACAGCTATTGGCAGGCAGGGGGGAGCCCTTGCGAGTGTCCCAGCACACATATTGGGAGCAGAGGTAATCAAAGAAGCCGTGAGACGGGCGAATAGTAAACCGGAAATGATTGATGATGTCATTTTTGGAAATGTCTTATCCGGCGGAGGCAACATTGCTAGATTAACAGCATTACAGACAGGGCTATCACTAGACTTACCAGGATTAACAGTCGACAGACAGTGCGGTTCCGGAATTAATGCAATCAATTTAGCAGCCCAGGCGATTCGGGCAGGAGATGGTGATATTTTTATCGCCGGAGGGACAGAAAGCATGAGCCGGGCTCCGTATTTAATGGACCGCCCTGAAAAACCGTATAGTCCAATGCCACCCAGCTTTAGAAAATCTCAACTGTCGCCAAAAGAAATTGGCGACCCACCAATGGGAATAACAGCTGAAAATCTCGCGGAAAAATATCAGATTACAAGAGCAGAACAAGATGAATTTGCACTACGGAGCCAACAACGCATGGCCGTAGCAATGGAAGAGGGGCGTTTCGATGAACAAATCGTCCCAATCACCATCCCTGTTAGAAAAGGGGAGCCGGTTGTTTTTAAAACGGATGAGCATCCTAGGCCGCAGACGACTCTCGAAGCACTTTCAAAGCTGCCACCGGCGTTTCTAAAGAATGGAACAGTTACAGCAGGCAGCAGTTCGGGACTAAATGATGCTGCTTCGGCGCTGGTGATTATGTCAAGAGAGAAAGCGGAAGAATTAAATCTCACCCCATTGGCGGTAATTCGTCAATACGCCGTTGCCGGTGTGGACCCGAACATTATGGGAATTGGTCCGGTACCTGCCGTTCGCAAAGTACTGGAAAAATCCGGTCTATCCCTAGGAGAGATGGATCTCATAGAAATCAATGAGGCTTTTGCCGCCCAGGTGCTTGCTTGTAATCGTGAACTTGAGATGGATCTCGGCAAAGTAAACGTTAACGGTGGTGCCATTGCTCATGGACACCCACTAGGCGCAACGGGGGCAATTCTTGCCACCAAAGCAGTCTATGAGCTAAAGCGGAGCGGCGGAAAATATGCCCTCATTACCGCATGCATCGGCGGCGGGCAGGGAATCGCCACCATCCTAGAACGCGAATAATTTGGGTGCCTGACACCAATAACTGCTATCACAGCGTAAATAAGCTGCAAAGAGGGGGAAGGGTGACAGGCACCATAAAAAGGCCCTATTTACCACTTTATTATAAAAGGAGCGATGTCTGTGTTAACTTTGCATTATGATTATTGGCCGAAAATCTCTAAATCCCTTAAGGTTCCTTCTACTTCTCTTTATGACAACCTCAAAGTTAGTGCAACTCGTTATCCGGATCAAGATGCCATCTTTTATTATGGGAACAAATTAACCTACGAACAGCTAGATGCGGAAGTAAATGCAATGGCTGGATATTTGCAGCATAAATTAGGCGTTCAGACAGGTGAAAAGGTGTTACTTTTCATGCAGAACTCCCCGCAATTTGTGATTGGCTATTACGCGATTGTGCGAGCCAACGCCGTGGTGGTCCCCATTAACCCGATGCTGGGCGCCGATGAATTGGAGTTTTACGTGCGCGATTGTGAAATTAAGACGGCAATAGCTGGCCAAGAATTATATACCCAAATTCGTCCATTGTTGGGGAAAACCTCATTGGAAAACATGGTTATCACAGCCTATTCAGATTATGTGGGAAATGGTTTTGAAGGTATTCTTCCTAAGGAGGTAGAAGCCGAAAGAGTTCATTTCACGGAGGTGGGACATTATCTTTGGAGTGAGGCCATTCAGGCGAACTTGAAGCCATCTGAACATACATCAAAGGGTGATGACATTGTTTGCCTTCCCTATACATCAGGAACAACGGGGCTTCCAAAAGGTTGTATGCACACAAACAGGACGATTAATGCAAACACGGTGGGCGCCTATCATTGGACACCCATTTCAACGAATTCCATTCATTTAATGTCGCTCCCGCTCTTCCATGTGACAGGAATGGTCCATAGTATGCATATGCCGATCTTTAGCGGAGGGACCATCGTCATCATGACGCGATGGAATAGAGATACAGCAGTGGAATTAATTAAAACCTTGGGTTGTACCCACTGGGTGACCATTGCCACCATGATTGTTGATTTCCTTGCCAATCCAAATCTGAAAAAAGACGATATATCCTCGTTAACTGCCATATCCGGTGGGGGCGCAGCCTTACCAGAAGCCGTTGGCGAAAAATTATTCAAGCTATCAGGATTGCGGTTTGTAGAAGGCTATGGATTGTCAGAAACCATTGCCCAGACACATTTCAATCCAGTTGACCGGCCGAAGATGCAGTGCTTGGGGATCCCGTCATTTGATGTCGATGCGAGAATCATTGAACCAGCAACAGGTAAAGAACTTGGTGTTGGGGAAGTTGGTGAAATCATTGTGAACGGCCCACAGGTGATGGTCGGTTATTACAACCGCGATGATGAAAATCGAGGTTCTTTTATTGAACTGGAAGGGAAAAAGTTTTTCCGAACAGGTGATATTGGCCGGTATGATGAGGATGGATATTTCTTCATGGTTGATCGTGTGAAACGGATGATCAATGCCTCAGGTTATAAAGTGTGGCCGACGGAAGTAGAGTCCTATCTTTATAAGCATCCGGCCATCCAACAGGCCTGTGTTGTCGGCGTACCAGATGAACGTAGAGGTGAGACCGTTAAAGCATTTGTGATAGTAAATGATGGCTTTGAAGGAAAAATCAGCCCAGAGGAAATTATCGAATGGTCCAAACAACATATGGCCGCGTATAAATACCCAAGGCAGATTGAATTTAGAAAACAATTCCCTATGACATCAAGCGGGAAGATTTTATGGCGTACCTTACAAGAAGAGGAAAAGGAAAAGGCCTTACGGTAATCTAATGAAAAAAACTGAGGGGCTGGCGCAGAATAAAAAGCTCCTCAGAAAAAAGTTATAAAGCTAGTAACCTATTTTTTCAATACCGATAATGACCATAAAAAGGGGGCCGCTATGGAAATTTTGATCCAGCAGCTATTTAACGGTCTAACAATTGGAAGCGTTTACGCGCTTGTTGCGTTAGGCTTAACGCTCGTTTATGGTATCCTCCACATCCCGAATTTTGCCCATGGGGCGTTATACATGATGGGTGGATACGTCACCTTAACAATGATGACTAAATTCGGGCTCCATTATTGGCTCGCCATTTTCGTATCGATCATGATTGTTGGACTGATCGGGGTTTTAATGGAAAGGTTTGTCTTTCATCCGCTTAGAGAGGCTCCGCCCATCCATGATAAAATAGCAGCCATTGGAATTCTCTTGTTTTTGGAAGCTTTCGCCCAAGTGTTTTGGGGAGCTGAATACCAAAGCATGCCCACACCATACGGGCAGGTTGTTCAAATCATGGGATTGACGTTTACCATGCAGCGAATCCTTATCGTTGTAGCGGCACTCGTCGTGATGATTCTCCTCTATTTATTCTTAAAAAAAACATTCACAGGTGCCACGATCATTGCGATGTCACAAAATCGTGAAGGAGCCAACCTAGTCGGTATTAATACGAACAAGGTGGCCATGCTCACTTTTATGATCTCAGGCGGTCTTGCTGCAATTGCCGCTTCCCTTTCAGCACCTATTAATCTCGTATTCCCCGGGATGGGACAGCTTGTCATCCTTAAGGCATTTGTCATTATAATTCTCGGGGGAATGGGAAGTATCCCTGGGGCAATCGTTGGCGGCTATATTTTAGGTTTCAGTGAGAGCTTGGGTGCAACCTACATTTCTAACGACTACAAGGACATTATTGCCTTCGTCCTCCTAGTCATCATTCTAACGGTGAAACCAACTGGCCTTTTTTCAAAGGGGGGTCATTGATGGGAAAGGTAGTTAACAAACGAAATATCATTATTGCGTTAATCCTATTCGCGGTTGTCTTCCCGCTACTCACGGAGAACAATTATCTGATTCACATTATGACGAGTTCCTTTATTTGGATGATTGGTGTCTATGGCCTAAATTTACTTGCAGGCTATACAGGCTACCTTTCTTTGGCGCATGCCGGCTTTTTTGCAATTGGCGCCTATGCATTAGGGATCTTAACGGTAAAAGCTCAGATGAATTTCTGGCTTGCCTTCCTTTTATCATTGGTCATTACCGGTTTAATCGGGCTTCTGGTAGGACTAATTGCGTTACGGACGAAAGAACACTTTTTCGCTATTTATACCTTATGCCTAGGCTACATTATCTATCTCGTCATCGATAAATGGGAAGGCCTAACAGAGGGGGTTCGTGGGCTGATTGGAATACCGGCACCGGCAGGAATTGGCCCCATCCAATTTGAAACAGAGGTTTCCCATTACTATCTTGTCCTGTTTTTCTTAGTCCTTGTCGTTCTGATCATGTATCGAATTGTCCACTCACTATCCGGCAGAACCTATATTGCGATTCGTAATAGTGAGGAGTTAGCGCAGACCATTGGCATCTCAACCATGCAAAACAAATTAACGGTATTTGTTTTATCCACCCTTTTTGCCGGTCTAGCAGGGGCCCTATATGCATCATTTGTTCGTTTTATCGGCCCAGATATTGGCTCTATTTCGATTACTTTTGATTTATTAACCTATTTACTAGTTGGCGGGATCGGTACACTTAGCGGTCCGCTGGTTGGCACGCTACTCATCGTGTGGCTTTCACAATACCTGCAGGATTTTCAGGAAAACAGAATGCTTATTTTTGGCCCGGTGTTAACCTTACTGGTTATTTTTTATCCACGAGGACTTGTGGGCGCGGTTTCAGCCTGGAATACCAAACGCATTGGTAAAAAAGAACAGCGGCAATCAAATAATCGGACTCGTATAAAGGGAGAACCATTTATCGAAAGTGAAATCGTTCCCGACAAGAAAGTAAAGGAGGGTTAGGATGAATTTTTTGGAAACAAGGAATTTAACGAAAAGATTTGGCGGATTAGTAGCGGTAAACAATGTTGATTTTTCTATCGAACAAGGAAAAATCAATGCGATCATTGGCCCAAATGGTGCCGGAAAATCTACGTTTTTTAACTTAATAAGCGGATTTCATCGTCCAAGTTCTGGTCAGGTGATTTTTAAAGGACAGGATATTTCCACGTTACCTTCCAATAAAATAGCCGTGCTGGGTGTGGCGCGGACATTTCAAACCACCAATTTATTTGAGCAATCGACGGTCTTGGACAATGTTATTGTCGGGCATCGATTGCGGACAAGATCTAATCTGGTGGATGCGATCTTTCGCACACCTCGGCTGAAAAGAGAAGAAGCAGAGTGCCGGGAAAAAGCGATGGAGGTTCTCGAATTTGTTGAATTAAACAAGGTAGCAGAAAAACTGGTCGGCAGTTTAACGCAGGAAGAGAAAAAACGAACTGCCTTTGCATTGGCCCTTGCTACTGACCCGGAAATTGTCTTCCTTGATGAACCGGCAGCGGGCGTGAACCCTGATGAAACAGATGGGTTGGCAGAATTAATGAACAAGATGGTGGATAAAGGGATCACCGTTTGTTTAATCGAACACAAAATGCAAATGATTATGAAAATAGCCGATAAAATTATGGTGCTAAACTACGGCGAAAAGATTGCGGAAGGAAGACCGGAAGAAATTCAAAATAATGAAACGGTTATTAAGGCGTATTTGGGAGGGAGTGCCATTGCTTAGTCTAAAAAATGTCTCTGTCAAGTACGGAAGTTTTACAGCTGTCCACGATGTGAATGTTGAGGTAAACCAAGGGGAGATCGTTGTCTTATTAGGGTCCAATGGTGCTGGAAAAAGCACAATCTTCCGGTCGATAAGTGGTTTAAGCAAGCCCTCCATCGGTGAAATCCACTTTGAAGGGAAGAAGATAAATAGAAGATCAGCGGATCAAATTGTCCACTTGGGCATTGGTCAATGCCCGGAAGGAAGAAAACTTTTCCCGGCTATGTCTGTTCAGGAAAACCTTAGAATGGGTGCCTACGTTCTGCGCCGGAAGAAGGATGAAATCAAACATATTCTTGACCATGTTTATGAATTATTTCCGATTTTAAACGAAAAGCGAAATGATGCCGCAGGTTCCCTTAGTGGCGGGCAGCAGCAAATGCTCGCTATAGGCAGGGCATTAATGTCTAAGCCCAAACTGATGCTGCTTGATGAACCATCAGTAGGCCTTGCCCCCTTAATTGTGGAGCAAATGTTTGCGGTCATCCAAAAAATTAATCGGGAGGGAACGACCATCCTGCTAGCAGAACAAAATGCCAATGCCGCCCTAAAAATCGCGGATAAAGGCTATGTTTTTGAAAATGGTTCGATTGTTCTTGAAGGAACATCGAAGGAGTTATTTGCTAATGATGAAGTCAGAAAGGCCTATATTGGTGCGTAATTAGGTACGAATCACCAGCTTAAGGGGGGTGATAAGTAGCGGATCTCTCATTACTTATTATGTCTGAAAATTGGAAAAATGATTAAGGGGGAAAATGAATGAAAAGAATGAAGTCTCTTTTAATGTTGAGTTTGATCTTTGTTATTATTTTCAGTTTGGCAGCATGTAACAGTACAGAGAAAAAACCTGCTAACACGAAGCCTGCCGCAAGCGGCGGGGAGAGTAAAACGGAAGAAGCCGGGACAGTGAACATTGGATACACCGGGCCATTAAGCGGGCCAGCTGCATTTTACGGTGAGCGTACGTTAAATGGTGTTAAGATGGCTGCGGAGGAGATTAACGGTGAAGGCGGGTTTGAAGTTGGCGGAAAAAAATTCAAACTAAATATCGTTTCATTGGACGATAAATATTTACCGAACGAGGCCGGGGCTAATGCAAAGAGACTCATTCAGGAAAATAAAACCCCCATTATTTTCACACCACACTCGGGCGGTGTTTTCGCCTTGCAGGTGTTCAATCAACAGGATAAATTTCTGATAGGTGCCTATACGAGTGAACCAAAGGTTTCGGAGGTTGGGAATGACTTAACCGTTCGAATTCCTCCTCGTTATGATGGGTATTTGAAGCCATTTACAGACTATGAAATGGAGATGTTCGGAAAGAAAATTGCCTTTCTACCAACCTCTTCGCAATATGGTAAGGATTGGTCTGACAAACTAAAAGCGCACTGGGAAAAGGAAGGTGGTAAGGTTGTCTACAATTCTTCCATCGACTTTGCCAAAGAGACAGATTTCTTCACAATCGTTACCAATGCCTTAAAAGAAAAGCCGGATGTGTTATTTATCGGCGGCGCCTCAGAACCAACTGCAAAAGTAGCAAAACAAGCACGTGAACTTGGATTTAAAGGCGGTTTCATTGTTATGGACCAAGCAAAGCTTGATGAGATGAAAGCCGTTACGGGTTCATATGATTTATTGAACGGGGCAATTGGTGTTATGCCTCTAATTGAATCCAGCAGCCCAGCCATTCCTGATTTTGCGAAAAAGTATAAAGAAAAATATGGCGAGAGCCCTGGATCAGAAGCAGGCTTAAATTATATTGCCATGTATATTTTCGTTGAAGCAATGAAAGCAGCAGGATCAGTAGACGATGCTGCAAAAATTCAAGCTAAAATGCAGGATGGAGTAAGTAATATACCTGAAAATGTGAAAATTTATCAATTTGATAAGTTTACTGGTGGCGGCTTCGATGGTGAGATAGAAGTGGCAGCGATTGAAGATGGAAAGGTAGTACCAATTAAAGTAACTAAATAGTAGCGTTTTGTTTTCCTAACCCCCTTGTAGAAATTTACGAAACCTTCAAATCGTGATCACCACAAGGGGGCATAAATATATCAAAATTAATGAAAACAACCATTCATAATCCTAGCTTGCTAGAAATATAGTTTTTAAGTGGACTGGTCATTCATTTAGTAAAACGTTTTTTTTAGAAAGGAGGGGCCGTATTTTGTTTAGAATTGTTCCCCTTGAATTAGAAACACACTTTGCTGAAGGCACCGTGAACGCTTTTTTAGTGATGGGCGAATCCGTTACCTTAGTCGATACAGGTAACCCTGGCAAGGAATCCTTTCAACAGCTTAAGGAAAAATTACATATAAACGACGTTACGGTTAATGATCTAGACAAAATAGTCCTTACCCATATTCACATTGACCATGCTGGAGCTATTTCACACTTACAGCATGAAACGGATGTCCCTATTTTTGTCCATGAACAAGCACGGGGTTCCATTAATGCCGGAATCCACCAGTTTGAAAGAGAGCAGCAATTTTTTCAGCAATTTTTAAAGGAATGTGGTGCGGATCCAGCAAAGCATATTATCAAGCGTCGCTACATGGAAGAAAAATGGCGAAATGTTTCGTTTGTAAAAGAAGGTGACGTTCTTCCCATTGGTGGAGTAGGGTTTGAGGTCGTGCATGTTCCGGGTCATAGCCAATGTGATATTTTACTGTGGAATCGTGAAACCGGGGATGCGATTGCAGGGGATCACCTTTTAAAGGCATTTTCTGTCAATGCCTTTATTGAACCGCCCCCACAAGGGCAGACTGATCGACCCAAGCCGTTACTACAATACCGCGGGTCCCTTGAAAAAGTGAGCAAATTGCCATTGAAGAACATCTACCCCGGCCACGGGGAGCCCTTTGGTGATCATTTGTCATTGATTCATAAAAGATTTCTAGAACAAGAAAGGCGCTGTGATCAGATTCTGCAACTCCTTGCAAATGGGGAAATGTCTATTTTCGAGATTTGTGGAAAAATGTATCCGCATTTGCAGGGGAAGACAGTATTTTTGGGGCTATCGCAAATACAAGGGCATTTGGATTTACTAGAACAACGACAACTAGTCTGCTTTGAAAAAAGAGATTCATTGATGCTTTATCATGCCAAATAATGGCACGCTAGTATTCTTTATCTATATGAAGGAGTGGATTTTATGAAGCTGAAGTATCTACTTGAAACGAATATCGCAGAATTTGGTGAGTATCCGCTACTCTTTTTCAAAGAAAAGACGTATACGAATGTGGAAACGAAAAAGGTTGCCGATCAATTTGCCGGCGGTTTGAGAAAGGTGGGGATTGCAAAAGGTGACAGGGTGATGGTCTGTATGCCTAATTGTCCCGAAGTCCTTTTTGCCTACCAAGGAATTACGAGAGCAGGGGCGATTATCGTTCCGGTTATGTTTACCCTTCATCCCAAAGAACTTCATTATATTATCCTCAATTCCGGTGTAAAAGCTATCATCACCACATCATATGCCCTACAGAATGTTGAAAAATCACTAGAAGGAATACCTATAAGGCCAGCGATAATTGTTGTGGATCAACCGACAAACGAGAACACCCTTCACTTTTACGATGTGATGGTTGAAAACGCTGATATCTTGGACGATGGTGTCAACGCTGAAGACACAGCAGTTATCCTGTATACTTCCGGAACGACTGGAAAGCCAAAAGGGGTTCTATTAACACATAAAAACCTTTTTTCCAATGCCAAAAATTCCGCACAGCATAATGAGACGGAACGGGGGACAACCCTGGGTGTGCTGCCGCTCGCCCATGTTTATGGTCTTACCGTATCCAATATTTGTTTTATCACTGGAAGCGCTATCGTTGTTTTTTCCAGCTTTGATGTAAAAGAGGTTTTTAAGGCAATTGAGACCTACCAAGTGAGAACATTTTCGGCTGTACCAGCGATGATCCATGCGATGTTGTCCTATCCAGATGCCAATCATTATGATACCTCAAGCCTTGAATCGATTGGTTCGGGTTCCGCCCCGCTGCCCGTTGCCTTGCTGCATGCATTTGAACAAAAATTTGCGGCAAAGGTGTTAGAGGGATACGGATTGTCGGAAGCAGCACCAGTTGTTACTGCACATACGAAGCGAATCGAGATTAAGCCAGGATCTGTTGGCGTTCCGATTCCTGGGGTGGAAATAAAGATTGTGAATGACGAAGGGGAGGAAGTTCCGACAGGTGTGGTAGGCGAACTACTGGTCCGTGGTGAAAATGTGACGTCAGGCTATTATCAGAATCCCGAGGAATCCAGTCGTGTGTTGAAGGATTCCTGGCTATGTACCGGTGATATGGCCCGAGCTGACGATGAAGGCTATTTATATATTGTCGATCGGAAAAAGGACCTGATTATCCGCGGTGGGTTTAATCTGTATCCACGTGATGTTGAAGAAGTGTTAAATACCCATGAAGGAGTCTTCGAGGCAGCAGTTGTGGGGATTCCGGATGAACGGATGGGGGAAGAAATGGTTGCTTGTGTTGTACAGAAACCAGGGGTGGTGGTAATGGAGGAAGAATTAATCCGTTATTGTCAGGAACACTTAGCGAAGAATAAAACACCTAGGAGAATTATTTTTCTTGAGGGACTTCCTCGTAATGGTGTAGGAAAAATATTAAAAACACATCTGCGCAAGACGGCAACAGACATTGTCATCAAACGATAATGATAAAAAAGGAGGATCATTTATATGGAAAAAAGGACCATTTTAACAACGAGTAAACGAGGGTTACTTGAGGATTCCTTCCCATATCGTCTCTATCAAAAAGCGAAGCGGCTCGGAACATGGAACCCGGCAGATCTTGATTTCAGTCAGGACCAAAAAGATTGGAAATCACTTAATGCAGAGCAAAAGGAAGATATTTTACGGTTAATCTCACAATTTCAAGCCGGTGAGGAAGCAGTTACATTGGATCTTTTGCCATTGATTATGGCGATCGCCAAAGAAGGTCGACTGGAAGAAGAAATGTTTTTAACCACCTTTTTATTTGAGGAAGCAAAGCACACAGAGTTTTTCCGGCTTGTTTTAAATGCTATTGGCGAGAGAGGGGATTTGTCTCACTTTCATACGGAAACCTATCAAAAGATATTCTATGAAATTCTCCCTGCAGCGATGAATCGACTTGTGACTGACCAGTCACCGGAAGCAATCGCTGAAGCATCTGTGGTTTACAACATGTTCGTCGAAGGTGTTTTGGCGGAAACCGGGTATTTTTCCTTCTATGCGGCACTGGAAACGGCGGGAATAATGCCAGCACTTCTTGAAGGGGTCGGTCATTTAAAAAAGGATGAGTCGAGACATATTGGCTATGGCACCTTCCTTCTACAACGATTGATTTGTGAACACCCACATCTTTTTGATTTTGTTGCCGAGAAAATGGCAGAGCTAACCCCATTAGCCATCAGGCTGAACCAAGAGGGAATCGCGGGAAGGGAGGTTAGTTCATTCGGAGGAAATCCAGATGACATCATGAACTTTACCCTAAAACAACTCTCTGTCCGAATGGAAATTTTAGCGCGGGCCAAGGGCAAAAAAATCGAAGAGATTTATAGATACACAGACAGTGAGTTAGGAGTTTTGTAATGTAGAAAATGAATAGTGCCCGAGGGAGGAAAAGTCGAAGTCTCTCGGTCACAAAAAAAGTAATTGCGCTTAGAAGAGGAGGATTTAATGATGACAGTTAAGGTAGATGTGCAAACATTTCCCCACTTTATCAATGGAAAGTGGGAGCCTGCCAGCAGTCAGGAAACATTTGAAGTGTATAACCCTGCAAATGGTGAGCTTGTGGCAAAAGTAGCGAAGGGAACAGAGGCAGATGTCGACCGTGCCGTAAAGGCAGCTCGCGCGGCGTTTGATCAGGGGAACTGGAAGGGCATGAAGCCGAAGGAGCGGGCAAAGGTTTTATATGCCATCTCCTATAAAATAGCCGAGCATGCTGAGGAACTAGCATACTTGGAGGCAATCAGTTCCGGTGGTACGGTACGCAGGATTGGCAACAGCGATATTTTACAAATGGTCGATTTGTTCCAGACTTTAGCAAACTTTACATTAGAATATCCATTTTCAGAAACGCTTCCAGTACCACCATTTCCGGGCCCTGCGCATAATTTCATTTGGAGGGAGCCAATTGGTGTTTGTGCTGCGATTACACCATGGAATTTACCAATGGTCATCGCAACTTGGAAGATTGCTCCGGCACTGGCCATGGGGAACACCATCGTCATCAAGCCTGCCAGCTATACACCGCTTTCCACTTTGAAACTAGCAGAAATTATTTCTTCCGAAGTGCCTCCAGGAGTCATCAATGTGGTGGCTGGTCCTGGTGCTGAAGTAGGCGAAGCATTAGTAAACCACCCGCAGGTCGACAAGGTTGCATTCACCGGTTCAACAGAAGTCGGCAGAAAAATAATGGGACTTGCCGCCGGCACTATTAAAAATACGACGCTAGAACTTGGCGGCAAATCGCCCAATATCATTTTAGAAGATGCTGACTTAAACATTGCCCTGCCTGGAAGCCTATTCGGGGTATTCCTCCATTCCGGCCAATTATGTGAATCCGGCACGAGGCTTTTTGTTCCGGATAAGCTTTACGATCAAGTGGTGGCGGGACTAGTGGCCCTAGCCTCCAAACTAAAATTAGGGAATCCGCTTGATCCAGTAACAGATGTTGGACCTGTTATTTCTAAAAAGCAAAAAGAAACTATCCTTTCATATATTGAAGCAGGCAAACAGGAGGGGGCAACACTTGTCTGTGGTGGTAAGGAAGTAAAGGTTCCAGGCTGCGAGGAAGGTCATTTTATCGAGCCCACTATTTTCACAAACGTAACGAATGATATGAAAATTGCCCAAGAGGAAATTTTCGGGCCAGTCTTGTGTGTGATCCGATATTCAGAAATAGAGGAAGCCATTCAGATGGCCAATGATACAATATATGGTTTAGCTGCAGGCGTCTGGACTAAAGATGTAAATAAAGCGTATGAGGTTGCACGGAAGCTTCAGGCGGGTGTGGTTTGGATCAATGATTGGCATATGCTTCGCAGTGATGCACCGTTTGGCGGCTATAAGCAAAGCGGCATCGGTCGTGAAATGGGGCAGCATTCTCTTGATGCTTATACACAGGTTAAACATGTCCACACGTCGATGTCACCTGAGCTTGAAAGACGTAATTGGTACGGAATTCTGTTTGGTCAAAACTAATAATGAGGTGAAGAAACGAATGAAAACAACCTTATCACAGTTTATGTTGCGTACGGGTATTTATAGCGGTTCAAATGCACGGGCAATGGTTCCAAGTTTATTTGCCGGTCTTGGTGCAAAGCGGGTGCTCTTACTTAGTGACCGCGGTTTAGAAAAAGCGGGTGTAGTTGAAAAGATAGCCTCCATTTTTGAACTGACGGGTAATGGCTCAGGCCCTCAATTAGTTGGAACCTATCTCGATATTGCCCAAGACGCAGAAAGCCGATGTATTAATGATGCCGTTCGCTATGCCAAGGAGGTTGGAGCAGACGCCCTGTTAGCAGTTGGCGGCGGCAGTGTTCTTGATACCGTAAAAGGGGTAAAATATGCCCTCCACAAAGGCTTATCAGATATTAAAGAGGCGATTCCGGGCGGACTATTATACGAACAGTTCCCAAAAGCAAACTATATGCCGATCCCGCATATTGCGATTCCAACAACTGCAGGAACAGGTTCAGAGGTTTCCCCGATTTGCGTTGTTTTTAATGAAGAAATTCAAATGAAGACAAATATCATCAATCCATTTATTAGCGCGGATATGGCCATTTTGGATCCCGATTTAACAGTCGGACTGCCGCCGCTGATTACAGCATTTACTGGATTTGATGCGTTAACCCATGCGATTGAAGCACTTGTCTCGCCAACGGCCACAGGTCTGACGGATGCATATGCCCTCCATGCAATCCGTTTGATTGAGAAAAATCTACCTGTGGCAGTGGAGGATGGCGGGAATCTTGATGCCCGGATGGATTTGCTCCAAGCAAGTCTCATGGGGATTACCGCCTTTAGTTTCGCCTTAAACGCGATTCCGGTTCACAATTTAGCTCATGCTTATGGTGCCTTGTTCCGCATCCCGCACGGCTTGGCCAATGCCGTCTTTTTACCAGTGGTGATGGAAATGGTTCCACAGTTATATTTACCGAAAGTGATTGAATTAGCGCAAGCGTTAGATGTGGATGTGAAGGATGAGACACCGGATGGCGGTTTGATAAAAATTGTGGAAAAGATTCGTTTACTGCAGCATAAAGTGGGACTGCCGTCAGATTTTAAAGAGTTCACTATAAGCGAAGAAGATCTGGCATTGACAATTCCAGCTGTTATGAAGGACCCTGCCGCTTTAAGCTTTCCAATGCCAAAAGAATTGATTGCGGCGATTGGCCAAAAGGTAGTACCGCTGACAGTAAAATAGAAAAGGAAGACCCGACAAGAATATGAAAATCTTGTTGGGTCTTCCTTTAGATGTTTCGTAAAATAACAATATTTACTCTGCGGTTTGCTTGTTTATGTTCTGCGGTATCATTCGGATAAAGGGGCTTATATTCCCCGTATCCGATAAATTGGAGCCGTTCTCTTGCAATATTTTTTCCTTCAAAATAATGAAGAACACTTACCGCTCTTGACGAAGAGAGTTCCCAGTTAGAAGGATATCTTGAACTTCGAATCGGAACATTATCGGTATGTCCCTCAATACTGACTGGATTTGGAACCGTATTGATTAATCCTATAATGGCATCTAAGGTATGATAGGAGCTTTCCTTAAGATCTGCTCTTCCCGGATCAAAAAGGATGACTTCCTTAAAGGTTATTTCAACCCCGCGCTTCGTCTCTTGCAGTGAAACATCAGCTTGGAGCTGATTATCAGCAATATATTTTTCAATTCGACTCTTCAAATCTAAAAGCTCTTGATCTTCTTTAGGTTCCTCTGCAGCCGCTGGTGCCTGCTGTTGTTCCTTGGCGGCTTGATCCGATTTTGCCACATCAGATGGTTTTACCGATAATCCTGTATTGGTACTCTCAATTTTCGTCCCTGTTAGTTCAGACTTAAAAGATTCCATGATAGACATGAATTTTTGTTTATCCACAACACTTGAGGCAAACAAAACAATAAATAGGGCTAATAATAACGTCAAAATATCTGCGTATGGAATTAGCCATGATTCATCAATATGCTCTTCATGCTCTTCTTCTAAATGCCTACGCCGATTTTTCATAGGATTTTTCCTCTGCCGAATTACCTAATTTTTTCCGGTCCTTAGGTGCAAGGTGTGCGGATAATTTCTTTTCGATTGCACTAGGTGAAAGTCCTCGAGAGATTGCAAGTAATCCCTCTAAGATAAGCATTTTAAGGTCTTGCTCTTGCTTCGAAATGCGTTTTAATTTATTTGCAAGCGGATGCCATAGTACATAGCCGGTAAAAATCCCAAGCAATGTTGCAATAAATGCAGCCGAAATCGAATGTCCTAGTTTTTCAACATCATTTAAATTCCCTAACGAGGCAATCAGACCGACAACAGCGCCTAGAACCCCTAGGGTCGGAGCGTAGGTGCCTGCTTGTGTGAAAATAAGCGCCCCTGTTTTGTGGCGCTTTTCAATGGCTCCAAGTTCATCGAATAAAACTTCTTCAATGAATTCAGTATCATAGCCATCGATAATGAGTTCAAGTCCTTTTTTAAAGAAAGGATCCTTTGTATTGGCTGCCGTTTCTTCAAGTGCCAGAATTCCCTCCCTTTTTGCAATTCCTGCACATTCCACAAATGTAGAAATTTGCTCTGCCTTCGAAGGTTGTTTTGGCTCAAAAAATGCGATCTTAAAAAGACTCCCGACCTTTTTCAATTCACTAAAAGGAAAGGCAATCATGACGGCAGCGATGGTTCCACCAAAAATAATTAATAATGCCGCAGGGTTGTTTAATGCTGAAAGGGAGGCTCCTTTTAAGACCATTCCTACACCTATGGCGACTAATGCTAACAAAATCCCAAAAATACTGGACATCTTCTTCTCCTTCAAATCGAAAATAGTATATTGTCATTTTACGTCAAACAACATCATTCGACAATAAACATTTTTATAAGTCCATAGTTTGAATGGAATGATAAAAATAAAAAAATTGAATAAATTCGATGTAAAGTAGTTTGCAATAAAGT
>NZ_JAANMZ010000034.1 GCF_011250555.1 Bacillus sp. MM2020_4 | reverse complement strand
GCTAACCAATGGGAGCAAGCTCCCAAAGATCCGCTCGACTTGCATGTATTAGGCACGCCGCCAGCGTTCGTCCTGAGCCAGGATCAAACTCTCCAAGAAAGTTGATTAGCTCATTTGTTACGTTGGCATAGTTTCATCTATATTGAAACTAAAAAATATTGTTTGTTGACGTTTTTGTTTGTTTAGTTTTCAAAGGACAATTCGTTACTTCGCTTGAAGCAACTTTATTACTATATCATTTCAAGTTGTTAATGTCAACAACTTTTTTAAAACTGCTTATCGTCTTGCTGACGACTTTTCATATATTACAGGAGATTAATAGATTGGTCAATGCTTTTTTATATTTATTTTCAAATAAAATTCGGTGCAGATTTATTTCTTAACATAAATGCGCCTATGTTATAATGATTGATAAATATTCAGAAAATTAAAATTGAATGGAGGCAAGGGTTTGCTATCATTTATTTTCGTAGTTATGGTGTTATTCCTAATTCCAGGACCAGCTGTTTTATTAACGGTTTCGCAAACAGCTCAAGGCGGAAGGAAAGCCGGGGTCATCACTGGTGTTGGCATTGCCGTTGGCGACTTACTCCATACCATTGCTGCTGTACTAGGACTTTCGGCTATATTAATGACGTCGGCACTCGCATTTGAGGTCGTTAAATACGCAGGCGCTGCCTATCTTATTTTCCTTGGCATTAAATCTGTTTTGGAAAAATCAAAGAATATGAAGAAACCTGTCACAAAAAAGAGCAATCCTGCCGGATCGTTCCGCCAAGCGTTGCTCATTGAATTACTAAATCCAAAAACAGCGCTTTTTTTCCTAGCATTCTTACCACAATTTGTCCGCAGCAACGGAATTCCTGTCGTGTATCAGCTATTAATTCTTGGACTCACGTTTGTCCTTATGAGTATTTTGTATACGACCATGCTAGCCTTCCTAACAAGTTCGATAGGAAATAAGTTATTTTCTACTAAGAATAGTAGATTTGCACGCTGGCAAGGCAAAGTAGTCGGCATCATCTATATTGGTTTAGGGCTGCAGTTAGTGTTTCAGAGTCAAAAATAAAAAGAGCATCTGCATGCTCTTTTTTCTATTCCTTAATGATTGGCCACCCCTGCATAATGGAATCCAAGACTTTCTACTACTCCTTTATTCACGATATTTCTTCCATCGAAAAGATATGGCTGCCCCATTAATGGTTTCAGGCTTGCCCAATCAACATTTTTATACGCATCCCAGTCTGTGCAGATTACGAGTGCATCTGCGCCGGTAACTGTTTCTTCTATTGTTTGGAATTGGTTGAACGAGGAAACCGATGCCATTTTTACAATCGGATCATGTGCCTTGATGATTGCTTGCTCTTCTATTAATTTATTTATCAATGTAAGACTCGGCGATTCCCGTGTATCATCGGTGTTTGCTTTAAACGACAATCCGAGCAAGGCAATCGTTTTATTGATTAAATCCCCGCCAAGGGCCTGTTTTATTTTTTCAACAAAGATAAGCGGTTGAGTTTCATTCACTTCAACTACTTTCTCTAAGATTGTTAGCGTGGTTTCATTTTCCTTCGCTATTTGGATGAGCGCATTGACGTCCTTTGGAAAACAGGAACCTCCATAGCCCATTCCTGCTTTTAAAAATTGCGGGCCAATCCGATTGTCGAGTCCCATCCCCGTTGAAACGTCATTAATATTGATCCCGAGTTTATCGCAAACCCGCGCTAATTCGTTGATATAGGAAATTTTCATCGCAAGGAAGGAATTCGCGGCATACTTAATCATTTCGGAGGCTTTCGGGTTGGTCTCAAGAATTGGACACGTGAAATCTTGATACAATTCACGCATTATTTTTCTTGCGGGTTCACTCGTTGTACCGATGACAATTCGATCGGGGTTGAAGGCATCCTGGAGTGCAGAACCCTCCCTCAGGAACTCGGGATTGGAGACAACATCAAAGGGAATGGCTTCAGCTTGACTTTCCTTGATCCAGTTCGTTACTAATTCTGCTGTTCCCACTGGTACCGTGCTTTTTGTGACAATTACTTTATAGTGGTTCATATGTTTCCCGATGGACTCAGCCACATTTTTTACATAGGTGAGATCGGCACTTCCGTCCGTCCCCTTCGGCGTTCCGACACAAATAAAAATAACATCATTTTCTTTGATGGCCTTTTTGGCCTTTTTTGTGAATTTGATTGTTTCATTTGTGACATGTTTAGTTAACAATCCCTCAAGAAAAGGCTCATAGAAATGGAGTTTACCTGTTTTTAATGCTTTTATTTTCTTTTCATCAAGGTCTAACCCTGTTACTTGGTGACCCTTTTCACAAAATACAAGACCTGTCGTTGTTCCGACATATCCCGTTCCAACGATTAATATATTCACAGTTTATTATTCCCCCTTCATCTCCGATAAAGACGTGTGTCAGTATGAAAAGACTGACGAATCTTTGACATGGCTTGTATTAATTTATTCACAAACGAAATTTGTGGAAGGGTACCGAACATAAAAGGGCATAAATGGGGAGTTGTCCTATATAGAGTTCTATTTCAATCAATGAAACAGGCTTTCATTGACTATCTAGGTTTACCTTTTGCATCTCGGCTACTTGATCTGGTAAGGTTCCATATACAAAAAAAGCACCCATGAAGGGTACTCTTTCCACCGCTAGATCCAGCCTTTTTTCTCGGCGATACTGGCGGCCTCGGTTCGGTTTTTGGCATCGAGTTTGTGGATGATTTCGGAGATGTAGTTGCGGACGGTGCCCGATGATAAATAGAGTTCGGATGTGATTTCTTTGGTGGTCTTCCCTAAAGCCGCAAGGCGCAAAATCTCTTGTTCTTTCGGGGTCAGCGGGTTTTCCTCACGAATCACATCAAAGGTCAACTCCGGGCTGAACACTCGTTTTCCCGCCATCACCTTGCGGATTGCATCAGTGAGCTCGTCAATTTCCCCATCTTTTAATAAGTACCCATGGACACCGATTTTTACCGCACGCTCAAAATAGCCAGGACGGGCAAAGGTGGTTAAGATGATGACCTTACTTGGAGACGCCCGGCGTACAAGCTCTTCCGCCACCTCGAGACCATTCAAAACAGGCATTTCAATATCCATTAAGCAGACATCCGGCTTCAGATCCGTGATTGCCATAAGCGCTTCTTCTCCGTTCATCGCTTGACCGATGAGCTTCATATCTTTCTCTAAATCTAGCAAAGACCCCAATGCTCCTAGCAGCATTCGCTGATCTTCCGCAATAAACAGGCGAATCATACTGCAGCCCCCTCCTCTATTAATTGGAACGAAAAAGCGATATCCAAATGCTATTGCTTTTTAATAATTGGTACATTGATTTCCAAGACTGTCCCATTATGGTTGGACAGGACCAGCCCGCCGTCAACGAGTGCCAATCTCTCTTCCATTCCCCGTAAACCATTCCCAACCACATAATTATTCCGTAAGCCCATCCCATCATCATGGATGATAAGGTTCATTTTTCCAGAAAATTGCTTGATGGCAATCGAACAATGGGTGGCCCGGCTATGCTTGACGACATTAGTTGCCGCCTCACGGATACACATCCCGATGATGTTTTGTGTAAACGGGGAAACACTGGAAAAATCACTATCGCCATCGTAATGATAGGTAATTCCCGCAGCACGCAAGATTTGCTGCACTTGCAGCAGTTCTTCCGTGATGGTGGCTGCGCGCATATCAGTGACAAGTTCGCGTACCTGCTTGAGTGCCGCACGGGAAGTGACCTCCATTTCCTTTGCTTCAAGCCGGGCCCGTTCTGGATCAGTCGCGGTCAATCGCTGGACTAGCTGGCTTTTTAACGTGAGGAGTGAAAGCGTATGGCCGAGTGTATCGTGGAGATCACGGGCAATCCGAACACGTTCTTCTCTTTTGACCAATTCTTCAATTTTTTGATTCGCCTGGTCGAGCTCCTTTTCCAGCTCCATCCGGCGGTTCATGGAACGGATGCCAAACGGAGAAATCAGCATAATAATCAGAAATGGGACAAAGTAAATGAGTTCTGCCGGAGTGAAAAAGGTCTTCGTTCGGATCAGATGGACAATGAACGGCAGAATTTCAACTACCACTAAACAGATGAGTCCACGTCTAAATCCCGTTTTATCCTGGTACCAGCCGATAAAGTTCGCCGGGAAAAAGCCTAAAAACATGTAGTTTAAGTGGTAAAACAGACTGAAGATAAAAATAATCGCCATTTGCACGGCCAGCCAGAGGGTGAATGTTTTTTTTCCAATAAGAAAATAGAGCTGGCGATAGGTCACCAGGAAGAGCAGCAACATTCCATAGCCAAGGAGCTGCTTCAACCCTGATTCTTTTGTTAAATAAACAGCTGGAAAACCAATATAAACGAGAAAGATATACGGGAACAAGCCAAATCTTTTCGGAAAAACGGACCACTTCATCCTCTATCACGCTGCTTCCTGCTTTCGTCTCATATACTTCGATAGTAGCATGAATACCGCTAAATAGGCGATTAAAATTAGAATACTTTTCCAATCGGGCATATTGCCGCGGATAATCTCCCAGGCGCCATTGCCGAAATTATAGGATGGCAGCCATTTTCCGATGGTTTGCATGATTTTCGGCATAATCTCAAGCGGCATCCACAGCCCGCCAGCAACCGCGAGTACCATATAAATTACGTTGCTGATACCGGCAGCCGTTTCTACTTTTTTCATCATGCCAATCAAGGTGCCAATGGCGAGGAATGGCAGCGAGCCGAGCAAAATCCACAAACCGCTGGCAATCCATTCAAAGGCGGTAAGTGACACGTCATTGATGAGTGCCCCTGCAATAAAAATAATTGTAATCGAAAGCAGATGGATCACACTTTGGCCAATCATTTGCGCCGCAAAGTAGATTGTATCAGAAAGTGGCGTGATGCGAATGAATGTCGACCAGCCTTGGGAGCGCTCCTGCACCATTCGGATGCCGAGCGTCATCATCGACGAGCCCATGACACTGAACACGGTCATCGACATGAGGTAATGCGCCTGCCACTCGGCTTGGTCTGGCGCATTGGTGTTGACCACGTTTGTAAAAATATAATAGAAGAGAATTGGCATTACGAGTGACCAAAATACAAAATAGCGATTCCTGAGGACGCGGAGAATTTCGACTTTGCACTGCATTTGGAATGTTTTCATTTTATATGGCCTCCTTCGTGCCGCTTGTTAGCTGTTCAAACGCCTCTTCAAGCTTGCCGCGTTCGATTTGAATGTCATGGGCACCGATTTTTTCTTGAAAAAGTAACTCTAGGACTCGGTCTGTATTATTCGACTGGACATAGACACGATTGTTTTTTCGGTAAATATTATCCACTTCACTGTGGAGATATAAGTTTTCCAGTGATTTCTCCGGGTCAACGATAAAGGAAACCGATTGCTTCGAAATTCTCGCTTTGATTTCGGTCGGTGTTCCATCAGCAACTACGGAACCGTCTTTAAAAAGTAGGATCCTATCCGCCGCATCATCCGCTTCCTGCAGATAATGTGTGGAGAAAATAATCGTTTTCCCTTGGTCTGCAAGGTGGTGAATCGTTTGCCAAAAGCGATTTCTTGATATACTATCCATGCCGACCGTCGGTTCATCAAAAATAATTAGTTCCGGGTTGCCTGCGAGGGCAAGGGCGAAGCTTAAACGACGTTTCTGACCACCTGACAGTTTTTCCGCGCGTGTTTTCATGTCCTGCTCGGTTAGACCTGTTAGGTTGATGAGTTCCGCCATCTCAAGTGGCTGCGGATAATAGCTTCTTATTAGTTGGAGAATTTCGTGGACTTTAAGGCCGGGCATGACGCTGACTTCCTGGAGCATCGTGCCGATTTTTTCGCGAACCTTCTTCTCCTGCGGCTGGTGGTTAAATAATTTGACCTCGCCCACTGTTGGGGTAAGCAGTCCCAAGATCATCGAAATGGTGGTTGTTTTCCCGGTGCCATTCGGGCCAAGAATCGCTACCACCTCGCCTTTCCCAATGGTGAATGATACATCGTTAACCGCTATTTTATGTTGAAATGACTTTGTCACGTTTGTTACGCGTACAATTTCGTTCATCGCTCGAACACCTCCTGATTTCTGATTTCATTGTATGACGTCTGGAAGGTAATTTTTAGTAAGGAATGTCACCAAAACGAGGTGACAAATGTCATATTCTTTTGACCTATTTGTGGTTGGATTCACAGGGGCGGCGTTCATTCCGCGGGTTTTCGTGTTCATTCCGCGGGTTTTCGAATTTAATCCGCCAACTTTCTTATTTATTCCGGCAAACTTAGACGGAATTCCGCCGAATTGACCATTTATTCCGCGAAGTACATTTTTCAGCAGGGACCCGACCACGTAAAAAGAGACCTCCTATGCAGAAGGTCTCTCAAACGGTATTTTTTTAAAAATCAGTACCCTAACCCGTGGCCAAACCCGTATATGACGCTGCCGTCCTGGTTGTAAATTGTAACTGGAAGTTTGCCGGTTGGCTGATTTACAGCAAAGATCGTGTTCACTGCAGCCTCAAAGCTTACATCTTTCGTGCCATACTGGGTCAAATACGCATCTACATTAGGGTACGCCATCATGTCGTATGGATTACGAAGCCCCACAGCAATCACGGCAGCGTCCGTCTGCTCCATCATCTGATTGGCCAGCTTCATTAAATTGGCTGAGGGCAATCTGCCGCTTACCGTAGAGGTATTTGTCCCAACTATGATATATTTTGCTGTTTTGGCGATGGCTAAATTGGCAGCCGAAAGCGGTGCTGCTGTATCGATCACGGTAACATTTGGATGGTGCTTTTTGACCTCGGCCGTGATCACCGAAGCGCTGGATCCGACGACAACCATTTTATCCTCGGCGGTAGCCTTTAAAGGAAGGACGCCGTTATTTTTCACAAGCGTAATCGATTTTGCCGCCGCTTCTTTTTCTACCTGCAAATGTTCCGCAGATCTCGCCACTTTCTTGGCATTGGCAACCTTTTCATCAAGGCTCTTTTCCACTTCAGCCTTCACAATTCCCCGATTTAATTTCAATGTTAAGATCCGTTCTACCGATTGGTCGAGTCTTTCCTCGGGGATATCCCCGGAGTTAACGGCATCATAAAGACCATTTGCCACGGATTCAAGTCCTACCGGCATTAACACAATATCCGTTCCCGCTTTTACGGCACGAACCGCGGCATCGACGGGACCAAAATGGTCGGCGATGGCTTGCATATTCATCGCATCGGTCACAATAACACCCTTAAAGCCCATCTCTTCACGCATTAAACCGGTTAACACCTTGTGTGATAGGGTCCCGGGAATAGCAATTTCCGTGCCATCCTTTTTTGAAATAGCTTTCGTGCGGTCGATTTTCGGGAAAGTAACGTGGGCCGACATCACTGCATCAATTCCGGCATCCATCGCCTGTTGGAAAGGGTACAATTCTACCTTTTTCAAGCGGTCAATATCATGCGGAACCTCTGGCAGACCTAAATGTGAATCCGTTGCGGTATCGCCATGACCTGGAAAATGCTTGGCTGTTGCAGCCGTTCCCGTTTCATGCAGACCTTTAATATAGGCATTCCCCATCTTGGCAACAAGCTCAGGATCCTCGCCAAATGACCGAACGCCAATCACCGGATTATCGGGGTTATTATTTACATCGAGAACAGGTCCAAAGTTCATATTAATCCCGACCGCGTCAAGTTCCTCGCCAATCGCCCTGCCCACTTTTTCAGCCAGTTCTTCAGATCTTGAGGCGCCAAGCGCCATGTTCCCAGGAAAATCGGTTCCGAACTGCAGGCGAGTTACAATCCCGCCCTCTTGGTCAACTGAAATTAACAAGCCATATTTTTCTGCCGCATCCTGATAAGCCGACACGAGCTTCGTTGTTTGCGCAGCCGTTACGGTGTTTTCACGAAAAAGAATGACACCGCCGAGATGATACTTTTTAACAAGCGCAGAAATTTCAGCATTCATTTCCGTTACATTTTGCCCCTTCCAAGTACGGAAATCCGGCATCAGCATTTGTCCAACCTTTTCTTCCATCGTCATCTGTTGGATGGCATCTCCGATCAGATCATAGCGTGATCCCTTTTCTTTTTCCATGAGGATTTCTCCTTGATTACCTTTGAATTGAATCGCCATCCGATCGGTGAAGCTGCCATCACTAACAGAGATGAAGGTTTTGCCATTGTGCCCTGAGAGGGTAACCTCGCCATCTTTGACAGCGGCCACATTCTTATTGGAAGATTTCCAAGTCAGATTTTCAGATGCCAGCATAAAGCGGCCATCTTCGTACACATGAAGGGCATTTAATTGAATTTTGTTGTCCTTCACGTCCCTTGTTACTTGCGGAACGTTAAGGTCAATCACTAGGTCCTTAATCCCCGAAGCCGCCGCAGCCCCTGCAAATGGAATCCCCGTTAACAATAAGGCAAATGCAAGAAATGAGGTCATACACGTCCTGAAAAATTTTCGCATCGTTTCTCCTCCTCCATAGATGCAGGCGCTGATTTATGTATAAAACTATGATTGCGCTTACATATTGATTTAATCATATATGGGGGTCTGTATAGTCGTCTATACCACCTATGTCCTATACAAGCCTATTCCTCTTGTTTTATTAGGTATAAAGGCGAGGATCATTCGCATTATTTTTGGTCTTTTCTTTCAATTTTGTATTATCCACAGATTTTAAGGAAATACCCACAATCAATCAGCAGTTATCAACAAAGATTTAATGTTATACACAAATTTATCAACATGTTTTTATTCCTTATTCACGATTGTTACAAATAGAGATATCTATCCACATTGTTCGTATTTTTATCCACAATTTTCAAAAAGTTATCTACATTATTGGTTGCTTTGTCCACAAATTATTACCATTTCTGAGGATAACTCACAAGAGGACCTAGAAACATATTCTAAGTCCACCCTTTTCCCCTTGTCTAATCCGGAATACCAGACTCCTCTGTTTCGGAGATAGGCCTTCCTTTTTCCACAATCTCCTTTAATTCCCCTTCATCCCCTTTTGCGTTAATAATCTCGAATAGTTGATTCAATCCTTCGCTCGTTCCGTCGACCCTATTTTTCAAAAAATAACCTCCCTTTCCTAGTAGAATACCCAACTGGTATGTCATTATTTAGTATTAACACGTTGTTAATATTGTCTTGCTCACTTGTTCACAAACTGTTCACTATCCACCCCATTTTCAGTGACCTAAATCACTAGAGCAATCACTAGAGAAGTTAAAATGAAGGTGTAGTAAGGAATGAAAAAAAGGAGTAACTGGGGGAGATTATCAATGGGTAAGATCACGAAGTTTGCAGCAATTATTGTTTCATCTGTCGTAGTGTTAAGTGCTTGTGGTAAGGCGGAACTTTCAATTGAAAAAGATGTGAAGGCACAGACTAATAAGAATGCATCTTCAACTGTTATTGCACCCCATGAGCATCTAAATCAAAAACCAACACCCATAAAAATAGATAGAATCGGCGAGCATGAAGTCAATATCGAAATGACATCACAAATCACGGATATTGAAATTTCTAAAGGCGATATGTATAAAGCCTGGACCTTTAATGGCGAAGCCCCAGGGCCAGTCATTGTCGTGAACCAAGGCGATAAAATTAATTTTACCTTAAAAAATATGGATCCATCCATTCCACACAGCATGGACTTTCACGCTGTACATGCTGCACCATCTGAAGATTTTGCGAATGTAATGCCAGACCATACCGGTTCTTTCAGCTATCCTGCTGATAATCCAGGGGTATTCATGTATCATTGCGGTACAAAGCCAGTGCTATCACACATTGCTAACGGCATGCATGGGACCATTATCGTCAAACCAACTACCGGCTATCCGACCGATTCCGAAGTCGATCGTGAATTTGTCATCGTGCAAAATGAATGGTACAAATACAATAATTTAGATGATTTTACAAATGGAACACCAAAATATGTTGTTTTTTCAGCGAAGGCTTTAAAAGATGGGGATATTAACACAAACGGAACAGTAGGTGCGCTTGTTGACAAACCGCTGCTAGCGAAAGTTGGCGACAAAGTGAGATTCTATGTGATGAACGTTGGTCCAAATGAAGTGTCAAGCTTCCATGTGGTCGGCACCATGTTTGATGATGTCTATATGGATGGTAATCCGTTTAACCATATGAAGGGCATGCAAACAGTAATGCTTCCAGCTAGTGGCGGGGCAGTGGTTGAATTCACTGTCACGAAGGAAGGCAGTTACCCATTTGTTACACACCAATTTAACCATGCGACAAAGGGTGCCAACGGCGTCTTGAAAGTCACGAAAGATGGCCATGATGATGGTAGTATGGTAATGTCACATTAATTTTCAAATCAAAATGAAAGTGTCGGGTGAAAAACCCCGACACTTTTTGTTGTGATTAAATATTCCAGAAGCCCTTACATTCTCAGACCCATTTCAAACGCTTTACTATTATGATACGTCGCTTTCACCTTTAACTTCATTCTTAATGCATCATCCAGGCAATCTTGCTGCAGTAATTCATGGTGACGGTGCTGGAATAGATGATAATAATATTTACCCAGCATAAATAATTTCAACACATGAAAACCTCCTCCATTGTTGGTTTACATAAATCGCAGGAGTAGTTAGTCGTGTTCGGTAACTGGCAAGCATCGTCGTTAAACATTAGCCCCTAATAGTTTTGCGTCACCATCTTTCAATGGTTTTGCCGTTTCGTACGATTTATGTGTTTATAAAAACTATAATGCAGTCGCCATTTAAAAGTAAAGGGACAATAGACCTAATAAGTCAAACTATTTAGTAAGTTTAGGAATGTAATAGGGAGGTTGGTTTATTTTTCCTAAGGCTGTTTTAAAGCCATAGATCGTGTCAATGATATATAATGAAGTGAGTTTTCTTTTAAAAGGACGATTATCATGCCAAAATTAACTAGATTCAATATTTGTCTTCTTGTGATTACACTTTCTTTATCAGGATGCTCCTGGAAAAATCATTCGGCGAAAAAGGATAGTAGTGAGGCAAATCTGCCGCCTGTCCCCGCAGATCATTCTTCAACAGCTGAGTCAAACAAAAATAAGGATGGTAGGCAGACAGATTCGGGTGTTCAGATTGTTACTACGCCGGAAATGATCCCTGTTCTTGTCAACAAGCATCATATGCTTCCTGATGATTACAATCCCAGTGATTTGGTTGATCCCGATATCCAATTTATTTTTGCAGAGAAATTAGAAAAGCGGAAAATGCGTGCTAAGGCCGCAACTGCTATCGAAATGTTATTTACTGCGGCTAAACAGGATGGTATAAGCCTGCTGGGTGTCTCGGCATACCGCTCCCATAGTGAACAAACCTCCTTATTTAATCACTACGTTAATGTAGATGGGTACGAGGCTGCTATGACCTATAGTGCTGTTCCTGGTACAAGCGAGCATGAAACAGGCCTCGCCATTGATGTAACGGGTGGCAATGGAAAATGTGCGGCCGAGGATTGCTTCAAGGGAACTCCCGAGGCGGACTGGCTACAGAAACATGCCGCTGATTATGGATTCATCATCCGCTATCCAAAAGGAAAAGAGCAAATTACCGGGTACCAATACGAACCCTGGCACCTCCGTTACGTCGGCAAAACGATCGCCAAAAAAATCATGGACCGCGGCATCACACTCGAAGAATACTACAATACCGCGCCAGTAAATAACGGTGCCTGACACCCTTTGTGGACACTGTCCGCGTGGAATAGACACATAAAAAGGAGCCTCCACTTGCAGCTTGTACTAGGCAGCGAGTGAAGGCCCTTTTTCTTATTTCCCTTTAATTTCAAGTAATTTCAGACGTAAGTCGTTTTCCATGTTAGCAAGTTCTTGTTCGGCAAGACGGCGCTTGTGGCGGCCTTCCTCTTGGATTCGCATGGTTTCTTCGAGTGTTGTGATCAAGCTTTCCTGGGTTTTCTTTAATGTTTCAATATCCACTAAACCGCGCTCGTTTTCTTTTGCCGTTTCAATCGTATTGGTCTTTAGCATTTCAGCATTTTTCAAGAGAAGCTCATTGGTGGTTTTCGACACCTGCTTTTGCGCCTCCACCGCATGACGCTGGCGAATCAGTGTCAACGCAATCGCCACCTGATTTTTCCATAGGGGAATGGCCGTCATGATCGATGATTGGATTTTTTCCACAAGTGCCTGGTTTGTGTTTTGGATTAAGCGAATTTGCGGCGCACTTTGAATCGTGATTTCACGGCTTAATTTCAAATCATGCAGACGCTTATCTAAACGGTCTGCGAACTGAATCATATCGTTGACTTCTTGAAATTTCATTTGGTCATTGGCTGCCTCCGCTGCTATTTTTAACTGTGGAATTGTTTTGGTTTGCATTTCTTCCAGTTTGATTTCACCGGCGGCGATATAAATATTCAGAGCATGAAAATATTCTTTATTCGTTTCATAAAGCTGTTCAAGCAATTTTATATCGGATAAAAGGACATTTTTACTGCGATCAAGTTTCACACTAATCCGGTCAATTTGCGCCCCTGTTTTCTGGTATTTGGATAGCACTTCTTGAAGGGTGCCGGAAATTTTTCCAAACATACGAGCAAATAAGGATGGCTTCCCATCCTTTAGTTCATCCGGATTGACCTCATCAAGCCTCTTCATTAAGTCACTAATGATTTCTCCAATTTCACCCACATCCTGTTTCTGAACATGCTCAAGCATGGCATGGGAAAAGGAAAGCAACTTTCCTTGTGCTTGGGTGCCGTAAAGAATCATCGCTTGATGGTTGGCCGGATCGATTTGTTCCGCCAGCTGATAGGCCTTCGCCCGATTTTCCTCTGGTATGACGTCAATTAACTTGACCGGTTTCACTTCATTCGCTTGTGTTTGCGGTGCCGGGTTTTGGGTCAATTCCTGCTTATCACCAAATGGATCGGCCAGAATATCATCTAATAAATTTCCAGATTTAGTAAGATCGATTGGATTGTTTTCACTCATTTTAGCCACCTATTTTCTTCAGGGAATTTGGAATCTTTGTTTTTCTTGATAGAATGCTTTGCGACATCAATTTCAAAGTTTAAGGTATCGATATCATTCGAAATGACCTGATATAAATCTTCTTCCAACACCCTTGAGAGTTCATTTAATGTTCTACGTGTTTCAATAAGGGACTGCCCTATCTCGCTATTCTGCTTCGGTTGCGAGGAGAGGAAGGTATATTTTTCTGTTAGTTCAACAATTGAATCCAAATGGGAAAAATAAAACTCCTCCGCCTTGTAAAAACGCTTCGGTTCTTTTGTTGTCATCTTGTGTATTTTTTTTGTAATTCTATGAATGTCAATTCTTTGTTTAACAGATGAAATATCCCGGATCTTGAAAATACTTTTATTTAAGCGCCTGATTTTCTGTTTTGCTTCGGCTAAATTTTTCCTAATATAGCGGTATTCTTTCCGTGAAAGCTGATGCTTTTTTAAATAGCTGATGTTCATGAACAACGATAGGATCAGATGGGTAAGGACCCCTCCAAGGATTGCAAAAGCAGTTGATGACCAGAAAGTGAGTCCAATAGGAAAAAAGCAAATTAGCCATGTACATACGGTTATCGGGACAGCCACAAATGTGCGAAGCAGAAATGACAAAATCGGGTTCATAATAAATCGACTCCTGACTTAATAATCCTTTATATTCATACGAATGAAGGGAAATGAATGTTTCACTTCTTTTGAAAATATCCGTATCAAAAGAAAGTTATTTCCAGTTACTACTTCCACAATACACGAAAAAACTCCTGCCTGCCATAGACCACAAACGGAAAGAAATCTAAGACTTAAGACGTATTTTTATTCGAATTATGATCCACGCCCAAGAGGAATTAAATGTATTTCATAGGCTAATAAAGGTATATAAGAAAACTCGAGTAATAAAGAGGAGAGAGGAGTTTTACATGTATTATCCTTATAGAATGCCTGTTGAGCACCATCACGGAGTAAACCAACACCACACTGGCGGACATTATCATCAGGGAAATCAGCACCACCACGGAGGGCAATCACATCACCAGGTTCCGTACCATCACCATGAGAATCATCATTATCACGGGGGGCATCAACACTCTGGCGATCAGCACGCTGCTCATTCGGGTCTGGGGGCGTTGGGTGCCGGCATGCTCGGGCTGGGGTTAGGGTATTTAGGATCTGGGCTCGTACACGGATCCGTCCCAGCAGGATATGGAGGTTTTGGAGGATATCCTGGTTATGGTGGCTATCCACCTAGTGCGGGGCCTTACGGTTATGGACCGGGTGCAGGGTATGGATACCCTGTTGCTTCCCCTCCCGGTTATCAGGGGATGGGTCCAAATATTTATGGATCCGGAGCCTATCCACCTGTCGGGGGATATGGAACATGGTCACCCGCTGAATACGGTATCCCTTAGATAGGTTTACTATAAAAAGCAGGCTATCAAATTGATAACCTGCTTTTGGTCCTTCCATTCCGCTTATCAACGCTCGTACAGCTCGATCGGAAGCCCATCTGGATCGGCAAAGAAGGTAAACTTTTTGCCTGTTAAGGAATCTATCCGGATTTCTTCGACGGTAACATCGTGCCTTGTTAAATCACGTACAGCTTCTTCCATATTTTCCACCTCAAAGGCAATGTGTCTTAACCCAGCAGCTTCCGGATAGCTTGGCCGTACCGGTGGGTCCGGGAACGAAAACAACTCAATTTGATAAAGCCCATCCACTGCCAAATCAAGTTTATACGAGTTCCTTTCCTTTCGGTAGACCTCCTGTACAGGTGTCAAACCAAGAACCCGCACATAAAAATCCTTTGATTTTTGATAATCTGAACAAATAACAGCGATATGGTGGATCCTTTTTAATTTCATGTAAACACTTCCCTTAAATAAAAATAAACAATATCCCACTTTTAACCAATGCGATACTAAATAATACGAGACAGAACACATCCCAATGAATAATTCCTGTAAACTTACGATATCACAATTTGTTGTTGTAATGTGACATGGTATTTTTCAATGATTCATTAAAGAACCACAATATATATTTACACTTCCAAATTAACTGCAAGAACATCCCCTTCCCTTCACAAAAAGTTCGCCAATTTCTAGTTTCGCCCTCCCTAATTATCCGAATATTCAAAATTAGTACAAATTGCCTTTCCTTCGCCTCGGAATATAGTGCAGGGTGCATTGAAATAACCAATCCAAGAGGTGAATGTACTTTTGAAGAAAAGAGCTCTTTTTACCATTCCATTATGCTTGGTGCTTATTGCTGTGATTGTAACTTCCTTCTTCTTACTCAATATCAAACCCGCTGAAGGAAAAATAGCGCAAGCACAAAAACTGGCAGAATACACGAAGCCAGCAGTTGTTCGAATCGTTGACTACGCCGTTGTCGGGTGGCAGTTTAACAACCCGAACGATCCTGAAGTTATGGCGATATTGGATCAATTAAAGTACCAATCAGTTGTCGGTGGTTCCGGGTCTGGTGCGATCATCAGCTCCGATGGTTATGTCGTTACAAACGCCCATGTGGTCGAAGTGACGCAAATGAGGGAAGAAGATATTGCCAATGCGGCGTTTGAACAACTGGTTGGAATTCTGGCAGACCAATTTAAAGTTGACTACGAAACAGCGTACCAATACATGCTCACGTATACAAAATATACGGAGATAAAAAAAGTATTGAAGGTTGTTTTACCGGGCGGGGATATCCTTGATGGCGAAGTGAAAAGCTATGGAGCCCCTATTAATGAGGGTAAGGACGTCGCTGTTTTAAAAATTGAAGGGAATAACCTGCCCACCTTACCGCTCGGCAATTCCGATGAAATCCAGAACCAGGATAATGTTTGGGTGAGCGGCTACCCTGCTGCAGCCGATTCTGACCTGTTATCCACGGATTCATCCTTCGTTTCTTCAATGACTGCAGGGCAAATATCGGCTACATCGAAAAGGACAGAACAGGGAAGCCCGGTCATTCAGATTAATGCAGCTGCCACACATGGGAACAGCGGTGGTCCAGTTATCAATGAAAAAGGACAGATTATTGGTTTACTCACCTTTAGAGGCGATACAGTGAATGGCCAAGAGGTTCAAGGCTTTAATTTTTCTGTACCGGTTAATACAGCAAAAGAATTTGTGAACCAAGCCGGTGTCAGGGATTTCAAAAGTGAAACCGATAAGCTTTTCCAAGATGGACTAGAATTGTATTGGGGCGGTTACTATAAGCATGCGTTGGAAAAGTTTGAGGCGGTTCAGCGCATCTATCCAAACCATTCTGAGATCAAACACTATATCGCGAACTCGGAAAAAAAGATGAGCAGCAGTAAGACGTTATGGTCCGATTATTCTACCACCTTCTATATCATCGATGGTGTTTCCGGATTACTCATTCTTGTACTGCTGGTGTTCACCTTTGCCTTTAGACCGAAAAGCCCAGCGGTTGCTGTCGCTGGCGTTCCATCAGCCGGACCGGAAAACACCTTGGCTGACCTAAACAAAGATCGCAAAATCGACGTTCAAGACATCCTCCTCGCCCTCCAGGAACACCAGAAACGGCAGAAAAAAGACGACGACGATAGTGGAAATGGTGCCTGACACCCTTTCCACTACTGGGATGCAGTTTTTATGCTGTATCCCTTTATTTGTGTACGTTTTTCTCGTCGGAAACATTTCTGGGTTCGTGCATATACAGTATAATTAAAACTAAAAGGTCCATATCTGTTCTCGTCAAGATAACGTGAACCTTCTATAAAGGAGCGAAACGAAGGTGACTGAAAATCTGTTATTAGCATTTGGATTAACATTATTTGCAGGCCTTGCGACTGGAATAGGCAGTGTTCTTGCCTTTTTCACCTCACACACCAACACAAAATTTTTATCGGTAACGCTTGGGTTCTCTGCAGGGGTGATGATTTATGTATCCATGATTGAAATTTTCGCCAAGGCAAAAATAGCACTTGTTGATGCCTTAGGAGTTGGCCCTGGAAACTGGCTGACGGTCGGCGGATTCTTTGGCGGCATGCTATTGATTGCCGGCATAGATAAATTTATACCGAAGCAGAGTAATCCACATGAACTGAAAACGGTGGAGGACATGCAAGGTAAAGACAGTAAAGGCAGCCAGCCTGATTTATTAAAAATGGGAACCTTCACGGCACTTGCTATCGGTATTCATAATTTTCCTGAGGGGATCGCCACCTTCACGTCAGCACTCCAAGATCCTGCGCTCGGCATTGCCATTGCTGTGGCCATTGCCATTCACAATATTCCAGAAGGAATTGCCGTTTCTGTCCCTGTTTATTTTGCCACAGGTGATAAGAAAAGAGCCTTCAAGCTTTCCTTTTTATCAGGTTTGTCCGAGCCAATCGGGGCATTGGTAGCCTACCTTTTCCTCATGCCGTTTCTCAATGACATCATGTTCGGGATCATTTTCGCTGCGGTTGCGGGAATTATGGTGTTCATCTCTCTCGATGAATTACTGCCGGCAGCCAAAAGGTACGACGAGGCTCACCTTTCCATCTACGGCCTGATCGGCGGCATGGCGGTAATGGCACTTAGCTTGCTGTTATTTATTTAGAGTCTTGGTGCCTGACACCCTTTACACTGTATTCAGTGTGATTGACTCGTTAAGGCATTGGTCAGTGATAACGGTGCTTCCTTGAAGATCTGAGATGGTGCGGGCGAGGCGGATGATTTTGATTTGGGTCCGGTTGCTCCAATTTTTCTTGATGGCTTGCTGCTGCAATGTTAATTGTTGTGTGCCTGTTAAAGGAGTCTTTCTAAGAAGAACTTCGTAAGGGACTCTACTATTACAAATCTCTTCACCATAGCGATTATATTGCCTCTCCCGTGCCTGCCCCACTCTTTCACGCACAACACTTGAGGGCTCCCCTTGCAGGGGCATCCCATCAGCGGCGGTTAAATCCACTGGCCTTAACGTCAGATTAATATCAAATCGATCCCTCAGCGGACCTGAAAGTCTATTTTGATACGTGAGAATCTGCTTGGGTGAACACGTACAATAATGGGCATTCGAACCAGCATATCCGCATGGGCAAGGATTCATTGCCGCAATCAGCACAAACGAAGCAGGATACGTAATCGTGGCATGGGTGCGGCTTATGGTGATGAATCCATTTTCGAGCGGCTGCCGCAGCATATCTAATGTTTTTCTTGGAAACTCGCCGATTTCATCTAAAAATAAAACACCCCGATGAGCCAGAGAGATCTCCCCGGGTTTTGGGTATTGGCCACCGCCGATAATGGCAACTCCAGATGCCGAATGGTGCGGACTTCGAAACGGTGGCAGCAGGCTTTGAGTGTAGGAATTTCTACTTAATTGATATAAGCTGAGTACCTCGAGTTGCGCCTCTTTTGTTAATACCGGCAAAATAGACGGAAAGCTCTCGGCCAGCAAGCTTTTGCCACAACCAGGAGGACCGGTCATCAGGACATGATGTTCTCCTGCAGCCGCTATCTCTAATGCATGTTTGGCACTGGCATGGCCGATGATTTGCTGAAAATCTAAATATGGACTGCGTTCAACTTTTACCTCATCTTCTTTTTTTAAATTGTATGGAGTCCACTGCCCCGCAAAATGCCCGATGACATCTTTTAAGGAAGCAACGTGAATGATTTCTAAACCCTCAAAATCAAGTATAGGGAGATGGTCATCCAAAGGGATATAAAGTCTCCTTATCCCTTGCCTTTTTGCCGCAAGAACGGCTGGAAGTAGCCCCTCCACAGGTTGAACTGAACCGTCCAGGGAAAGCGCTCCCAGAAAACCCGTATCTTCAGGGATTACTGCCTCTACCTCATGCAGACTTAGCAGCAGCCCAATTGCCATCGGAAAATCAAACATTGGACCGATTTTCTTTTGATCCGCAGGCGATAGATTAATGATAATTTTATTTCCAGATAAGATATAACCCAGGGAGCTGAGGGCCGCAATAATTCGCTCCTTTGACTCCTTCACAGCCGCATCATGCAGGCCGACAATTTTAAACGAATCATTCCCTACATAGGTTCCTACCTCCACATTCACCCGATAACCTTCCATCCCCTTTAAGCCGATGCTGGTCACTCGAGCCCACATGGAAACCACTCCCCCTCGAGCTTGATGATTTTTCCATCTTTCCAAAAAAACTTGTCCGTTAGTAGGGAATGTATATATTGTTGGTAATAATGTTGCGACGGTTCTGGAAAATAGGAAAGGATTGGGTTGGGGTTAACAAGGGGGGTCTCTTCACTTTCGCCGTAGAGATAGGCACGATAGCTGCTCCAAGGATACTCCTCAGGCGCCGTCACCATCCTGGCTTCCACTGGGTTTAAATGAATATACTTGCTAACATCTATCTCATATTCACGAGAGTCGAGGATTTCGGCACCATAACGCTTGTCGAAAACATGGCCCGAAAAATCATACTTTTGATTAAAGTACTTTGCGTATTTTGTATTGAGATGCTTCATGATGATACTGAGTGGAGTGTCATACGTTTCAAGCTGGAGGTGGGTATGATTGGTCATTAAGCAGTAAGAGTGGAGTTGAAAGGGATACCGGTCTTTCGTTTCTTCTATGTAACTCAGATACTTCTTATAATCTTCATCCTCATAAAACAGCGAACTCTTTCTAATTCCCCTGCTGGTCACATGAAACTTCGCACCTGCAAACCACAAACGAACCCTTCGCGCCAAATCAATCACTCCCTTAATATAAGTATGTTTATACGATGGAAATGGTGGTATGGGTGTCAGGCACCATCCCCGTCTTTTCTATTATACAAATATTTTCCATGGAAGTTAGCGATATTGAAATATGTAACAAAATGTTCAAATGGTTTGGTTGGAGAGAGCAAGGCTCTTTATCTGTGTCTTTCCTGTTAGTACCCTTTTGTCCTGCTAAATAATCAAGTTCGAAGTTTATCATAAATGTATAAAAGGTGGGTAGCCCTAATATTTATTAGTAAAGTATCTCTTCATTTCTTACTTTCATTAGGGGGGGAATGTCTCTGAAAAGTGTAAGAATGATACAAAGATTGGTTGGTGTTCTCCTTCTTGTGTACGGGATTTATCTTATTTTCGGCACACAAGAGTTCTTTGGTACCATATTAATCATTATCGCCTTCTTAATTTTTCCCAGCTTAAACAAGGAAAAAAAGAGATCTTACAGCAATGATGTTGATTACAGTGATCGTTACAATGATTCTGCCAATGATAAAGACAGCTCCTCTGGCGTCAGCGATTCAGACGGCAGTGGCAGTGACTAATCATACAAAGCTATTCCCCTTGTACACAATCTAAAAATGCCCCCGATTTTAAGATTCGGGGGCACCTTCACTTTCAATCAAAGTTACTTCGCCTTTGCAAAATAATACAAAAACCACACCGCGTGATTTTGCTCATCTGCCGCTGCCCTTCTGAATACTTCTTTAATGAACGGGTCTGTCGCAGAATCAGCTATTTCCATATAAAAATCTACTGTTTTTTGCTCATCCTCCAGGGCAAACTCCAATCCTTTTAAAAAGGTATCCGGACAGTTCTCGGTAATCTTTGGCTGAGGGGGCACACCTGTTAACCCCCGGTAAATCTGAACAAACTGTTGATAATGTTTAATTTCATCCTGACGAATCTCAAGAATTTGCTCCCGTTCCTTCTTAGACGGAGCCAGATTAGCCAGCCTGGCATAACATTCACTCGCACTATACTCACCGTTTATGGCCTTTTCCACATCCTGAACCAATGGAAAGGATGGCCGATTTAAGGCATCGCGGTAATTTGTAAAACGGTACATAGAGGAACCTCCCCAATTATTATCATTATGTATCTTATGAATAATGAAAGAATTGGGTGAATGGCAAGATCCTTTAAATTGATCAGGATCTTACAAATGGTGCCTGACACCCTTTATACCTCTTGGGTGTTGTTTACCTTTACCTTTTCCTTTGTTTTTACCTTTTGATGTTCGGTTCCATTTTGGTCTTCCGCGATGAGTTCTTTTAGGAATTGGAGAAGCTCATCATGGATGCCTTCCTGCTGAAGGGCAAATTCGATTGTTGTTTTGACAAAACCGATTTTTTCCCCCACGTCAAACCGTTTCCCTTCGAAATTGTAAGCGAAGACGCGTTGAATCTGATTAAGTTTATGAATCGCATCCGTTAACTGGATTTCACCACCGGCGCCTGTCTCCTGCTGGTCTAGGAACATAAAGATTTCAGGGGTTAATATATATCTTCCCATGATTGCTAAATTTGAAGGGGATGTACCTGGCTTCGGTTTTTCAACAAAATGTTTGACTTGATAACGTCTGCCCTCTTGCTGGAGCGGATCGACAATCCCGTAACGGTGTGTTTCATTTTCAGGAACATGCTGAACTCCAATAATCGAGGAGAAAGTCGCCTCATACTGATCAATCAGCTGTCGTAAACAAGGGGTATCACTTTGAACAATATCATCGCCCAAAAGGACAGCAAATGGCTCATCACCAATAAAATTCCGTGCGCACCAAACGGCATGTCCCAAACCCTTCGGTTCCTTTTGACGGATATAGTGAATGTCCGCAAGATTGGAGGTATAGTTCACTTTATTTAAAAGATCCCATTTCTCCTTTTCAAGTAAGTTTTTCTCAAGCTCCGGGGCAAAATCAAAATGATCTTCAATCGCCCGTTTCCCTTTTCCAGTTACAATAATAATATCCTCGATCCCTGAAGCAATAGCTTCTTCGACAATATATTGAATCGTTGGCTTATCCACAATTGGCAGCATTTCTTTTGGCATTGCTTTCGTTGCTGGTAAAAAACGGGTCCCAAGCCCAGCAGCCGGAATTATCGCTTTGCGAACTTTTTTCACAGTCTGTCTCTCCTTTACGTCACTTATAATATGTATAGTATAACAATATTTTTAGTCTTACCCATAAATATCCTAATAACCCCAATTATTATACCATAAGACCCTTTTTCAAAACTAAGATTCGGGTATATTTATGTGGTGTCTTTTCGTGGCGGATTGGTGTCTTTTAACGGTGCCTGTCACCCATTTTAGTGTTATGATAGTAGCAATATTTAATAATACCAATCTGTTACAAATGGTGCCTGACACCATTTAGTTGATTTCTTTTACCTGAAAGGAGATTTCCATATGCCTTCTTTTATTGATGTGCCAAATGGTGTTTTTCATGCGGTCTGCCCGCTTGATTGTCCGGATCAATGCGGGTTGCTTCTGCATAAAGCGGACGGAAAGATTGTAAAAGTGGAGGGTGACCCGCGCCATCCAGTTACGAAAGGGCATATTTGTAACAAGGTGCGGAATATGAATGAACGGATTCATGACGAACATCGTCTGAAATATCCGCTCAAACGGGTTGGTCCAAAGGGCGAAGGAACATTCACCCCCATTAGCTGGGAGGAAGCGCTCCAAACCATTACTTCCCGTTGGAAGAAGCTCATCGAATCAGATGGTCCGGAGAGCATACTTCCGTACAGTTTTTATGGAAACATGGGGAGACTCAGTGCCGAAGGAATGGACCGGCGTTTTTGGAATCATTTAGGCGCCTCTAGGCTAGATCGAACCATTTGTTCCTCCGCCGGATCTTCAGGGTATCAATATACAATGGGCGGCAGCCTCGGGATTGACCCTGAGGATACCATCCATTCCAACCTGTTCATCTTTTGGGGAATCAATGCCGCCAGCACCAACATGCACCAGGTGGCATTGGCGCAAAAAGCGCGCAAGCAGAACGGTGCAAAATTGATTGTCATCGATGTTCATAAAAATCAAACCGGCCGATTAGCCGATTGGTTTATTCCGATTTTGCCAGGGACGGACAGCGCCCTCGCCCTCGGGATCATGCACATCTTATTTGCAGAAAACATGGTCAATCATGACTTTTTACAAAAATATACCATTGGCCATGAAGAGCTGCGCGAGCATGTCAACCAATACGACCCTGCCAACGTTTCTACCATCACCGGTGTTCCAATCGAAGATATTTATAAGTTGGCAAGGATGTATGGCAAAGCGTCCCCTTCCTTTATTCGAATAGGCAATGGTCCGCAGCATCACGACAATGGCGGTATGTTCGTCCGTACCGTCGCATGCCTTCCTGCCCTTACCGGCCAATGGCTTGTCAAAGGTGGCGGTGCCATTAAAGGAAATTCGGCTTATCTTGAACCAAATACGGTAAGCTTGCAACGGCCAGATCTTTTGAAAAATAAACATACCCGCGTGGTGAATATGAACCAACTGGGCGAAGCATTAGTAACAGTAGATCCGCCCGTAAAATCCCTTTATGTGTACGGTTCAAATCCTGCACTGGTTGCCCCGTCCAGCAATAAGGTCAGACAGGGTCTTGAGCGCGAAGATTTATTCCTTGTCGTTCATGATTTATTTTTAACAGAGACGGCCAAATACGCGGATATTGTGTTACCAGCAACATCATCCTTCGAAAACACCGATTTATATACGTCGTACTGGCATCATTACGCGCAAATTCAACAGCCCGTCATCGCCCCGTACGAGGAATCCAAATCGAATGTGGAGGTCTTCCGCTTGCTGGCAATCGGAATGGGGTTTGGCGATGTGGCTGCCTTCAAAGAAACAGAGGAAGAAATGATGGTGGGCGCGCTTGATAACCCGCGGAATTCCTTTTTGGAGGGACTTAAATATGACGCTTTAGTGGAGCGGCAATACCTGAAAGCCAAGGTGAAACCATTGTTTCCAGGGACGCTTCCAACTCGAAGTGGAAAAATAGAGTTATATTCTGAGAGGATGAAACAGGACGGATACCCGCCGCTGCCAACCTATATCCCGCTGGTGGACGATGGAGATCACAGCTATCAATTTGTCCCCGGGCCGAATCACAATTTCTTAAACTCTACTTTTTCTAACAATCAGAAGCATATTGGGCTTGAAAAAGAACCTCGCTTACATATGAATCGCCTGGATGCGTTAGCAGCAGGAATTGAAGAAGGTGAGATCGTGCGTGTGTGGAACAGGCGCGGGGAATGCGAGTTAAAAGTTGCGGTGGGAGATAATGTCCTTCCAGGGGTTGTCGTGTCGCAGGGGCTCTGGGCAGATACGGTGGGCAGGTCAAGGTCCGGTTCTGAGTCTGGGGATGCCAACCCCAACCAAAGCAAAAGGCATTTACTGAACGCACTTACTCCCGATCGCATCGCAGATATGGGAGGCGGCGCAACCTTCTTTTCAGGGCGGGTAAGTGTCGAGAAATTATAGGGTAAAAAAAAGGAACCAGAGCCCAATCAGCTCTGGTTCCCATCAATTTCAAAATGGTGCCTGTCACCCTTTACTAGCTTACTACCCACTTTATAGTGTTATTGGTGTCAGGCACCAATGGTTTCGCGGAGCCAGTTTTTGCCTTCGACGAGGCGGGTGACGAGCATGGCGCAGACGGTGTTTCCGGTTGAGTTGAGTAGTGTGGCCGGTGCGTCGATGATGGTGCTGATAACGGCGATGATCGGCAGGGTTTCTGGCGGGAAGCCGTAGACGCTGATAATCAACATTTCACCAATCATTCCGCCGCCAGGTATCGCGCCCATCACGGCACCGACTAAAAAGGCAACGGCGAGAATACTTAAGATATTCGAGATGCTCGTTAAATCCTTCCCAAATAACGCAAACAGGAAAACGATTTTCAGGATACCGCCAAAGACGGACCCATCTTTATGTGTGTTCGCACCAAGTGGGACAATCGTTTCCGCAATATCCTTCGGCACCCCCATCTTCCGAACCGTGTCGAGGTTTACAGGAATGCAAGCCGCACTCGAACAAGTCGCCAGCGCCGTAACAGATGGCGTGATGGCATTTTTCCAAAACACCTTGACGCCTGACTTGCCGCCAGCAATGAAGGCATACAGGGTGAAAAATCCAAAGTAATAAATGACCGCCAAGATCAAATACAGGACAAACGAGCGGGCATAGCCTTCTAAAATTTGCGGTCCCAGTTCACCAATGACCGCGGCAAAATAACAGCCAAGTCCGATCGGCGCATAGTACATCACGATTTTGACCATCTTCATCATGACCTCTGTCGCCGCCGATAAAAAGGCCGCAACAGGTTTCGCCTTTTCGCCAACCATGGCAGTCGAAATACCAAACAGCAACGAGAAGACAATGAGCTGAAGCATATTACTTCTCGACAGCAATAAATTAAAATCAGATACGGTGAAGGTGGCAACGAGATGGTCCATAAACGTTAATTTTTCCGCATCCGTTTCCACAGCGGAATGATTCATTACCTCTTTAATCCCGGCAATGTCGGCATTTTCAATCGGATGGATAATGGACGCACCCACTAATCCGAGAATAGCGGCGACTGAAGCGGTCACTAAGAAAACGGCAAGGATGCTGCCCATAATTTTCCCCAGCCGTTTCATGCCATTCATGTTTGCAATCGCCGAAGCAATGCTAAAAAAGACTAAAGGCACAATGATCATGAACATGAGGTTTAGAAAAAGATCGCCAAACGGCTTCACTACGGCCGTCTTTGTTCCAAAAATCAAACCTGCTGCCCCGCCAATCACGATGGCTGACAGTAAAATCAAGGTGAATCGGTAATTTTTAAAAAATAATTTCAAATGAATCCACAGCCTTTCGACAACATCTGCAAATAATCATACCCAAATTCAGGCGTTAGGTAAATGACTTTGTTTTTAACAGATAATTCTAAAAATACATACCTTCTTATCAAAACAATAGCTCTCTGACAGTTATCAGAGAGCTACTTTAGCCAAAAATTATTAAATAATAAAAACCATATACTAAAAATCCCCAAGTAGAGTTCATTTCACCCTTTTCTTGATTTTGTTCAAGGCCCCTTTTGTTTCATTTAAATACTTTACTAGCCTCAAAGGCTTACTTAAGACCCTTTTCGGAAATTCCTCAATAAACTTTCCATGATCCGTTTTATATTCATCTGTTAATCTTGTTGGTTTTGATGTAACTCGCTTATAAACCTCTTTATACAATTCTCTCATCGGATTCATTTCCGTCTCGATTCTCCGGTGGCAGTTCGTACATTTAATACTTTGAATCTTATTATTTAAATATTGAACATGATGCAGGGTGTCGTCATGACAATGTGAACAATAAAGGCTGACATCTATTTCTGAAATCTTCATATAGGCTTCTCCTTTACAAATATTCCACGAACTCTTTTGCAAAAAAAGGAACTCTACTATTGGCTAATATCCTTCAATCAAACTATTCCTTCATATTATATAGTAAGCAGAGGTTGTGATTATGCAACGGTTTTTCACCTATTTTCCTCACTTTAACACAGTGGAAAATTTTATGAAACTTACCATATATTATAACTTATTATGATATTTTTTTAATATTGCACCCGCCATTAGTTCATCAATAATTAAAACATCAATTAATTTCCCTCTTAAAGCCCCAAGTACACTTTCTGCTTTCTGTTCTCCTTCAGCTACAGCGATCACCTTATTGATGTTCCTTAATTCTTCAAGGGTAATCCCGATGATCTTGCTGCTGGAGGAATCATTTATCTGCTGTCCCTGTCCATCGAAAAAGCGAAAACCAATGTCGCCGACTGTCCCCATTTTGCGAAGATGGTTGACATCCTTTTCATCCAGATATCCGATCTTGATTAATGTTGAATCGCTAAAAGGATTACCGATGCCAATCAAGGCCATATCGACATGACGTCCGCTTTCTAATACCGTTTCAATATCCTGAAGCGCCATTAATCGTTCCTTAAGCTCTTCTGTTTCCACAATGGCCGGGGCATACAAATAGGTGCACGTACCGTTAATCTTTTTTGCCAATTCATTTGCCAACTGGTTAGCATGTATTTCGACTTCCCTAACACCCATTCCTCCTTCCAATGGAACAATTTTTACTTCTTCCCTTCGCTCATATGGATATTCTTGGACAAGATAGGCAAGTGTCGACCCCCATGAAATGCCAATACTTTTGATCCCTTTCATATTTCGTGAGATATAGTTGGCACCGGCAAGCCCAACAGCCCGTTTTGCCAGTTCATTTGACAGTCCGTTGTTTGGTACGACGATGGCATCTTGAAGACCGAAATATTTTTCAAGCTGCTGCTCCAATTCAACTGTCCGAACCGTTTCATCTTTTATATAAATATTCACAATTCCCTCATCCATTGCCTTTTGCAGCAATTTGGATATAACAGGTCTTGATACTCCTAACTTTTTGGCAATTTCAGCCTGTGTCCAGCCATCGTTATAATACATGCTGGAGACCTTAACTAATTGCCTTTTTTCTTGCCATTCCACAAATCCATCTCCTTGCTGAAATGTATACCATCATTTTACACGATTGCCAAATGAAAATCATCTCGATATGCAAAAGTGCCGGGAAACTAAAGTTCGCGGCACTTTTAAAACTTATTTATTTGCCAACACTTCTGTTATATGAGTTGGACTTCTTTTTTAAGCTTTTGTGCAGCCTTAACAGCCACTTCAAAAAATGTTTCCGATATCGTTGGGTGTGGGTGAATCATTTTGGCTGCTTCTTCAACAGTTCCTTCAAGGTACATAAACGCTGATGCCTCAGAAATCATTTCCGTTACATGGGATCCAGCCATGACAACACCAATAATTTCACCATATTTTGCTTCAAAAATCACCTTTGTGAAACCCTCCGGTTCACCAGCACTGAGAGCCTTACCACTCCCGGCAAAATCAAACTTTTCCGTCCGCACTTCGATACCCTGCTTCCTCGCCTCATCCTCCGACAACCCAACAGAAGCAATCTCTGGAAGGGTGTAAATACAGCGTGGCATCACTTTGTAATCGATTCTATCGTGTATCTCAGCCGCATTGTTTGCCGCAACCACTCCTTCAGCACTCGCGGCATGTGCAAGCTGCCAGCCGCCGATCACATCGCCTATAGCATATACATTGGCCATGCTTGTCTCCATTTGGTCATTCACTTTGAGGAACGGCCCACTTTTTTCCAAGCTTACCTCTTTTACAGCTGAAAGGTTTGGCCGGCGCCCCGTGCTGACTAGCAAGGTTTCAGCCTCCAATGAGAACTCTTTACCTTTTTCATCGCCGAAGATAACCGTCTTAACCCCAGCTGTTTCTACGACTTTTTGAACCTTCGCCCCTACATAAAGCTTAATGCCTTTTTTCTTCAAAACCTTTGCTAATAATTTTGAGGCTTCCGCATCTTCAGTTGGAATGATTCGTTCTGCCGCCTCCACAATGGTAACATCCGTTTTCAAAGAAGCAAAGATGGTCGCGAATTCGACACCAATAACCCCACCTCCGATAATAACCACAGATTTAGGAATAGCTGGAATGTCAAAAATCGTATCACTCGTATCAAACTGGACGGAATCAAGTCCGGGAATAGGCGGTACTGCAGGTGTTGAGCCTGTTGCTACAATCACCTTTGCTGCCTGTATCGTCTCTTCGCCCGCCTCTGTTTTTACCCTAACGCTCGCGTCCGCCAGCAGGCTGCCCCAGCCATTATAAACATCAATTTTCCCCTGCTTTAGTAAAAAAGCAATACCGCCACGCAAACGTTCGATCACGTCGTTTTTTCGTTTTTTCATTTTATCAAAAGAAAGAGTTAAGGAGCCGGTTTCGATTCCCCAATCCTTTGCTTTTTCAATTTGCTCAATGATTTCTGAATGCTTTAAATAAGTCTTTGACGGGATACAGCCTCTGTTTAGACAGGTTCCGCCAAGAAAGTCAGCTTCAATTAAGGCTGTTTTCTTTCCAAGTTCCGCCGCATGGAGGGCTGCCACATAACCCCCAGGACCGCCGCCAATAACTACAAGTTCATAGGATGTTTTCAACTCTTTCACCTCATTACACAAGTAACTCGAATGGCATTTCAAGAATTTGTTTCAATTCAGTCAAGAAGGCTGCTGCCGGTGCCCCGTCGATCGCACGGTGGTCAAATGACAGGCTAAGCGTCATCATTGGGCGAATTTCCATTGCCCCGTTAACCGCAACCGGTTTATCAACGATCCGTCCAACGCCTAGAATCGCACTATCAGGCTGGTTAATGATTGGCGTGAACGCATCAATTGCGTACATCCCAAGATTACTGATTGTAAAAGTAGAGCCCTTCAATTGTTCTGGAAGTAATTTATTTTCACGGGCTCGCTTGCCAATATCTTTCGCATCCTGTGTCAATTCAGCAAGACCCTTAAAGAGGACATCATTGACAACAGGTACCATAAGGCCGCCAGGAACGGCTACGGCTAGTCCAATATGAACATGTCCATGCTGGACAATTTCGTCTCCTTCTATCGAAACGTTTACTTCAGGGTGACGCGCAAGCGCAGCAGCTGTAGCCTTGATTAACACTTCTGTATACGATAACCGCAATCCTGTTTGTTTTTCAATAATGGGCAGAAGAGCCGAACGAAGTTCTTTCACCTTCGTCATATCGATTTCTGTTGTTAAGGTTACATGTGGTGCTGTATAAGCACTTTTTGCCATACGCTCGGCAATGACTTTTCGCATACCGGACATCTTCTTGCGCTGTGATGCAGCTGGAGCCGGTGCGTTCTCTGCTCTTGACACACGTGTAAGGACGTCTGTTTTCACAATTTTCCCGTTGACTCCTCTACCTGTCACGGTGGAAAGATCAACCTGCTCGGCAGCTGCAATCTTCCGGGCAAGTGGTGTTGCTTTCGGCTGTGCCGCTTCACTTTCCATCACAGCGACAACATCTTTCTTATGGACGCGGCCATTTGGACCGCTGCCTTTAATCGTTCCTAATACCAGATCATTTACACGAGCAAGCCTGCGGGCAGCCGGTGTCGCACGCGGTTTTTCTCCGTGCTGACTTTCCTCTGAGGCGACAACGCCAACTGGGACGGCTGAATCCGCCACTTGTACCACTTCCGTTTTTGCCTGCTCTGCTTCCTCTGTGCCGGAAATCCCTGGTGAGGTGTCAGGCACCTTTTCACCAGCTTCACCAATATAACCGATAATTTGGTTGACCGGCACCTGATCATCTACCTGAAAGTATTTCTTCAATAAGATACCTGGATCGTAAGCTTCTACTTCGATATTTATTTTATCTGTCATGATTTCAAACAGCGGTTCGCCAATCTCTACGCTGTCCCCTTCTTCTTTAAACCATTGAAGGAGGGTACCCTCTGCCATGGTAGAGCTAAGCTTTGGCATAAAAATTTCCTTTGCCATCTAAAAACCCTCCTTCTTATTTGTATTGAACGGCTTCTCTCACAGCTGTTACAATGTCTGGCACCTGTGGAATCGCTGCTTTTTCTAAGTTCGGGTTGTATGGAATCGGGACTTCTTTCCCGCCAAGACGCTTAATTGGTGCGTCAAGATAGTCAAATGCTTCACTTTCAGCAATCATGCTGGCAATTTCTCCACCGATCCCGCCTCGGCGGACTGCTTCATGCACCACAATTAATCGGCCAGTCTTTTTCACTGAATTTATAATGGTTTCTTTATCAAGCGGAACAATCGTCCGTGGATCCACCACTTCGACGCTAATACCTTCTTTTTCAAGTTCCGCAGCTGCTTCAAGTGCTTTATGAACCATGATGGCTGTTGCGACAATCGTTACATCCATTCCCTTCCGTTTAATATCTGCTTTCCCAAGTTCAATTGAATACTGCTCTTCTGGAACATCTGAAGAAGTTTTATACAGTAATTTATGCTCGTAGAAAATAACAGGGTTATCATCATCCATTGCTGCTTTTAGTAAACCTTTTACATCATAGGCGGTGGAAGGCTGCACCACTTTCAAACCAGGAATATGAGCCATCCATGCCTCTAAGCTTTGGGAGTGCTGGGCAGCCGCTCCAGTTCCGGAACCGGCCGGTGTTCTTAACACCATTGGCACTTTTCCTTTACCGCCGAACATATACCGTGTTTTCGCCGCCTGGTTCACCATTTGATCCATCGCGATTGTAATGAAATCAGAAAATTGTAGTTCCAAGATCGGGCGCATGCCGGTTAAGGCAGCGCCAACCGCTGCACCGGCGATCCCTGCCTCCGAAATCGGGGTATTGCGGACACGCTCCGGTCCAAACTCTTCAATCATGCCGCGGGTAACACCGAACGCCCCGCCATAAACACCGATATCTTCACCTAGAATAAAAACATCCTCATTTTGACGCATTTCTTGACTCATTGCTTCCCGAACTGCTTCTAAATAAGTAATTTCCCTTGTCGCCATCCTCGTCATCCTCCCCTGATTATGCGTAGACATCCTCTAGTAAACTATCAATTGATGGTTCTGGGCTATTTTCTGCGAACTTCACAGCATCCTCGATTTCTTGAAGTGCCTCATCATGAAATTGTTTCGCGCTTTCCTCTGTTAGGATCCCTTCACCGATTAGGAACTCTTTAAAACGCTTAATGCCATCTTTTTCTCTCCACTCTTTCTCTTCCTCCCGTGTGCGGTATTTTTTCGCATCACTCTTTGAGTGGCCTTTCCAGCGGTATGTTTTCATTTCGATTAAGGTTGGGCCAAATCCTTGGCGGGCCCGTTCCACTGCGCCATTAACCGTATTCATAATTTCCACCATGTCGAGTCCATCGACCACCTTGCCAGGAATTCCATATGCTGCAGCACGGTCTGCAATATTTTCCACCCGAGTCATTTCTTTGACCGGACCTGACATACCGTATTGGTTGTTTTCACAAATAAAAATAACTGGCAAATCCCATATCGCTGCTAGATTCACAGATTCGTGGAAGCTTCCTTCATTGGAGGCACCATCGCCAAAGAAGCAAAGGACTGCATAGTTTTCTCTTTTCATTTTCGAAGTAAGTGCTGCACCAACAGCTAGCGGTAAGCCTCCGCCAACAATTCCGTTAGCCCCAAGATTCCCTTTTTCCACATCGGCAATATGCATCGAGCCTCCTTTTCCTTTACAATAACCTGTCACACGGCCGAATAATTCAGCCATCATTTTGTTGACGTCTCCTTCTTTGGCAATGCAATGGCCATGGCCGCGGTGCGTGCTGACAATTTTATCCTTTCGGCCAATAACAGCAATGGAACCAGCTGCAGACGCTTCTTGACCGACACATAAGTGGGTGGTTCCATGAATCAAGCCTTTTGCAAAGAACTGATCCACCTTTTCATCAAAATAGCGAATGAGCCACATTTGTTTATATAAATCTTTTAACTTTTGTTCCGTAATCATCTCAGGAAGTTTTACTGTTTTCATCATTTATTTTTCCTCCCTTTTACATTTGTTCTTACCCATTACATTTGTAAATATCATATACCGTATCATTATTTACGTCAAGCAAAAAACAGCCAATTTTCAAACTTTTCAAGGTAAATTTTTTAAATAAAAAAAGAGAAAAATGGACGGGTTTTTCGACCCATTCCCTCTTTCCCTCTACCCTTGACATTGATCCTTCGATAGTTAATTTTCACCACCGCTATCGCAGAAAAGGACGCACCTATTTAATCGTTATAACCGTTCCCTTTTCAATCGTCGGGAATTGATGTGGGTGTGCAAATACTGCCCCTGGCAATACCTCTTCCATTGGTTCCTGGAAGTAAATTGAAATATGACCGAGCTCTTTAAAGTTTTGATTCGCAAGTGTGCCTAGAGCCGTAATCGTAAAGGACTCATCGTTAAATTGAATGGTGCTGCCCTCTTTTAGTGGTTCTTCCGTTAGGTGTTCAAATTCATGAATAACCGCCATTTCACGCAATTCCTTTGGTGCCTGCGGACCAAATAGGATAACAATTTTATCTTCTTTAAATGTTGGTACCATTATTCCGATTTCTTGTACAACTGATTTTGTCACGTTCATACCTCCACCATTTATTCCATACTTTGTTATAGTTTCACTAATGGACGATTCTCAGTACTTACTGGAAAAAGCTGATCTTGCAGTGATCTTAATTTCCAAACGGTTGTCGCTGTATCTAATTCCACATCATCTAACGTTAAGAATTGACCAAGTTTAATATCTTTTTTCACAACGACTTTACCGCTGATTAGACCAATTGGAATATGGCCGTTCACCTTCATATCAACATGTGTTTCAAGTACACCGCGAACAGAATAGCCGCCGATACCGTCTAATGTCTCGCCAGCTTTGATATCACGTTTTGCAACAGCTACAGTTTCGGAAATGGGTGCTCCGATTGGATGGATCGATGAATCATGCTGTAAAACGGCTTTCGCAATCGTGATTGGTGTTTCTAAGCTTGCAAGGTGGTATGGGCGATATAATGTATAGTGTGGCCCTTTCCCCACTTTTAAATAACGAAGCTCATGGTCAACTGGCTCTAGTTCGCTTTTTACAATGACAAATACGCCAGGGGCAAGTCCATCTACATATTCCACCACGCCGAAGTTGTTTAGAACCCCGCCATTTTCTTTTAGGTCCAATTTATCCGCGACATCTTGAACGGTGGCAGATACCCCGTGCATCCCCACTTTATCAGGAAGCAATCCAGTTGCATTACTTAATAAGTTCATTTCTGCCATTGTTTTGGTACCGTCTTGGAACGCTGCAAGCATATGGGCACTCATTTGTTTTTGTCTTGCTTCTTCGGCGCAAACATCAGGATTTGATAGAGGGTTTAATTTATTATTTTTTCCTTTACCGGCAACTAATACTTCAAAACCCATTGTTTTTGCAAATTCATATAGTTCTAGTGTTGCAGCTGGCTCATCACCGGCAGATCCTGTGTAAACAAGCCCTGCGTTGTTAAACATCTGGTACATTACAGAACCGATTGTAATATCGACTTCAACATTTAATAGAACAAGGTGTTTTTTGGAGCGTAAGGTTTCAAGCGAAATATTAGCCCCAACCTCTGGAACACCAGTCGCATCAACAATGACTTCTACTGATGGTGATTGAATTACCTCACGATAATCATTTGTCACAATGACAGGATTTCTTTTAGTAGCTTTCGAATTATAGTAGTCCGCTGCTTTTTGCGCAGCTCCTACGTTGACATCACATACACCTGCAACGATCATTCCTGGAATGTTTGAAATCTGTGCGATCATCCCAAATCCCATTTGACCGGCACCGATAACTCCAACCTTGATTGGCGCATTTTCTCGTTCACGTTGTAAAAGCTGTTGGTAAACTGACATGTAAGATTCCTCCTAATAGGTTACTTAAAATTATCGCTTACATTCTATTCAACTAATAATCTCGATTACTTATACAAATCTAGGTGCAAATGTTATCACCTGTAACATTACCTCAGGTTAATTCACGTTTGTTACATTTGTTATCATTTGTTCCTACAAGTTAAGTTTAATCCTCATTGAAAGCCCTGTCAAGAGTGAACTTTCAAAATACTTATACTATTCTTCTTTCTGACAAGGCAAGAGATCACTACTATCTGAATTTCACATTTATTAGATAAGGACACTACCGCATAACTGGAGTCTGCTCTAATTGAACAGACTCTAGGTAAAACTATCTTTTAGTTTGCGCAATCATAAGAACCCTCTTTTAAATACAACTGCTCCTGATCCATAATCTTCTGAACCTTCCTACCAGAATTTCCTTCCTCAAAATGAGATTGGACCCATGCATCTACCACCTTTTTTGCCGTTTCAAGCCCAATTACTTTTGCTCCCATAGTTAGAATCTGAGCATTATTACTTTTTTGGGCCCTCTCTGCGGAATAGGTATCATGACACAAGGCGGACCTGATTCCTGAAACCTTTCCAGCTGCGATGGCCATCCCAATACCTGTCCCACAAACTAATATTCCTCGTTCACATTTATCGCCGCGTATATCCTGTGCTACCTTGAAGGCAACATCGGGATAATCCACATCTTCGCAAGAAAAACATCCGTAATCGATAACTTCATGCCCGATATCCTCAAGAAATTGTTTCAAATTTTCCTTTAAATCGAAAGCGTTATGATCACAACCTAGAGCAATTTTCATTGATCCGCCCTCCAATCTTAATAAATTGTAAATAACAATAATCAGCCGCCTGAAAAGGCAGCGGAGGTACAAATTGCTTATGAACCTGTTGGGCTATTAGAGAAGATGGTTCTAGACAAACATCCTTCTTAGTTTCCGTGCTTTCGCCGACGGATGGCATCGAAGACCACTGCCGCTAAAATAACTCCACCCGTTACGATGGTTTCCCAGTAAGAGGAGACACCGACCAACGTTACACTTACAGATATGACACCTATTAACAAACCGCCAACAATCGTGCCGACTATGCTTCCAGATCCTCCACTCATGGATGTTCCTCCAAGAATAGCGGCCGTGATAGAAGGCATAACCCAGTTTTCCCCGATGTTCACCTGTGAAGTAGCCAGACGCAATACCATCAGCACTCCGGCAGAAGAGGCAAGCAACCCACTAAGTGCATATACCATAATTTTGACCCTTCCAACATTAATCCCAATGATATTTGCTGCGTGCTCATTTCCTCCAACGGCAAAAATATGTCTGCCAAAGGATGTATAATGCATCATAATTATCAGTACACCACCGATTACAAGCATAATGATCGTAGGATATGGTATGGTCCCGAATAGTTCTCCTTGCCCGATAGTCGTCACGCTTTCTGGTATGCCGACAATGGGCATCCCTTTAGTGACAACATAGATAATTCCTTGATAGATGGCTCCTGCAGCGAGTGTGACAATTAATGGAGATAAGTTCAACCATTTAATAAAGAGACCGTTGATTGCGCCAAGGACGAGTCCCAAAGCCAAAGCGATGATAATGCACAAGAATGGAGGAATCCCGGTAGTGGTCATTAATAATGCCACGACCATACTAGACAGCCCGGCAATACTAGCTACCGACAAGTCGATTCCGCCTAGAATCAATACGAGTGTCTGACCAAAGGAAACAAGGATTAAGAATGATACCTGTCTGACGAGCGTCCCAATATTATAGACAGTGAAAAAATTCCCTGTAAAAAAATGTACCCCTATGGATAGGGCTAAAATAACAAGAAATACCACACCCGCCGTGGAACGGGTAAACTTTGAATAGATGTTGAAACCTGACTTTTGCTTAGGAAAATCTCTTTTCACTTCACTTGAAGTATTTTCTATCATTGCTGGGCCTCCTCATTTTTTACTGTAGAGCAATTTTTAAAATATCTTCCTGTACCAAGTCTTGCGGAGAGTCTACAAACCCCTTGATATGACCTTCATGCATGACCATAATTCGGTCAGCCACTGAAAGCACCTCTTCAATTTCGGATGAAATGACGATTACCGTTACACCCTGATCGGCCATTTGCTTGATCAGTTTATGGATTTCTGTTTTTGCATTGATATCAATCCCTCTTGTTGGTTCATCCAGGATTAGCATTTTTACTCCCTTGGCCATCCAACGTGCGAATATAACCTTCTGTTGATTTCCGCCACTAAGCTCCTTAATTACTTTGCTATGCGAGGAGGTTTTTATCGCGAGATCACGGATAAATGAATTGGTTAGTTCCTTGGCTTGATCAAATCGGATAAGTCCTGCCTTCGAAATCTTCTTGTAGGAAGGCATAATTAGATTTTCATAGACGGACATGATGGGAAATATGCCTTCTTTTCTACGCTCTTCCGGAACATAGCCAATTCCATATCGAATAATATCTCTCGGGCTCTTGATCCTGACTTCATGCCCATCAATATAAATGTGACCTGCGTCCTTTTTGGTTAAGCCGTAGATAGCTTTAATCAGCTCCGTACGTCCGGCCCCTACTAAGCCCGCAATTCCAAATATCTCTCCTTTATATATTTGAAAGGAGATATCGGAAAACTCGTCTTTACGGGTAAAATCTCGGACCTCTAAGAAGACATCTTTACCAACTGCCCGCTTAACATTCACTGTTTTTTCCACTTGCCGATTCGCCATATGGAGTATCATTTCATCGATCGACAAGTCCTTCGTATCACCCCTAAAAACCACACGGCTGTCACGCATGACGGTGACTCTGTCTGTCACTACCTTGACCTCTTCCAAGTGGTGAGTGATAAAAATAATGGAATTTCCTTTATCGCGCATCTGTTTCATGGCCTGAAACAACAATTCTGCTTCATTCAGTGTCAGTGATGCCGTCGGTTCATCTAAAATCAAAATTTGTGTACCAGCTGCCAGTGAGCGCGCAATGGAAACAAGCTGCTGATATGCCGGGCTCAAATGACGTAGTTTTTGGGTTACATCGATGTTCACACCCATTTTATCCAGCAGTTCTTTAGCTGTCTTTTTGGCAGCATTCCAATTGATCATGCCGCCTTTCTTGCTTAATTTCTCATTTCCTAGAAAAATATTTTCACAGACAGAAACTTCTGGGATTAAGTTAAGCTCTTGGGGTACCATCGAAATTCCCTTCAACATCGCATCATGCGGGGAATGGATATCCACCATTGAACCGTTTAGGATGATTTCCCCTTGATCCATTTTATGAACTCCCATCAAAATATTCATAAGGGTACTTTTTCCGGCACCATTCTCACCAATGAGCGCATGAATTTCTCCAGGCATTATTTGCAGATCTACATCAGTTAGTGCTTGAGTACCAGGAAATGTTTTACTAATCCCTTTCATTTCTAACGCCCAGCTAGCCATTCGAATTTCACTTCCTATCTATAAGGTAGGAGGTCCCTGACGAAAGACCAGAAGGACCTCCAAATATACAATAAAATCTAAATGAAAGACTTATTTCCTATTTCTTCCCATATAAAAGGTCAATATATTTTTGCGCGTCATCCTGCGTTACATTGATCGAAGGCAGGTTATTAATTTCTTCTTTAATCCATTCTCCGCCTGGCTTTTCTCCGTCAGCAATTTTGACAGCTTCATCAATAAGGTGGTACCCCATTCCAAAGCAATCCTGAATACGGGCTACTTTAATGGTTCCATCTTTCACATAATTAAGTGTACGGAGATCGTGGTCCATACCAACGATGGTGATTTTCCCCTTCTTGCCGGCCGCCACAACCGCCTGTGCTGCCCCAATCGGATTGGTCATGTTGTTAGCCCAAATTCCTTTTAGATTAGGATGCTTCTGGATAAAACTTTCCGTAATCTGGATGGATTTCTGCAAGTCATCATTATCACGTTGCCGATCCACCACTTTGATTTTCGGGTATTTCTTCATTACTTCATTGAACCCCTCAATACGCTCTTCATGGGAAGGAGCACCAATTGTACCATCGAGGGCTGCCACTTCACCTTCATAGTTAATCGCCTTCGCTAATTCCTCTGCAAGAATTGCTCCGTCTTCCTTGTTCTGGTTGTTACCTACAAATGCGATACGTTTTGCTCCTTGTTCTTTTGTTGCGTCATCACCGGAGAAGGTCATAACCGGAATTCCTCCTTCAACGACTTTATTCATGACAGGCACAACCGTTTTAATTTGTGTAACATCCACACCGATAACATCGGGATGACGGCTTACAGCATTTTCAATCCGATTCACCTGATCAATTGCATCAGGAGTAGCTGGGGCCTCATAATCAAACTTGATTTTAATTCCTTTTTTTGCATAATCGGCTACCGCTGCTTCTGCCCCTACCTTAATCGTGTCGTACCATGGGTGAATGAGTTTATAGGTAAAGGCGAAGTAATATTCGGTCTTCTTTGGTTTATAATCATCTAATTTATACTCGTTCAACGCTCCAGAGCTGACTTGTTCCTTTTTCTCCCCACTGACTGCTTTTGAACCTGATTGACTTTGGTTAGTAGAAGCACTTCCACAACCGGTTAAGATGACACTAGTAGCAAGGCCAGCAATCAAAAGGCTATACAAAGATTTCTTTTTCATTTTATTTCCCCCTGGTTTCTATAAATTTTTTAATAATTTATAATTTTCAGAACAATAAAGTCAAAGGCTATTAGGGTGAACAGGAGAAAACTCTTTAACCTGCAAACCTTTATAGTACCTTTTCTTTCTCAAAAACTGAAACCTACCATACTTGGAAATTCTATTCTAAGAGGAAATCCTATGCTGCTAAATTGGTCAATTGAAACATTCATTGTTCATTTACATTAAAAGCTTTTCTGCAGTCAGCTGATCTGTTATTAGGACATTAATCATCTTTCCATTAAGCGCAGCACGAATGGCGGGAACCTTTCTATCACCGTGGACAATTCCAATGACAGTTGGTATTTTCTTTAGGGAGTCAATGGAGATGGAAATCACTCTGGAATTCCAAGATCCATCAATTTCCTGACCGTTGGAATCAATAAAATTATTGCAAACAACTCCGACCGCCCCCTTCTCTTTTGACTCTCTTCTATCATCCTCGTTAATAAAGGCCTCTACAATTGTAGAAGATTCAGGCTCTCCACCTATTCCTACAATGGCGATGTCACAGCGTTCTGCTAAAATAAAAACCTCTGAGAGTAGGGATTGTTTAAGAAAAACCTCCTTTGCCTCAGCCGAATCTACCACTACCGGAGCATGCAAAAATTTATGCTCTGCACCCAATTTATCAGCAATCACAGAAGTGATTTGATTCGCATGAAGTTCAAAATGGAGATGACCAATTCCGCCAACAAGAGGGATAATCGTCAACATAGATGTCTGTTGTTTCTTTAAGGCAGAAGCGACTTCTGCTACCTGGATCCCTGAGGACACCCCTATAATTTGATTATTTCTGACGATTCGAAGCAGATAATTGCTGGCTGAGAGCCCTAAGTCCCGACTTTCGGTCACAACAATCGCTTCACGCAGACCAAACCTTTGCTCAAGTTCCTTTTCTAATTGGGAGGCTTCTGCATTTTGGAAATCCTCATTAATAATGATTTTTACAATGCCTGATTCCCTTGCCATAATTAAATACTTTGAAATAAGGGAGCGAGAAACTCCTAAGATTTTAGCAATTTCTGCTTGGGTAGCACCTTCATCGTAATACATTCGAGCAACTTTGGTTAACATTCGATTATTATCGGAATTTGCCATGCTTAATCACCTTTATCCTTAAAATTCACCATCCCTTTGATATTATTAATAGAGCTCGGAAGTGTCAATGAATTCCATTATAATTCCGGCATCACAACACTTTTCACTCCTTGCTTCATCTCTGTTTGCTGAAATGCATCTTCGATTTCACTTAATACAAATCGATGAGTGATAAGTTGGGAAAAATCTATAAATTTACTATCAATCCATTTAATGGCCATGCGATGATCTGAACGTGTAGCTCCATGGATACCAAAGATGGAAAGTTCATTGTATATAATGGGTTTTGTATCCAAGCTATTCTTTTCACTTGGTGGACAGGAGAAAAATAACACCCGGCCTTTTTTTCTTACACTTAATAGACTTTGGTTTTGGGCATCATTTGATGGTGCGGTATTTATCACGACATCACAACCATATCCATCGGTCTCCTCTAAAATCGCCTGTACCGGATTTTGGCTGGACGGATCGATCACAAGATCTGCCCCTAGTTGTTCGGCGAACTTTCGGCGTTTTTCTGAACGCTGAACCACGATAATCTTCCCTGCCCCCATTTTGCGTAAGGCAGCGATAAACATCCCCCCAATCGCACCAGCTCCAAATACGACGACCGTTTCAGCCGGTTGAATGGATAATTTCTTTAAGCCGCTAATCACACATGATAATGGTTCAGATAGGGATGCCTCTTCAAACGTAGTGTTTTTACTGAATTTCGTAATGGTACCGTTTTCGACAAATAACCGATTTAACACCACATATTCAGCAAATCCACCATCAAATTGATAGCCAATGGACCATCGTTTGACACAATGATGTCCGTTCCCTTCTAGACAATAGTCACACGTTCCGCAAGGAATATGAGCCCCTAAGGCTACCCGATCGTCAACGGCTAAACCGTTAACATACTTTCCCGTTTCTGTTACAATCCCTGCGATTTCATGGCCCATTACTCTAGGAAAGGCAACACGAGCGTCTCCATTACGATAGATTCGAAGATCTGAGCCGCATACACCCACAGCTTTCACCTTTAATAAAACACTGTGATCATCAATCTTCGGAATATCCCGCTCTTTTATTTCTAGTTTTCTTACATCTGTTAGAAGTGCAACCTTCATCCATTTTCTCCTTTTCTGCCTAAATAAACTGAATGGCTTTTCTGTATTCTTTATCAAAAAGAGAAGTTTCGATCTTAGCTGCACCCTCATCCCAACCTAATTCGCTTCCCAGGGTTGAACTGACAGCCTCAATAATTTGTGGAATTTCATTTCTATTAAATAGTAGATAACCGGTCCTACGGTCTAGAAAATCTGATAAATGAACAACCATTTCATTCTCAATGGTGTAGTGTAATTCTGCGGCTGCGATGATTTCGTGGAGTGATTTCTTATGAAGAAGATGTTCTGATTGAAATTCTTGAATAGCCTCTAACAAGCCCGGTGTGTTGGAACCGTACCGATGGACGAATTCCGTGATTAATTCCTTTGTGACTCCTTCTATCTTGAAATCCCGGTCAAGGTCATTCACTAGCTCATCTAGTTCTTGATCGGTTTCAAACTTTCCACCGGTCAGTTTGATATTTTCCGTTTGGGATGAAATAAATGTTTGGTTTCCTTGTCGCAAGACGAAGTCTACTACCCTTTCCGCCATCCTTCTATAACCGGTTAATTTCCCCCCGGCTATGGTAATCAACCCGGATTCTGAGGTAAAGATTTCATCCTTTCGAGATAACTCGGAGGGGGCTTTTCCTTCATCACTAATTAACGGTCGCAATCCAGCCCAACTTGACGTAATATCTGCTTCTGTTAAATGAACAGATGGAAACATCGTATTGGTACAATTTAATAGATACTCAACCTCCTCTTTTTCAACATAAATATCATCAAGATCATGATAATAACTTGATTCGGTTGAACCAATATAGGTGCATCCATTTCGAGGAACGACAGCAATCATTCTTCCGGCGGCATCGAAGTAGATGGATTCATTTACTGGAAGTTTCTCGAATGGCACCACAATATGAATACCTTTGGCCAAATGAAGGGATTTCCCTGAAATCTCCCCATCTAAAAGACGGATCTTATCGACCCATGGTCCACCAGCATTAACGATATACTTCGACTGAATCTGGAAGGATTTTTGTGAAACCTTATCCTTCACCATTACCCCCATCACTTTGCCCTTTTCATCTTTTTGAAAATCAGTGACCTCCGCATAATTTGAAATGAGTGCACCTTTTTCATATGCTGTTTTAGCTACTTCTAACGTTAGGCGGCTATCGTCTGTCCGATATTCGATGTACATACCGCCCCCACTCACAAGTTCTGGATTCAATAATGGTTCTTGTTCAAATACTTCCTTTTTTGATAGCATTTCATGCCGCTCATCATTCTTTACTCCTGCTAACCTGTCATATGTTGCCAATCCAATTTTCAGCGTAAATTTATTAAAACTACCATTTTTCACTATTGGAAACAACATGTTTACCCGTTTCACCAAATGCCGTGCATTTTTGTGGACAACTGCACGTTCTGTACCCGTTTCTCGAATGACTCCAAGTTCCCCTTGTTTTAAATATTTTAAGCCTCCGTGAATTAATTTGCCGGATCGGCTGCTCGTTCCTGAGGCAAAATCCGCCTTTTCAACAAGCCCCACCTTCAGTCCGCGGGATACGGCATCCAATGCAATTCCAGTACCGGTAATTCCTCCGCCAATAACAAGTAAATCCAGTTCTGATTGAGACATTTTCTCTAGCATGTGCAGCCTGTTTTTCGATGAGAAATGATTCTCACTCATGTATTCACCCTCTTTTTGTCATTTGATATGGCTGTTAGCTTTTGACACAAGTGTAAGCGGTATCTTTTTTTCTGTCAATACCATTATTTTTTAATTTTGATTATTATTTATTTTCGGATTATTTTATCTATTTAGAAAAAGATATTGACAACAATTGGTTATGGTTATTATAGTTGTATCAAATGACAATATACATGGAATATGACAAAGGAGGGGTTTTAGTATGGATTGGAAGACATTCTTGGGTAGTGGCCCAACCAAAGAGATTGTTGAAGTTTTTTTATCTCTTCTAATGACAACAGGGCCATACCTTTTGGTTGCATTGGCGATAAATTCATTTATTTCTAAACTTATTAGGAAGGAATGGCTTAACTTTATTGCCGCAAAGTTTGGGCATATAGCGCTCGTCAGGTATACCCTTTTGCCTTTCTTAAGTTTGTTTGCGCTTACAAATCCAAGCTGCTACGAAGTTGGCAGCCACTTGAACGAAAAGCACAAACCCGCTTTTTACGATGCCACGGTATCGTTTTGTCACCCGATTACGAGCATACTACCTTTCAGCAATTCTGGAGAACTATTTTTCCTTATTGCGCCGCTCTATCCGATTATGAAACTCAATCTATCATTAGGAAATTTCATGATTGCCTATTTCGTTGGGGGACTTGTCATTGTGTTCATGAAAGGGGTAACTACAGAGCTATTAACACGCCATTACATGAGCAAAATTCAATAATTGATGAAAAGAGAGGAATCCACTATGGAAAATAGTCCAATCCAAGAGTTAGTAGGTCCAAATGATCATTTAGGGGTATTTGTCTCCAAAGGCCCTGGTGGATGGGGGAAAGGACTCGAATTATATCCTAATGGAAAGAAGAAGAAAGTCGTTTCGCTAACGGGAGGCGGAATTCATCCCGTGGCACAAAAGATCGGTGATCTGATTCATTGCCCAGTTATTGATGCATACAAAGAAAAAGTGGATCCAGAGGAAATGGTAGTGGTCATCGTGGACTGTGGCGGCAACGCAAGAATGGGCGTCTACCCGATGAAAAGGATTCCCACTATTAATGTTAAACCATTGTCCCCCTCAGGGCCGTTAGCAAAACATATCACAGAAGATATATTTGTATCAGGAGTCACTGTAGGTGACATTACCCCTACTGAAAAACAAGAAGCTGTTAACCTCAAGGAAAAGCAACCATCCTATCAGTTGGTTAAAGAAAAAGAAATAGATGTACCCGTTAAGGAAAAACAACATCCACTGTCAATGATAGCCAAAACAATTGCTATTATGATGAGCTGGATCTATCAGTCTGGTAAAGATGTGATTAGCTCGTTTGCATCCCATGTTCTCCCTCTTATGATAGGCATCTCAGTATTTATAGGCCTCATTAATTATTTTGGTTTTAGTCAAGGGTTATCCAGTCTTACAAAATACTCTCTTGGATCCTTTATTGGGCTGTTGCTTTGTTCGATTATTTGTTCCATTCCCTATGTTTCTCGTTATATTGGTGCAGGTGCAACGTTTGGTCAGGTACTTGTAACTATCCTAGCCTATGAAATCGGGGAAGGAAGGATCGAATTCATTTGGATTTTACCAGCCCTATTTGCCACGAATGTTCAAGTAGGATGTGATTTCCTGCCAACTGGTTTAATGATGGCCAACTCAGAAGAGAAAACCGTCCAGGCTGGGATCAAGGCCGTCTTGTATAGTAGACTGATAACAAGTGTCTTTTGTGTAATCATTGCTTATCTTGCAGGTAAGCTAATGGGCTTTTAACATACGGGTGGTCACACCGGAAACTTCCGAATAATAATAATTGTTGATGGAGGAGGACAATCATGATTGAAACAAAGGTAAAGGTATTGTTTCACTCCGGGCTGCACGCTCGGCCAGCATCCATCCTGGTGAAGAAGGCAAGCGGATTCACCAGCGAGGTCGCCCTATTAAAAGGGGAAAAGAAAGTAAATGCCAAAAGTATTATTGGAGTCATGTCTTTAGCAGCCACAAAGGGCTCAGAAGTAACACTATGTATTGAAGGGAACGATGAACAACACGCCACGAATGAACTAATTAAATTCTTTTCAAGTGATGTGGAAGCCTAGATTCACTTCCGTTTGACAATGCATTATTATGGGAGTTTAATCATCCCATCCAATGGAACGATTAAATCTTGTATATATAAAGGAGAGGGGAACTTTCAATGATTGAATCAGTCGTATCTTCAGTTGGCCCTATGGCATTAGATTTCGAGGAAGATCATGTATTAATATTCTTTGGTCCGCAAGCCCCAGATGAATTGAGAGAAGTGGCGATTATTCATGAGGTGGTGGAATCGGGCAGCACCTCAATACATGCCGGTCAGCCCTTCCATATTGATGATCAAAAATACGAAGTGGTAAGTGTAGGGACAGAAGCCTATCAGAATTTATCGGAACTCGGTCATATATCTGTTTATTTTACTGAACCGCCTGCCGAAATTCTACCAGGTTCCATCTATGTTTCTCCACCTGTCTTTCCGAAGATTTCAATAGGATCTAAGATTCAGTTTCTAAACAATTAATTTCTAATCCCTATAGTAAAAGCTGCCCAGGATAAATCCTGTGGCAGCTTTATTTTCTCATTATTCCACCAGCGCATTTGCCGTCACTTCATCTGTAATGAGTACATGAATTAAATGTCCTTCAAGTGCTGCCTTAATGGCCTCCACTTTTTCTAATCCAGCAGCAACACCAATCACGAGCGGAATCTGCTTTAGTTTTTCAAGATCAAGGGCAATCACCCGTTCATTCCACTGATTGGCGACAGGCCTGCCGAATTTATTAATAAAGTTGTAGCAAATATCACCGACAATTTCCATATCCTCTGTAATGGTTTGAAAGTCTGATCCCAGGTAGGATTTAACCATTGTAGAATGTTCTGGCCTTCCGCCAATCCCAACCACAGCAATATTCGACTTCTCCGCCATGTCAAACGTACTTTTTATTGTAGGCTGCCTTATTAGAATTTCCTTGGCCTCTTTCGTGTCGACCATAACAGGGAGATGAAGCAATTCACACCGTGCCTGAAACACAGCCCCTACTTTCGCAACAATCGAATTGGAATGGATATCTACCTGTTCGTTTCCCACTCCCCCTACCAGTGGAACAATCGTGACAGTAGGAAACAATTGTGGTGAATTCATCGCCTTCGCCACTTCGTTTAATGTCGTCCCCGAGGAGAAACCAACAATTTGCCCGTCTTTCACGACCCTTTGTAAAAATTCACTTGCAGCTTCTCCTAATTGTTTCTTCGAAGAATCCTGCCCCACACTTTCAATACAAACCACCTCACGCAGGTTATAAAGCCGCTCCACCTTCCGCTCTAATTGACTGAACTGATGCAGGCCCTCATCATGAATAGTGATTTCTACAATTCCCTTCTCCCTAGCTTTAGTCAAATATTTCGACACAAGCGAGCGACTGACCCCAATGACTTCAGCAATCTCTGATTGTGTAGCACCTTCGTTATAATACATTTGAGCAACCTTTACTAATATTCTTCTATTGTCTAAAATAACCACCGAACAAACCTCTTCCTTACTTAAGTTAATGATGCCGTACCTACTGGATGTTTCCACACTAATTATTATAATTTTTATAACTTTGATAAGCTATGGAGATTCCGATTCATCAATGAACATTTAGTGAACCATAAATAGGGAAAACTATGCACAAAAGCTCTGCAGCAAAGCATCTGTATGCATAGTTTTATTTTTCCAATATTAATACATTCCAAAACTTGCAAAATAAGCAATGATAACGGCTGCCACACCTGTGATTAATCGGCTGTATAAAACGGCCGGTACGCCGTATCTTACCGTTTCCGGTTTGGCTTCTCCTAAAGATAAACCAACAGGGATGAAGTCACAACCTACCTGACCGTTAATCGCAAACAACGCTGGTAAGGCATACTGTGGCGGAATATGCCCCAGTGCAATCTGGCTACCGATTAATACCCCGATTACCTGTGCAATAACCGCACCTGGTCCAAGCACAGGGGATAGGAATGGCAATGTACAAACAATAACAATAACAATAAGTCCCCATAAAGAGCCGGCAAGTGGTGATAGTGAATTCGCAATCACATCACCGATTCCTGTGTAGTTAATAATCCCCATCAACATACTGACGAACGCCATAAAAGGAATGATGTTTTTCAAGAGCATTTCAACGGTATCGCGCCCCGCTTGATAGAAGGTTCCTGTTACATTCCCAATACCCTTGGAAAATCTCAATAATAAGTTCTCTTTTTGGTGTTCAGCATGCTCTTTTTTCAGCTGTTGGTAGCTTTCTTGAAATTTCTCTTTATCTTTCGTGTTAAATTTAGGTTCATCCTCAACAACCTCTTGGGCACCTGCTGCCTGTGTATGTCCCTCTGCCACAGCAATATCTTTAACCGTTACACCCGATACAAAAATGTCTTCGGTGATAAACTTTGACAACGGGCCGGAAGGTGAAGATGGAAGAATGTCTACCGTAGGAATCCGCTTCATTGGATACACGCCGATGCGCGCTGTTCCGCCGCAGTCAATGACCACGCACATCATTTCTTCTTCCGGATAAGATCCTTTAAACCCATCCACTGCTTCCGCACCAGTTAATTCAGCAATCCTTCTGGCAACCGGATGAATCCCGCCTCCGGTAATAGACACAACCTTGTTCTTTTTACCATTTGGCTCTATATAAAGGCCCACGCCCCAACCGCCTGAACCTTTTGATACAAATACTCCTTGTTTAGACATGTAGAATCTCTCCCTTCTATCCCTAGTTACGCTTCTATTTTTTTAGCTAAATATTTGGTGATTAACTCGGTAACAACCCCGCGGATGAAGATAATAACGATACCTACTAAGAAGTACCGAACAGCAAGGTCTGCAATCGGAAGGCCTAATTCCTTGATTCCATTGGCAATACCTAAATAGACGAATAATTCACCGGCATTTGCATAAGGGAATAATCCGGTAACCGGGTGTACAAAGGAAACGGCAGAATCATAGAATGCCGGCTTTTGTTTCTCAGGTAAGAAGCGGCCAAATGTGTAGGCCATTGGGTTCGTTAGCATTAAGACTGATAGAATCGGCATCAGCGTATAACGTAACAAGGTATATTTTGCAGCGAACTGTATCGCTCTACTTACTCGATCCTCACCAATGAACTTCATCACAGCATACGTAAAGGTCAAAAGCACGACCAATGTCGGGACAATACCTGTAAATAATCCCATAAATGTTTCGCCACCGGCATTAAACATCCCGATGAAATGTTCACCCAACCATTTTATCCATTCCATATCTTTGTTGCCCTCCTTTAACTTTCCATTGAAATTTTACTTTTTGAAATCGTTAATAACGCATTTTCGCCTGCTTGTAATAGTGCCTTTTTAAAGGCAGGGATCTTGTTTTTCTTACTTTTTACGGTGCTGTCGCTGACATCACTCACGATTTCCCCCACATGCAGGCCATTATAAGATTCTACGGGTTTGAATTTCGTAAGAACCGACATGCCCTTTAACATGTGACATTCGTGTACGATATAGTCTTGATCGACAATCAAAACGGCTATTGCTCCTGGACGGAATTTCCCTCTTTGCATCCCGGAGAACATAAAATAACCATCTTCTCCCTTATAATCGCGGACAATTTTATCAATATTTTTCTTGTAAGACCTAATTTGAATGAGTGAAAGTGCATATTGTACAACGAGAATGGCACAAAGAATAATAGCTAATTGCATAATTTTCCTCCTACACTGTTATGCGGCATGATTACCTACCGATTACACCCCTTCCCTTTCTTATAAAGACGTTTTCATCACAAAAGGTAAAACGCTTACAAATGTACAGTAAAAAAAAGATTTACATGATCACTCATAACATTTGTCACACGTTATAACTTAAAAACAATATTTTCACATTTGTTATTATGTGTTACATTTGTTATATATTTAGAATAATAAAAACTATTGAGACTGTCAATAATCTTTCAAAATATTTTAATAAAACTCTAGTAACTTAGTTTTTTTTGCAC
>NZ_JAANMZ010000033.1 GCF_011250555.1 Bacillus sp. MM2020_4 | reverse complement strand
CTATGTGCGGACGGGATAAGTGCTGAAAGCATCTAAGCATGAAGCCCCCCTCAAGATGAGATTTCCCATAGCGCAAGCTAGTAAGAACCCTGAAAGATGATCAGGTTGATAGGTCAGAGGTGGAAGCATGGCGACATGTGGAGCTGACTGATACTAATCGTTCGAGGACTTATCCTAAATAATAAGAAAACTCGTTTTTACAAAAACTTCTTCTTCATTATCTAGTTTTGAGGGAATGATTCCTCAGATAATATAGTCTGGTAACAATGGCGAGAATGTCACACCCGTTCCCATACCGAACACGGAAGTTAAGCTTCTCAGCGCCGATGGTAGTTGGGGCATGCGCCCCTGTGAGAGTAGGACGTTGCCAGGCTAAGCCCCTTTGGGGCTATTATTTTGCCGAAATTTACTTTGGCCCCTTGGTCAAGCGGTTAAGACACCGCCCTTTCACGGCGGTAACACGGGTTCGAATCCCGTAGGGGTCACCATATTTTCATTAATGTAAGACTATGCGCCCGTAGCTCAATTGGATAGAGCGTCTGACTACGGATCAGAAGGTTGTGGATTCGACTTCTTCCGGGCGCGCCATTATTTTCGGGAAGTAGCTCAGCTTGGTAGAGCACTTGGTTTGGGACCAAGGGGTCGCAGGTTCGAATCCTGTCTTCCCGACCAGTCGTAGGTTATTCAAGATTATATGTATTTTGGCGGTGTAGCTCAGCTGGCTAGAGCGTTCGGTTCATACCCGAAAGGTCGGGGGTTCGACTCCCTTCGCCGCTACCAATGAAGTTTTTTAAAAAAAATGGAGGAATACCCAAGTTTGGCTGAAGGGATCGGTCTTGAAAACCGACAGGCGGGTCAAACCGCGCGGGGGTTCGAATCCCTCTTCCTCCTCCATATTTTATTATTATTATTATCGCGGGGTGGAGCAGTCTGGTAGCTCGTCGGGCTCATAACCCGAAGGTCGCAGGTTCAAATCCTGTCCCCGCAATATGGTCCGGTAGTTCAGTTGGTTAGAATGCCTGCCTGTCACGCAGGAGGTCGCGGGTTCGAGTCCCGTCCGGACCGCCATTTTTTTCCTAGTAGGCAACTACTATTAAGATATAGATTACGGCGGTTGTGGCGAAGTGGTTAACGCACCTGATTGTGGTTCAGGCATTCGTGGGTTCGATTCCCATCAGCCGCCCCATATTTCAAATTATTGTTGGGCTATAGCCAAGCGGTAAGGCATCGCACTTTGACTGCGACATGCGTTGGTTCAAATCCAGCTAGCCCAGCCAATTTCATATCCTTTTATTATGCGGGTGTAGTTTAGTGGTAAAACCTCAGCCTTCCAAGCTGATGTTGTGAGTTCGATTCTCATCACCCGCTCCATTATATGGGCCTATAGCTCAGCTGGTTAGAGCGCACGCCTGATAAGCGTGAGGTCGATGGTTCGAGTCCATTTAGGCCCATTATAAATAGAGGTGTCTGACCCCGATACGATGAGTTATCGGTGGTTAGACACCTCTTCGCTGTATAACGGTATCCTTTTGCTTATTTACTCGACTCCTTCATTACTTCCACATAAAACATAATCGCATTGATATAGTTTTCAATACTGATATGTTCATTTGTCCCATGCATTCTGTTTAAATCTTCAGGAGTAATTTGAACAGGTAAGAATCGATAGGTGTTTTTCGAAATACTATCATAATGCTTTGCGTCAGAACCGGCAAACATGAGGTAAGGAGCAACAATTGCATTACCATATACATTTCTAGCTGCCTGCTGTATGGACGTAAATTGCCAGCCATTTGTGGAGGAGACCTTTGAAGCTTCACTGCCTTTGACCGTTACTTTAATATCCTTATCATCAATCGTATCCTCAATGAATCTTTTTACATCTGCTAAGGAATCCCCGGGCATAAGGCGAAGGTTAATAATGGCCGTTGCCTTTTCAGGTAAAGCATTATATTGCTCGCCAGCTTGAAAAATAGTTGGGGCGATGGTGGTACGAATCAATGCTGCAGTTGCTGGCTTTCCTAATAAAATTTTTTCAATGGCAGGCTCAAAAATGGCTTTATTGGCAAAAACATACTTCATCGGAAAACTCATTTCCGGTGCAACAAATTCAAATAGATCTTCACCAGGCCCTCTCAGGTCGCCAGTAAACTGGGTATCTTCTAATTTCGCGATCGCACTGGAAATTCGACCAATATTGGTGTGATCCTTCGGTTGGGAGGAGTGACCGCCGCTACCTTCAATCGTTAATTCCGCAGTTGCCGACCCCTTTTCGGAAATACCGACAACACCCACTGGCTGATCAACGCCAGGAACCATGTCTTCGATAATCGCTCCACCTTCGTCTAACACGTAGTCAAAGGTGATTCCTCTATCCTCAAGAGTAGTAACGATTTTGTTCGCTCCCTCGTCACCACCTATTTCTTCATCAAATCCGAACATGAAGTACAGATCTCGTTCCGGTTGGAAGCCTTCCGCAAGTAAATAATCGACTGCTTGTAAGATGCCGATAACGCCAATTTTATCATCCAAGGTCCCCCGGCCCCATATCTTGCCGTCTACAACGGTTCCACTGAAAGGATCCTGCTCCCACTTCGTTTCTGTGCCTTTTAAAACAGGGACAACGTCGTAGTGGCTTGTCAGACCGACTGGGTTTTTACTAGAATCGGAACCTTTCCATTTATAGACAAGTGCATATTTATTTACCCTTTCAAACTCTAGTTGATGATGAACCGAGGGATAGCTTTCCCGTAAAAAGGCAATAAATTCATCAAATTGGTTAAAGTCAAACTTACTTCGGTCTTGATAGGATACGGTTTTGAAGGTGACGGCTTTTGATAGATGCTCCACAGCCTTCGCTTCATCAATGGCCACATTTGTTGGATCCGGTGCGGGTTGTTTCGATTTTACCGTCATTGTGTTGAAACCGGTTACAATAATAAAGAGAAGAAGTAAACCACTTAGAATAAGTAACATCAGTTTTCGTTTTTTCAAAAAAATCCCCCCCATTTCTCCCTTTGCTTTCCTATTATAACAATTTTTGAAATAGTGGGATAACTTTTTGGAAATAAAGGCGCGAACAGTTTTGAAATCTGTTCGCGCCTTTCGATATTAAACTAATGTTACGTCCTTCTCCAAAAGTCCCACCTTGATAAGCCCGTTTAGAATCCCATCATGTGAAGAGGAGGTGGTGATGACATCCGCCGCCGCTTTTGCCTCTGGAACCGCATTGCCCATTGCGACACCTGTCCCTACCATGGTAAGCATTTCCAAGTCATTTAACCCATCGCCAAAAGCAAAGCTGTTTTCTTTTTTTATATCCAAAATCTCTAACATTTTTTGAATTCCGACTGCCTTGGAAGCGCCTTTAGGAAGGATATCATAGGCATTGGCATCCCATTTAATAAAACTGAAATCAGGGAAATGGTCAAAATACATCTGCGCATTTTGCGGCCCGCAGTAAAGATGCCCTTGAAAAATAGGCAACTGTTTAAAATACTCTTCGTCCACCTCAGGATATGGGAGCATCAAGGAATCAAACCCACCCTCGATAAACGGATGGTTGCTTTTACTCACCTTATAATCAAGGTGACTACAGTAGGCCATCCCGTGACCATTGCTGGCAGTCATCATCGAAAGGGTTTCCAATCGATCTCGGTCAATCGGATTGGCGTAAATTTCTTGCCCATCAAATACCACGTACTGCCCATTCATCGCTACATAAGAATCAATATTTAATTCCTTTTGAATCCAGTAGAACATTTTGGGTGCGCGGCCTGTAGCAATAACGGTATGAATCCCTTGTTCCTGGAGCAAGCGAACGGCCTTTTTCGTAGAAGCAGGAATTTTCTTCTCTTCATTTAATAATGTTCCATCAATATCAAAAAACACAATTGGTTTTTTCATGTCAATACACCTCCGGTAAAATACAACACCATCGTTACGCTCAGGAAACGGACCCAGATCACGCCGATTACGTGTTGTATTGTTCTTACCTAACAAGCATATTTTATGAAACGCGTTTCAGGTCAAGGGTTATGAGGGAAGTTTTTTCGGGCGAGGGAATGGAAAGGCTCCATTACTATCGGATAAGGCCCCCATACTGTCGAAAGCCCTATTTTAAACCGTCCGCCGCTCAATTAAGGTAACCGGAATTTCTTGATAGGTGGCCTCACAATCAACCATTCCTTGCAAAAAAAGTTTCCGTCCCATCTCTACCAGCGGAATTTCAATCGTCGTGATGTTCATCATTTTGGCAATGGGCTGGTTATTAAAACCGATGAGGGCAAGGTCACCTGGTACTGAAATGTCTTGTTGCTGCGCACAGGTGACTATACCGGCTGCAACCTCATCACTAGTGATGAGCAGAGCGGTAGGGGGATCGTCCATTTGTTTGATCTGTGAAATGACCCGTTCCCCGTCTTCAAAGTAAAGGCATTCATCAAAAATATAAGCAGGTTCATATGGCAGCTGATAATCTTTAATAAAATCCTTAAAGGCCATTCCTCTGAATTTACTATTTGATCCTGTTTTACGACCAATACTATAGCCGATTTTTCGATGTCCCTTTTGATATAAGTATTCTAATGCAAAAATAAAGGTCTTGTAGTGGTCAACATAGGTGGAGGATACGTTTTTCCCCCTGGTATCTTCACATAAAACAATCGGGCCATAGGGCATAAATTCTTCAACCGTGGACCAGCTGCAGATTCTCGAACAAATAATTAACGCATCGATTTGCTTTTGTTTCAGCATTTTTAATGCATCAAACTCTTTTGCCTCTTCGTAATTGCTCTGAAATAAAACCAGTTTATAGTTATTTTCCAATGCCTCAATCGCCATTCCTTTCAGTAACAGAGCGAAATAGGGATGATCGATATAGGGTACGACCACTCCGACAAGAAATGTTTTTCCCATACTCAAATGGATGGCATTAATATTTGGCTGATAATTACTCTCCCGAATAGCTGCTAAAACTGCATTCCTTTTTTCTTCACTTACATATGGATGGTTATTCATCACCCGTGACACCGTTGAAACAGAAACGCCGGCCATCTTGGCTAACTCTCTAATATTTGTCATTTGATTGATCACCTTTTTACTAAGGTTGGTTACATTGATTATAGTACATAAAGTAATGAAGGAAAAAGAAAGCTGACCCAAACTATCCGAAATGAAGGATAGTTGAATCAGCTTTTTCAACAATTACTTTAAATCTTCAATGGAGTCAATGTCCATGTAAGCTGGAACAACTAGGCCAAGCTTTGTACCTGTAAGGTTTTCACCGAGGTCTTCAAACTTACCTTTGTACTTATTATAGTAGTCCTCATGGGTGGAAGGTAACCAGGCGGCTACGATGGCATCCAAGCTTCCATCAGCTACCCCAGTCCACATTGGACCAGCTTCTACCTGAAGAAGTTTCACCTTATAGCCTAGATCTGTTAATACCTTTCCAACCACATTCGTGCTGGCAATTTCACTATCCCATGCAACATAGCCGAGAGTAATTTTGTCACCTGAGACCTTGTCCGCATCTTTTGTCCATTCGGCCACCTTGTCTGCATTCTCCTCCACCCATTTAGCGGCAGCATCTTCTGGCTTTTCACCCGCTTGGATGGCACTCATCACAACTGCCATATCGTCCGGAGTCCAATTGAATTGATCAAGTACCTTATGGGCGTCAGGAAGATCGTCCTTTAAGCCATTTCTTGCGATTGTATTAATTGTTTCTTCTTTTCCATAAACCCCTTTTGGATCATCTAAGTATTTTAAATCAAATTTAGCGAACATCCAATGTGGTGTCCAGCCAGTGATAATGATGGGTTCTTTCTTAGCATAGGCTTTTTTCAATGCAGCTGTCATGGCGGCACCTGAGCCTTCAACCACTTTCCAGTCATCTAAACCATACGCATCGACCACTTTGGCAGTGGCCTTCATGAGACCGGCACCGGGATCAATCCCGATGATTTTGTAATCAACGCTATCGCCAACAGATGCCGTACCTTTTTCATCTTTGCCTTCATTGCTGCTGGTTTTATCTGACCCGCAGGCTGCAAGTCCTATTATCATTAATCCTGTAAGTAACATAACTAACCATTTTTTCATCATTAAGCAGCTCCTCCTTGATTTTTGCTTTTTCCAATATTCTGAGTTACACGATCTAGAATAATGGCGATTACCACAATCGCTAACCCGGCCTCAAACCCTTTACCGATTTGTATTTGGGTAACGGCGCGGTATACATCGGCACCTAATCCGGGAGCACCGACCATTGATGCGATAACCACCATAGATAGTGCAAGCATAATACTTTGATTGATACCAGCCATGATAGTAGGCATTGCCAGTGGCAGCTGCACCTTGAGTAAGCGCTGGGCTGTGGTTGATCCAAAGGCTTCTGTTGCTTCAATAATATCCGCTGGTACTTGTTGAATACCGAGAATGGTTAGTCGGATTGTCGGTGGCATCGCAAAAATAACGGAAGCGACAACACCTGGAACCACTCCTATATTAAAAAAGAAAATAGCTGGGATAAGGTAGACAAAGGCTGGCATGGTTTGCATAAAGTCCAGCACCGGAGTCACGATTTGTTTGACCATTTGCTTCTGGGAGGCCCAAATTCCTAATGGTATTCCTAATACAATGGAGATGAAAACAGCGGTTAACACCAGTGCTAATGTCTCAAGCATTGGTTCCCAATAGCCTAGATTGGCAATAAGGAATAAACCAATGAATGTAAAAAGTGCAATTCCTTTATTCGAAACTTTCCAGGCAAGCAACGTTAAGAGAATCATAAATAAATAGGAAGGAATGTAGCCAAACCCTGAAACCATTCCATCGACAACGGATTGAAGGACAGAAGTAATTCCATCAAAGGCGAATTCAAGGTTTACTGTTAGCCAGTTAACAAGAACATCAACCCAATCAGCTATTGGAATTTTTGGGAACCATTGTTCCATGTGATCTTCACCTCCTTATTTATGTTGTTGTCGGCTGCTACCTCTGCCTTTGCTTGTTCCAAATTTTCATCGGCATGATGATTGCCGGCGAGTGCCCCAATCACTGCACCTCTGACGAGAATGCCAAGTAATCGTCTTTTTTCATCGACTACTGCTACTGGAATGGAGGCAGTTGAAACTTTTTCAAATAAATCAGTCAGCAGCGTACTTGGTAGAACAGTTGGAACGTCTGACTGTAAAATGGTCATTAAACTTTCGTTTCGATCGATTGCCTCTTTTGCCTCGGAAGCTGTTATTGCCCCGAGCAAGGTTTTTTTACGATCAACGACATATATACTCGAAATCCCTAAATCCCTCATCATTTGCAGGGCAACCCGTGGGCCTTTTTCAACAGAGATAGCTTCTGCCCGTTTCATTACATGACCTGCCGTTAATACTTTGGATAAGTCAACATCTTCTACGAATCTCTCAACATAGTCGTTTGATGGGTTCATGAGGATCTCTTCAGGAGTTCCGATTTGAACAATGGAGCCATCCTTCATCAATGCGATTCGGTCGCCGATTCGAAGGGCTTCATCTAAATCGTGAGTAATAAACACAATTGTTTTTTTCATGGCAGACTGAAGTTCAAGGAGTTCATCCTGCATGTCTTTTCGGATAAGAGGATCTAGCGCACTAAATGCCTCATCCATTAGTAAGATGTCGGCATCATTAGCTAAAGCTCTCGCTAATCCAACCCGTTGTTGCATACCACCGCTTAGTTGCTTCGGATATTGGTGCTCATACCCCTCTAGTCCTACTAGTTTTAATGCTTCCATTGCTTTGCCGACGCGTGTTTCCTTTGCTATTCCTTGCACTTCTAAGCCGTACTCCGTATTTTCTAAAATGGTTCTGTGGGGGAGAAGGGCAAACTTTTGAAACACCATACTCATTTTTTTGCGTCGTACTTCTCTTAGCTGTTCTTTATTCATCCTTACAATATCGATGCCATCGATCAATACCTGGCCAGCCGAGGGATCAATCAGCCGATTGAGCATCCTGACTAACGTGGATTTTCCACTGCCGGACAGCCCCATTATGACAAAAATCTCGCCAGCTTCCACATCAAAGGTCGCTTGATTAACACCTACGGTTGCACCGGTTTTCTTTAAAATGTTTTGTTTCGATTCGCCTTCCTGTAAGAGCTGAATGGCCTTTTTTGATTTTCCAAAGATCTTTGTGACGTTTTGCACGCTGATCTTTTTATGCGAATTGTTCATGTATTCACCTCGATTTAAATTCTTAACAGCGGTACCATTTAATTGTAGTTTTATTGGATATATAGGGCAAAGTTGGTAATTGGGCATATTTCGCCGTAAAGTACGTACAGAAAAAACTGTACATACTGAATCGTAATTATTCTTACAATTGCTCATGAATGCTCCCAAATCCCCTTTGAGTGCATCCTTTACTTTTGAAAAAATCATGATATCTTTAGTAAGTACATGTAGATAAATGGATGTGAAATTGTTATGAATGGTGAAGAAAAATTGGAGCATGCCCGCGAGCGGGTGATTGAGGCCATTTCTCAAAATATGAACTTATACGGTGTGACCGAGTCAATTGGACGATTGTACGGGGCTTTATATTTTCAAGAGGATCCTTTGACGCTGGATGAAATGAAAGAAGAACTTGGAATGAGTAAAACGAGTATGAGCACCTCGGTTCGAAGCCTGTTAGAGTTAAAAATGGTTGGCAAGGTTTGGAAAAAAGGGGTGAGGAAGGATTTGTATCAAGCTGAGCCTGATTGGTATCAAACCTTCATTGATTTCTTTTCAATCAAATGGAGAACGGGGATCTCCATCAATGTTTCAGCAATGGAGAAATCCCTTGCCGAATTACAAACCCTTATAGATGATCAAAACGTTGATCACCAGGTGAAAACAGAAGCAGCAAGAGACATGGAAAAGCTTACCGATGCCCTTGAATACTATGATTGGCTAAACCGCCTAGTCGACAGCTTTGAATCCAAAGAAATCTTCCAATTCATCCCCAAAAGGAAGTAAAGTGCCTGACACCATTACTACTACGAGAGTAGTACTTATGGTGTCAGGCACCTTTTTACTTAATGGCTATGCTGACTTTTAGCTTTTTTCCTTTGATTGTGGCGCTTTCCATGGCTTGTAGTACTAGTGAGCCTTTTCCATTTAGAATATCCACATAGGATAAATGGTCTTGGATTGTAATAATGCCGATATCTTCAGCGGAAACTCCCGGGATTTTCGCGATGGTCCCAACAAAATCGACCGCACGAATCTTCTTCTTTTTACCGCCGTTGAAATGGAGTTTTATGATATCTTGGTTGATGCGGGCTGTTTTATTATTTCTCACCACGCGGCGGCCGCTGACCTTTTCTTCAAAGGCTGCTTTGCCACCAACCACTTCCGATCGTTTTGGGGCCTCCATTGAAGGAATCTCGAAGCCAATATATCTTTCAATGGCTTTAACGAATTTCCCTTCATAAGGTGTGGCAAATGTAATGGCCTTTCCTTTATTTCCGGCTCGTCCGGTTCTGCCGGTACGATGGACATAACTTTCTTTTTCCATCGGGACGTCATAATTAATCACAAGTGTCACATTATCAATGTCAATCCCTCGTGCAGCCACATCGGTTGCCACTAGGTATCGAAAATTACCCATTTTGAACCCGTCCATCACGGCAAACCGATCTTGTTGTTCTAATCCCCCATGTAATCTTTCACATGAATAGTTGGCTACTTCCAATTCTGCGAATACAGTTTCAACGTGTTCTTTTGTGTTGCAAAAAATAAGACAGCTGTCGGGGTTTTCAACGATAGTAACATCTTTAAGCAAGGAAAGTTTCTCTTCTGCTTTACTATCGATTATTTGGTGGTCAATGGTGTCCGTAGTAATGCCGGTTGCTTCAATTTCAATATGAAAGGGCTCTTTCATATATTGGTGGCAGAGGCCCTCAACATCCTTCGGCAATGTTGCGGAAAAGACCATTGTGACTCTGGTGGATGGAAGTTCTTTTATGATTGCTTCCACTTCATCTATAAAACCCATATTCAGCATTTCATCAGCTTCGTCGATAACTAGAAACTGAATCTGGCCTAAATCTAGCGTTCCTCTATCAATATGGTCGATGACACGCCCTGGTGTTCCCACGACAACATGGTTTTTTTGCTTCAATTCTTCCTTTTGCTTTGAAAAAGGTTCTTTCCCATAAACGGCCATTGCTTTAATTCGCTTGAACCTGCCAATATTCGTCAAATCCTCGCGAACTTGAACCGCAAGCTCCCTGGTAGGAGTAAGAATTAAGGCCTGTGGCCTTTTTTCTTCCCATTCTATCATTTCGCATAGTGGGATTCCGAAGGCGGCTGTCTTGCCGCTCCCAGTTTGGGATTTGACGATAAGATCGTGCTTTTCCAATGCTGGGGGAATCACTTTCTGTTGAACCTCCGTAGGTGCTTCATATTTTAACACTGCAAGCGCCCTTGCTATTTCATTGCTTAAAGGGTATTCTCCAAAACTTCCTTTACTCATATAGGAACCTCATTTTTTATATTATTCGCCTTATCAATAGGATTTCTCTTAAAGAAAGATCATATACAAAAGCGAATAGGTTTCATTATACAGGAAAAGCCGAATCAAATCGGCTTTTATTTATTCTCCCGTTACAAAAACAATCTGTTTTTCCTTTTCCACTTCCATTGCTGATACAATATAGGCAAAGCCATTCATTAAAAAGTACATTACATTGGACCCAATCCGTTCACTTTCTCCTAGATAAGTATTTATCATAATGAAGACAGAATACAAAATAACAAAAAATAATGCGATTTTATTAAAAACAGCCATGTAAGAACAACCCCTTTGTATAGGATGCTTATTGTAATCATATTTTCTTCAAGCCGTACTTATGCAAATTGTCCGGAAATATTCAGTCAGCCGATAATAAAGAAAGGAGTAACAGCATGTCATTTTCCTTTGATCATTTAGTCTTTTTTGCAAACAATCCAGTGGAAGCCATTCCCCTTTTAAAACATAGAGGGGTTCATGCCATTATGGGCGGCCGTCATGAAAATTGGGGCACCTATAATTCCCTAACGTACTTTGGTCTAAGCTATATTGAATTTTTAGGGATTGAAACTTTGTCAGTAGCGGAGAAACAGGTAGAAAACCGTCTAATTACACATATCATCGAGCAATTGGCAAGGAAGGGGCAGGAGGGGCCAGCTAGAATAGCCATCCGTACCAATCAAATAGATCAATTAGCATTAAAGCTGAAGGCAGAGGGGTTCAAGGTCTATGGCCCGTTTCCCGGTGAACGAACTCGTGGGGATGGACAAATTATTAAGTGGTCGTTGCTTTTTCCGGAAACCACGGCGAATGAACTTCAACTGCCATTTTTTATTCAATGGGAAAAGTCAGATGAGGAGAGACTTTTAGAATTTAAGGAACAGGGATTGGTTGGATCACATCCTGCCGGAAATTTACTGTTTGAAAGTGTCGGCTTTGTTGTTCATAATCTGGAGCAAACTTTAACCAAGTGGGGAAGATTATTTGATCTTAACCAAGGGGAAGAATTTGTAGATTCGTCTATTAATGCGCGGTGTAGGAAATTAGAATTGGCTGGAACAAAGCTGTTGTTTTGTGAACCACTTGGAGAGGGAATCGCCGCAACTGTATTAAAAGAAAAAGGGGAAATCCCTTTCTTAGTAAACTTGACTGTGAATGGACAAAGCGGGATTTTTGAATGGATGAATGGATTCTGGAGATTTCAATCAAGTCTGTAAAGAAAAAATGGCGAACCAGTGACACCGCACTGTTCGCCATTTTCAATACGTTACGCTGCATTTGATATATTAATTTCTGCCTTTGCAGCCTGTTCCTTTTTACCATGTAAAAAGTAGTAAAGAATGGAAGAGACAAGAGTAACAACCCCAAGGATCACATACAGTTTACTGTAGCCTGTTACCGGGATGATGAATCCAAGTAAATAGGGTCCAAAGCCAAGTCCAGCGTCAAGGAAAATAAAAAAGGTTGAAGTGGCCAATCCCATACGATGGGGAGGAGTCAGCTTAACCGCAACGGCCTGGGTACTGGATTGGATATTACCAAAGCCAAGTCCAATAAGAGCACCGGCTATTAACAATGTAATACCTGTGTTTACAGAACTTAGAATGACCATTCCACCTGCTAATATAATAAAGGCCGGATACATAACATAGTTCGCACCCTTTACATCCATCAAGCGGCCTGTGAATGGGCGTGAAAGTAAGACAGCAATGGCATATACTAGGAAGAAAAAGCTAGCAGTACTAACTAGATTCAATTCAATTGCATAGAAATTGATATAGGATAGGACGCTTGAATAACAAAAGGCGATCACGAGAGTGACAATGGAAATTGGCAGTGCCTTTGGTTCAATAAAATGTGAAAGCTTGAAGCCTTTGTGTCCAGAGACCTGTGCGATTCCTTCTAATGCCGGCACGTAAACAAAAATGGAGGTGATAAAGCTTACAACACTTAAGGCAACTGAGAAAATAAAGATAGTTTGAAAATTTGTATGTTGAGTCATATAAAGGCCGATAAACGGACCAATGGCAGTAGACAGTGCGGCACTCATGCTGAAGTAGCCGATTCCTTCCGCTTTACGGGTTGCCGGGATAATCTGGGCTGCGATGGTTCCTGTGGCGGTACCTACTATGCCGGCGGCAATACCGTGCAATAAACGGGTAATGAGTAGAACGCTAATATTCATATTTAGTAAATATAAAAGGGTGGTTAAAATAAAAAACAGTAGACCAATGTATAATGTTTTCTTGCGGCCAAGCGACTCAATAAAGCGTCCAGTAAAAAGCCTTCCAATTAATGATCCGATGATAAAAATTCCTGTAACAAGTCCAGCCTGACTTGTAGAAGCATGGAATTGATCAACTGCGTACTTACCAATGATTACGATTAATAAATAGAAGATGAGATTGATTAAAAAGTTGATCGTGGAAACGATGATAAAATCCTTTGTCCATAATTTAGGTCGTGTTTGTTTCACTTTCATATCCCCTTATCTTGCCATGTTTTTCTGTATTTCCCCCATGATCCGGATGGCTTCGTTTTGTTCATCCTCCGAGATCCCTTTTAAACTTTCTTGTTCGAATCGGTCAATCGTTACACGGACGTCATTATATACATGCCTTCCCAACTCTGAAAGCTGCATTCTTTTTTCCCGTTTGTCTTTACCAGGAATATGCTCAACATATCCTAGTTCTTCTAAGCGGTTGATCGTTCTAGTAACGGTTGGTTTCTCGACACTCATATAATGAGATAGCTCTACAAGCGTAGTCGGGCCGATAGTAGCGAAGTAGTACAAAATGGTCCACTGGGCTCTATAAAGCTGATGTTCAGCGAGATGGATATTTAACCTGTTTTCAAAGGGCCTGTAAAGCATCAATAATTGATGAAAGAATTTTTGTGAAGTCTGAATGGTAGACACCTCTTTTTTTAAAAAAAATATAGTTAGTGAAAGTAATGGTTACTCAAGGTAACTATTAGAGTGTATCACATTTGTCGGTATATGTCCATCGTGTGGTAATAATTGGAATACCCAAAACATACAACAAAAAAACGAACAGTGATTGGCACTGTCCGCCTTAATTTTATGGGATATAAGTACAAATTTTGACTTTGGGAAAGGTTAAGCGCAAGCGTCCAAGGCACTTCCGCTTTCTCTTAATAATCCGTAACGGTAAGATCTCTGTCTAAAAAGGTTTCAATTAATTCACTGACTTGGTATGCAACCTGCGGGGAATCGAAGTTTTCAAAGGCATGTTCGCAGCTGTTTTTATAGCCCATGATTTCATCATAATGACTCATATGCCGCTCAATCACTTCATCACTATCTTTCCGTTCCTTTTGGCGACGGATAACGGTATCACGATTGGCATAAATAAAGATTCGGACGACCCCATCCCCATACATCGTTTTTAACTTTTCCGTTCCCTCCGGGTTTAATGTCAAATAGACGTAATCATGGTTTTGAAAGGCTTCCACAATATCTTGTTCACGAATGCCATAATGAATGCCATCGATTTCGACACTTTCGAGAAATTCTTGTTGCGCTTTCATTTGTGTGAAGGATTCTTCTGTAACAAAGTAGTAGTCTTCGCCATCCTTTTCATAGTGGCGGGGAGAACGAGTGGTGTATGAAAGAACAGTTTCCATATCAAAAGCGGTAGCAACCATTTTGCTTATTGTTTTTCTGCCAGAGCCATCGGGACCAGTGTACACGAAGATCTTTTCTTTTCCTTGGATATTAAACATAGAGGGCCTCCTTTTATTTTTACATACCCCTTTATCTGCGGAGACTTTTTACTAAAGGTGAAGGGTTGATACTATCATTATACAAAACGTTATCCGAATAATCTATTATTAGAAAGAAAACAGTCCCTGAGGCATGACCTATAGGGACTGTTTTATTCATTTAGTTAGAAGATCCGTAGCTGATAAGGTTTGTGAAAATACGGTAGCCGCCTGGAACTTGACCTTGAATTTGACGATAGAAAACAAGGTTGGTATATAGGTATGTTCCTTGGCCATATTTAGCCATCAGGATTCCGCCATCGAATGGTTCTTCTCCTGGGTCAGCCATTCTAACAAATGTTTCGTATTGCTTATCCCATGCCATTGGATAGTACAATCCTCTTTCTTGAATCCAATTAGACCAATCATTATCGGTGATCTTATTCGGATAGTTGAAAAGAGGGGAGTCTGGCTGTAATACCGTTACCTTTGCATTTTCATCCGTTACTCTCCACTTAATGGACACATTGCCTATTGTTAATGGATATGGAGCAGTCGTTTGGGCATTCCAGCCGTCACCAGGTTTATGGTATTGAACAACTAAGTGGCCGCCATTATAAACGTATTCTTTGAGACGTTCGTTATTTACGATTAAGTCAGCCCGTGACAGATAGGCACGAATTCCAACAACGATGCTATCGTATTGACTTAAATCCGCTGTTACTAAATCGGACTCGGTCAGTTTTGTCACATTTAGACCGGCGTTATTTAGATAATCTGCGACCTTATCAAAGCCGCTTTCAACATAGCCAATTTTCAAATTATCATTTTTCAAAAGTTCAAAGGCCACGCCATTCACCTGAGCCGGGTACTCATAATAGAAAGTACCGATATGGTCATAGTTAATGGTTTGAACAGTGGAATTAAAAGTTTTACCGTTAACAGCTGCTTCCGCGGTGATTTTAAAGTCACCAGCTTGAATATCCTGCGGCGGTGTTAATGTGAAATCGACAGCTTTCTCTTCCAATTGGCTGCTGAGATTAACATCCACTTTACTTGGGGAAACCTTCCATCCTTCCGGCGCATTTAAGGTTACAGATGATTGGGCAGCACCATCACGGTAGTTTTTCACCTTTAGAGTAACAGGGATTGCTTCCTGGATATCAGCTGTATTCACGACAATATCTTCAGGAGATAAGGTAAGACCAACATCCGGAAGAACTGCGATTGTACCGCTTAAATCCTTGATTTGACCAGTTTTTGTACCTATGGATTCGTAAGCGATTTCTGCTTGAATGGCCGGTGTTTTATAAGCATGGTAATATTCGGCATCTTCCGGAACCACTACTTGGTAGGAAAGTTGTTTTGATTCTCCTGATGCCAAATTTGCCGCATTATTCGTTGAGGAGACTTTCCAGCCATCCGGAACTAATAACTTAGCACTGACATTGTGCAGCTTTTCTTTTCCGTTATTCTTTACTGTCACGGTAACATTCGTTGTTTGACCTTTTGTTAAGATGTTGAATTCGGAAGAAGCCTTAACATCCAATTGCGATGCAGTGAAACTTGCTGCTTGTAGCTGTTCTTCCTTTACAGAAAGCTTATGAAGTAAATCATTTTTTAACGCTGCGGAAAGCTTGGATTGCTTTGTTTTATTTTGTAAATTGCGCACTTCTTTTAATGTGCTCTGTGATTGCTCAAATACTTGCTCCTTGCTTGGATAGGATGCAACAATAGCGTCTAATTTGCTTTGAAGTTTTGTAAAGTGCACTTTTAGGTCATTTTCCGTTTTTGGAAGCTGCTGAGACCACCCCTTAAAATTATAAGGAATATTAGCGAAGAGATCTGCATCGTCCCCAACAGCACTATAAAGTAATTCTAGGTTAACCTGTCTTGGTGCGACAGGAATGTTATTACCCATTCCTTGGCTTTTATGCATAAAACGGGACTGCTCACCTAACTGTGGATAAGACATTTGATAAATTGGATCAAACATACCAATTTCAATGGATGTTTCTGTCTGCTCCTTGGTTTCAGCAGGCAAATACAATTTCTTAACCTGCCATACGGATAATCCTTCTTCTAGTTGTTCAGGGAAAATAGTTGGATTTGCCGCATCCTTAAAGGCACGCTCAGTTAAAATTTCTATCGCGCGGTGATGCCCATGCTGGGTATCTACATTACGAAATGAGGGCATAACAATATCCGGTTGATACGTACGGATGAAGCGGATTAAGCGCTCATATGTTAGGTCCTCTCCCCATTGTGCTAATGTATCTTCAGGGCTTTTTGAAAAGCCAAAATCATAAATAGCATCGGAAGTTGTTTCACTAAGGTGATAGGCTTTGACACCGGTAATTTTAGCGGCTTCAATCATTTCTCGTGAGCGGATAATACCTAAACCATTTCCTAATTCATCGCCAATTTCATTCTGTCCGCCTTCACCGCGGTTACCGATTAGACTTGACGTTTTTACACCGAGCCCTCTAGATAAATAGGCTAAGAAATCGCTTCTCTCGTCATCGGGATGCGCGCCTGTATTAAGAAAAGTAACTGTCGTTTCGAGTGGTTTTACTGCATTCCAAAGATCAACATCTGGTTTCTGTGCCTCCGCAGCACTTCCACCAAATGGCAGTAATGATACTGACAAGAGAATAGAAAGTAATCCAAGAAAGAACTTTTTCACCTTTGCAACCCCTTTCATTTTTAAAAAAATAATCCCGACAATGCCCCCTCCCTTTGATCCTGGTAGTTAATAAGTTAGTTAAATTTCTTAACTAACTGTAGAAAACCTCTACACTTAATAATTAGCACCTCAGTCCAAAAAAGTAAATACCCACCATATTCAGAATATTAAAACAGTTATTTCGCCCTATAGGCAATTTAGGTGTAGTTATATTAGACTACTTAGTAAGAGTTGCTCTAATAATCAAATAATTATAAATAGTGGTTGTAAACGGTTTCCTTTTGAGTTATATTTTAGTTAATTATAGAAATTAACTAACTTAACAAAATATTAAGGCCGTGATGCAATGAGTACCAATGAGAACAAAATGCAAAACAAAAAAAGAATACTACAATGTATTTTGGAACATGCGCCAATTTCAAGAGCGGAAATTGCCGGAAAGATGAAAATTAGTAAACCGACAGTCTCGCTTTTAGTGGATGAACTGATCCAGGAAAAGTGGATTTTCGAAAAAGGGATTGGTGAATCGACCTCACAAGGGGGGAGAAGACCGATTCATTTATATTTTAACGAAAAGGCAGCTTATATCATTGGGACGGATATAGGTGGTACGAAAGTAAAAATAGTCATCAGTGACTTAAACGGAAATATAGTTGCCTCAAGCAGTTTTCAAACAGAACAGTACTTAAATACTGGCCTTTTAAAAAAGATGGCAAAGGAAATCAGTGTGATGATTCAAAGGAATGACATTGATTCACAAAAGATTTTGGGTATGGGCGTAGGAGTACCTGGGATAACTGAAGCGACTGGAATCGTTGTTGAAGCGCCAAGTTTAAATTGGATTCGGTATCCCTTCATTAAAGAAGCTGAACGGCATTTTTCCTTTCCTATTTACGTGGATAATGATGTCAATGTGGCCGCACTTGGGGAACAATGGCTGGGAAATGCCAAACAGAAGGAAAATGTCCTATTCATCGCCATTGGAACCGGAATTGGCAGCGGTATTATTATTCATAATCAGCTTTATCGTGGCTCCGCCAATGCTGCCGGTGAAATGGGATATATGGTTACCGATAAAAATAATATGAAAAATGAATTTCAGCCCATCTTCCACCGCTACGGTTATTTAGAGAGTATAGCGGGCGGAAAAGCAATGGGAGACAAACTTACAAAATTAGTGCAGCAAGATCCAAATCATTCCTTATACGAACAAGCTAAATCAGAAAGACTGACAGGTGAAATGGCGTTTACGCTTGCAAAAAAAGGAGACGAGATTGCCCTTAAGGTAGTTGAAGGGGCAATTGAGCATATAGCCTATGGTATTATAAATGCTGCCAGTTTATTAAATCCAGAGGTGATTATTTTGGGAGGTGGTGTGTTAAAGTCATCGGAATTTATCATACCGAAGCTCCGTAAAATTGTGGACCACTATCTTCCAAGTTCAGTACAATTGAAAACTTCACAATTAGGCGATAATGCCGGAGTTTTAGGAGCTGTTTCATTATTTTTACGGGAACACGAAAGTATTATTAACTTTTCTTAACAAGGGGGATTTGTTGTGAAAAACAAGAAAAAAGTATCGATTATTACCGCCTTAACATTATCTGCATCACTTTTGCTCGCTGCCTGCGGCGGTGACACGGAGAAAACTTCTACCACACCTTCAAAGAAACCGGCAGACAAGAAAGATGAAGCAAAACTAGAAGAGAAAATTGTTGTCTATTCACCGCATGGAAAAGACATTTTATCTAAATTCGAACAACAATTTGAAGCGAAGTACAACGTAGATGTTGAGTGGCTCGACATGGGTTCACAAGAGGTCCTTGACCGGATTCGCTCTGAAAAAAATAATCCACAAGCAGATGTATGGTGGGGAGCACCTTCGGTAAACTTTGATCAGGCAAAGGACGAAGGACTGTTGGCGCCTTATACGCCATCCTATGCGGATAGTCTTGACGCCGGCTTCCACGACCCTGACTGGAATTGGTCTGGAACAAGCCAAACACCAGAAGTTATTATGTATAACAGCAAAGAGGTTAAAAAAGAAGATGCCCCCAAGGATTGGGATGAATTACTAGATGCAAAATGGAAGGATAAAATCATTATTCGTTATCCGCTTGCATCAGGAACAATGAGAACAATCTTCTCAGCGATGATTTACCGTGATTTCAAAGATTCAAATGATCCCGCTAAAGGTTATGAGTGGTTGAAAAAGCTGGATGCCAATACTAAGGAATATTCTGCTAACCCTGAAATGATGTATAACAAAGTGGCGAAGGGGGAAGGTACTATTTCTGTCTGGGCGATGCCTGATGTGGTTATGTTGAAGGAAAATAAGAACTATCCATTTGAATTTATTGTTCCAAAAAGCGGAACGCCTGTCCTGACTGAAGGAATTGCGGTTGTAAAGGATGCGCCCCACCCAAAAGCTGCTGAAGCATTCTATGAATTTGTCAATACGCCTGAAGCCGCTAAATTATTGGCAGAAGAATTTTACCGAATCCCAACTAGAACAGATGTTAAGGACCTTCCAAAGTGGATTACCGATACAGAAATTAAGAAGATGGATATAGACTGGGCAGTCTTCCAAAAAGAAAGTGACAGCTGGATGAAGTATTGGGATGAAAACATAAAGAGCGGGGCAAAAGAAATCAAACAATAGGAAGTGTTAGGAAATGGCGTCCATAAAGATAGATCATGTCCAAAAAGCGTTTGGAAAAGTAATCGCAGTAGATCATTTAGACTTGGAAATTAAGGACGGGGAATTCTTTACTTTCCTTGGCCCGAGCGGGTGTGGAAAAACCACGACGCTTAGGATGATTGCTGGCTTTTATTATCCAACAAAAGGCATTATCCGTTTTGGGGATAAAGATATGACGCGCGTTCCTCCTGAAAAAAGAAATACGGGCATGGTTTTTCAAAACTATGCCCTTTTTCCTCATATGACGGTGTTTGAAAATGTAGCTTTTGGTTTAAGAGTAAGAAAAATCTCTGCAAATGAACTGAAGACACGCGTGCAAGACGTGCTTGGTAAAGTAAGGCTTGAAAAATATTCAAATCGTCAAGTGAGTCAGTTAAGTGGAGGGCAGCAGCAGCGTGTTGCCTTAGCAAGGGCATTGGTCATTGAACCAGAAATTCTTCTCCTTGATGAGCCGCTGAGTAATTTGGATGCGAAGCTCCGAGATGAGATGAGAAGTGAAATCTTAAGGCTGCAAAAAGAATATAAAATCACAACGATTTATGTCACCCATGACCAGGCGGAAGCTTTATCCATGAGTGACCGAATTGCCGTATTTAATTTTGGGGTTTGCCACCAAGTAGGAAAACCATCTGAAATTTATAATGAACCTGCAAATGACTTTGTTGCTAGTTTCATAGGGGAAATCAATCTATTGCCGGTTAAAATTGAAAGGGTTGAACAAGACAATGTTCATGTATCCGCCCAATTTGGCTCTGAGTCGGAAGAACTGGTTGTACATAATCATCCTTACAATTTTAATCCGGACACAAAAGGTAATCTTTCCATATCGATTCGACCAGAGGCGATTAAAGTTTTTGAAAAGCAGACAGATGGTTTCAACCTACTAAAAGGGACAATTGAGAAAGTTGAATTCTTTGGCTCAGTAATCAATCTAAGTGTGAATGTTGAAGGGTTTCTTCTTCAAGTCAATCTATTAAACAACAGGACAAATAATCTTAAGCCTGGTGCGGATGTCTGGGTACAATTGCCGAAGGACCAAATCCGTGTTATTCCGGTTGTAAGTGGTGACGGGCCATGATCAAAAATCGTGATACCAGGTTTACTATCCTGCTGCTGATTCCGGTTCTTTTAGTATTGGTTGCGTATGTTCTTTATCCTTCCATTAGGACGTTTATTGAAAGTTTACAAACAGAGCGAGGCGCATCGTTAGCGAACTACCAGGATTTCTTTAGTCAAGAATCAAAAACCAATCTCGAAGCCTTATGGAATTCAGTTTATATTTCTATATTAAGCGTGCTAGTTAGTGCATTCATTGGCATTCCTCTCGCATTCATTTTTAATCGTTATGATTTTCCCGGAAGAAGCTTTTTTTCCGCAGCGGCCATCATGCCAATCGTCCTTCCATCATTGGTCGGTGTCATGGCTTTTATGTTTTTATATGGGGAATCAGGATTGATCCCTAATGCGATAAAGGACTTACTTGGACTTGAAAAAGTACCCTTTAAAATTGGCGGGGTTTCCGGGATCTTAGTTGTCCATGCGTATACGATGTATGTTTATTTTTATATGACCGTATCGTCGGCAATTAACAAAATTGATCCGAGCCTTGAGGAGGCAGGCTACAACTTGGGTGCCAGCCGTATGAAAGTGTTTTGGAAGGTAACCTTTCCTTTATTGACCCCGGCGATTGTTGCTGCATCATTACTCGTTTTTATGATTTCAATGGCATCCTTCAGTGCGCCTTTTCTTTTAGCCGGTGGGTATCGTGTATTAAGTCTACAAATCTATTTTTCAAAGTTAAATGGGGATATGGAGGTGGCTGCCACACAATCGGTTATCTTGTCTATTGTTTCGATTGCCTTTCTATTATTTATGCGCTGGTATCAAAACAGGAAGGATTACCGCATGGCCACAAAAGGGATTGGAGCCCATCGCAGTGAAGTGAAAAATCCGGTAATGAAATGGATCATGGTTTTGATTGGCATTATTGGCGTTATCATTTTATTGCTGCCGCACTTCACCATTCTGCTCCTTTCGTTAGTGCCGGATGGAACCTGGACGTGGCAAACCTATCCATCTGTGTTTAATTTCGAAAACTATCGATTATTATTACAGGATCCAAATATCTTTAAGCCATTAAAGAATAGTTTACTACTTGCGTTTATCGCGACGGCTGGAAATTTAATTTTTGGGGTATTAACATCCTACCTTTTGGTGAAGCGGAAATTTGTCGGAAAGAATTTTGTTGACATATTGGTCATGATTCCATGGGCACTGCCTGCGACCGTTATCGGGATGAATCTCATCTTTGCTTTTAATGAGCCCACTATTTTTTCATTCGGAAATATACTTGTCGGTACGTTTTGGATTTTACCACTTGCCTATTTTGTGCGCCACATTCCATTAGTAGTGCGATCGACCAATGCAGTTCTTGAACAATTGGACGATTCTATAGAGGAGGCATCTAGAAATCTAGGAGCCCGTTGGTTTTATACTTTTAGAAGGGTGATTCTGCCGCTTATCATGCCCGGTGTCCTATCGGGGACCTTGTTGGCATTCGTCGAATCTGTCGGAGAATTTCCTACCTCTGTATTGTTGTACACAATCTCCAATCGGCCGATATCGATTGAAATCATGAACCAGCTGAGAATGTTTAATATGGGGCAGGCTGCAGCATACGGAATGATTCAAATTGCCTTAATAGCAGTTGTTCTGTTTATTTCAAATAAATTTTTCGGTGTAAAAGCCGAACAATCATTGTCTTAAAATGAAACTAATAATCAGTGGGGGAGCAATTTTTCACTGATTATTAGTTGAATCAATTGGAGATGAAAAGATGAGTAAGCTAGAGGAATTTATCAAAAATGAAGGAACAGCTTTTCCAGGTAAAACGTATGTAGAAGAGCTGTTAAAGCCAGTATTTAACGATCAGCGGGATTTTTTATTCCATTCGATGTTTGATATTCATCGTGCCCATGTCATCATGCTTGAAGAACAGAACATTATAAAAACCGATGAAGCAAGAGAGATGCTAAGGGGCATTAATAAAGTAGCAAAAACAGATGTGAGTCAACTATCTTATCAGCCGCAGTTTGAGGACTTGTTTTTCATGATGGAGGCAAAAATTGGTGAAGAAATCGGGTCGGAATTAGCGGGGAAAATTCATATTGGCCGAAGCAGAAACGATATGGGTGTGGCCATGTACCGATTAGTATTAAGGGAGCATTTTGTGGAGTTGCTGCAAAGTGCTTATCGGCTAAGTGATGCCTTATTAGTACAGGCGGATCAGCATACGGAAACGTATATAACTGGCTATACCCATACCCAGCCAGCCCAGCCTACTACGTTAGGCCATTATTTATTGGCGATTTATGATGTCCTGCAGCGAGATATTAAACGGTTGTGGTCAGCCTATGAAACGGTCAATCAATCGCCACTAGGCGCTGCTGCTTTGACCACAACGGGTTTCCCGATTTGCCGTGCACGGACGTGTGAGCTGTTAGGATTTGATAAAATCATTGAAAACTCTTATGACTCGATTGGCGGCGCCGATTATTTGTTAGAAACATCTTCGGCTTTAATGACCTGCATGGTAAACACGGGCAGATGGATTCAGGATTTCCTGCAGCATGTGACAAGAGAATTTGGTTCCTTCTATGTGGCCGATCCCTATGTGCAGGTCAGCAGTATCATGCCGCAGAAGCGAAACCCAGTTTCGATTGAGCATTCGCGCTCGATTGCCAGCAGTGCTTATGGGGATGCCTTAGCAGCGATGAATATGATTCATAATACGCCTTTTGGTGATATTGTCGATACAGAGGATGATCTGCAGCCCCATTTATATCGTGCTTTTACGAATGCTAATCGGGTCATGAAATTAATGTATGCCGTGATTACGACTTTAAAGGTAAATGACGAACATACGAAGAAAATGGCGCATAAATCAAGTGTGACGATTACTGAATTAGCGGATACGTTAGCGCGTGATTATGGTATTTCCTTTAGAAAAGCACATTCCATAGCCAGTTTTATTTCAAAGAAAACAATCAGTGCCGGGAAGGAATTATATGAGTGGACTATCGATGAGATAAACGATATGATTAGCGGGTTTGTCGGCGTGGCATTAACGGAGCAGGAATGGAAAAAAGTTATTTCACCGGAGTATTTTGTGGAAATCAGGAGCATCCAAGGCGGCCCCAGCCCAAAAGAAGTCGTCCGCATGATTAGTGAGAGGAAGCAGAAGCTGGGGATTGAGATGAAGGATTATGAAAGTCTTGTTGAAAAATTAGTGATTAAAAGGGGAAAATTAGTCGATTATTCTATCTGACTTTTCTATATTGGTTATATCAGTAAAGTAAAATCCATAATATATAGGCACCGCATTTTGCGGGCCTTTTGCCTTTTATATAACCACGGATAGTGACGTAACTAGCCATTTTTAGTAGAATCGCTTTTCATTAGCTGGATGAAAGACAAATCTCAGCGATTAATAAAAGATTAGTCCTTCATAGCCTTGATGAAGGACTAATCTCGGTGATTCTTTAAAAGATAAGTCCTTCATAGCCTAGATGAAGGACTAATCTCAGTGATTCTTTAAAAGATAAATCCTTCATAACCTGGATGAAGGACTAATCTCAGTGATTAATAAAAGATTAGTCCTTCATTGGCAAACGAAGGTGGTTACTTCGTGATTTCCTCCAAATTAGGTAAAAGAACCATCCAACTGCTTCATTTGCATTTCGTGTCTTAATTATATTAAATAATATCGTAATGAAAAATTAACGTAGAATGAGGTCAAACATATGAAAGCACTAGTGTTTAATAAATTTGGCGGGCCAGATGTACTGGAATATCGTGAAATTGCCGATCCGGTCATCGGGCCTGATGAAATATTGGTACGAATGAAAGCAATTGGCTTGAATTTTGCAGACATATATAGAAGAAAAGGAAATTATCATCTTGCAGGCGAGCCCCCTTATATTTTGGGTTACGAAGGGGCTGGTATCGTAGAAAAGAAGGGTGCAAATGTCCGAGGAATAGGTGTTGGAGACCGGATCGCATTTGCCGATGTTCCATACGCCAATGCTGAGTTAGTCGCCGTTCCAACTGAAAAAGCCATTCCGGTCCCGGAAACCATCTCGTTAAATGAGGCAGCATCTGTATTATTACAAGGCCTGACGGCGCATTATTTAACACGGGATAGTTATGCAGTGAAAAAGGATGATAATGTGTTAGTTCATGCAGTAGCAGGCGGTGTCGGACAGCTTCTCCTTCAAATGGTTAAACTGCAGGGTGGGAAAGTAATGGGGTTAACTTCCTCTGTGGAAAAAGCAACGGCTGCGATGGAAGCTGGCGCAGATCAGGTTTTCTTGTACAAAGATGATTGGATGCGAGACGTGTTAGAGGTAACAAACAATAAAGGCGTCGACGTGGTGTATGAATCAGTAGGTTCAACGCTTCAAGACAGTTTTGCAGTAACTCGGATCGGAGGATCAGTTGTCTTTTTTGGAATGGCAGGGGGAGACCCGGTTCTGATTGATCCTAGAATGTTAATGGATACGTCAAAAACACTGACTGGCGGGGATTTATGGAATGTCCTCACTTCTCGAGAAGAACGAGAGAATCGCGCAGCCGAGTTATTCCGATGGATGGAAGAGGGAAAAGTAAGAGTAACCGCGCCGAAGGTATTTGCATTAAGAGAGGGCCAGGAAGCACATCGCTTGCTCGAAAGCCGCAAAAGTACGGGTAAAATTCTGCTAATTCCATAAGTAAGGGCGAACAGTGCCAATGACTGTTCGCCCAATTTTCTTAGGCCCCGATCATATTCAATGATTGGCGGAGACCTTCTAGCGCAAATCTACTTATAAATCGGAAAGCAAATAATGCGATGATGGGTGAAAAGTCAATTGCCCCTAGTGGCGGAATAAACCGCCTAAAAAGGCTTAAGTACGGTTCGACTAGTTTGTACACCCATACTCCAACCTTAGATGATTGAAATTGAGGAAACCAGGAACCAAAAATGGCTATCAGGATGAGCCAATAATATACATCAAATAGAAACTGTCCAAATTGTAAAATGGTAGAGCCCACTAAGATCACCCGTTTATTTTATTTTTTAAACTTCAATATAGTACATATACGATTATGTCCCAATAAGGTTTCAATAAAACCATGGTTTTTATGGTGAAATAAAAAAGATCCAGTTTCTGCTCACTGGATCTTTTGGAATTTCATTCGATTTCTTTTACACTTCAACCGGTGCCACTTTAACAATCCAATTAAATGGATCTTCTTTTTTTCCAAGCTGTATGGCGGTCATTTCATCATAAATACGCTGTGAAAGTTGGCCGATCTTATAATCATTAATGGTAATGGAACGATCATTCCAATATAATTCACCAACGGGTGAAATAACAGCGGCAGTACCTGCACCAAAGACTTCTTCCAATTCACCGCGTTCATGTGCAGCATATACCTCTTCAATTGAGATTTTTACTTCGCGAACAGGAATATTCCAATATTTTAGTAGTTCAATTACTGAATCACGTGTTACACCTGGTAAGATGCTGCCATTTAATCGTGGTGTCACGACTTCACCATTGATTTTGAAGAAAATGTTCATACTACCGACTTCTTCGACATACTTATTCTCTTTCGCATCGAGCCATAGGATTTGAGCGAAACCGTCCGCATCAGCCTTTTCTTGTGCCTTCATACTGGCGGCATAGTTACCAGCAGTCTTCACATGGCCGACGCCGCCAATAACAGCACGAACATATTGCTCTTCTACCTTAATTTTTACAGGGCTTAATTGGTCACCGTAATAGGCCCCAGACGGCGAAAGGATGACAAGTAGCTTATATTGGTCAGCAGGACGGACTCCAAGGTAGGGTTCTGTTGAGAAAATAAACGGGCGAATGTAAAGGGAAGTCCCCGTACCCTCAGGTACCCAATCCTTTTCTGTGAAAATTAATTGTTTAATGGCATGTAATAAAAAGTCCTCGTCGATTAGGGGAATACATAGCCTGTCGCATGAATCATTAAATCGCTTCATATTTTTTTCTGGACGGAAAAGTTGAGTCGAACCATCGGCTGCTTTATATGCCTTCATTCCTTCAAAAATGGCTTGTCCATAGTGAAAAACCATCGCGGAAGGATCCAGTGTTAACGGTGCATATGGAACAATCCGGGGGTTATGCCAGCCGATTTCACCGTGATAATCCATCTCAAACATGTAATCGCTAAAATATCTTCCGAAACCTAGTGAAGCCGCATCGGGTTTTTCCTTTAAAACTTCTCTTTGAAAAAAAGCAATTTCCTGTTGCATGATCACACCTCATCTCAAGTTCTGTTTATTTTTTAGAGTACGCTTTATTTAGAAAAAACTCAAGATAAATGTGGGGAGTTTTTTAAATATTCATTATTTTAATATAGGTCAAGCGGTCATGCTTGAGCAGGAGGGGGGCATTTAATGGGCATGGACGCTCTTTTCTTCCATCCAATAGGCTTCCCTGATATTAATCTGTTTACGAATTTTGCGGAGGACATCGGTGGTGATTTCTCCCTCTTCGTACAGATTCTGAATTTCATCCCGTTCTGCTTGAAACGCTTTAGCACGGAACTCTCTTTTCCATTCGGTGTATTGGCGAGGATCCGCGCTTTTTTTCGCAAGCTTAAATTTCATCATCATTTCATTATATTCCCCAAGAATAACCAGATAGATATGTTCATTTTCCGGAGTCATATGTTCCTTTAAATACTGAATGGCGGCTTTGGCCATGTTGACTTTTAGTTGAATCAGCTTTTTTGCCTTTAGCTGACGACCTTTAAGCCGTTCCGTATTTTTAGGAGAAAGTAGTTGTAAAAGCCTGTACACCCCCCTTTTCATTAGGGACCAAAAGAACAATCTTCGATAATGCATTCGATTTGTTACCGCCAGCCTCATTCGTTGGATATGTTCCTCCGTTACATACAAAGTTTCCCGGTCAATCCGTCCAGATTTATGCAATTGTTCAACGTAATAGGCTTCCGCATCAAGGGCCTGCATGCGAATTTCCGTTTCTGCTAATTTCAGCTTCTCAGAGTTTTCGCCTTTTGCATTTGTAAGTTGATTTCGGATTTGATTATAGGCAGTGATAACCGATACGGCGGCCCCGCGGTTGTCATCATTCATCATTTCGCGAATCGAATGAATGGCGGCATCAATGGTTCGAAGCCTAGCCGACGTCTCCATTTCCACTTTCAACTCTTCTATATTTTCCTTTTCCGTCTTCGCAAGAATTGGCAAGAAAATACTTGCTGCTAGTAGCGTAACCAATATAACACCGGCAGCAATGAAGATGATTAACGAGCGCTCAGGAAATGGACTACCATCCGCAAGCACATAGGGGATGGTAAAAGCACCAGCAAGAGTGACAGCTCCCCTAACGCCAGATACAGTAATAATACTACTATATTTTATCGATGGCCATTGGGGGTGCTTTTTAAATAGCGATCCCCACTGCAAGGCTGTCCAAACCCAAAGGAAGCGAAGCAGTAAAAGTGCCGCAGTAATAACCATAATGTATTTGCTTACCACCCAATTGTTAAACAACGGATCTTTAATAATTTCACTTAAAACGCTGGGTATTTGCAACCCTAACAATACAAAAACTAAGCCATTTAAAATATAGATGAGTACCGTCCATGTACTTTGGGAAACCACTTGCAGCTGCATCGCGGGCGATTGGTCGCGATCCCGGTATATGGTATGCACAATTCCTGCTGCTACTACCGATAAAATACCTGAGAGATGAACATGCTCGATAATATAAAAAATAACAAAAGGTGTAAGGAGCTGGATCAGCATGTGAATCGTTACATCCTCCATGCCCAACCGGCGTATCGAAATTTTTAAGCGAATAATAAGGAAAGCAAGAATGGAACCGCCCGCCAAACCACCAATGGAAATGACTAAAAAGCTCCAGCTTGCTTCTGCTAATGAAAAAATGCCGGTTACGGTTGCGGCTACCGCAAATTTAAACGCCACTAAACCAGAGGCATCGTTCATCAGTCCTTCTCCTTCAAGCACATGCATAATCGTTTTTGGTATTTTTACCCTGCTTGAGATGGCACCAACTGCAACGACATCCGTTGGAGAAAGAATGGCAGCCAATGCAAATGCTGCAGGTAGTGGAATGGACGGGATTAGCCAGTGGACTAAGTAACCAACGGCGAATACGGTAACAAATACTAAGCCGAGTGCGAGCAATAAAATCGGTTTCCGTAATTTCCATAATGCTTGCCTCGAAACATTTTTTCCATCGTGAAAAAGTAAGGGGGCAATAAAGAGAACGAAGAACAGTTCAGGCTCCATCGGGATGTGAATTCCTAATGGAAGTGATACGAGCAAAACGCCCAAGGCAATTTGAATTAGCGGTACCGGTATATAGGGTAAAAAGTGATTGATAAAACTAGATAAGCCGATGATGGCAAGTAGTAATAGAACGAGTAGAAAAAATTCCATGGCGTAACTCCTCTCGAGTGTATTTTGTGTAATAGTCATAATTTTTTACACCCGTTATATGAACTTTTTCTTGATTTTCGTTACTGGGATATGGAAATATAGTGCTCCAGTAAATGAAAGGGTGGTAGCCGGTATTTACAGTAGCTAAATGGAGAAGATATCGGATATAGATACACTATTGTTTTTTAGGTTCAAAAGGGGAGGCGCAGTGATTTGGTTAATGTCTTTACAAAAATAATTATTAATCGTCCCGTTGACCTAGTTTCAAAGTATGCAGCAGACCCTGACAATGCCCCGGATTGGTATGTCAATATTCGTTCGGCCGAATGGCAAACAGAGAAGTCTCTAGATGTAGGCTCCAAAGTTGCCTTTAAAGCCCAATTTCTTGGTCGAGATCTTGCCTATATATATGAAATTACAGAGTTGAATCCAGGGGAAAAACTAGTTATGAAAACTGCTCAAGGGCCTTTCCGAGGGAGACCATTTATACATGGAACCCACTAGAGGGGAATCGCACGCGAATGACCTTAAGAAATAAAGGAAATCCTTCAGGTTTTTCAAAGATTTTTGCACCGTTTATGTCTCCCATGATGAAAAGAGCAAACAAGAAAGATCTGCAAAAAATTAAAGATATTCTTGAATCAAGTAATTAGAAATGATAAAGACGGCAATCATAAAATCCATATCGACTACTTATAATTATCCCAAATGAATTGGAGAACTATATTCAAAAGGGGGAATTTCACCAGTGCAAGACTTGGATTTACACTATATATTTGAACTCGGACTTATCTTAGTGATGATTGCCGCCGGAATCACAGCTATCGCCAAAAAGTTTAAAAGGCCTTACCCGATTGCACTCGTTATTGTGGGAACCATCATCGGACTAGTCAATATTCCGGTAATAGAACCATTAAAACAATTGATTACCCAAGGAGAGGTTTTTAACTTTGTAATTATCACATTATTTTTGCCATCTCTTTTAGGAGAAGCGGCATTGAAACTTCCCTTCTCCCACCTTAAAGAAAATAAAAAGCCCATTCTAGCTTTAGCATTTGGCGGGACACTGCTGTCATTTGTCATCGTCGGTTTTCTAGCGATGTGGCTCTTAGATTTTTCTATCCCGGCAGCGTTTGTCTTTGCGGCCTTAATGAGTGCAACCGATCCAGTGAGTGTATTATCGATTTTTAAAAGCGTCGGTGTAAACAAAAGACTGGCCACAGTAATCGAAGGTGAAAGCCTATTTAATGACGGATTAGCGGTTGTCTTTTTTAAAATATCAGCCTTTTATTTATTGACATATGTGGACCTTGGAATCGAGGGAGTGGGACTTGGAGTATGGGAATTTATTAAGGTCATCTCGCTTGGTCTCATCATTGGGGGTGCCCTTGGTTACGGATTTTCTCATTTAACTAAATACTTTGATGATTATCCCTTGGAAATTATCTTTAGCATGATTCTCTTTTACGGTTCCTTTTTACTCGCAGAAAGTGTCCATGCATCAGGGGTTATTGCTGTTGTGGTTGCGGCACTTATCTTGGGGAATTATGGAGCAAAAATTGGGATGAGTCCAACGACAAAGTTAAATATAAATAACTTTTGGGATGTGACGGCATTACTGGCAAACTCGCTTGTTTTTCTAATGGTAGGGCTAGAAATAACAAGGATCAAGCTGACGGATAAATTGGGTTTGGTTATTTTAGCGATTGTGATTGTGTTAATCGCTAGAAGTCTTGCCGTTTACATAAGCTTATTGTTTATCAAAAACTTTCCGGCCTCATGGAAGCATGTCATTAATTGGGGAGGCCTAAAGGGGTCATTATCAATAGCACTTGTTCTTAGTCTGCCTAGAGATTTCGCAGATCGTGAGGAAATTCTCATTTTGGCCTTTAGTGTGGTGCTGTTCTCATTAGTCGTACAAGGACTTTCTGTTAAACCTCTGTTATCCTTATTGGGTGTAAATAAAAAAGAAGAAGGCTATACAGTGTATGAAGAGCTAATCGCCCGCGGCCACCGATTTGAAACGGCCATTCAAGAAATAAATAAGGTGAAAAAGAACTTGTTCATAACAGAAACTGTATCAAAGGAAATTGTCGATCAATATGATCAAGAACTGGCAAAATTGAAGAGTGAAATGGAGCTCCTTTTTCAAAAATTTCCTGATCTAAAAGAAAAACAACAATCTACTTTACAAAAGCATTCCTTATATGCACAGTACGAAGCCATTGATATTTTGCTCAGAGAAGACATAATTTCAAATGAAGTGGCCGCAAAAGAACATGAACAGATTACAAACCATCTCGTGGAATTAGGGGAAACCCATTAACTGACCTACTTGACAATAAACCAAATTTCTTTTATCCTTCCTTTATAAATAATTTCTCGTATAACTCCAATGATATGGTTTGGAGGTCTCTACCAGGAACCACTAAATTCCTGATTACGAAGAAAATACACTTTCCTGTATTTTCTTCGTAATCAGGAATTTTTTTTTTGCATAATTTAAATAATAAAATTGGAGGTTACGACCCATGAATATAGCAACATTACCTAAAATTGAACTTCACTGCCATTTAGATGGCAGTCTAAGACCGAATACAATCCTTGATATCGCGAAGAGAGAGGGAATTAAGTTACCTTCCTTAGATTTAGATGTGCTTCAAAAAGAGCTTATTGCGCCGCTAGAATGTGAATCGCTGGATGAGTATTTAGAAAGATTTACGATTCCCAATCTGGTTATGCAGTCAAAAGAGAATCTAAGACGAATAACGTTTGAACTCTTTGAGGATGCGGCACTGGAAAATGTGAAATATATGGAAGTAAGATTTGCCCCGTTGCTGCACACCGCGAAGGGTCTAGATGTGGAAGAAATTATTCAAAGTGTAATAGATGGCATGAAGGATGCTGAACATCGATATGAGATCAAAGGAAACGTAATTTTGTCATGTATGAGGACGATGTCGGCAGAGAGTGCCTTTGAGGTTGTCGAAAAGGGGAAGAAATTCCTTGGAAAAGGTGTGGCTGCCATCGACTTATGTGCATCTGAGGAAGCAGGGTTTAGCAGAAGGTTTGTCGAACCAATTGCGTTAGCAAGAGAGTATGGATACAGAGTAACCATCCACGCGGGTGAAACAGGAATTGGCGAAAATGTTTTGGAAGCAGTTGAGCTTCTTGGTGCGGAAAGAATTGGCCATGGTGTTTTTATTAAAGACTGTGAAGAGGCTTATAACCTTGTTAAGGCAAAAAATGTTACCCTCGAAATGTGCCCAACAAGTAACGTACAAACCAAGGCAGTCAATCGCTATTCTGAGCATCCGATAAATGACTTTCACAAGGATGGAATAAAGGTAACCATTAATACGGATAACCGGACGGTATCTAATACAACGATGGAAAATGAGTGCAATATAATCTTCCGGGAATTTCACCTAGATGGAGAGGATTACCGACAAATCTACCTAAATAGCGTAGAAGCAAGCTTTGCAGATCCGGAAACAAAAGAAAAATTGAAAACTTATTTAAAATAACAAAAAAAGGAAAATGGTGCCTGACACCATTTTCCTTTTTTTACCTATCCGACTGAGTGCAGCAGGAAGTTGGTTAAGAATAATATGGATATGATAAACATGGAAACGGTAAGTTGTTTTTGTTTATTTGTAAATAGCTTGACTAGCGGGTAAGCGATGAATCCGAAGGCTATTCCATCGACAATGCTATAGGTTAATGGAATCATGATGATCACGAGAAAAGCCGGAAACGCTTCGGTAAAATCCGTAAAGTCGATATTCGTTATATTTGTCAGCATTAACCCACCAATAATAATAAGAATAGGGGCGATTGCTGTATTCGGTACTAATTTAATAAAAGGCATAAAGAAAAGAGATGCTAGCATCAATATACCTGTTACAACAGAAGTTAAACCTGTTCTTCCACCCGCCGTAATACCTGCTGCTGTTTCAACCGTTGAAACAGCTGGACTTGTGCCAAAAAACCCACAAACAATGGTGGAAATGGAGACAGCTTTTAGCGACTTTCCGTTTTTTTCAGGTGCTTGCAGCATTCCGTTTACTTGGGAATGAAGCAGACCGATATTTTCAAAAACGAGGACTAAAACCAGTGAAAAGGCCGCTGCCCAAAAGGGAATAGTCGCCATTTTTCCAAAATCAGAACTCATAAACACATCCTTGTAGTCCGCGAAGGAGATAAAGCTTGTATCCATTCCTGAAAAATGAACAATCCCAAAGAAGTAGGATATAATCGTACCCGCGATGATGCTGATTAAGAAATTCCCCGGTACTTTCTTCAAAAATAGGAATAAAGTGAGGATTAAATTAATAATCGACGCCAGAACAATTGGTGAAGACAAATTTCCAAGCGCTACAAAGTTTGTTGGATTCTCGACAATAATGCCACTCTTTTGCAGGCCAATGAAGGCAATAAATAAGCCTATTCCGACCGAAATCGATTCTTTTAATGATGATGGAATCGCGTTTGCTAAAATACCTGATAATTTTGTAAAGGCGACAATCACAAAGAGAATCCCTGATACGATAACGGCTGCTAAAGCTTCCGTATAATTCAGCCCCATCGAACCGACAATCGTGTAGGTGAATAAAGCATTAATCCCCATTCCTGGAACGAGAATTAAAGGTGCGTTTGCGATAAACGCAACCAACAAACAGCCAATTAGTGACGCTAGAACGGTTGCGATTATTCCGGCCTCAAGCGGTATCCCTGCATCTTGAAGAATATTGGCATTTACGGCAATAATATAGATAATGGAAAAAAATGATGTAAACCCTGCGATAACCTCCTTTTTTATGCTTGTTCCGTGCTGTTTAAGTTTGAAAACTCCCCTCATATTTGTAATCACACACTTTCGTGTATCCCTCTCCCACCCGCATTAAGCTAATGTTTCGATTCAACTTATGCCGGAAATCATTATATCACAGAAACGGGTCAAGGAAGGATAGGAAATCGCAGGGAGATCGGAATCATTTTGTCATGTGATTCGGAAAGAAGAGTACCATCCGTGAAAAAATGTGTATACATTTTTACTGATTTACGTTATTCTAATTATTACAAATTATTAAGAACATGCGTTGATAGGTTTTTAGTAGTCTTTTTATCCCTGTTTTAGAGAGCTAGTGGCCGGTGAAAACTAGTATCAAATAGAAAGATGAAATTCATGCCTGGAGTATCTTTTTCGACCAGTGGAAGGGAAAGACGGTTTGTCCTCGATACGGACAGCAAAGTGGAGAATGGGGTAGCCAATTCTCAATTAGGGTGGTACCGCGATATAGTCGTCCCTACGTTTAGACGTAGGACGGCTTTTTTGTTTTTTTAAGAATGTTAAGAAAAGAGGGAATGAGTTGAAAAATACGGAGCAATGGTCATCTAAGATTGGGTTTATTTTAGCAGCAGGCGGTTCCGCCATTGGACTGGGGGCGATATGGAAGTTTCCTTATATTGCCGGAGTAAGCGGTGGAGGGGCATTCTTTTTTATCTTTATTCTATTTACTTTATTTTTGGGCTTGCCCTTGCTGATAGCTGAATTCGTAGTAGGAAGGAAAACACAGAGGAACGCCATAGAAGCGTATAAAGAACTTGCGCCGCATTCCAAGTGGCATTGGATTGGGTATTTAGGAATTGTCACCTGTTTTATTTTGCTTTCATTTTATAGTGTCATCGGCGGGTGGATTATTAGTTATATATGGAAAGCTGTTTCCGGTCAGTTGAATGGGCTCGATCAGACGGGATATGCACAGTTGTTCGGTGAAACGATTTCAAAGCCAATGACTAGCGTCGGGGTGCAGTTGATCTTTATGCTCCTTACGATTGTCGTCGTGGCAAAGGGTGTTCAAAAAGGAATTGAAAAAGCGAGTCAGATCATGATGCCCGTTCTTTTTATCCTTTTTATTGTCCTAATTATCCGCTCCTTGTCACTAGACGGTGCGATGGAGGGTGTTACCTTTTTATTTAAGCCGGACTTCAGGCAAATCACACCGGAAACCATCCTTTTTGCCTTAGGCCAATCATTTTTCGCCTTGAGTGTCGGTGTCTCGGTGATGGTGACGTATAGCTCCTATTTATCGAAGGAGGAGAGTCTCTTTCGTTCTGCTTTTTCGATTGTTGGAATGAACATTTTTATCATTGTTTTATCAGGTCTTGCGATTTTCCCAGCCGTGTTTTCATTTGGATTAAAGCCTGATGCCGGGCCTGTTTTACTTTTTAACGTATTACCAAATGTGTTTAATCAAATGCCGTTTGGAATGGTCTTTTTTGTTGCTTTCCTCGTTTTATTCTTATTTGCAGCTCTAACATCGGCCTTTTCCATGCTGGAAATTATTGTTTCAGTTATCGCAAAGGGTGAGAATAAGAAAAGGGCAAAGTGGTCGTGGATCATTGGGCTTGCCATCTTCATTTTTGGGATCCCTTCCGCACTATCCTATGGTGTTTTAAGTGATGTTCAAGTGTTTGGCAAGACGATCTTTGATGCAGCAGATTATCTAGTTAGTAATGTATTAATGCCGATCGGCGCACTGTTGATCTCGATATTTGTGCCGCTAAAAATTAAAAAATCTGCACTATATGAAGAATTAGCATTAGGAGGAGGAGTACCCTTCGGTATGTTTCAAGCCTGGTTCTTCCTCATTCGCTATGTAGCACCCATCGCTATTTTGTTTGTTTGCTACCATGTTATTAGAGGATAAGGTGACAGGCACCATTAATAATACGATGGTGGTAGAAAGGGTGACAGGCACCATTAATGGTGCCTGTCTAGTATTTTCTTACCCTTACCCGCGGTACATGGTCCAGCTTCCGATATCCTTAAAACCAAGTCGCTTATAGATGCGGCCTGCTTCAGGGTTATCGTAAAAGAGGCAGAGAGTTTTGCCTTCGTCTAGGACATCCTGAAATAGGTTTTGCATGATTGCTGTTGCCAAGCCTTGACGGCGATACTCCTTACGAGTGCAGACACCGACGATCATAGCGGACAAGGAAGTTTCCGCTGTTGTTGAAACACATGAAGTCATGACATTGTGATCAACAGTAAAATAGGTTCTTGCTGTATGGGATTCCATTGATTGAACTAAAATATCCCGTGCATCACTTCTAATAGGAAATTCTTCAATCGATTCGCGAAGTTCAATGATTTGATCGACATCCTTGATCGTAGCCTTTTTAATCGTGGTGGACTCATCCATGGTACTAAGAAATTCATCCGTCAGACATTCTGCAAAGAATGTCACCTGTTTCTTACCAAGCTGTAGGTCATCGAAGGCCTCGAATTTCTCCACTATATCAGACTTTCCCGATAATAAAACCGGCTTTTTGTACTGTTTCATAATTGAAACAAAGCCCTCCAAATCAAATTCTCCTTTACCATATGGAATAAAGGATTGATGAAATCTTAGAAGAACGGCCTTAATTGTGTTGTTCAGTTCATCAAACTCAGCCCAAATTTCCTGGAATTCCGAAGAGTACCCAAATACTTCTAAATCCCCAATAATAAATAGATTAATAGACGGCTCCTCACTTAAAAAAGCGAGAACCTGATCATGATCTTGCTTTGTAAGCCTTCTAATCACAGTACATTCCCCCTTGCTATTAAATAGAATATACACACAATTAAAAAATTTCAAGTTCCATTTCCAGAAAGTAACACAAAGGCAGTAGTAATGGTGTCAGGCACTATTACTACCTTTAAGGTAGTGGAAATGGGAGGTAAATTAGTAGGTTGCTTTTCTTGACATACTTAGGGTCAGTGGTTATCATTTACTTAGATGTCTAAATACTTTTCGCATGGTGTAAATAGAAATAATTAAGGGAATCTTCATTAATAGACTTGAAGGTTAAATAAAGGAGCTGGAACCATATGGAACGATTATTAAATAAAGTAGCGATTATTACTGGCGGAGCATCTGGAATCGGAGAAAGCATGGTAGACCTGTTTAGTAAAGAGGGAGCAATTGTTATTGCAGCTGATATTAATGAAGCCGCGCTAGAGAAAGCAAGTCAGAAAGAAAATGTGTATGGTATGAAACTGAATGTTGCCTCCGAAGAGGATTGGATGCAACTGTTAAAGGAAGTCAAAGAACGTTTTGGAGGAATTGATATTCTCGTTAACAATGCCGGGATTTCCTCTGAAAAGCCAGTGGAGGAAATCGGCCTTGATGATTGGCAGAAAATGTTGACGATCAATGGATTTGGGCCATTTCTTGGTATGAAGCATGTGGTTCCATATATGAAGGAACAACAAAAGGGATCGATTGTAAACATCTCGTCTTATACCGCACAAATCGGGATGGGTTTTAATCATTATTCAGCGTCAAAGGGCGCGGTTCGTGCGATTTCAAAGGCGGCAGCAACCCAATATGGCCGTTTCGGAATCCGTGTCAATACCCTCTTCCCTGGAACGATTGAGACTCCGATGACGAAAGTCCTAGAATCATCGAAGGAAATCATGAAACACTTAGTTGCCATGACACCATTGCAACGACTTGGAAAACCGGAAGATGTTGCGAATGCTGCACTTTTCTTGGCAAGTGATGAATCCGCCTATATCGCTGGAGCTGAACTGGTCATTGATGGCGGCTATTCCGCACAATAATTGAAATTTAGAAAGAGGTCCCTTTTCAAAAAAGGGACCTTTCCTATATAGTTAGAAGGGTAAACTTTTTTGAAAGCAGGGGTATCGTGGAAAATCCATCTATCTTTGAACTCATCCATATGATGGACAAGGTGAACAATCGCTTGATTATCGAATGGAATAAAATGTTCAATGAAAATATTGGCATCTCGCATGTCTTAGTTTTAAGTCACTTGAAGAATTATGGAAAAAGCAGGCCATCAGATATTGCGAAAGCCTTAGGTATAGCCCCGCCCTCGATTACACATTTAAGCGAAAAGTTAATCCAAAAGGATCTTGCTGTTCGCGTGACAGATGAAGTAGATAAACGGATTCTTTACTTAGAAATCAGGGATAAAGGGCTTAAGATTTTAACGAAAGCGCAAGAAGAAGGAAAAATGCTCCGAAAACAACTGTTTGAAAAATTATCAGTCGAAGAACAACAGCAGCTCTTAAATATCTATACAAAGTTAATATAGGGTAAATGGTGACAGGCACCATTTCTACTATTTCCACCATTACAAGAAATCTTTCCCGTATGAAACATTATAATTGCTAGTCTACTTTTATTTAACGATGCAATAAGGTTGCGCTAGACCCACTTATATTTGTGTTGGTATCATAGGGATGTAGAGTGGTGGGAGGCAAGAAGGATGGATACTGAAAAATATCAAAATCTTAAGCTTGGTGAACGTGGAGCAATCATAAGTATGCTTGCCTACATATGTCTTTCCATTATAAAACTAGCAATTGGATATATAAGTGATTCTGCTGCATTAAAAGCAGATGGATTAAACAATACCACCGACATCATTGCTTCTTTTGCGGTATTTGTTGGACTCAAGCTTTCCCGAAGACCCCCCGATGGTGATCATGGATATGGTCATTGGAAAAGTGAAACGATTGCCTCCATGGTCGCCTCCTTTATTATGTTGGCCGTCGGTATACAGGTATTTGAGGATGGATTTGCCTCTATATTCCACGGCGGAAAAGAGTCCCCGGACATGCTGGCTGCCTATACAGGGCTTTTTTCAGCCATCGTCATGTATTTTGTTTATCGCTATAATAAAAAACTAGCTGCTAAAATTAAGAGTAAATCAGTGCTGGCTGCCGCTAAAGACAATATTTCTGACGCGTGGGTCAGTATAGGAACGGCAGCTGGTATATTTGGTGCCCAATTAAATATGCCTTGGATGGACACTGTTACAGCTATGCTTGTAGGATTAGTAATTTGTAAAACAGCTTGGGATATCTTTAAAGACACGTCTCATGATCTTTCAGACGGATTCGATGAAGATAAAATTCATCTATATCAAGAAGTCATTACAAAAGTAGACGGTGTGAAAGGAATAAAAGATATTAAAGGAAGAAACTATGGTAGTAATGAGGTCATTGATGTTGTGATCCTCGTTCAATCGACCATAGATATTCGCGCTGCCCATGATATCGCTACACATGTTGAAAAAGTCATGATGAAAGATTATGGAGTCTACGATGTTCATGTACATGTAGAGCCAATTTAATTTTCCTAATGGACTATTTAGCACTTTTCAAAAACAGCTCTCGCTCAACTAGCATTGAAACTATTTCTGTCTTTATCCGTATAAATAGGACCAAGATTTAAAGGAGAGTGTGTAATGTTTTTAGCAGAACTTCACAAAGAGGAGAGGGAGGCCTTTCTTGAACTGGCACAACTCATTGCCGTCATTGATGGGAATTTGTCGATATATGAAAATTCTTTCCTTACCAAATATAAAAAGGAAATGGGCCTTGAAAAATATAAAATAAAGAATCTTGCCATGGAAGATATTCTTGAGATATTTAAAACGGAACGATCCAAAAATATTGTCTTAGCTGAACTCTTTCAACTAATCTATTCGGACGGGGTTTTTGCTGAACAAGAAAGCGAATCTGTTCAAAAAATAAAATCACTCTTTGGATTTGATTCAAGTGAATTTGGAAGTTTCAAGGATTGGATTGTGAAGATAAAGGAATTATCGGCACAGCAGGGGAAAAATGATCAATAGGAATCTATTACTTCTAGGAGCAAACAAATGGATACAAAAGAGCAATCATTATTAAATTATTACTATCATAAGTTAATGAATAATACGTTTGATGAGAAGGATATCTATGCCTTTTTGCTATTAATCCGTCATCGGAATAAAGAGATTCACTGCATCAATGAGCTGGCTGATTTTGTTGCGCAGCGGGAACTGTATCAAGGGTATATCAAGGACCATCTTTTTGAGACGAGGAAAAAGTTTTCAAACCTCGGAAAGACAAACTCAGCCCTTCGGATTGAAGATGTATTTTCATTTAAGGAAATGAAAAACGGCATAAACAAAGCTTTGGAGGACTGGCAGTTGACCGGTCTGACAAACGAAAAAATGAATGATCTTATCACATGCCTTATTTCCATCCTCCAGCAGATCCCCATTATTGATGGTGATAGGGAAATTGGAAAGCTCTTTTTTGCCATTTCTAGTAAACAGATGATCCTGATGGCCGAAATAGAGGTTACTCAAAATCTTTTTAAGAAAACGAACGCTGTATTCCCAGTCCTGACTGCCAATAACCACTATATAGATATCAAAAAGCAGGATCGCTTCGATACTCCTTATTTGTTCTCAGATAAGGTGGTTGAAATGACTAACCATGAAGGGAAACTGGAGTTAAATATTCCGGTTTAAATTTTTTTTAGGGGCGAAGTTGTAAACCGGCGAATTGGGCTGTGAGACGGTGAACCATATCATAAGTAAATGAGGTTTTTTTGCATAAAATATCTGCTCACTAGTATTGCCCTCCTCAATACATTAAAAAAACACGGGGACGGATCTCTTGTTTCATTATTATGATACAGTAGATCCGTCCCCGTGTTTAATTATAGAAAAACCATTATCGTCATTGCACATTGATAGAAACTGATTACAGATATTGTGACTTTATTTCTTCAAGTTGTTGGAGATAACTTTCCTTGAGCTGTTCTGGAAATTCAATCTTTACATGTTTTCCATATGAACAAAGATAATGCGTCATATAATTGAGTTCAGTTTCATTATAGCCACCAGTCAGATAAGAGATACCCTCTTTCTCTTCTAGCATCATATTTGGATAATGATGCTTTAAAAATAGCTCCTTTCCAAACGAAGTTAATCGAGCACGAAAAGGGATGTTATGGTAATTCCTTTCGTGATCCTCTTGAAATTTCTTCAGTTCTTTATGTGAGTAGGTATGTTCCATTTCTTCAAGAATTTCGCACTCAGACATATAATCACAGCGATATGTTCCCCATATTCCTTGCTTTACTTCATAAGCACTACAAAACCAAATGCCATTGCGATAAAACAATTCATAGACCTGAAGATCAATTTTGATTGTTTCATATTGAGAATATATCATTCGAACAATTTTTTCTTGCATAATAGCAGTTAAGATAAGTGCAAGATATTCTGGCGGATTAATTGGAGCAACACCATAATACCGAACCACCTCAAGCATCCTTTCAAGATAATCTTGCTGACTCTTAGGTAAAGTAGCGAATAATTTCTGTCGGATATGTGTATATGATTTTTCAAACGGTGTGCTTGAGAGAAGGTTTAAGGCATTCAATGCGAAAAAAATAGCTCGAATCTCATCATTGTTGAAATAAACTGGAGGTAGCAAGGTTTGGTTAATTAATTTATAACCTCCATATCTACCGCTCTCTGTATAATAAGGCAACCCCATCCTAGCCAATTCTTCAATATCTCTTAGTGCCGTTCTTTTAGAAATATGAAACTCTTTCATCAAGTCTTTTAATTGAAACTCGTGTTTATTGCTCAAAAAAATAAGTTCTTGATTGAGTCGTTCCGCTTTTTTCATTTTTTCTCCGCCTTTGTTTAATGGTGTCTTATATTGTCACCTTTTAACAGTATACTTAGTTTATCAAAAACAAAGGAGATTTAATATGAAAACTTTACTTATTAACGCCCATCCTGATTTTACAAACCACAATCACTTTTCTGTTCAATTGCAAGATAAATTTATTGATAAGTATAAGAATGAATTCCCAGACAATGTACTGACAATCATTAATCTTTATGATTTGGATATTCCAAGAATTGAAGCAGATGGATTACTTGCTATTTGGAATAAACAACAGTCTGACATAGCACTAAATCCAACTGAAGCAGTGATTGCCAAACAATCTGCTGCATTATTGACACAATTCAAGGACTATCATCGTATCGTCATTTCAACGCCGCTGCATAACTTTAACATTACATCTCGACTAAAAGACTACATGGATAACATCCTCATCGCTCGTGAAACGTTTAAATACACAGAATCTGGCTCTGTGGGACTGATGACTGATGACTATCGATTGCTTCTACTGCAAGCTTCAGGTGGTATCTATACAAATAACGACCGTTATACTGCATTAGATTTTGCCCCAAATTATCTAAAAGAGATGTTTACTAATGTCATGGGTTTTAGCCAGTTTGATTTGGTTCGCGCTCAAGGAACTGATATCTTGTCTGCTGATAAGGTGTGGGAGCGTGCGAATATAAATCTTGAAAAAGCTTTTAGACATTTTTACAAAAAATAATCGCCATTGTTGTATCTGCATTATCTGGAGGAAGTCCTTTGCCTTTGAAGCTTTACCACCCATTGATAGCTGGTATCGTAGGGCGTAACTGGTTCTCCTTTAGGGTGAAAAACCGCAAATCGTAACGCAAATAGGATGCTAAATCGCGACGAATTTAGCATCCTGTTTTTTATTGCTATATCAATGTTTTGGGCAAATTAGTATATAAAACCGCACGATAAATCGCATAGTAAATAACAACTTGCGAATAGATATTCTCTATCTGATAATGGATTGGCTAAAATAGATGTGAATGATCACCTGATACCCTTGTGATTGAAATAAACGGAAAAATTCCGTTTGATTTGGGAAATACATATATTTCCTTCGAAATAAGGGGAGTTTTTCCGCTTATATTATCCAAATCCTTGGTTTTTCCCTTATTAACAAGTGTTAATCGGAATATCTCCGCTTATATCTGCTTATTATGCCTCAAAATTTACAATAGACAGAAATTCTCCGATAATGAATTCGCATACCTATCTATTGACGAATCACTTTGCGAATTACCATACTATTTCGTAAGTTATTTAACCTGATTTTCCACTTCAAAAGAGAACTCGTTAGTATAGGTAGTTAAGTCTTTTGCGAATAAAAAGAGACGGGTTTATGCACTTTCCCATAGTAGGAAGTACAAGACCCGTCTTTCTTAATAAATGACAACCGGCTCGTATGTACTGAGATTATCATACACGGCTTTCATCACACTTGGAGGCGTGTTGACACAGCCCCCTGAACCCGCCGTCAGATAGGCGTTACTTCCCCAGTTTGACCGCCAGCTGGCATCGTGGAACCCTTGACCGCTGTTTGTGAACGGAGCCCAATAATTAACCTTAACGGCATAATCGGCTTTCCCCACTGCGCTTCCCCTAAGTGTATACTGTGGTCGTTTATAAAGGATATACCACACGCCAGGTGAAGTATCTTCACGGGTGCTGTGCTTCCCTGTCACCACATTGGTTGTGAGGACTAATTGCCCGTTTTTATAAATCCAGATCCGCTGTTCCGCAATCGACACTTCAGCATATGTGTCGCCTATGCCGTTATTCGCAGTTGTTTCATAGCCGATTCCTTCATTACTCCAGCCTTTACCGTAAATATTTGAAGCGGGAAGCGCATGCTCTCCTTTTTCAAAAGCTTCCTGAATCCGTGCTGTTTCTTTCTCACTATCTAATGCCCAGCCATAGCCTTGCCCCTTTACCGAAATGACAGAACCCGAATGGGTGGTAAAAGAGAAATCTTTATTTAAGGTGGATTGAGAACGATTAATTTCATCTATTTTGCTCTTAATGTCAGTTAGGGTGATGGAAATCTGCTTATCTTTTGACACCGAGGCGTTTTTAATTAATTCACTGGCGTTTAACGTATGCACTTTGTCTTGCACCTTATAATCAACTTTACGGCCGAGTAGGTCCTGCAGTATTTTCTCCTCTTCCTTGATAATCGGGCTGTCCGCTGCAATGGGCTGTAAGAATACCGGTTTTAAATGGATATCACTCGTGTATTTCTGTCTTGTATACTCCTTTAATAGAGTAGCAATATCATACTGTTCACCATTCACACCATCGGAGATGACAATTTTACCCTGTTCCAATTTCGCCGCTGCATCTACGGGGGCCTTTAAGCTTTGATTCATGGTAAGCAGCTTTTCTTCTACTTGCTTTTTCATCGTTTCACTTCGAAACTGATCTGCATTTTTGGGTAACAACGAATACTCTTTTGCCTTTGAGGAAGGAAAAAGGGTCCACTGGCTTTTCAATAATTTTTTCACTTCAGGCAAGTCATGATCCGTAAAAAGCATCTGTGTATCTTTTTCATCTAAAATTTGCTGACTTCCAATATATACTCTGTTTTGTAATTTTGCTGTTTTTAATTTATGGATCACTTGATCAGCCGTTAGCCCGCCGACTTTTGTATCATTAATCGTAATCTGCGAATTGAAACGGGTTAGCTGATAATAGGAAATACCTGCAAAGATAAGTGCAATAATAATGATACTTCCAATGATAATCATATTACGGTTTCCAAGCCGTTTAAATCGGTTAGCCCGCCTAGTATCCATTTCTACAACAGTTTCGTTTACCGTACTCATAAACATTCCCTCCGCTACCTGGTAACTCAGTTATCCATCTTTCCAACTTTAAACTGGTGGATTTTCGTCAATGACTTTTGATTGATTTACCTTACTCTTAAGTTATTACTATTATACTACTAGATTGGTTGGTGTGGAATTTGTCACTATTTGTAATTGCATGAAATTTAATATTTTGTTCGGCTTTTGTGTGGAGTATGAGGGCAAAAAAAAATCCGGCCATATGCCGGATTAAAAAGTATATATTAAAAGGGGGTTGAAAGGCTATGAAAAGTTCATGTCCGTTTCATGAATCTATCTTAACCCCTAAAGATGAACAAATTATGAATAAACCATTAATAATTGAAATTTTAGGGGGAGGCAAGAACCATTTACTAAATATTTTGTTGAAAGATAGGGAAGAGTATGATTGTCACAAAATAACAAAATATCTAAAATGGGCGATAATATGAAGGAAGAAGAAAGAGATCATCTTGCTGAAGCTCTTGAAAAGTTTGAACAATTGGAAGCCCAGGCAGTCGATGGAATAACAGCGGATCAAATCGAGAGTATTATTAAACAATGCTTTGAGTGAGCTTAGGATTTGATTCCTAAGCTTTTTAATGCCTGCTCCCACTTTGTGGTAGGCGTTGATGGGAAGCAGGCACAGTTTTGATTACTTTGTTACTTTAATATAGAAGTAGATATCCTGGTTGACCTTTGTCGGTTCAGCGATAAGCTGGTAACCATGCTTGACTACTTCTTCTGGGACACTTCTAAATGATTGTGGACAATCGGCGATGACTAGCAAAGTTTCCCCAACCTTCATATTTTTTAGCGCATCCAGCGCATAAATGACAGGATATGGTCATGGCTCACCGCGAATATCTAAAGTGTAATTAACGTCCATTACTTGTGACAATTTTTATGCCTCCTTTGTTTGATGAGTAACCTTTGCTGCTTTTTGCTGCTTAATCCCAGTTCCATAGCGGAATCGTTTTTCCCACCAGTTTGAAAGGATAAACCAGATAACCAGCATCGTAAGTGTACCAATTAAGGCTCCGGCAGGTCCCCATAATTCGATTAAATTTACCTTAGTCCAATTGGCCGTAAGGGCATTATAAATTCCGAGGTGGTCCCAGCCGTATGCTAAAATAGTGGCACCAATGATATTTCCTGCTCCTACTACCCAGAATAACAACTGACCTTCCATCGCGCGGTACATCATACCTGTTTCACAGCCGCCAGCGAGAACAATGCCGAAGCCGAATAGTAGTCCGCCAATAACAGTGCTTGGGGCAGCCACTTTAATAAGGGCAACAGCACCGTTTTGAATATAGAAAAAGGTAATGACTACACTAATCATCATACCAACTGCGATTGCTTTCGACATAACCGCACGTCCGCTAATCCATAAATCGCGGAAGGCTGAGGTGAAACAAATCTGTCCGCGCTCAATTAGAATGCCAAATAGTGCACCCGCAATCGAAGCGACAGCTAATAGATTTTTACCGACAACGAAAAAGTAAACGATCACACCGCAATAGAGAATAAATAGAAGTAGTCCTAACTTCGGTTGAATGTTTGACTTTTGAGTTTTCGCTGCCGCAATGGGGTTAATTGCACCCATTTGTATGTTGGGCTTTCCGCGCCACCATTTCGTATTTACTACCTTCACACCAAAGTAGGTCCCGATTGCTGTTGCGAGCATAAATATCCATGAATGGAAAGAAAACTGGGGAACACCAGTGAAAAAGGCGGCTAAGTTACAACCAAGTGCTAGGCGTGCTCCAAACCCTGCGATAATACCGCCAATAAACCCTTGAACTAAGCGGCGCTTTTGCTTCGGAACGCGGATTTTAAAGCTGTTACTGAGTAAAATTGTAATAAGTGCACCAATGAGCATTCCAATGACAATCCATCCGTCTGTACGGCTTAGTGGTGTCCCTTGGAAGCCAACTAATTGAAAATAAGCCCAATCTGATACATTTATACCAAACCAGCCCAAAATATGGGCTCCTAATCTAGTGAATTCCCCTGTTACGGCCCAGACAGTCCCGGTAATCCCGAAATACAAAGCACTAACCAAACCGGCAATACTAACGGCTATGTAGGGATTCCAATATTCTTTAAAGATTTTCCGATATAAATTCAACGAAATTCTCAACTCCTCATAAAAAAACTTTATATGCACAATAAATAATTTTAATTAATTTTCAGATGAACATCAATAGTATTTTGACGGTAAAGTGTGAACAAATAAATAAAGAAAAAAACGCGAGGAACGAAACAAATCGAAAAACTGGTTCCCCTTGCATTTCATCTTGTATAATGAAAAATAAACATATAAACATGAGGATTATGATGAGAATGAGAATGAATTTTCCCTTTAGTATCCCCCCAGTTTCTCTTGAAAAAAAAAAATTACTGGAAAAGCATTTATTTAAAGAAAATCTTCAACGCTGTAAGCTTTTTGCGAAAATTGTTATTCTATTTGAAGTTATTTTGATTATGATGAATGTATCTTCATCGGTAGTGGATAACGGTCACTTTGAGATCAATACCTATTTAGTGTTATATTTCATTTTGCTCATTATGAGTATAACAATGCTTCTCTATATGCGTTGGTTTGAAAAAAGGCCAGAGTGTACAAAGAGACAATATGAAAGATTTCGTTTCGGACTATTAGGATTTGTGAATTTCTTTTTGGTTTGGGGAGCGGTTGTCACACTTGTTGACCAAAAAGATTATGGGCATGTGATGGCTTTTGCGGTTAACTTTATGTGTGTATCGATTCTATTTCACGCTTCCAATCGAACCATTTTGTTTTTGTATATATTACCAATCGCTGTGATATTTATCGGTTTACCTATTTTTCAACCTTCAAATGTGATTGTCATGGGGCATTATATTAATCTCACTGTCTTTTTATTTTTTTGTTGGTTGGCTTCAAGAATGTTATATATCAGTGTTTCAACCACTTTTTATCATAAATTGCTATTAACAGAGACGAATAATAATCTTGCGGCTAAAATAGCAGAAAATGAAAAAATGAATAAGGAATTGGCAAAAGTTAATCACCAACTTAGGCAATTGACAATCATTGATGAATTAACGAAAATTCCAAATCGGAGAGGGTTTCAGCAATTTATTCGTGAAAGGCTGGGCCACTCCAATACAAAGCAAAATCTATCCTTGATGATGCTGGATATTGATGCCTTTAAATTATTCAATGATAATTATGGACATCTTGAAGGTGATAAAGTAATCACAATCGTTGCTCAAACAATCCAAACCTGTATCGACGCTACTACTAGTTTTACTGCTCGTTTTGGCGGGGAGGAATTTGTGATTGCTGCATTTGATCTTGAATTTCCAGAAATGTATCAGGTGGCAGAAGCAATCAGGGAGGCTGTTTGGAAAAGGCAGGTTCCTCACGAATATTCTCCGGTTGCCAACCAAATTTCCGTCAGTATCGGCATTGCTTCGGGGTATGTTCACAATGAAGCAGAAGTGGGACAGTTACTTGAGAACGCAGATCATGCCCTATACAAATCTAAATCCCGGGGACGGAATCGTGTGGAGTATTTTGAAGAACAATTCAATAGTATAAGTTAGTTTGGAAATGGCGAATAGTGACTAGCACTGTTCGCCATGAAATTACGGTATTTTAATCCCTTGCTGGCTTGTTATATCCTCGATCCCCAAATGGCTGTAATTTCTCCAGCCACGGCTTTTTAAGTTGCTTAACTTCCCAGCGTGGATCGTTAACATCGCTTGCATCTTTCTTTTCTAGCACCTCAAAATCAAATGCATCTTTCCCAAGTTCCTTCCAATCCTTTTGAACTTGAAAATTGGCGAACATACCCATTTCGAGCTGTGCCTGTAGAGTAAGCCACTTATTTTTTAAGTTAGGGCAGCTATCAATATAAATTTTCCCGTTGGTTTTGTTGGTGATTTGGTACACTCCCATGTAGGTTTTCACCTGTTTGTATTCCTCTTTTAGTTCCTTACGCCTGTTCTTATCCATGATACCTCTCCCCTCGAGTTCATAAAGGATATTTAATACCCTATGTCTTTTAAAATTTTTGCAGAATAATTTGATATCCTCATCCATTTTTTCATTGTCCGTACATACGACCACTGTCATGGCATCACCTGATAAACGGACCACTGGTGGTATTTGTTATCTTTTAGTTTTTAAATGATAATCCATTTTCCTTCAAAGCATCCCTAAGTTTAGGTAAAGAAGCACGCCCCATACCATGAAAGTGCAAAATCTCTTTTTCGCTATATGTAGATAGTACCTGTAAAGAAGTAATCCCATTGTTTTCTAATGCTCGTCTTGCGGGGGCCGAGAGTATTGAAAGAAAACCATCAGCAGGTTTCCGTTCCTGCTCACACGTTGGACAAGTTGGGCAATCACTGCCTTTATAATAGTTGTGTCCTTTGTTGCAAGTCCTTAAAGTTCTTTCGGATGATGCCATTTTAATAGGTCTCCTTTCCTTTTCTTTCCGTAGTCCAATGATCCCCGATACGATAATGATCTGGTCTAAAAATCTCCTCTTCGCAATGCTTCGTTAAGTGAATGGAGTTCAGCCTCGATGTCAGCTAATTGTTTTTCTAAAGGAGAAAGAATCCCTTTGACGTTTTCCAACTTTTCTAAGTCATTCTGCAGTCTGACATATTCAAATTTTAATTCGCGGATTTTATATTCAATTTCTCTTTTATTCATGTTCCCCATCCTTTGTTTCTAATGTAAGTTAGTATGATTATACCAAACCAATTTTTATTTAACCCTTTTTTGTATGTATGAGTAAAGATTTCTGAAAATTCCTTGACATTGGTTCAGGAAATAATATAATTAATATCATTAATATCATTAATCC